>NZ_JMCC02000130.1 GCF_000737335.2 Enhygromyxa salina | reverse complement strand
TACCCGCGCGGGCGTGGCCGTGGCGGTGCGGGTGGAGGTCGAGCGCGGCACCGTCGAGGTCGCGCGGGTGCGCTCGCGGGCGGGCGGGGTGAAGCCCTCGCCGTCCATGATCACATCACCGCGGAACGAGGCCCCATCTGCGATGATGATGCGCGGCGACGAGATGTTGCCGACGTGCTTGGCCGCCTTGTTGAGCGTGACGCAGTTGAGCGCCGTGATGTCGCCGATCACGATGCCCGAGATGACGACGTCGCGGGCCTGGACCTGCGCGAGCACGACCCCGCCGGGCTCGACGTAGAGCGTCTCGGTCAGCGAGATCGAGCCTTCGACCCGGCCCTCGACGCGGAGGTCTTCCTCGCCCTCGATGCGGCCACGGATCGATATCGCCGGACCGACGACGGTCTCTTCGACCGCGTCGTCGTCGTGGGTGGAACGTGGTAGCGCCGACATCGATTAGGCGTCCATGTCGACGTTGCCCTTGAACGAGGCGCCGTCGGCGATGAGGATGCGTGGAGCGTGGATGTCACCGACCACGCGGCAATCGGCCCGCAGCTCGGCGCGATCCGAAGCGTGGATGTCGCCCGTGACCGAGCCGTGGACGGTGATCGTGGCGGTCTCGACGTTGGCTTCTACGACCCCGTCGCGCTCGACCACGATGTTCTCGCGCAAGCTGATCTGCCCCTTGACGGTGCCGAGGATGACGAGATCCTCGTCGCCGGAGATCTCGCCGTCGACGACGATGGTGCTACCTATGACGGTGTTGGCCATGGAAATTTCTGCTCCGTTTGCGCGGTGTGCTCGGTAGAGGGTGGAGGCGCGAACCAGCTCAGTGGCCGCGCGCGAGGACCTTGGCGAGATCTTCGGGAAGATCGACCTTCATCTCGATGGATCCGCGGAACCGCGCACCGTCGTTGATGATGACTCGGGGGGCGCGGACGTTGCCCTGGACCCGCGCGCCTTGCTGGATGGTGATCGAGCGGGCCGCCGAGATGTCGCCGATGACCTCACCCCGGACTTCGACGCTGTCGACGTCGAGGTTGGCCTCGATGATGCCCGCCTCGGCCACGATCAAGTGCCCGGCCAGGGTAATTGCGCCTTCGATCCGGCCCTCGACGATGAGGTCCTCTTCGCCGACCAAAGTGCCACGGATCAGGATCTGGTTGCCGATGACGCAGGGGGCGTCCGGTGCAGTAGGAAGTGCCATGAAAGCCTCGCGGGTGCCCGCTAATCGAGCCGGGGCAGGCTACAACCGCACCCCCACGCGGTCAAGGAGGGCGCCGCGATGGGAGCCGAGCGCTCCGCTGCGCCCACGAACACCTCGCGTGAGTTTGGCACGCCGCGCGCTGGCTTTTCCATTTGAGTGTCGCGACCGAGCGTGCTCGGATCCGCGGCGATCGTGCTAGAAGCCGCGCTGCGTAACCGCGCGCGACCGCCTGCGTAACCGCGGACTGCGACTTGCCCATCTGCAAGGCCGGCACCACCGCCATGTCCCCTTCGTCACAAAGCCGACACCCCGATGAGTGAGCCACGCTGGCGCGGAGACGCGCACCCGATCCAGTCCACCGACGAGCTCGTGCTGTGGTTCGAGAAGGCCCAGCGCCCCGACAAGCACTTGATCGGCACCGAGCAAGAGAAATTTGGGCTGTACCTCGCCGACGGCATGCCAACGCCGGTCCGCTACCGCGAGCACGTGCTGCCAACCCTCGAGGCTCTGCGCGATCGCTTTGGCTGGGCAGAGTCCAAAGATCGCGGCGTCGCGGGTGAACTGATCGCGCTCGAGCGCGACGGCGCCTCGATCACCCTCGAGCCGGGCGGCCAGCTCGAGCTCAGCGGCAAGCCGCTGCCCACGGTCCACGACACCTGCGCCGAGTTCACGGCCCACTATGAAGAGCTCCACGCCGTGGCCAAGCCGATGGGCGTGGCCTGGATCGCGTGCGGCTTTCATCCCTTCGCCACCCGCGAAGAGATCGACATGATGCCCAAGGGCCGCTACGCGGTGATGCGCAGCTACCTGCCCACGCGCGGCGAGCTGGCCCTGGACATGATGCTGCGGACCTGCACGGTCCAGGCAAACTTCGACTACAAAGACGAGGCCCAGTGTGGCCGTCGCATGCGGCTGATGCTCGGGGTCTCGTCGCTGATCACCGCGCTGTTCGCCAACTCGCCGTTCAAAGAGGGCCAGACCGTGCCAGCTGGACCGCGTGGTCCCGTTCGGTCGCTGCGCTCGGCGACCTGGGAGCACGTCGATCCCGATCGCTGCGGGCTGCTGCCATGGATCTTCGAGGGCGAGTTCAGCTGGGCGCGCTACGTCGACTATGCCCTGGACGTGCCCATGTTCTTCGTCAAGCGCGGGCACCACTACCACCCGCACCACGTGCCATTTCGTCGGTTCTTGGCCGACGGCTTCGTCGACCCCGAAGGCACCACCCACCGGGCCACGCAGGCCGACTGGGAGCTGCACCTGAGCACCCTGTTCCCCGAGGTCCGCATCAAGCCCTTCATCGAGATCCGCGGGGCGGACTCGATCGGCTCGCAGACCGTGTGTGCGCTGCCGGCCTTGTGCAAGGGGCTGATCTACGACGACGACGCGCGCACCGCCGCGTGGGAGTTGGTCGCGGATCTGAGCTTCGCCGAGCGCATGGATCTGTGGCGGCGCGCACGTGAGCACGGGCTGAGCGATCCCGAGGTGTTGACCAAGTCCACGCAGCTGCTGACGCTCGCGCGCGCCGGGCTCGACCGGCTCGACGTCCGCGACTCGAAGGGGCGCACCGAGGCGCGCTTCCTCGACTCGCTCGACCGCCAGGTTGCACGAAGCGCCACGCCTGCTGGCGACGCGATCGAAAAGTTTGGCACGTCACCGGGGCGCAGCGCCGAAGCTCGGCGAGCGATCGTCGAGTACTTCAACTTCGCCGGCGAGCTGGCCTAGGCTAGGAGCCCCTCGGCCTAGTCGAGCGCGCAGCGCTCGATGAAGCTAGTCGAGCGCGCAGCGCTCGATGAAGCGAGTCGTCAATCAAAGTCGAGATCGAAGTCTTCGCCATCGCCAGCGTGGCCGGCTTCGTCGACGTTGACCGACTGGGCGTCGCTTGGATCGGCGAACGCAGAGCCCAGGCCGTCATCCAACATGGGCTCGGACAGCGCCGACGTCAGCATGTCGGTGGAGGTGTCCAGCGAACCGCGGGGAGCCGCTTGGCCGTGGGCGGCGTGGCCCGGCTCGGCCCGCTCGGGCTCACCCAGGGCCTCCGTCTGCGCCATGACGTCGGCGTCGAAGTCCGGCTTGGTCTCGCTCCCAAGTAGATCCGCGAGGATCTGATCCACGCGCTCTTGGTCGTCCGAATCGGCGTCAGCGTCCGGGTCGCCCTCGCTCCTGCGTAGGTCGGCGAGGATCTGATCCATGCCACCCTCCTCGAGATCGGCCGAGCTCGAGCTTGCTGCGGCCTGCGCAGACCGTGACGGCGGCCGTGGTGGTGGTGGCGGCGGTGGAGGTGGCGGTGGTGGTGCGGCCTCGTGGCTGGGGCCGGCCTCCTCGACCTCCAGTTCTTCGAACTCTTCGAGATCGAGCTCCTCGAACTCTTCGAACTCCTCGAGCTCTTCTTCGTCCTGCGCCGCGACTTCGGGCTCCGCCGCGACTTCGGGCTCCGCCGCGACTTCGGGCTCCGCCGCGACTTCAGGCTCCGCCGCGACTTCAGGCTCCGCCGCGACTTCAGGCTCCGGTTCCGCCGCGACTTCAGGCTCCGGTTCCGCCGCGACTTCAGGCTCCTCGCCGACTTCGGTCTCCGCCGCGCCTTCAGGCTCCTCGCCGACTTCGGCCTCCGCCGCGACTTCAGGATCCGCCGCGACTTCGAGCTCCGCCGCGACTTCAGGCTCCGCCGCGCCTTCAGGCTCCTCGCCGACTTCGAGCTCCGCCGCGACTTCAGGCTCCTCGCCGACTTCGAGCTCCGCCGCGACTTCGAGCTCCGCCGCGACTTCAGGCTCCTCGCCGACTTCAGGCTCCTCGCCGACTTCGAGCTCCGCCACGACTTCGGGCTCCGCCGCGACTTCAGGCTCCGCCGCAACTTCGGCCGAAGCTTCGGACTCCCGCTGCTGCGCCGCGTGGCCCAGCAGCTCGTCGGCCTCGGGCGTCCCCAGCGTGATCGGCCCGGTGTCGACGGTCTCCAGCATCGGCTCTGGCTCACCCAGAGCCAGCACGGAGTGGTCGGGCGGCGGCGGCAGCTCGGACGCGCTGGTTGGTTGTGGGGCCGATGGCTCGCGTCGACGACCGCGCGGCGCAGCGACGACCGCGGGCGCGTCCTCGTCGCGGGGTTCGTCGTCGACGTCCACGTCGATCTCGAACGACGAACTGTGAGCCTCGTCGAACGAAGCTGGCGCGGCGTGCTCGGCTTCGGCTGCCAGCGGCTCGGACTCGAGGTCGACTTCGAGTTCGACGTCGGCTTCGAGCGCGGGATCAGCCACCACCTGCGCCACGGCTGACTCGCGTGGATCTTGTCCATACCCACCGGCGAGCGCGGCCCCAGAGTCCCCGCCGCCGCCGGACTCGAGCAGCTGCAACAACACATCGGGCGCGTCGCTCGATGACGACTCCGCCAGCCCTGCGACCAGCTCATCGGCCCGCCGTCGGGCCCAGATCATCAGCTCGTCCGCGTCGAGACCCTCGCCGTCGAGCAGCTCGCGGAGCTCCATGCCCCGCAGCATATCAGACATGGACCCCCACAGACGTTCACTAGCCTCTTACTTGACCCCTATTTCGCAAGCTGAGCAGCGAGCTGAACGGGCGCATCGGCGACCGCCTGATCCAGCCCAGCAAGCTTGGGACCGCCAGCTTGGGCAAGGTCCGGCCGGCCCCCCCCACGCCCGTCAATGTGGCCAGCGAGCGCGCCCACCAGCTTACCTGCGTGAACTTTCTTACCCGCGAGGTCCGAGGTCACGGCGACCAACAAGCTGGCCTTGCCGTCGCGCTCCGCCGCGAGCACGACCACGCCCGAGCCCAGGCGGTCGCGCAGGGTGTCGGCGGCGTCCCGCATGACCTTGGGGTCGGCCACCCCGATCTTGCGAACCAGCAGCTTGACCCCCGCGACCTCCGTGGTCTCGCTCTCACCGGCGCCGCCGGTTGCGAGCTTGCGCTCGATCTGGGCCAGCTCCCGCTCCTTGAGCTTCAGCTCTTCTTGCAGCTTGGCCAGGCGGACGAGCAGGTCGTCGGCGTCGCGGGCATGCAGCTCCGCCGTGGCCTGCTCGACGATCGACGCGGTGTGCTGGACCCAGTCCAGCGCCCCGGTGCCGGTGACGGCCTCGAGCCGGCGCACGCCCTGGGCGACGCCGCCTTCGGACACGATCTTGAACAGACCGATGTCCCCCGCCCGGGCCACGTGGGTGCCCCCGCACAGCTCGACCGAGTCCGCGGCGATCGTCACGACCCGGACCTCGTCGGCGTACTTCTCACCAAACAGACCGATCGCGCCGGCCTGCTTGGCGTTGGCCAGGCTCATCTCCTGCGTCCCCGTCGCGGCGTTGGCCATGACCATCGCGTTGACCTGCCGCTCGATCGCGGCCCGCTCTTCCAGGGTCAGCGGCCGCGGGTGCGAGAAGTCGAAGCGCAGCCGATCCGGGGCGACCAGCGAGCCCTTCTGGGCGACGTGCTTGCCAAGCTGCTCGCGCAGCGCGTGGTGCAGCATGTGCGTCGCCGAGTGATTGCGGCGGATCGCGTCGCGCCGGGCCACGTCGACGCGCAGCGTGAGCGAGTCGCCGACCGCGATCCGGCCTTGGGTCACGCTGGCGTGGTGGACGATCAAGCCGCCCGTTGGCTTTTGCGAGTCGGACACCTCGAGCCGCGCGCCCTTCGGATCCGCGCCGCCCACGATCACCCCGTGATCGCCGATCTGCCCGCCGCTCTCGCCGTAGAAGCAGGTGCGATCGAAGATCAGCTCCACGCTGGCGCCCGCGCTGGCGCTCTCGACCCGCGCCCCGTCCACGATGATCGCCCGCAGCGTGGCTTGCTGCTCGACCTCGGCGTAGCCGACAAACTCCGTCGCCCCCAGCTCGTTGGCGAGCTCGAAGTAGACGTCGTTGATCTTGGCGTCACCGCCGACAAACCCGGCATCGCCGGCGCCCTGCAGCTCGCGCACGCGGGCCGCGACCTCGTCCTCGTCGAGGGTCAGCCCGTGCTCGACCGCGATCACGCGGGTCAGATCAATCGGGAACCCAAACGTGTCGTAGAGCTTCGCCGCCGGATCCACCGGGAACGCGCCCGCGCGCTCGGGCAGCGCGGCGAGCGTGGCCTCGACCATCTTGAGCCCGCGATCCAAGGTCCGACGAAACGCCTGCTCTTCAATCTGTACGGCGTCCGCGATCGCGGCCCTGGCCTCGCGCAGCTCGGGGTACGCGTCGCCAAACTGCTCGACCACCAGGTCGCAGATCTCGTGAAAGAAGGGCTCGTCAAGCCCGACCAGGGTGCCGTGACGGATCGCCCGCCGCATGATCCGGCGCAGCACGTACGAGCGCCCGCTCTTCTCGGGGGTCACGCCGTCGGCGATCAAGAACGCGGTCGCGCGCGCGTGGTCGGCGATGACGCGGAAGCTGGCCTCGCGCTCACCTTGGTCCCCCGACACGCCCGCGAGCTGCTTGCCCTTGTCGACCAGGGGCGAGAGCAGGCTGGTGCCGTAGTTGCTCGACGCGCCCTCCAGGATCGCCGCCAGCCGCTCGAGCCCCGCGCCCGTGTCGACCGAGGGCGCGGGCAGCTTCTCCATGCGACCGCCCTCGTGCTTCTCGTACTGCATGAACACGAGGTTCCACAGCTCCATGTAGGCGGCGTCCTCGAAGGCCGGCCCCTTGCCCGGCTGCCCGCCAGTGCCCGGCGCCGGACCTTCGCCGCGGAAGATGTGGATCTCCGAGCACGGCCCGCAGGGGCCGGTGTCGCCCATCTGCCAGAAATTTTCTTTGGCGTTGAACGCATAGATCCGGTCCTTGGGGACCAGCTCCAGCCACAGATCGTAGGCCTCTTGATCAAAGGGCGCGTCGTCGCCCTCGCCGTTGAACACGGACACCACCAGCTTGTCGGCCGGGAACCCAAGCACCTGCGTCAGAAACTCCCAGGCCCAGTTGATCGCGTCGCGCTTGAAGTAGTCGCCGAACGAGAAGTTGCCGAGCATCTCGAACAGCGTGTGGTGGCGCGGCGTGAACCCGACGTTGTCGAGGTCGTTGTGCTTGCCGCCCGCTCGCAGACACCGCTGGGCCGTTGTCGCGCGCCGGTAGTCCCGCTTGTCGCGGCCGGTGAACACGTCCTTGAACTGGACCATGCCGGCGTTCACGAACAGCAAGGTTGGATCGTTGAAGGGCACCAGCGGCGACGAGGCGACGCGCTCGTGGCCCCGCTCGGCGAAGAAGTCGAGGAACGCGGTGCGCAGGGCGTGAGCGTCGGTCGGGCGTGACACGGCCATGGGTGCGGCACGATATCTGTTACCCAGGCTTCCCGCACGGGTCGCGAAGGCGAATCAGTTTCCCAGGGTGACTTGGGTGGCGCCGACCTTGCGCAGCCACGTGGCCACGCGGGCGTGGTCCGCCGTGCCCGCGATCAGCACCGCCGCGTCGGCGCGGGCGCTGCAGCCAAGCTCGCGCTTGAGTCGGGGCAGCAGCTCGGGGATCGCGGCCGGGTCCAGGCCTTCGATGCAGGTGACGGTCTTGCCGCCCTGCCCCTTTTTTTGGCGACGGACGATCAGGCGGCCCGTGAGCGCGGCCGCGGGCATGGCGGAGGCCGGCGCCAGCTCGGAGGCCGCGGCCGCGGTCGGATCTGGGGCCACGTCCGGGGCCGCCGGGGCGCTCGGGCGCAGCGCGGCCAGGCCCGCGAACGGATTGGACGTGAGCGGCGTCGCGTCACTGACGATCTTGGCCGGCGGCTTCGAGCGCTTGCGCATGGCCGCTCAGCTCACGGAAACGGCACGTCGTCGACGCAGGCGACGGGCGTCCACGGGGCCGCGAGGTTGTTGCAGTTGTGCGGCAGGTTGCCGATCAGCGTGGAGGTGCCGTCGTTCACGTCGATGCTGTACAGCCGCGATCCACCGCCGAAGTTGGTGCACGCGTACAGCTCGTGGGTTGCGAGGTGCCACTCGATCCCGACCGAGTCGAACTGCGTGTCGATCACCGCGATCGGCGACGCAGTCCCCGAGAACAGGTCCAGCGAGTAGAGCGTGTCGGTGAGATCGTTGATCGCGTAGAGCCCCTGGACATCCGCGGACCAGCTGGTGCCCGAGTAGTGAAAGTCCAGCCCGAGCGGCCCGATCTCCGTGCCCGCCCCGGTTTGGGTGCTGAGCGTCAGCAAGATGTCCGCGCTCACGCTGACACCAAACAGCGTCTCGGCCTCGACGCCGTTGGCCGTGATCCCCGGGATCGAGCCAAAGTTGGTCGGCCCAACCGTGGTGACCTGGCAGGTGCAGGGATCGATGATGTCCAAGGTCTGATCGGAGCTGTTCGAGCCGTACAGGGTGCCCTCGAGCCCGAAGGTGGTCGACGGGTAGCTGTCGTTGACGTTGAGCTGGCACAGCTCGACGGCGGTCGCGTCGACGGTGCTGATCTTCAAGAGCCTGTGAGTCTGGTTGTTGACGCTCAGCAGCCACGGCGTGATGAGATCGCCGTCGCCGTCCCCGTCGCCGTCCCCGTCTCCGTCGCCGTCGCCATCGCCGTCCCCATCCCCGTCTCCATCCCCGTCTCCATCCCCGTCCCCGTCGCCGTCGCCATCGCCATCACCGTCCCCGTCGCCGTCGCCGTCGCCATCTCCATCGCCATCTCCGGGATCGCCGTCTCCGTCTCCATCCCCGTCCCCATCTCCCGTGGTCGCGCTCGAGCTCCCGCCGTCCGGCCCGTCCCCGTCCCCGTCACCATCCCCATCACCAGCCGTCCCGGTCTCCTCGGTGCCGCTGCCAGACCCCGCGTCGTCGCCTCCGCAGCCAACGGCGACCAGGCCCAGAACAGCAACAACCGCAGCTCCAATGCGATGCAGCGTCATGCGGCGACGGTCCCACGTGAGCCGCGGCCCGGTCAACCCGAACGCCGGGCGGGCCCGCGACTACTCCAGGTCGAACTCGATGTCGTCGCTGTCGCGGGGCCGCTCTTCGGCCGTGCCGCCCATGACCCCACGAAACGCCAGCTCGAAGTCCGCCGGGGTCGTGCTCGCGGCAAGCGCGACCTCGTAGGTGACGAGCTTGCGGCGCACGAGGTTCATCAACGACTGGTCGAAGGTCACCATGCCGTAGGGGTTGGCGCCCTCGCGGATCGCGTCGACCAGCTCGTGGGTCCGCGATGGATCCGAGATCATCTCTTGCACGCGGGGCGTGTTGATCAGGATCTCGACCGCCGGGATCATGCCGCGCCCATCCGCCCGCGGCAGCAGCCGCTGCGACACGACGCCCCGCAAGATCGCCGCTAGGTTGAGCCGGATCGCCGTCTGCTCCTCGCGCGGGAACATCTGCACGATCCGGTTCACGGTCTCGGTCGCGTCGACGGTGTGCAGGGTCGAGAACACCAAGTGGCCGGTCTCGGCCCCGTGCATGACCGTCTTGATCGTGACGTGGTCACGCATCTCGCCCACCAGGATCACGTCGGGATCCTGGCGCAGCGCCGAGCGCAGCGCGCCCTCGAAGCCCATCGTGTCGAAGCCCAGCTCGCGCTGGTTGACGATCGATCGCTTGTCTTCGAACACGTACTCGATCGGATCTTCGATCGTGACGATGTGGGCCGGCCGGGTGATGTTCACGACCTCGAGCAAGCTCGCCAGCGTGGTCGACTTGCCCGATCCGGTGATGCCCGTGACCAGCACCAGCCCGCGCTGCTCATCGCCAAGATCACGGACCCGCTGCGGCAGGTTGAGCCGCTCGAACGAGGGGATCTGTGAGGGGATGATCCGCATGACCATGCCCGTGGTCCCGCGCTGGCGAAACACGTTGACCCGGTAGCGGTAGCCATCTTCGGTCCCGTAGGCGAGGTCGACCTCGCAGTTCTCCATGAAGATCTGATGCTGGCGCTGCGCCATGATGTTGACCGCGAAGGTCTCGATCACGTCGCTGTTCATGGCCGGCACATCCTTGAGCGTGCGCAGCTGCCCGCGGATGCGGAAGATCGGCGGGCGACCGACCTTGAGGTGGACATCTGAGGCGCCTAGCTTGCGCGCGGCCAACAACACACGGTCGAAGATCTCGTTCATGGTTACTTTCGCGCGTCGACGCGCGCGTGGTACCGACAATAAATCAAATTGCGTGGGGTGGACGAGGTTTCTGGCCCGCTCGCGAACACACCCGCGCAGCGGAGTGACTCCCCCACCCCCAGCACCAGCGCCTACGCCAAAGACAGCAGCTTGACCTTGAGGTACTTGCCCTCGGGGAACGCCGCGAGCACCGGGAAGTCGGGCGGCAGCCCGCACTCTGCGATGACCCGCGCGTTGCGGCCCGCCGCCAGGCTACCTTCGCCCACGGCCCCCAGGAACTCTTCTTCGGTCAGCGAGGCCGCGTTGGCGACCGCCAGCACTTCACCGGCAGGAGCGACGACGTGGGCGATCGCCTGGGCGAGCTGGTTCCAGTCGTCGAGCGCCGAGAAGGTCGAGCCCTTCACCGTGGAGAACGGCGGCGGATCCACGACGACGAGATCGAACCGGCGATCGCGCTGACGAAACCGCTCGAGGTGCTTGAACACATCACCAGTCAGGGCCTCGCAGGCCTCCGGATCGAGCCCCGACGCGGCCAAGTTCTGCCGGCAGCGCGCGTGCGATCGCGCGGCGGCGTCGATGTTGGTGACGTCGGTGGCCCCGCCACGGACCGCGCGCAAGGCCAGGGCACCCGTGAACGAGAACAGGTTCAGCACCTTGCGACCGGACGCGATCTTCTCGACCAGGCGCCGGCCTTCCCGCAGATCCAAGAACAGCCCCGGTGACACCGGCGCGGTCACGTCGACCAGGAACTTCAGCCCGTCTTCTTCAACCTCGAGCTCGGGCGGCGCGGTCTTGCCGGTCAGGTGCGTGGCCGGCGGGCGCTTGTGGCTGTCCTCGGCCGCGACCGCCCGCGTGCGATCTTGCAGGTAGATCCCGGCGGGCTGGTAGACCTGCTCGAGCAGCGGGATCAGCTGATCGAGGTAGCTGTCGGCCGCGCTCGCGTACTTGTAGATCAGCAAGAATTCGCCGTAGCGATCCACGGCGACCCCGGGGAACCCGTCGGCGTCGGCGTGGACCAGGCGGGCCGCGCCCGAGAACCCGTCTTCCACGTAGCGCGCCCGGTGGGTCTTGGCGGCGTGGAGGCGAGCCAGCATCGCCTCGGCGTTCCAGTTGAAGTCCAGCGACCGCGCGAGCATGCGCAGGACCACCGCGCCCTCCGGCTCGTAGAGCGCATGACCGAGGTGGTTACCCTCGGGGTCCGCGACCGCGACCATGGCACCTGGGGCGATGCCCTCGAGCGGACGCAGCAGCGCCTCGCGGAACACCCACGGATGTCCAGCACGGATCCAGCGTGCAGCACCCTCGGTCAGCTTGGCCCCCCGCTGGCGCACACGTGGGCGAAAGGCCGTGTCCGGCTTGCGAGGGCGGCCTTTACCGGTGCCTTGGCGAGCGCCCGCATGGCCACGCTTTTGCTCACGACCGGCCGTCTCGGGCGATCGTGCGTCGCGCACGTTGCGCTTTTTCTCGACGCTCATGGCTGCGCAGGATAGGCGGTTTGGCGTCACGCGTCGACGACCACCGGCGCCCCGTGTAACCTCGGTTTCGCCGCGTGCTCACGCACGCGGTGCCTGATTCTCCCCTGCACCGCTCAGCGACTCTCAGGCGCGCTCAATCCGAGACTCACCCTCATGGCTTCAGACCGAATTGGCGAACTTCTCGTCCGCGAGAACCTGATCTCCACTGACCAGCTGCGCGAGGCGCAAAAGGACCAACGCGCGACCGGCAAGCGACTCGCGTACAGCCTGACCAAGCTGGGAATCCTGCAAGAGACCGAGCTGACGGACTTCTTGTCCAAGCAGTACGGCGTCCCGTCGATCACCCTCGATGACTTCGAGATCGATCCAGACGTGATCAGCCTGGTCCCGCGCGAGGTCGCCAGCAAGCACGTGCTGATCCCGGTCCAGCAGGCCGGCAACAGCTTGATCGTTGCGATGGCGGATCCCTCCAACATCTACGCGGTCGACGACATCAAGTTCATGACCGGCCTCCACATCGAGGCGGTCGTCAGCACCGACGCCGCGATCGAAGCCGCGATCGAGCACTACTACTCGGCCCGGCCCGAAGAGACCGCCTCGTACCAAGAGGTGCTTGGCGACCTCGAGCTCGACGACATCGAGTTCGAGGACACCGGCGAGGACGAGTTCTCGATCGTCGACAGCCAGAACGAGGCCGAGCAGGCCCCGGTCGTCAAGCTCTGCAACCTGATCTTGGTCAACGCGATCAACAAGGCGGCCAGCGACATCCACATCGAGCCCTACGAGAAGAGCTACCGGGTCCGCTATCGGATCGACGGCGTGCTTCACCACGAGATGAACGCGCCGCTGAAGCTCAAGAACGCGATCACCTCGCGGCTCAAGATCATGGCCAACCTCGACATCGCCGAGCGTCGGCTGCCGCAGGACGGGCGCATCAAGATCAAGATGGCCAAGGGCCGCGAGATGGACTTCCGGGTCTCGTGCCTGCCCACGCTCTACGGTGAAAAGATCGTCCTGCGTCTGCTCGACAAGGACAACCTGCAGCTCGACATGATGAAGCTGGGCTTCGAGCAGGGCCCACTCGACGACTTCAAGGGCGCGATCCATCGGCCCTACGGCATGTGCCTGGTCACCGGCCCAACCGGCTCGGGCAAGACCACCACGCTGTACTCGGCGCTGTCGGAGCTCAACGACGACGAGGTCAACATCTCAACCGCCGAAGATCCGGTCGAGTTCAACCTCGCCGGCATCAACCAGGTCCAGATGCACGACGACATCGGCCTGAACTTCGCGGCCGCGCTGCGCTCGTTCCTTCGCCAAGATCCCGACATCATCATGGTCGGCGAGATCCGCGACTTCGAGACCGCCGAGATCGCGGTCAAGGCCGCGCTCACCGGGCACATGGTGCTGTCTACCCTGCACACCAACGACGCCCCCTCCACCGTCAACCGCCTGCTCAACATGGGCGTCGAGCCGTTCTTGGTCACGGCCTCGGTCAACTTGATCGTCGCCCAGCGCCTCGCCCGGCGGATCTGCAAGGACTGCAAGAAGCCCGACGCCGCCACGACGCCCCAGATGTTGGTTGACGCGGGCATGAAGCCGGCCGAGGCCAAGGCGTGCCAGCCGATGCGCGGCAAGGGCTGCAAGACCTGCTCGGACTCTGGCTACAAGGGTCGCGTCGCGCTCTATGAGGTGATGCTGCTCAAGGACGGGCTGAAGGATCTGATCCTGCAAGGTGCGTCAACGACGGAGCTGAAGTCCGAGGCGATCCGTCTGGGCATGAACACGCTGCGTCGCTCGGGGCTCAACAAGATCGCCGAAGGAATGACCACCGTCGAAGAGATCGTCCGCGTCACCGCCGCAGACTGACGATTACCCCCACAGCCGCCTTCGCACTGCAAGGTCACTCGCTTCGCTCGCTCCCAACGGGCTGGCTGTTCGCGGGGGCATCATTGGCCCCCTAGGAGGGGGCTCTCGTCTGACCACCTGCAGCTAGTGGGGGGGCTCTCCACCTACGTGTCGTGCCTTGTTTCGCGGTCGCCCGGGTGGTTGTTTGCGGGGGTACTTTTTTGACACTACGAACATGCGGGAGTTGTGATGGGTGAGCAGACGGACGACGACGCGCCCGGGGACGAGGGGACCTTTCACGAGGTCGTGTTTGGCGAGGGTGCCGACGAAGAGAGACTGAGCTTCGCGCAGTTTCGTGATCTGTCGCTGCGCAAGCGGGTCCGGCTGTTGATGAGCAAGCGGTCCCAGTTCTTTGGGGCGGATGGCGCAGAGATCCCGCGTGATGTTGCGATGCGATTTGGGAAGCGCGCGGGGTCGGGTGCGGCTCCGGCGGCTCCGGCGGCTCCGGTCGCGCCGAGTGGGGATGAAGGACAGGTCGACCGGCTGATTCGGTTGCTGCGTGACTCGAGCCTCGAGCATGAGCTGCGCGGGTGCGTCAAGCTCGCGGAGCAGATCGAGGTTACGGACGAACAACAGCGCGCGGCCCTGGCCACCGCGCTGCTGCGCACGATCAAGCTGCTCGAGGATGACCATGGCTCGACCCCCCTGAGCTGGGCGGCGATCCGGCGGTTTGGCTCGCTGGTCCCGACCACGCGGCTGACCGAGCTGGCGGTGTTTCTGCAGCCCGGCAACGAAGCCGAGACCATGCAGGCGACCCTGCAAGCGATCTGGCATGCGCTGAGCGTGGATCAGGACTTTGGGCTGGCGATCCTCGCCGTGCGCACGCGGCAGCTGCTCAACAAGTACCTCGACCCCGACTGGCTGTGTACGCCGCTGGCGCGGGCGCTGACGACGGATCTGTTGCTGGCCTATTCGGTGCTCACGCCCAGCACCGATGAGCACGGGCTGCGCGCATTGTTCAACCGGGCCCGCTCTCTGGGTCAGGCGATTCCGCTCGAGCTCGCCCGCGCCGAGATCGACGAGGCGCTCGCCCACGCGCGCGAGCACGGCCGCCCGATCGCGGCGCGCCTGCAGCTGCTCTCGGGCCTGTGCAAGTTTGGCTAACATCGGCCGCCAACCGTCATGCCCAGCTTCGTTCCTCCGCGACGCCCAGACGAGTTCGCGCTCGTTGCCCTCGACGTGGTTGGCCATCGCGAGCGCGGCCACCTGAGCCACGTCGGCTTCGCTTGGTCGGCGGCCATGGTCAGTGAAGGCGACGAGATCACGGTCGCCGACGCCCGGCCGATCCGGCGTGGCCGCGACAAGCTGGCGGTCCACGCGATCGGCCGGCTCACGCTGAGCCGGCGCGAGCAGGCGCTCATCGCGAGCTGGCTCGAGCGACGCAAGCGATCGCGGGCCCTGGCCGGGGACTTCCTTGCAACCATTGCCCGCCCCCGCCGCGACCCGGTCACCGGGCGGATCATCAGCCGCGAGCAGAGCTGCGCGGGCCTCGTGTTCGAGTGCCTGCAGACCTGCCTGCGGATCGATCTGGTCGATCTGGAGGCGCTGCCCCGCAGCACGCGCGCGCGCCTGGTCGCGCTGTGGGGCGAGAAGGTCGTCATGCACGCCGAGCATCGCGGCGAGCTCGTGGGCGCCGAGCCGTGGCCGGTGCTACTCCCCGCCCACATCCTGCACGCGCTCGCGACCGAAGACCCGCGCCCGCACACGCTGCGGGCCAGCGCAACACACTGGGATTTTCCATCATGAGCCAGGTCCTCGACGAACTCGTCACCCTCCTCGCCCTCGAGCAGATCGAGGTCAACCTGTTCCGCGGTCAGTCGCAAGACCTTGGCTGGGGCACCGTCTACGGCGGACAAGTCCTCGGCCAGGCGCTCTCGGCCGCGGTTCAGACCGTCCCCGAGCAGCGCCACGTGCACTCGCTGCATGGCTACTTTCTGCGGGCTGGGGCCGTTGATCGACCGATCATCTACGAGGTCGATCGGATCCGCGACGGCAAGTCGTTCACGACCCGGCGCGTGGTCGCGATCCAAAACGGCAAGGCGATCTTCAACCTCGCCGCGTCGTTTCAGATCGAAGAGCCCGGCTTCGAGCACCAAGACACCATGCCGGACGCCGCGGCGCCCGAGACCGTGCCAACCGAGCAAGAGCGCGCCGCCCAGTACGCCGAGCAGCTGCCCGAATTCTTGCGCGCGCAGGCCCTGGCCCAGCGGCCGTTCGAGATGCGGCCGCTCGAGCCGGTCAGCAACCCGTTCACGCCCGTGGCCCGCGAGCCCGCGCGCATGTTCTGGATCAAGGCCACCGGCAGCCTGCCAGATGATCCGGCGCTGCACCGCTACCTGCTGGCCTACGCCTCGGACTTCGCGTTCTTGACCACCGCCATGTTGCCCCATGCCGTCACCTGGCTGACCCGCGGGATGCAGGTCGCCAGCTTGGATCACACGATGTGGTTTCATCAGGATGTGCGCGTCGACGACTGGCTGCTGCACGTCGTCGATAGCCCCGCCGCCCACGGGGCCCGCGGGCTCGTGCGCGGGCGGGTGTTCGCGCGTGATGGCCGGTTGGTCGCGAGCACGGCCCAAGAAGGCCTGATCCGCAAGCGCGAGCGATAGCCCAGCCCAGCCCAGCCCAGCCCAGCCCTCACACCAGCCTGAGCCCGCGCGGCGCCGGCACTACGCTGCGCCGCGCGGCGAGCCGCAGCGCGAGATCCAAGAGCCGCTTGCGGCTGTCGGTCTTGGTCACCGCGAAGATCCGATGCATGTGCTTGTGGACCGACGTCTCGCGGATCCCCAGACGCCCGGCGATCACCGCTGCGCTGCGGCCATACAGGAGGTGGCGAACCACCAATCGCTCGTTCCGGGTGAACGCGAACGCCTCGGTCGCCGCGTCGACCAGCTGACGAAGGTACGCGCTGACCCGAACACCGTGGGTCGAAGGCTCGCGGGGCGGCGAGACATGGCGGCGAAATTCCGAACCAGCGGTGGCGTTCATCATCAAGAAAAGATGCCGCCCCGACCCCCGAACCGTCAGGGACGGCGGTGCCACCGATCCGCGTCGCCCCGATCGTCACCGCCGTCGCAGGGATGGGCCCGCAGCCCGCTTGTTTGGGCTGTTGGGTGGGCCCGTCACCACCCGTCACCAACCGTCACCGGCACAGCGCGCGGTACAGCTTTAGATAGTCGCCGGCCGAGCGCGTCCAGCTCCAGTCGCGCCGCATCCCCGCCTGCTGGATCGCCCGCCAGCCCGCCGGGTGCTTGCGATACATCTTCGCCGCCCGCCCCATCGCCCAGCGCAGCCCCACCACGGTGGGGTGCTTGAACGCGAACCCGGTCCCCTCGCCCCGGGCCAGCGCCGCGTCGCCCGGGTCGTGCACCGTGTCCGCCAGGCCGCCCGTTGCGTGAACGATTGGCACCGTGCCGCAGCGCATCGCGTACATCTGCGTCAGCCCGCACGGCTCGAACCGGCTCGGCACCAGCAGCGCGTCGCATCCCGCGATGATCTTGTGCGACAGCGGCCCATCAAATGCGATGTCCGTGCGCACGTTCCAGGTGTAGTGCCGCGCCGCCAGCTGAAACGCCTCTTCGAGCTTGGGTGACCCCGTGCCCAACACCACCAGCCGGGCCGGCAGCCCGTGCAGCTCCGACACCAAGCTTGCGACCAGGTCGAGCCCCTTTTGCGCCGTCATGCGGCTGACGATCCCGAACAGCGGCACATCCGGCAGCTCGGGCCACTCGCAGAGCCGCAGCAAGTCCGCCCGCACCGCCCGCTTCGCGTCCAGGTTGTCGACGTCGTAGTGCGACGCCAGGTGTGGATCCGTGGCCGGGTCCCACTCTTGCGTGTCGATCCCGTTGAGCAGCCCATACACCTCGTGGCGACGCAGCACCCCGTCGAGGTTGCTGCCAAACTCGGGGGTCTTGATCTCGCGGGCGTAGGTCGGGCTCACCGTCGTGACCGCGTCGGCCAGCGCGATGCCCCCCTTGAGCAGGTTGATCTGGTCGTACCACTCGAACGCGTCGAGGTGGAACACGTCCCACGGCAGCCCGCTGATCGGGAACAGCTCGTTGGAGCACACCCCCTGGTAGGCCAGGTTGTGCAGGGTCAAGACCGTGCGCGTGCGCGGCAGCAGGGCCCGGGCGTTGGTCGCCACCAACCCGGGGATCAGCGCCGCGTGCCAGTCGTGAGCGTGGAGCACATCCGGCGCGCCGCCCATCAGCGCCTTCGCCACCCCGACCACCGACTTGCACAACAACATGAAGCGCAGCGCGTCGTCATCGTGACCGTACAAGCCCTCACGATCGAAGGCCGCGTCGTTGGCCGCGAACAACATCGGCGCGCGCCCACGCCGATCCAGGCGAAGAAACCGAACCCGCGCCGTCGCGGCGCCCAGGCTGACATCCGCGACGATCCCCGTGTCTTGCGGCGCGAGCCCTTGCTTGGCCAGCGCCGTCTTCGCGGCGCGGTAGTAGGGCATCACCGTCGCCGCCTCGATCCCGGGCTTGGCCCGACACAGCGCGTCGGGCAGCGCCCCCACGACATCGCCCAAGCCGCCGGTCTTCGCCCAGGGGGCGCACTCACTCGAGACATGCAGGATCCGCATTGTCCCCAGTCTTACCTGATCTCGGGGACGGTGTATCCAGCCGTCAGTTCGCTGCGCCCGCCGACCGCCACCCCGACCACGACACCGACGCGCCCGCGCCCCTGACACTCACCGCTTGTAGCGGGGCCCCGACGACTGGTGGCTGTGCCGCGAGCGATCCGTTTGGTCGTAGCGCCCGTCGAACTCCGCCATGATCTGCTTGGTGTCCGGATCACGGCGCATCAGCTCGGCCATGTCGAACGCCAGCTTGATCGGCCCTTCGCGTGGCACCACCGTGCCCTTGGGCAGCACGACGATCCCGGTCTCGCTCACGAACGGGAACCGGGCGCGGTCGGCCTCGGTGTCCCAGCCAATCTCCGTGCCAGGCTCGATCGTGCAGTTCTTGTCGAGCAGCACCCGCTTGAGCCGCGAGCCCTCGCCAACGTCACAGCCCGACATGATCAAGCTGTCTTCTAGGTGGCAGTTGGGCCGGATGAAGGTGTCGTAGCCCAGCATCACCCGCTGCAGCGTGGTGCTGGACACGATCGACCCCTCGCACACCAGCGAGTCGCTGGCCGAGGTCAGCGCGTGCTCGGCCGAGTGTTGAACCAAGCGCGCTGGCGGGTAGTCGCGCTGCGCGGTGCGGATCCGCCACTGCCGATTATAGAGGTTGACCGCCGGCAGCGAGCTGCGGACTTCCATGTTGGCGGTAAAGTAGGCCTCGAGCGTACCGACGTCGCGCCAGTAGGGGATCGTGCCGTCGCGCTCACCCGGGACCTTGTTGGTGCCGAAGTCGTAGATCTGAATGTGCGCCCCGCCGCGAAGCAGCCGCGGGATCACGTCCTTGCCAAAGTCGTGCGACGACTCTTGGACCTCTGCGTCCACGCCCAGCACGTCGATCAGCACGTCGCGGCGAAAGAAGTAGTTGCCCATGCTGACCAGCGCCCGCGTGGGGTCGCCGGGCATCGGCTTGGGATCCTTGGGCTTCTCTTGGAACCCGATCAGGCGCCCGCTCGCGTCGACCTCCATCACGCCAAACTGGTGGGCTTCCGCGATCGGCACCGGCCAGCCGGCGATTGTGAGGTCTGCGCCAACCTGCTCGTGCAGCTCCTGCATCTGGTCGATCGCGAATTTGTAGATGTGGTCCCCGCTGAAGATCCCAACGTGTGGGGAGCGTGACTCGTGCAGCAGGTTCGCGTTCTGCCAGACCGCGTCTGCGGTGCCTTTGTACCAAGACGGCCCCATCCGCATCTGCGCGGGCACGATCTCGATGAATTCCTGGATGCCGCTGAGGTGCCAGTTGCGGCTGATGTGCCGGATCAGGCTGGACGCCATGAACTGCGTCAGCACGAACACCCGGCTGTAGCCCGAGTTCACGACGTTCGAGAGCACGAAGTCGATGATCCGGTAGCGCCCGGCGAACGGCACCCCCGGCTTGGCGCGGTGGCAAGTCAGCGGCGCGAGGCGAGAGCCCTTGCCGCCAGCGAGTACGAGCATCGGTGTACGGTTCATGCGGCTGGCTCTTGCGCCAGCCTACCAGACCCTGGGTTGTGTCGGTGGCGAGTTTGTCGAGGTAGAACGAGGCATGAGCGTCGCCCTGCCCAGCCCGGTCGAGCACGTCGCCGACGTCGAGCTGCTTCGCGGTCCCCGCACCGATCCAAGCGCCCCGCCCGACCTGCTCATCGAGGTCCCGCACGGCGCCGACGAGCGCGGTCACTATGATCGGCTGCGGTCCCGCTTGACCGGCGATCTGCCGGCCGACCTCCACGAGTTCTTTCACGTCAACACCGACGTCGCCGCGTGGGCGCTGGGCCGGGCGACCGCGCTCGCGCTGATCGACGCCGCCCCCCAGCGCTCGGTGCTGCTGGTGCGCTGCCTGATCCCGCGGACCTTCGTTGACTGCAACCGGGTCGCCGACTATCGCGGCGGCCCGCTCGACGCGGGCGCCCTGACCCCCGGGATCCCCAGCTACGTGCGCGACCCCAACGATCGCGCGCTGCTGCTCGACCTGCACGGGCGCTACGTCGAGCTCGCCCGGCAGGCGTTCGCGGCCGTGTGCGGCGCTGGCGGGCTCGCGCTCGTGCCCCACACCTACGGCCCCCGCTCGCTCGGGATCGACGCGGTCGACGACGACATCGTCACCAACCTGCGCTGGGCCTGCGATCCCGAGCGCCACGACAGCTGGCCGCTGCGCGCCGAGGTCGACCTGCTCACCCGCGACGGCGAAGGCCAGCTGTTCGCGCCCGCCGGGATCGAAGCCGAGCTCATGGATGCGCTCACCGGGGCCGGGTTCACGCCCAAGGCCAACGACACCTACTTCCTGCACCCGAGCACCCTTGGCCACGCGTGGTCGGTGGCCTACCCCGGGCGGGTGCTCTCGCTCGAGCTGCGCCGGGATCTGTTGGTCGAGGCGTGGCGGCCCCTCGAGCCCATGCAGGCTGTGCCCGCCGCGTGCGAGCGCGTCGCCAAGCTGCTCGCGCCCGCGCTCGAGCGGGCGCTCACTCGCCGCTGAGGATTGATCGGGGGAGCCCATGGACCCCGAACAGCGACGACAGCTCGGCGCCCACTACACCAGCGAGGCCGACGTCCTCACCCTGTTGCGGGCGTTGTTTCTCGAGGATCTCGACGACTCGCTCGCGCGAGTCCTGCAGCTGCACGGGCCCGCCCGTGAACTCGGCCTCGCGGCGTTTCACGACCGGCTCGCGGCGCTGCGCTTGCTCGACCCCGCGTGTGGTTGCGGTGACTTCTTGTTGGTGGCGTACCGCGAGCTTCGCCGGCTCGAGCTCGAGCTGCTTCGCCACCTGCCTGCGCCGCGTGCCTGCAAAGTCTCGATCCAGCAGCTCTACGGGATCGAGCTGCAGCCTGCCCCCGCCAAGCTCGCGCGGGCGAGCCTGTCGCAGCTCGAGCAGCGGCTGGATCACGAGCTCGCCGACGCGCTCGGCTGTCCCCTGCCCCGCCGCTCTGCGCCCGCGCGTGTCCAGGTCCGCTGTGCCAACGCCCTGCGCGTTGACTGGGCTTCGCTGCTGCCCGCTGACGCGTGCGCCTACGTGATCGGCAACCCGCCCTTCGTTGGCAAGAAGGCCAGGAGCGCCGAGCAGGTCGCGGACATGCAGATCGTGTTTGCCAACGCCAAGGGTACCGCTGCGCTCGACTATGCCTGCGCGTGGTTCGTGAAGGCCGCCGACTATGTCGCGGGCACCACCGCCGAGGTCGCGTATGTCGCGACCAACTCGATCACCCAGGGCGAGCACCCCGGCTTGCTGTGGCCGCTGCTGCGCCGTGATCGCGGGATCGAGATCACCTTCGCCCACCGCAGCTTTGCCTGGCGCGGCCAAGCCAACGTCCACGTGGTGATCATCGGCTTCGCCGCCCGCGCTCAGCGACCCCGGCGGATCTACGAGGCCGGCGACGTGCGCGTGGTCGACTCGATCAACCCCTACCTGGTCGAGGGGCCCCACCAGACTCTGTCCAAGCGCCGTGATCCCCTCGACCCGAGCACGCCCCGGGCCAGCTTTGGCAACATGCCCAACGACGGCGGCCACCTGCTGCTCGACGAAGCGGCGCGCCGCGAGCTCTTGCGTGCCGATCCCAGCGCCGCGCGGTTCATTCGGCCGTATGTCAGCGCCAAGCAATTCCTGGCCGGGCAGGCCCGCTATTGCCTGTGGTTAGCCGACGCGACTCCAGGGGAATTTCAACAATCCGAGCGGGTCCGGCAGCGGGTCGCCAATGTTCGAGCCCACCGCCAAGCCAGCACCCGCGCCGCGACCCGCAAGCTCGCCGACACGCCGGGCTGCTTTGCCGAGATCAGGCAGCCCGCGACCGCGTATGTGCTGATCCCACGCCATCCCTCTGCGCGCCGCGCGATTGTGCCGCTTGGCTACTTTACGCCGGATTACATCGTCGCGGATAGCTGCGTGGCGATCCCTGGCGCCAGCATGTACCACTTTGGCGTGCTGAGCTCGGCCATGCACGACGCCTGGCTGCGGCAGGTTGGGGGGCGGATCAAGTCTGATCTGCGCTACTCGATCGAGCTTGTCTATAATAATTTCCCGTGGCCGACCGCGGCTACGCCCGCGCAGCAGCGCACGATCGAGCGCTGCGCGGCGCGAATTCTGCAGCTCCGCCAACGCTACGCCTCGACTGCGCTTGGGGGGTTGTATGCGCCCGACGCGATCCCCGGCGAGCTGGCTGCGGCGCACCGGCAGTTGGACGCTGCTGTTGACGATGCGTACGGCATCGACCCGCGAGTGAGCCCGGGCGAGCGAGTTGCCCTGTTGTTCACGCTGCGGCAGCGTACAGATCAAATGAAATTTGACTACAAAATTGAGATGGTTCCTGAAGATGTATGCGGCGGCTACAACGTGCCCGCGTATACGGAGGGCGCGCTTGAAGTTTGGCAGGAGGATGTTCTGTTTCTGAGGGCGGAAGGCATACCACTGGTCGAGTTCGCCATAGTTCTTGCAAGGTGGCTACACAAGCTGGTGGAGACGGAGACTCTGTACTACGCCTCGATGGACTTTGAGGAAGAACCCATCTTTGCGCTTTCTTGGGACGCACGGCTACAGGGGTTCATGCCAAGCTCGGTTTGGTCAATGTCCAAGGGCGTCCCCGTCCCCCTCGAAGTTGCAAGGGGATCTGCGGCGTCATATATCGAGAACCTGTGCCGGGATCTCGCACCGCATGGAATTTGCCTGACCAAAGTCATCGCGGACGCAATTGATGGATAAGGGAAAGCCGGTTGGCCGGCGAGTGATCAAAGGATCAAAAATGAAGACTCTCAGCCCAACTTCCCCACTCCGACAACACCAAGCCCACAATCATCATCCGGAATCCAGAATGAACACCGAAGAACTGAACACGTTCCTGCAAGTGTCGCGCGCCCACGCGATGGAAATCGACGTTTCAGCAGTCGACGGCGTGGACAGCGAGTTGCGCGTAACGACGGTAACGCGGGATTACAGGGTTCTCATCCAGTACATCGCTGCCCATGAGTATCTGGCGGGAGACTGGGAACCTGGCCTCGCTTACAAAGGCAGCTACTCGAATTTGGACATACTCGTCACAGCAATTGAAAAATGGCTCGACGCCCCGATTCAAAGCTGGCGCAACTTCACCCTCAACCCACTTTCCGAAACCTCTGTCCGTGAACTGACCCGAATATCAAGCCCGCACGGCACCAACAATCTCGACTTCTTCAAAAGCGAGGTCAAATCACGCACTCTAAGCTTGCCCGATGGCGCCCAGTTCCGACTCACATCCCTATATTGGCGACAGATTGAAAAATACAGTGATTGGAATGAGGCACGTGCGCTTCGAGACCAAGAGCGGGAGTTCGATGAGGAGTCTTGAATCGGCGCGGAGTAGTTCCATCCGTGCGCGGAGTGCCCCGCCCGAGTGGCCCCGCCCGAAGGTCTTGCACCTGACTATCCGCACACCTAGATCGATGAGTAGGAGCCCTCCCGTCGCTGGAGATGTTCGAGGTCGTGCTCGACTACGGCGAGCACGGGACTTGGCACGCGGCGAGGACCCGCGATGACCGGGTTGACCGGCGCCGGCTTGCCTGCCAGCCACAACGCTCGCCGTCAGCATCGAAGAACCCCTCTGGCCGCTTGAACGTCCGCGTCTCCCCGAATC
>NZ_JMCC02000013.1 GCF_000737335.2 Enhygromyxa salina | reverse complement strand
GCTTACTGCTCGCGTGCGACAGCGGTCCTGAGCTTCCGCTCTCCTACGAGACCGAGCACCTCCGCATCCACACGGATCCAGAGGTGCCGCTGTGCGCCGGGGACCTCCTCGCGTTCGAAGCGATCCTTGGTCGGATTGAAGACGATCTCGGCTTCTCGGTCGAGGAGAAGGTCTCGGTGTCGATCTGGCCGGAGGAAACGTGGGAGACGGCTCGAGAGCACTACTGTCCCGCGGACCCCAGGATAATTGGATGCACGTCGGCCGACGGGACCGTGATTCACACGACGCGGTACGCCCTCGAGCACGAGTTGGTCCACGCTCCGATTCCATACTTTGTGCCCTTCTTTGTCGAAGGGCTCGCGGACGTCTACGGCGGGGAGCTGACCCGGTTTGGCGTCACGGCGCCCGCGGACAACCTGGGGCTCTCGGCCTTGAACGTGGATCGACGCACGGCTCGACACTTCGTGCGATGGCTGCGCGAGACCTGGGGCACCGCGAAGCTCGGCGAGCTGGTGAGGTTGGGAAAGCACGCCGACAAGCGCTTCGCGGATGTCTACGGTCTGGACTTCGCCGCGGCCGAGGCCATGTACTTCGCCGAGGCGCCGTACGGATACCCAAGCCTGGACACCTGCGATGGGGCGCCACTCGACTTCATGGATGATCTCGGCGGCTGGCGGACGATTGTCGACATCGACTGCGACACCAAGGAGGACGTGCGTGCCCGTGGGACTGCCCTGATGGTCGAACGCACCTTTGTCATTCCAGCCGCTGGGTACTATTCGGTGAGTTCGAATGCTTTTGGGATCTTCCTCAGCCGATGTGCCACAGGACCCCTCGAAGAGGCGATCCGAGCCGACGCGTTCCTCGGCGTGGACGTACCGCCGAGCTACTGGGGTGATATCGACGAAGAGTTTCACTTCTACGAGGGTGGCCCGATCCTGGATCTCTACTTCGAAGCCGGCAAGCACGAGATCGGGTTAGCCTTGCTCGGCTACGACGGGGGCGAGGTGAACCTCGCGATCTGGCCCTCGTTGGGCCCGCGGCCGGTCGAGGGAGAACCGTGATGGCCAGCCGAATGTTGCAGTGCTTCGCGGTGTCGCTGTTGCTCGGGTGCACCGAGGATCCGGCCCCGCCGCTCTACGAGGTGGGCGACCCCTGTCGATCTGCGTACGACCTTTGCCTGGATGACGACTCCGCCATTTCTTGTGAGTCCAACGTCTGGGTCGAGCGAGACTGCGCGAGCGTGTGCGCCGAGCTCGGACCGGCCTACGTTTCCGTCGGTTGCGACGGCAGGTGCATCTGCGAGCTCCTCGATCCATCCGGTTGCACGCCGAGCGAAGCCACGTGCGTGGACGAGAGCACGGTCGCCGTGTGCGACGAGGTTCAACAGTTCCAAACAACTCCCTGCTCGGACGTGTGCGCAGACGCGGGGCTGGATGAAGTTGGCTGCCTCGAGAGCGAGAAAGGCGAGCAGAGCTGTTGGTGCACGAGCGAGGACACCCCGTGTGATCCGTCATCGGTGCCCACGTGTGTCGACGACACGACGATCGCCGTGTGCGAGATGGGTGTGTGGGCGTTCGTCGAGTGCGAGATCGTCTGCGGCGGTCCAGCGGCTTGCGATCCGTTTCAGCAGCCAGCGACCTGCGGCTGCTGAGAGTGTGCCCAGCGACGCGCGCGAAGGCGAAGCCGCGCACGAGCCGAGCCTCTCTAAGTTGCCAAGCGCTCGTAGAGGGCGCGGGCATCGAGTCCGGTGAGCTTCGCCAGGGCTTTGGCACGGGCCCGGGGTTTGAGCGACGCGTCCAGCATCACGTTCAGCACGGCCCGCGCGGCTTGCTCCGCAGGGTCGACCTCGTCGTGGGTGTCCTTGGGCAGCGCGCCCTCGATCACCAGCGTGACCTCGCCGCGCAGCGGCTCGGTGATCTGTTGGGCCAGCTCGGCCGCGGTCCCGCGCAGCCATTCTTGGTGCAGCTTGGTGAGCTCGCGAGCGATCAGCACGCGGCGCGACCCAACCCGAGTCGCGAGCTCGCGCAGCAACGCGGGCGTTCGGTTGCCGGCCTCGTAGATCACCGCCGCGCCGGTCTCGAGCGCGAGCTGATCGAGCGTCGCGTCGCGCTGCTTGCCGCCGCGGGCGATGAACCCCAAGAACCGCGCCCCCTCGGCGAGAAACCCCGAAGCCGCCAGCGCGCAGGTGCCCGCCGTCGGTCCGGGGATCACGTCGATCTCGAAGCCTGCCTCGACCGCCGCCGCGACCAACAGCCGCCCCGGGTCGCTCCAAACTGGCAGCCCCGCCTCGCTCACGAACGCCACGGTCTGCCCCGCCGCGAGCCGCTCGAGCAGCAGCTCGACCCGCTGATGTTCATTGCCAACGAAGCAGCTCAGGCGCTCGGGCAACGCCGCGTCCGACAGCAATCGCTGCGGCGAGCGGGTGTCCTCGCACAACAACAGATCCGCCTCGAGCAAGCTCCGCCGCGCCCGATCCGACAGGTCCTCGCGGTTCCCCAGCGGCGTCCCGATCAGCACCAGCTTGCCCGCCATCTCGCTATGTCTCTCCAACCCCAGCGCGACCCATGCACGCCGGAAAACGCGTTGGATGCGAACAGCCACGCGACCGACCAGACGCGAAGCGGCCGACGTCGGCAACGTGCACTACGGCTGCGGGGGCCATAATGGAACACGTAGATGGAGAGGCACCCACCCAACTGCAGGTGCCCAGACAAGAGCCCCCTTCTAGGGGGCCACACATGCGACAGCGAACAGCCAGCCCGTTGGGAGCGAGCGAAGCGAGTGACCTGCGAAGTGTGAAGGCCTCTGTGGGGGTCATAAAAGGCTAGCTACTCCTGGCCAAGGGCGATCTGCACGGCGTCGCCGAGCTCTTCTTGGAGAAACGCCCGCAGCCGCAACACCATGCGCTTCTCGACCTGCCGCGCGCGCTCGCGGCTGACACCCCAGCGCTCGCCAAGATCCTGCAGCGTCACCGGCTCGTCGGCGACCAAGCGATCCGTGAAGATCTCGGCCTCGCGGCCCGAGAGCGTGGCGCCGAAGGTCCGCAGCTTGTCGTGGAGCAGCCGCTTGAACTGATCGCCCGAGACTTGATCCTCGGGGCCGCCCGCGTCGTCCTCGAGCGTGTCCATGCGCGTGCGGCTGGTGCCCTCGTCGCCGCCCGAGCCAAGCGGGGCGTTGAGCGAGGCGTCGGGTGCCGCCATCCGCTTTTGCATCTCGACGACCTCTTCGGGGGAGACGTCGAGCTCTTTGGCGATGTTCTCGGCGGTTGGATCGACGCCAGCGCGGACCAGGGCGTCGCGTTGCTTGCGAAGGTTGAAGAACAGCTTGCGCTGGTTTTGGGTCGTGCCGATCTTGACCAGGCGCCAGTTGTTGAGGATGTGCTTGAGCACGTAGGCGCGGATCCACCAGCCCGAGTAGGTCGAGAGCTTGACCCCGCGGTAGGGGTCGAACTTCTGCACGGCCTTCATGAGCCCAACGTTGCCCTCTTGCACGAGGTCCAACAGGTTCTGGTAGCCGCGCCGATACTCGTTGGCGATCTTCACGACCAGGCGCAGGTTCGAGGTCACGAGCCGCTTGGCGGCTTCTTTGTTGCCGTTCTCGACCCACTCGACGGCGAGGTCGTGCTCTTCTTCGCGGGTCAGCAAGGGGTAGCGGCGGACCTCGGACATGTACGCGGCCATCGGGTCGCGGACGGCCAGGGCGCGGCTGCTCTCTGGCGCCGAGCGCGGGAGCTTGGCCCCGGCCAGCGACGCCGCGATCTGGTCGAGCTCCTCGTCGGTCGCGGGGCTGACGTCTGGCAGCACGTCGTCGTCGTCGTCGCTGTCGTTGTCGTCGTCGTCGCCCTCGTCGTCGTCGGCATCGACATCGACGACCGCAGGCACCGCCTGCTCGCGCTTGGCGGGGAGTCGCTGTTCGGCGTCGACCTCGGCCGACTTGCCCTTACCGTTGCCCATCTGAGCGGAGTCTACGCCAGACTGCATCGCGGGACGAAGTTACCCCCTGCCCACGGCAGATCTGACCGCGCTCCGTGCAGACCAGCCAGCAGGCGTTCGCCGCCGCCAAAAAACTGACCCGAGCCGAAACCCCACACAAACGAGAAAACGTCGGCCGCGCTGGCAACAGTCCCTGGCTCATGCGGGTGCGCGGGTCTAAACTCGGCGGGTGGTGAATCGCAGCGGCTCCCCAGCTCGACGTACTTGGTCCACTCCCGCCGTCGTGCTCGGCTCGCTGGCGCTCGCGCTGGGGTTGACCGCGCTGGCCGACACGGAGGCCCAGGCGGGGCGCGGGGATCTCGGCGATCACGCCCGGCTTGGGGTCGACGAAGATCCCATGGATCTGCGGGTGCTCGACTGGACCTTGTGGAACATCAGCAAGTACTACGTGGAGCCGCAGCGGGTTGATCCCTCGGTCATGACCATGGCCGGGCTCGAGGCGCTCGAGGCCGCGATCCCCGAGGTCCTGGTCAAGCCATCCGGCAACGGCAAGGTCAAGGTCCGCGTTGGCACCACCGAGCGCGAGTTCGCGGCCGACGCCAACGCGCTGTGGGCGGTCGGGCCCCAGGTCCGCGAGGTTTTTTCGTTCATCAACGATCACGCCTCCCTGAGCGAAGACGAGCAGCGCGAGGCCGAGTACGCCGTGGTCGAGGGCGTGCTCTCCACCCTCGATCCGCACACCAACCTGCTGCGCCCCGACGCGTTCGAGGACATGCGCACCAACACCTCGGGTCACTTTGGCGGGCTCGGGATCGAGGTTGGCATGCGCGAGGGCGAGCTCACGGTGATCCGCGTGTTGCCCGGCAACCCCGCCAGCAAGGTCGGGCTCAAGGCCGGCGATCGCATCGTCCAGATCGACGACGAGTCCACGGTGACCATGACCCTCAACGAGGCCGTGGGCCTGATGCGCGGGCCGGCCGGCAGCATGATCGCCGTCTACGTCCGCCGCGAGGGGCTCGAGAAGCCCAAAAAATTCTCGATCGAGCGCGCGCTGATCAAGCTCGACAGCGTCGTCGGCGAGATCCTCCCGGGCAAGGACGCGCAGGGCAACGACATCAAGATCGGCCTGGTCCAGATCACCCGCAACTTCGCCCAGACCACCGGCAAGGAGCTGCGTGACCAGCTGACCGCGTTCGAGAAGGCCGGCGTCAGCGGCGTGGTCTTGGACATGCGCGACAACCCTGGCGGCCTGCTGACGGCGGCCGTCGAGGTCGCCGACGCGTTCGTGGATCGCGGCACGATCGTGTCCACGGTCGGCGTCGCTTCGGCCCGCGAAGAGAGCAAGGCCAACGGTCAGTACCAGTTCGCCGACGTGCCCTTGGTCGTGCTCGTGGATCAGGGCTCCGCCTCCGCCACAGAGATCGTCGCCGGGGCGCTTCGCAACCTCGACCGCGCCGTCATCGTTGGGCGTCGGACCTTCGGTAAGGGCTCGGTCCAGGTGCTCCACGATCGCCGCGTCGCCGACACCGAGCTCGCGCTCAAGCTCACGATCGCCCAGTACCTGACCCCCGGTGACGTCTCGATCCAGTCGGTCGGTGTCAGCCCCGACCTCGAGACCGTGCCGGTGTTCGTGGGTGAAGAGTACTTGGCCTACTACGGGCGCAAGCGGTTTGATCTGGTCCGCGAAGAGTCGCTGTCTTCGCACCTCGAGAGCGCCAAGACCAAGCAGCAGGTGATCACCGCGGGGCCGCTGTACTTTCTTCAGCAAGGTTCGGCCAACGATGGCTCGAGCGCGCTGACCCGCGTCGAGCTCGAAGAGAACACCGACAAGCGCGTGGATCTGCTCCTCGAAGATCCCGAGCTTCGGATGGCGCGCGACCTCGCGATCTGGGCGCCCAGCTCGCGGCGCAGCGACATCCTTGCCGCGCTGCCGCAGTTCACGGCGGCCCAGGCCAAGCTCGAGGACGCCCGCATCGCCAAGAGCCTCGCGTCCCAAAAGATCGACTGGTCCGAGGGCCCGGCCCCAACCGCCAACGCTGCGCCCGCGCTCTCGCTCGCGCTGAGCACGGACAAGCCCAACCACACGATCCGCGGCGGCGAGCATGGGGTCCTGACCGTCGAGCTCACCAACACCGGCGACGCGCCGGCCTACCGCGTGCGGGCGATCTCCGACAGCGACTACAACTACTTCGATGAGCGCGAGCTGCTGTTCGGCAAGATCATGCCGGGCGAGACCAAGAAGGCGACGCTCAAGCTCTCGGTCTCGGCCTACGAGCTGTCGCGGGTCGATCGCATTGATTTTCATGTGGTCTCCCAGCACGGCGCGGTGCTCGAGCAGGGCACGCCCACCTGGATCGACATCGCCGCCGAGGGCATCCCGCGCCCCAGCTTTGCCTACGGCTACCAGGTGCTCGACGACCCGGCTCACGGCCACGACATCACCGGCAACGGCGACGGCCTGCTGCAGGTCGGGGAGCGCGTGCAGCTGCGTGTGTGGGTCCAAAACTCTGGCCCCGGCGACGCCCAAGACGCCCGCGTGCAGCTGCGCAACGGCTCGGGCGACGCCGTGTTCCTCCACGACGGCCGGGCCAAGCTCGGCGCGCTCGCGGTCGGCAAGTCGGACTTCGTCGAGCTTGGCTTCGAGGTCCAAAAGCCGGTCAACGAGGTCGAGCTGCAGCTCACCGTCAGCGACAACAAGATCGGCGAGTACGTGACCGAGGAGATCGTGTTCCCGATCAGCAAGTCGCTGAGCTTCGACGCGAACAAGCAGGGGGTCACGTGCACGGCGGGCGGCGGCGCCGTAGATCTCTACGCGGCCCCTGACGCCAACGGTGCGATCTTGGCCCAGGCGCCCAGCGGCACCCGCTTCGCCTCGCTCGGCACCGCTGGCGGCTGGCACAAGCTCGAGCTCGGCAAGGATCAGCACGCCTACATCGAGGCCAACCGGGTCGAGCTCGACAGCGCCGCGCCGCGCAAGCCGGGCACCACAACGCCCGTGTTCTCGGTCTCGCCGCCGCACATCGAGCTGGCCCCGTTCTCAGCCCAGACCGCCAGCGAGACCATCACGATCAGCGGCACGGCGATCGACGGCGAGCAGGTCCGCGACGTCTACATCACGGTCTACAACCCCTCGCGCAACCTGTTTGGCAGCGCCGAGAAGGTCTACTACGAGGCCGCCGTCGATCCCACGACCGGCCGCCTCGAGTTCTCGGCCGAAGTCCCCCTGCAGCCGGGCAACAACATCATCGACATCCACGCACGCGAGAACGAGCAGGTCACCGGCGTCGAGCGCATGTGGGTGCTGCGAACCTCCGGCTTGGCAGAGGCCCGCGCCGCAGAGAGGGGCTTCCAGACCAACGGCAAGCTCGCCGTCGACACCTTCAACAACGGCCACTGAGCGCGGCCGGCACCCGCCGGGTGCGATCGCGGGTCAGTCGCTGCGGCAGCAAGCCAGGCGCAGCGCAATGAACACGGTGTGGATCGGCTCGAGCCTGGTCGTCACGCGCAAGTCGTAGTCGACCCCCACGCGGATTTGGGGCGCGCGATGGAAGGTCAGCCCGGTCCCGACCACACCACCGATCGCCGCCGTGGTGTTCTGCAGGTTGTGGTTGCGCGGCAGCCCACCGACCGCGCCCAGCCCCGTGCGCAGGTAGATGGGCCCAAGCACGACGGTGGAGGTCACGTCCGCGCCAAAGCTGGGCGTCTTGCGCTCGTAGTAGGGCGTGACTTGGGTGGCGACGCCAAACGAAAGCGCGAGATCCCGGTACTCGTGCTCGAGGGTCCCACCAAACTCGAGCTCGAAGCGCGTGTTCGGATGAAACCCACGGTGATGAATGGTCATGCCGGGCGCAATTCCGAGCCCGAAGTAGCCCGACTGCAGCTCGAGGGTGGTGCGCTTCTCCGGTCCGGGGTCGTAGGGCTCTTCGTAGTAGTCGGGCTCTTCGTAGTCGTCGGGGTCGACGATGTTTGCGTCTGGAAACACCTCGGGCTCGGGGTTCACAGGCGCGGCGGCGGGCGCGTGGGTCGTGGGATCGCCGGCGACGGGGCCCTCGACAGGCGGGCTCGCATCAGCTGGCGCCGCAAAGGCAGTGACTTCAATCGGGACGGGCGCGGGGGCCGGCTCGGCCGCGGGAGCTGGCTCGGCCGCGATTTCGGCGGGCGGCGCCGCATGGGCCAACCCCGGGGCAAGCAGTGAACAGAGCAGAACGGGGGCGAGCAGTGCGGTTCGTTGAGCCATCGTGCGACCTCGTGGCGGGTTCAACGGAGTCGCCCTGCGTAGGCTTCTATCCTGAGCGGACAAATCTATGACCCCCACAGCGACCTTGGACTTCGCCGACTGCAGCCGCTGGCGCGTCTGGTCGCTTCGCTCCTCGGGACTGGCTGTTCGCGGGCGCATGTGTGGCCCCCTGGAAGGGGGCTCGGGTGCCTTCGGCGGACGCTGGGGGTGCTGGGCCCCACGTCGGCTGGCTGGGCCCCTCGTCGGCTGGACGAACCAAAGAAAAAGCCCGCGCGAGCGCAGGCTTTTTCATCACGGAGCGAGCAACCGTCAGCTCGCTTCTTTCTTGTCCTCGTAGACCAACACCGGACGCTTGTCCTCCGTGATGGTCTCGGCGTTGATGTGGACCTCTGCGATGTTGTCCACGCTCGGGATGTCGTACATCACCTCGAGCATTGCTCGCTCGAGGATCGACCGCAGCCCACGGGCGCCAGCGCGCTGCTCCTTGGCCTTGCGGGCGATCGCATGCAGAGCATCTTCTGCGAAGGTCAGCTCCACGCCGTCCATTCGCATCAGCCGCTTGTACTGCTTGACCAGCGCGTTCTTGGGCTCGGTCAGGATCGAGACGAGCGCCTCTTCGTCGAGCTCCTTGAGCGGGGCGACGACCGGCAGGCGACCGATGAACTCCGGGATCAGCCCGAACTTCATGAGGTCTTCGCTCTGGGCCTGCTGCAGCAGATCCCAGTGACGCTTCTCTTGCTTGCGCTGGACCTTGGCGCCAAACCCCATGGTCTTGGCCGAGACCCGCGCCTCGATGATGTCCTCGATGCCCGCGAACGCGCCGCCGCAGATGAACAGGATGTTGGTCGTGTCGACCTGCAAGAAGTCCTGCTGCGGGTGCTTGCGGCCGCCCTTGGGCGGGACCGAGGCGACCGTGCCCTCGAGGATCTTGAGCAGCGCCTGCTGCACGCCCTCACCGGACACATCGCGCGTGATCGAGGGGTTGTCACCCTTGCGCGCGATCTTGTCGATCTCGTCGATGTAGATGATCCCGCGCTGGGCCTTCTCCACGTCGTGGTCGGCGTTTTGCAGCAGCGAGACGATGATGTTCTCGACGTCCTCGCCCACGTAACCCGCCTCGGTCAGGCTGGTCGCGTCGGCGATCGCGAAGGGCACGTCCAGGATCCGCGCGAGGGTCTGCGCGAGCAGGGTCTTGCCCGAGCCGGTTGGGCCAAGCAGCAAGATGTTGCTCTTTTGCAGCTCGGGCTCGTCGGCCGTGTTCTTGACGTTGATCCGCTTGTAGTGGTTGTAGACCGCGACCGAGATGATCTTCTTGGCCCAGTCCTGGCCCACCACGTAGTCGTCGAGGATCACCCGGATGTCCCGAGGCTTGGGCACCTTGCCCGGACCCTCTTGCCGCTCTTCCTTCTGGACTTCCTCGGCGAGGATGTCGTTGCACAGCGAGATGCACTCGTCGCAGATGTAGACGGAAGGCCCAGCAATGAGCTTCTTGACCTCTTTCTGCGACTTCCCGCAGAACGAGCAGCTCAGGTTTCCGCTTCCCTTGTTGTTCGCCGGCATACTTATCCCTGTTCTTTGTCCGCGCCCTCTGGGCCCGAGGCGTCGTCGTCGCGTCGGAGGACCTCGTCCACGAGGCCGTACTTCTTGGCCTCGTCGGCGCTCATGAAGTTGTCGCGATCGGTGTCTGCGAGGATCTCGTCGATCGTGCGCCCGCTGTGCTTCGCCATGATCGAGTTGAGCATCTCACGCAGACGCAGGATTTCGCGAGCTTGGATCTCGATATCCGTGGCCTGCCCAGAAGCCCCACCGTGGGGCTGATGAATCATGATTCGCGCGTTCGGGAGCGCGAAGCGCTTGCCCTTGGCGCCGCCCGCGAGCAAGAACGCGCCCATCGAGGCGGCCTGGCCGAGGCAGTAGGTGGCGACCTGGCAGCGCACGTACTGCATGGTGTCGTAGATCCCGAGACCGGCCGTGACGACGCCACCTGGCGAGTTGATGTAGAGCCGGATGTCCTTGTCGGGATCTTCGGACTCGAGGAACAACAGCTGCGCGATCACCAAGCTGGCAACGCGGTCGTTGATCGGGTCGCCAAGGAAGATGATCCGATCCTTGAGGAGGCGGCTGTAGATATCCCACGAGCGCTCACCGCGGTGGGTCTGCTCCACGACGAAGGGGATGCTCATGGTATGCGGAGTGTAGTCACCGAAGACGGGCATTCGTAGGCTCCGTTACAGTCTCTCGTATGTTGAACGCGAGAGCGCTGGGTTGCAAGGCTGGGGAAAATCGCGAAGAGGCCGCCGGAAGTGGGGCAGGAGAGTGTGCATCTTGCATGCAGCAGGCGCAGAGCTGACGGTTGCAGCAGCGTCGCTACGTCTGGCGCCGTCACTGGTTGGACGACGTTGAACGATCATGTAGTGGGCACACGATGATGGGTGCCACGCTGGCGCCTGGCAAGCCAACACGACCCTACCAAAATGGAGAGGGTCGTTACAGGCGCGGGCTGCCAAAGTTGGTCCGATGGCACTCCCAAGAGTCCAATGGAACGGCTCAAGCCGATTCGGGGGTGGGCTCGCCTTCGCCCGCGGCGTCGTCGTTGGTCTCGACTGGATCGGGAGCCTCGGTGACTTCCGAGGCACCCATGAGAAAGTCCAAGACCCGCTCTTCTCGCATCTGAGCGCGCAGAAGTAGCAGCTGGTTGTTCTTCTCCATGGTTGCACGCAGGCGCGCGGGGTTTTGACCCTGCGCCTCGGCCATCTGCTTGACCTCTTCCTCGAGCTCTTCCTCGGGGACCTCGATGCCCTCCGCCTTGCGGATGGCCTCGAGCAGCAGGAACGCCTTGACGTTGAAGGTTGCCTGTGGGCGCATGTTCGCGGCCATCTGCGCTTCGTTGCTGCCGATCTGCTGCAGCGTCATGCCCTGCTGGGCGAGCTGGCGCTTGAACATGTCGACCTGCGCTTGGACCTCACGCGTGACCATGGAAGGGGCAGGATCGAACTCGTTTCGCTCGAGCAGCGCCTCGACCAGCCGCTGGCGGGCCTCGCGCTCGGCGACGTCGGTGTCTTCTTCGCTGACCTTGGCGCGGATCTGCTCTTTGAGCTCCTCCAAGGTCTCGGCTTCGCCAGTGTCACGGGCGAACTCGTCATCGAGCTCGGGGACTACGGTCTCGCGCACGTCCCGCACTGCGATCACGAGCTTGACGGGCTTGTCGCGGAACTGCGGCTTGACCCGCTCGGACGGGGGCACGAACACGACCTCACGCGACTTGCCGACCATCGCGAGATCGAACTTGGCGATCTCTGCGCCGAGGCCGGGGACGACCTCGGTGTCGGGCTTGCCCAACGTGATCTCGAGGTCTTTGCGGCTGAGCGGCTCGTCGCCGATCTTGCCGTCGATGTCGACCGTCCACACGTCGCCGTCGCGCGTCGTGGTGCGGGCGTCGTCGCCCTCGCGCTCGATCGGCCGGATCTCCGTGAACTCTTCTTGCTTCTTGGCCAGCTCGGCTTCGACCTTGGCCTCGTCGACGGTCGCGGGCCGACGGCGGACCGGCACGCCCTTGTAGTCCTTGGGCTCGATCTTCGGCGCGATCTCGAAGCGCGCGGCGTAGACGAAGTCCGCATCCTTCTCGAGCGCGCTCGACTCGAGCACCGGCTGCGTGAGGGGGTTGGCCTCGTGCGTGGACATGGCCGTCTGGAAGGTCTCCTGGAACAGCTCGTTGGCGAGCTCTTGCCGGGCGCTCTTGCCAAACATTTTCTCGAGCACGCGCGCTGGGACCTTGCCAGGTCGAAAGCCCGGGACGCGGGCTTTTTGTCCGAGGGTGCGAAGCTTGGTGTCGAGGCGAGGGCCGACCGTCGTCCACGGAACCGTGACCCGAACGCGGCACTCGACAGGGGTAATCTGCTCGATCTGGCTGTCCATGGCTGAAGCACGGCGCTATATCATACCCCCGCGTGGATCCTGCACTTTGCCCTGCACGGCCGCTTCGCCCTTGGTAGCTCGCCGCGCTGGCGCGCTGGGCTGGCAAATGGCTGTTTGATGGCATGTGTGGGCCTCTAGGGGCCTCTCGACGCATCCTCACGATGAGCGTGTGCAGCGCTGGGCGGACCCACCCGGGGCCACGGCGTGGCTCATGGGAAACTCACATTTGGTCGAGCGCGGCGAGCAGGTCGGCGCGGAGATCTTCGAGGTCCTCGATGCCGACGCTCAGGCGAATCAGCCCTTCACGGATGCCCAGCTGCGCGCGCCCTTCGGGGCCCTGGTCGTAGAAGCTCATCAGCGCTGGCTGTTCGATCAGGCTCTCCACCCCGCCAAGGCTGGGCGCGAGCTTGGGGATCCGGACCGCGTCGACGAGCTTGGTGCCAGCTTCGAGTCCGCCGTGGACCTCGAAGCTGACCACGCCGCCGCCACCGCTGAGGTAGCGCCGCGCCGTCGCGTGGTCTTGGTGCGAGGCCAGCAGCGGGTACCAGACCTGCGCGACCTTGGGGTGCTCCTCGAGCATGGTGGCGATCGCAAGCGCGCTACGGTTGTGCCGTTCGATCCGCAGCGCGAGGGTCTTGAGCCCGCGGCCAAGCAAGAACGCGTTGTGGGGATCACACACCGCGCCCAGCGTGCCAACTTGCTCGCGGATCGCCTCGACGAGACCGCTGCGCCCGACCACGACTCCGCCAAGCAGATCGTTGTGGCCGCCCAGGTACTTGGTCGTCGAGTGGATCACCAGATCGACGCCAAGATCACACGGGCGCATGTTGATCGGCGTTGCGAAGGTCGCGTCGACGATGGTCTTGATCCGGTGCCGCTTGGCCAGCGCCACGACGCCCTCGAGATCCACAACCCGCAGGTAGGGGTTGGTCGGGGCCTCGGTGAAGATGATCTTGGTCTCGCTGCGAACGGCAGCCTCGATCGCCGCCAGGCTTGGCTCGACGATGTCGACCGCGACCCCAAACTTGTCGAGGTAGCTCCGCGCAAACACCCGCGTCTTGCGATACACGTCGGCCGTGAAGATCACGTGCTGGCCCGCGCGGAGCATCGCCAGCAGCGTCGAGGTGATCGCCGCCATCCCCGAGGCCATCAGCACCGCGCCAAACCCCTCGGCCCCCCCAGCCTCCAGCGCCGCGAGCCTGGCTTCCACCGCCGCGACCGTGGGGTTGCCATAGCGCCCATACTCCTCGGGCCGCTCGAGCTCCCCCTGCATGAACGCGTGCAGCTCCTCGGTGTGCTCGAACGGGTAAGTGCTGGCCAACACGAGCGGCTCAGTGATCGAGCGGCTCGGCCGAACATGCGGCTCACCACCATGAACGGCGAGAGTAGACGGACCAATTTTCTTCATGACGAGCTCCAGACCATAGATCAACCGAGCGAAGCGAGTGATCCGCGAAGCGCGAACCGAGCGACCCGCGAAGCACGAAGGCGCAGATCGACCGCCGAGCGATGGCCGCAGCTGCCCAGACAAGAGCCCGCAGATGGAGCGCCGAGCGATGGCCGCAGCTGCCCAGACAAGAGCCCGCAGATGGAGCGCCGCTAGGAGGCCGTAGGTGCCCAGACAAGAGCCCGCAGATGGAGCGCCGCTAGGAGGCCGTAGGTGCCCAGACAAGAGCCCGCAGATGGAGCGCCGCTAGGAGGCCGTAGGTGCCCAGACAAGAGCCCGCAGATGGAGCGCCGCTAGGAGGCCGTAGGTGCCCAGACAAGAGCCCGCAGATGGAGCGCCGCTAGGAGGCCGTAGGTGCCCAGACAAGAGCCCCCTTCGAGGGGGCCACACATGCGGTCGCGGACAGCCAGCCCGCCGGGAGCGAGCGAAGCGAGTGACCTGCGAAGTGCGAAGGCGGCTGTGGGGGTCTAAAAAGGCACCTGCGAAGTGCGAAGGCGGCTGTGGGGGTCTAAAAAGGCACCTGCGAAGTGCGAAGGCGGCTGTGGGGGTCTAAAAAGGCACCTGCGAAGTGCGAAGGCGGCTGTGGGGGTCTAAAAAGGCACCTGCGAAGTGCGAAGGCGGCTGTGGGGGTCTAAAAAGGCACCTGCGAAGTGCGAAGGCGGCTGTGGGGGTCTAAAAAGGCACCTGCGAAGTGCGAAGGCGGCTGTGGGGGTCTAAAGCAAGGGTCTATTCCAGCTCTAGTAGGCGATCGTCGCGGTCGCGGTAGCCGGGCTCCACGCGCTCGAGGGCGGCCCTGGCTTGCTCGAATTCACCGATCGCCAAGCTCACCATCGCGAGCTCGTAGTTGGCCTCGCAGCGCTCGTCCTTGGTGCGGGCGGCCTCCACGGCCTGGGCGAACAGCTCGACCGAGGCCTCGAGATCGCCGCCTTGCAGCCTGAGGTTGCCCATCATGACGAGGGCCTTGGCCTGCCAGCGTGGGTCCTTGGCGGCGATTTCGTACTCGGCGAAGGATTTGTCGTGGAGCCCCATCTCGCGGTACGCGGTGCCAAGATCGAAGTGGTCGCTGGCGTCGGCGTCGGTGACCTCGTGGGTCTGGATCGCAACCTCGCGTTGCTTGCGTTGAGTTGGGGCGGCGTCGTCGAAGATGCCAGCGAGGAAGTCGATCTCGTCCTCGTCTTCGTCCTCGAGGTCGAGCAAGGGCGCAGAGGCGGCGACCTCGACGGCCGCGGCAGCGCCGGCGGCGTCTGGGAACCGGTGGGCGATCTTGGCGAGCTCGGGGTGGCCTGGAAACAGCTCGACGAGGTCGTTGTAGGCAGCGAGCGCGTCTTCTTCGAGGTCCTGGGCGAGGTAGAACTCGAGCTCCTCGAGCTCGGCGGTGAGGTCGAGCCAGTCTTCGGGCTCTGGGGCGGGCTCTTGCTCGGGCTCTTGTTCGGGCTCGGGCTCTTGTTCGGGCTCTTGTTCGGGCTCGGGCTCGGGCTCGTCGTCGTCGTCGTCGTCGGGAACACCGATCAGATCCGCCGAGGACGGCTCGCCCAGTTGCGCCGGGCTTGGCTCGTCGTCGTCGTCGTCGTCGGGAACACCGAACGCGGCTGGCCGCGACTCGGGTTCTGGCGTTGGCTCGGGCTCGGGATCGGGCTCGTCGTCATCGTCGACATCACCGAACGGGTTGTCCTCGTCTCGATCGCCGGCGTCGGCGTCGGGCTCGATGCGGCCGATGATCGGAGACGGCTCGGGCGGCGACGGGTTGAGGTGATCGTCGGTGTCCCCGAGCGTGGGCTCGTCTTCGTCGCCGCCAAGGCCAAACCGATCTTCGTAGCGGATCTCTGCCTGGGACTCATGCTCGGCGCGTTGGTCCAGGGAGATCGCAAAGTCCGAGTCGTCGTCGCCGAGCTGGTTGAGCTGGCCGTGGAGCCCGGGATCGGCGGAGCGAATGTCGATGCCGCTGTCTTCGGAGCCGTCGAGCGGGTCGTCGAGCTCGGCCTGGGCTGCATCGAGCGCGTCGCGGCCAAACTTGGTCGTGATGCCATGATCAAGATGATCGAGATCTTCGAGGTCCTCGACGTCGCCGATCAGCGAGTCGCTGGCCTCGATCGGGCCGAGCATGTCGTCGTCGAGATCGAGCGAGCCGAGCGGATCATCGTCGCGCGGGAGCGCGTCGTCGTGGCTGGCGACGCCAACGTCGACGCCGGACATCTCTGACAGCCGCTCGCCGAGCTCGGACGCGAGCGGATGGTTGGGGATCAGCGCCAGCGCCAGCTCGACGTGCCGCGCGGCGATAGCGGGGTCGCGGGAGATCAGCTGGGCCGCGAGCCGAGCCCGGGCGTTGGCGGCCTCGTCGTTGCGGCCGAGCGCGGCGAGGATCTCGGCCGAGAGCTCGAGGCCCTGGGTGTGCGTGGGCGAGGCCGCGAGGATCTGCTCGGCGTGCCCAAGGGCGTGCTCGAACAGGTGGTACTTCATGAGCACCCGGATCTCTTCGAGCTGCTTGTCGGTGTCGAACTCGGCGTCGTCGCTGCCGCCCTGGGTGCCCTCGGAGATGACCTCTTCGGTCAGCGAGTGGCGCCGGGGTCGAACCGCCGCCGAGTCGTCGGTGGTGGGCGGGGGCGGTGGACGATGGGCAGGAGCAGGCGGGGCCGCGGACGCGGACGCGGCTTCGTCGTCGTCTTCGAGCTCTTCGAGCTCTTCGATCTCGTCGAGCTCTTCGATCTCGTCGAACTCTTCGATCTCGTCGAAGTCGTCGTCATCGTCGTCGTCGGCTGGGATCGCCAGCGTCTGCGGATCTGGACGGCCGGGAGGAGGCGGCGGGGTGGGGGCCGGGGTCGGCGAGGGCACGTCGCCCAGCTCTTCCAGCGCCTTCTCCAGCTTCTTGTTGTTTGGAACCCAGCCGAGCGCCTTGCGAAGCACGCGAACGCTGGTGCGGATCCCTGTTGGGCCAGCTTGGCGTTGATGCTTGACCAGCTCGAGCACGACCGAGCAGGCCTTGTCGGCCTTACCCATGCGCACGAAGGTGTCGGCGAGCAGCTCGAGGCCTTCGGGGTCGTTGTTCTGGCGCTGCAGCAGCTCGTTGAGCTTCATCAGCGCGCGGCGGGGCTGATCGAGCTCGAGGTACACGCGAACGAGCTCGCGGGTGACCTCGTCGAGTGGACGGTGGTAGAGCAGGCGCTCGGCGACCCGGACGTACTCTTCGGGGCGCCCCGCTTGGCGCAGGAAGTCGGCGCCGGCCGAGAAGTGCCGGACCGCGTCGTCGACCCGACGCTCGCGCGAGAACAGCTCCGCGAGGCGCAGGCGCTTGGCGATCTCGCGGGGCATCAGATCCGCGACGCGCTCGTAGAGCTGCAGCGCCTCGCGGGTGTTGCCGCTGCGCAGGTACACGCCAGCGACCTTCTCGTAGAGCGCGACGGCTTCCGGGTAGCGGCGCAGCTGCTCGAAGGCCTGGGCCGTGCGCAGGTGAATGTCGTAGCGCTCGGGCGCGAGGTTGAGCGCCTGCCGGTAGATCTGCAGGGCGTTGGGCAGCTCGCCCGCCTCGAACAGCAGGTTGGCTGCGTGGACGTAGCGGTCGACGGCGGCGTCGACGTCCCCAGCGCGGTGCAGCGTGTCGGCCAGCAGGACCCAAGTTGCCGCGTCGTCGGGCTGATGCTCGACGACGGTCTGGTACTCGCCGACCGCGGCGGACAAGTCACCACGGGCAGCGTGCTGCTGAGCTGCCTGAAGAGCCTTGTCTCGCCGAAACGACACCGCCTTGCACCTCGGGGATCAGGCGTGAGAGTTGAGCTCGGCTCGGATCCCATCGGGGTCCAAGTCGCGCTCGAGGAAGTGAGTGTCGTAGACGCCCGTGACGAAGGGCGGCTGCTTGAGGATCCAGCGGTGGAGGGCGATGTTGGTCGAGATCCCCTCGATCACGCACTCTCCGAGCGCGCGTCGCATGCGGGCGATCGCTTGCTCTCGGGTGGGGGCGTGAACGATCAATTTTCCGAGCATCGAGTCGTAGTACGGGGAGACGGCGTAGCCTTGATACACGTGGGTGTCGACACGCACGCCGGTTCCGCCCGGCAGGTGCAGCGCGGTGATGGTACCCGGGTGCGGCGCGAAGTTCACGGGGTCCTCGGCGTTGAGCCGGCACTCGATCGAGTGCCCGCGAGGCCTGTACTCGCGCTGCAAGTGACCGAGCGGTTCACCCGCTGCGAGCCGCAGCTGCTCTTGGACCAGGTCGACCCCCGTGACCATCTCTGTCACGCAGTGCTCGACCTGGACCCGGGTGTTCATCTCCATGAAGTAGAACTGATCCCCGTCGAGCAGGAATTCGACCGTGCCGAGCGAGTGATAGGAGATCGCGCGCCCAGCGGCGATCGCGGCTTCGCGCATCTTGCTGCGGACGGCCTCGGGGAAGTTGGCCGCTGGCGCCTCTTCAATGACCTTTTGGTGGCGGCGCTGGACCGAGCACTCGCGCTCGAACAGGTCGATGATGCCGCCGTGCTTGTCCGCGACGATCTGGACCTCGATGTGGCGTGGGCTCTGGACGTAGCGCTCGAGGTACATGTCGCCGCAGCCAAACGCGGCGAGGGCCTCTGCTTGGGCGGTCTCGAGGGTAGAGGCGATCTTGTCGAGATCCCAGACGATCTTCATGCCCCGACCGCCGCCGCCGGCCGAAGCCTTGAGGATGACCGGCAGGCCGATCTTTTCCGCGGCCGCGCGCGCTTGCTCGCCCGACTCGAGCACCCCGGTGCCCGGGAGCACCGGGACGCCAGCCTTTTGCATGGTCTCGCGGGCCTGGACCTTGTCGCCCATCAGGCGCATGTGCTCGGGGTCCGGCCCGATGAAGGTCATGCCGCACTTTTGAACGGCGTCGGCGAACTCGGCCCGCTCGGACAGGAACCCGTAGCCGGGGTGGACCGCGTCGGCGCCCGAGATCTCTGCGGCGGCGATGAGGTTGTGGATGTTGAGGTAGCTCTTGGGCGCGGGGCCAGGGCCGATGCAGACTGCTTCATCGGCGAACCGGGTGTGGAGCGCCATCTCGTCGACCGTGGAGTGCACGGCGACCGTCTTGATGCCGACCTCGCGGCAGGCCCGAATGACGCGCAGGGCAATCTCCCCGCGGTTGGCGATGAGGACCTTGCGAATCTCGGTCACAGGCGGCGCACCCTGAACAACTTGGTCCCGAATTCGACCGGCTGCTGGTTGCCAACGAGGACCTCTTCGATGATGCAGCCGAACTCGGCCTCGATCTCGTTGAACAGCTTCATGGCCTCGACGATGCACACCGTCGTACCAGCCGAGACCGTGTCACCGACCTTGACGAACAGCGGCGCGTCGGGCCGTGGGCTGGTGTAGAAGGTGCCAACGAAGGGCGAGGTGATGTACGCGGAGTCGTCGGTGACCTCTGCTGGCGTCGGCGCCTGGTTGGCGGCGGGCGTTGGTGCAGCGACGGCGGCCACTGGCATCGGCGCCGGCATGGGCAGCTGTGCGGTGGTCGTGAGGTCGCCGCGGCGCATCAAGATGCGTTGCTCGCCAGTCTCGATCTCGAGCTCGTCGAGACGGAACCGTTTGAACAACTTGGCGAGCTCGCTGACGTAAGCGATGTCGGGCAGCTTCGAGTCTTGGTCGGACATGTCGGAGTTCGGAAGCGAAGTTCAGCCGTGGAGGCTGGGCCAGTCTAGAGACTCTCGCAGGCGCGGGCCAGATTTGTGGCCCGCTTGCAGACGCCTGCGCGGACTGGGAGCCGTGGCTGGTTGCGAAGGTGCGAGGCCCAGGTGGGTGGCTCGCTCGTAGGCGCCCCAGGGTACTGGAACCGCTGCCCAACGGCGAAGCCAGGTCAGGGCGAGACCGAGAGCCGCGCGGCGAGAGCGTGGAGCGCGAGGTGATACGACTCGGGGCCGAGGCCCATGATCACCCCCAAGCACGCGCCCCCCGTGATCGACGTGTGGCGCAGCGGCTCACGGGCATAGATGTTGGACAGGTGGACCTCGATCGTGGGCAGCCCAACACCTGCGATCGCGTCGCGCAGCGCCACGGAGGTGTGGGTGAAACCACCTGGGTTGATGATCAGCCCATGGCCAGCGGACGGAGGATCCACACTTTGGGCGCCTGCTTCCCGGTGTGCAGCGGGGATCGCATGGCCGCCAAACAAATGGATGCGGTCGATCAGTTGCCCTTCGCCGTTGGCCTGGTGGGTCTCGACCTCGACCCCGAGCTGTTCACCGAGCGCGACGAGCCCCGCGTTGATCGTTGCCAAGCCCGACGCGCCGTAGATCTCTGGCTCGCGGACGCCCAGCAAGTTCAAGTTGGGTCCGTGCAGGACCAGCACCCGCGGTCGATCACCAGGCATCAACCGTCACCCGTTCCCGAACGCCCACGCGGAACGGGAGTCAGCCCGGATACAGATCCGAGCTCAAGGCGTTGGCCTGCGAGCGCAGCAGCCAGCGACCCTTGCCCATGTGCGCCGCGTTCTCGAGCAACACCGTCACGAAGAACTCTTTCGAGAGCACGCGAACCAACACGGTGCCGTAGTCGGCCTTGATCGTGATGTCCGAGATCATGCCCATCTCGAGGCTGTGGGCCGCGTCGCGCAGCTCGAGGAAGCGAAACGAGAACTCCATCGCCATCGACTCGATGTCGAAGTCTTTCTCGAACTCCGGCTTCACCCACTGCTCGACGGTGATCCCGTCAAACCCCATGAGGATGGCGCCCTTTGCGCCAGGCGTACCCTCGACGATCTTTTGCAGGATTTCGTCCATCGGCGCTCGCCCAAGAGGTTCGCAGCCCATCCCCCTTGGGTCAAGCAATACCGCTTTTTGGAGCCCCTAGTAGTCTACGCTCAGGCGGTAGCGGCCTTTGTTGGCGCCGATCTGGTCGACCACCAGGTACGTGGTCGTTGAGCTGCCGAACCCGGCCGAGACCGAGGGGCCGCACGCGACTTCGCTCTCGGTCGCGCAGTCGTTGCGGATCGAGACGATCGGGAGGATGTCACCCTCGATCGCTTCGACGGTGGCCTGGACGGTGCCGCCACCGGTGAGCACGAGGTTGAAGATGTCTTCGTCGCCGGGCGACGAGCAGGTGCTGTCGAGCCGACCTTGCTTGGGCTCGAGGCTGGCCTCCCACACGAAGTTGCCGCCGGGCATCAGCTCGATCGTCTGCTCCTCGACGGCGTCGTAGCAGTCGCCCGCGAACGCCGAGTCGCCGAACCGGACCTCGAACGCGTACTTGCCTGACTCGCCGAGCTCGGTGTCGACGATGATGAAGTAGGTGTCCTCGCTGCCTTGATCGTAGAAGCCGCGGCCGGGCACGGAGTTGACGATGTCGGCGCAGATCTCCGATTGCTCGATCACGCCTTCGAGGCATGGATCCTCGCCACGCACGACCCGAAGCACGGGGTTGAAGTTGGTCTCTTGGGGCAGGAAGTCGATGAACACGTCGCCGGACACGGAGCCGATCCGGTAGACGTCCTCGGCCCCCGAGCCACCGCACCAACCCTCGACGCCAGAGCAGCCGCCAAGGCTGCCGCGCACGACGATCGTGTCGCCGGCGGGCAGGTCGATCGGATCTTGGCACGAGCCCACGCGCGGCGCGGTTGGGATGCCGCCGGTGTCGGTGCCGGTGTCCGTGCCAGCGACGGTGTTCTCGTCCACGCACACGGGGCTGTAGTCGGGATCGGTTCGCAGGCCACAGCCGAGCAGGCAGGCAGCGAGGCCGAGCGAAGCGAGGCCAACACGCAGGGTCATCCGATGATCTTGCACGGGCCCCAGCGTGTCGTCAAAGCCCGTTTCGTGGGGCCCCGCGCGGCCTCGCGGCCGGCCGAGCGCGGGCGCCTGTATGTCCAGCCGGGACAACTCCTTCATGTTGGGTCGCCTCCACGAGCAAAACTGGTCCGATGCGCAGGCTCCAGACGCACCTGGCGACGCGACCCCAAACTGATCGGCGCTCTACCCATCGACGCAGGCGACCGGAGTCCACTGCGCGGCGAGGTTGGTGCACGGGTGGGCCATGTTGCCAATCTCGATCGTGGACCCGTCCATCGGGTCGACCTCGTACAGGTGGCCGTCGGTGCAGGCGTACAAGATCCCGTTGCCGGGGTGCCACTCGATCCCGACCGTGCCAAACGGGACGTCGAGCGGGCCCGTGTTGGTCGCGATGCCCGACACGATGTCGACGTCGTAGAGGTTGTCGTCGGTGCCGTTGATCATGAACAGGCCCTGGATGTCCGACGAGAAGGTCGAGCCGTGGGTGCCAACGTTGACGCCCAAGCCGTTGCCAACCTCGACGGCCATCGCGTCGAGGGTGCTGATGTTGAGCAGCACGTCTTGCACGTTGGTCATGCCGAACAGCTCTTGGACCTCGAGGCCGTTGGCGGTGATCCCGTTGATCCCGTTGTAGCCCATCGGCCCGATGAAGGTCGTGCTGCAGTCGCAGGTGTTGATGATGTCGAGGAACTGACCGCTGCGTGAGCCGTACAGCTCGCCGTCGAGGCCGAAGGTGATCGACGGGTACGAGACGTTGACGCCAAAATCGCAGAGCTCCGTCTCCACCCCGGTCTCCACGTCGATCTTCACGAGCGTGTCGATGTCGTTGCGAACGTGAACGAGCACGAGCGGCTGGTTGGGATCGCCGTCGCCGTCGCCGTCGCCGTCGCCGTCGCCGTCGCCATCGCCGTCGCCGTCGCCATCACCATCGCCGTCGCCGTCGCCGTCGCCGTCGCCGTCGCCGTCACCGTCGCCGGGATCACCATCACCATCACCATCACCATCGCCGTCACCGTCACCGTCACCGTCACCGTCACCCGAGTTGGAGTCACTGGTCTCCTGGGTGTCGTCGGTCTCGTCGCCCATCGTCGCGGTGTCGGTGTCGCCGTCGCCGCTCGTGCCCTCGCCGGTCCCGTCATCCGCGCACGCGAGCATCAGTCCGAGACACGCGAGAGAACTCCAAATCAATTTTTTCTGTATCATGTCGTCCCATTTGATCTCGGCGATCCATCACCGAAACCAAATGGTACGACACAACCAACGTGAATAGGTCACGCACCGCGAACTCCCCAGGAAGCGAGTTCACGGTGCGTGGGTCGGTGGAGGCGCGGTGTCCAGAGGACTATCCAGAGGACTGGGCACCCATTGTTTGCCCCAAATGGGGCCCCCGCGCGGACTTGCCGTGTGAACCTGTCCCGGGCGCACACGAGCCGTGTAACGTTCGAGATTGGTTGTGTCCTGACCGACTGATTCGGTCATGAAAAAATCAGGGATAGTGCGTTTTGGTCTGAGGATCAGTGCGCGGACGTCACGACACGAAGCATCTCGAGATAGCTCGACGAGACGTGGCAGCCCGTAAGCGCACCGCGTTCGCCCAATACCTGATGCATGCGCGCGAGCGAGTACATCGGAACGGCGGGCAGCAGGTGATGCTCGAGGTGATAGTTGACGGCGTGCGGCGCGACCGTGAGTCGCGCGGCCCAGTTGGCTCGCGTCGTCCGCCGATCGTGAGATCTACATCGCGCGAAATCGAATGGACAGGCTGAAGCTGGTCAAATAAGCCCAACCCAAGCAGCAAACCCAGCGCGAGGTTGGTCCGCACGACCGGGCCAAAATCGCGCAGGCCGCAAGCGATCACATCCATGGTGGCGCTCGGGATCGTCTGGCTCGTTGGTGTGGGCGTGGTGGCGGGCGTCGCTGCGCTCGGTCAGCTCGCGGATCTCGGCGGCGGTGAGAAGCTCCGCGACCGCTCGAGGCCGCGCGGGTGGGGTCATGGGCGCCCGAGCAGCCAGCTCATCGTGCTGCGCAGCGCGTCGGCCATGTCGGTGCGCGGCGCGTAGCCAAGCTGCTCGCGGGCGCGGGTGATGTCGGCGCGGCTGTGGACGATGTCGCCCGGTCGCGGAGCTTCGTGTCGAGGTGCGACGCCCTGGCACGGGGCCCCGAGCTCGAGCATGCCAGCGTGGACCAGCGCGTAGAGCTCGAGCAAGGTCGTGCGTCCGCCAAGCCCGATGTTGAACACGCCCTCGCTGGGATCGCCCGGGCGCTCGCGCTGCTCGGGCGCGACGCGCTCGGCCCAGGTCGCGCCGAGCAGGTTGGCCTGGACCACGTCTTGGACCGGACAAAAATCGCGGGTGTTGAGCCCGTCGCCAAAGATCGCCGGCTGCTCGCCCTTGGCCAGCAGCGCGACCCACTTGGGGAGCACTGCCGCGTAGGCGCCCTCGGGATCTTGGCGGGCGCCGATGATGTTGAAGTAGCGCAGCGCGACGACCGACAGGCCCGACGCGCGCCCAAAGGTGCGGTTGCTGGCTTGGCCAAGGATCTCGGCCACGTGCTTGTGCGCAGCGTAGGGCGAGAGCGGGCGGCCGATCGTTGCTTCGTGTTGGGCCCCGGTGTCTGGCTCGCCGGGGCAGTCGCCGTAGACCGCCGAAGACGACGCATGAACGATGCTGCGCACGCCGGCCTGGCGGGCGGCCTCGAGCACGTGAAAGCTGCCGTCGACGTTGACGGTGAAGCCCTCGATCGGCTCGGCGATCGTGCGTGGGACCGAGGCGATCGCGGCGTGGTGGAGCACATGATCGATGCCCGTGCAGGCGTCGAGGACGGCGTCGAATTCACGCACGTCAGCCTCGATGACCAGCAGCCGATCATCGGCGTCGGTTGCCCCGCGGGCGACCGCGCTGCGGACCAGCGCCTCGATGTTGGCGTGGGTTCCGGTCTCGAAATTGTCCAGACCCACGACCCGCTGACCGAGCGTGAGCAGGTGCTCGACCAGGTGCGAGCCGATGAACCCGGCCGCCCCCGTGACCAACCACTTGCGTGGGTTCGCGCGTAGTTGGGTCTCGACGAGTTCGATCGCGGGCTTGGTCATGGGCTTGGTTCAGGCGCCTTCGGTAGCTTCTTCGTGGGGACGGTAGGTGTAGTACTCGGAGCTGTAGCGGCGGCCTTCATCGCGCGCGTCGAGCTCGTTGAGGATCACGCCGAGCAGGTTGTTGTCGCCCTGGCGCAGCTGGGTCAGCGCCCGTTGGATGTCTGTCCACGTGGTTGAGCGGCAGCGCGCGACCACGATCACGCCGTCGACCTGTGGCGCCAAGATCAACGGATCCGTGACCGGCAGCGCGGGCGGCGAGTCGATGATCACCACGTCAAACAGCTCGCGCAGCTCGGCCATGGTCTTGCGGCACGAGGGCGACTCGAGCAGCTCGGCGGGGTTGTCGGGCACCCGGCCGCAGGTCAAGACTTGCAGGGTCTCGGGCGCGCCCTCGAGCTGGCCCTGCAGCGCGTCGACCAGCTGATGCTCGCCCTGCAGCACGGTGGCCAGGCCATAGTCTTCTTTGCCAACCACCGGAGGAAACACCTGGTGCAGCCGTGGCCGGCGCATGTCGGCGTCGACCAGGCAGACTTTTTTCTTGGCTTGGCAGTAGCTCACGGCCAAGTTCATCGCGGTCGAGCTCTTGCCCTCGGCCGAGGCTGGCGAGGTCACGAGCAGCACCAGCGAGTCCGTCGTCGAGGTCATGAACGCCAGCGAGGTTCGGATCCCGCGGCAGCGCTCGGCCATCAGCGACTGAGGAAACAGGTGTGAGTAAAGATCGCGGCGGCGACGCTGGGCGCGGACGTTGCCAACCCCCAGGGCGGGGTCGGCGGGCAGCAAGGGCAGCTGACCCAAGGTGGGCAGGCCGAACGCCGACAGCGCCCGCTCGAGGTCGGCGACCGAGCGGATCCGGTGGTCGCGCAGATCGATGACGACCGCGAACACGCCCCCAAGGCACAGCCCGGCGATCGCGGCGATCGCCAGCAGCAGGGGCTTGCGCGGGCGAACCGGGCGCTCCGGCATCGTCGCGAAGTCGAGGACCTCGACCGGCGGGATCTCCACCCGGTTGCTGACGCCGATCTCGTCGGTGCGGCTGCGAAGCTTGGCGTAGGCGTCGGCGGCGTTTTGGGTCTCGCGCTCGAGCTGGCGATAGGCTGGCTCGAGCCGGCCGAGCTCGATCGCGTCGTCGCGCTCGGCCGTGAGCGCGGCCTCGAGCTTCTGCTCGGTCTCGGCCGCGGCCTTGTAGCGGGCCTCGAGCGTGCGGATCATGCCCTTGCTCTCTGCATCGATCCGCTCTTCGATCAGCTCCACGCGGCGCTGGGACTTGCGCCACTGCGGGTGCTTTTGGCCGTAGCGAAGATCGATGTCGTTGAACTCGCGCTCGGCCTCGAGCCGCTCGGCCAACATCCGATCAAAGATGATCCGCTCGCCGCTGCTGAGCAGGGACGCGCCAGCCAGGCTGCCCTGCTCGCGCAGCTTCTTGGCTTGGCGATACACGGCCTCGATCGCGATGCGATCGGCCTGCGCGGCCTTGGCCGAGGCTGTGAGCGTGGAGATGCCCTGGGCGATCAGGTTCTGGCGATCTTCTAGGGAGATCGAGGTGATCCGGTGTTCGCGCTTGAACTGCTCGAGCGCGTTCTCGGCCGCTTGGAGGTCGGCGTTGGCGGTGACGAGCTCGGCCTGAAGATCGGTCTGGGCCTTGTCTCCGGTGTCCGAGCGGCGCCGGTTGATATGGGCGAGGTAGGCCTTGGCGACCTCGTTGGCGATGTCGCGGGCGATCGTGGGGTCGGGGTACTCGGCCGAGATCGCCATGACCCGCGATCCGCGGACCTCCTCGATCGTGATCATCGACTGCAGGCGGGTGACCGGATCGACGGCGGCCTCGGCCTCCTCGCGCAGCTCGGCGTCGCGGATCCCCGTCGTGCCCAAGAAGGTTGGGTCGTCGGCGAGCCCGAGTCGGGCGAGCGCGGCCTCCTGGACCTTGCGGCTCGAGATGATCTCGCGCTGGGTCTCGAAGTACTGCTTGAACGCGAAGCGATCCGTACCCTGCTCTTCGTTGACGCCCCGCACGTCGTCGAGCACCTGCGGCCCGCTGGGGTTGATGACCATGGTCGCGGTCGCGCGCCACTGCGGATGCAGCAGCGAGATCGCCAGCACACCAGTAGCGAGGGCCAGCACCGTGGTGACCGCGACGACCAGCCAGCGACGCCCGAGGATCGACAGCAGCTCGAGGAGCGCGTCCAGAGCGTCCTTCGAGCTCTCGTCGTCGTCGCTTCCGCCGCGCGGCGTGATCGCCCGGCCCGCGCCTGCTCGAGGCGCAGCGTACGGCCGTGGGCTGCCGGGCGGCTGCGTCATGTCTTCGCGCAGCTTAGGAGCCACGCCTGGGGAAGTCCAAAGACTGATGATCTGCGCTCAGCTTGGGCGCGGGTAATTTTCGGCGCGGCGAGGCTTCTGGCCCGCTCGTGGACGGTGTTGGCGGTTTGGGTTGGCGCCTGGGGGGACATGCGCACCCTGACCGCCCAGTCTCGTCGCGGCAGGCCCAGGCCCCCAGGAGGTCTTGCTTGGGCTGGCAACGGTGACGTGGGGCGCGAATTTTTGGGTCACCAAAGGCGGTTCAGCTGAGCAGTGACCATTTTGAGTCACCGGGCTGTGACCCCCACGCGCTGGAGCTAACCGGGTTTGCAGATTTGGAGGTACCATGCGAGAGCCCTGGCGACGAAAACTGGCTCGGGGACACGCTGGCATGGGAGCGTGAGGGGCTTTGTCTGCTCCCAGCATTGGGCGAATCCGCGCACTCAGACCTTCGCACTTTCAACGGTCTTAGGTACACTCTCGAACTGTCAGCTTTTGGTGCTGCCCCCTCTGCCCGCACATGGACGTCCGCGAACTCGACGACGACCGCTTGCTCATCGAGCATGAACACGGGCACGTGGAGGTCCGTGAGCTCGCGCCAGCGGTGTTCATCACCCGGTACTACGGGACCGCGCCCGTGATCGTCGTCGATCCGGTCATCTCGCGCTTCAACGATCGCATCGCCGCTGGCCATCGGATCAGCCTGTCGATCGACGCCACGGATCTGGCCTTCTTCGAGGCGGAGTTTCGTCGGCGGCTCACCGACTGGATGCGCGAGAACAAGGCCCACCTCGACGACGTGCATTTGTTGTTCAGCTCGCGCCTCGTGATGATGGGGGCGGCGCTGGTCAACGCAACGATCGGGCCAAAGATCAAGAGCTTCGCCGAGCGCGAGGAGTTTGACGCCGCGATCCAAGCTGCGATCGCGGCACGTCAAGCCGTGAACAGCACCGCTACGGTGTAGCGCGGCGGCGGACATCGCCGAGCTGGGTGACCGTCGTGGGTCGAGGACCGCGACGCGAGCAATCGGCGACAGCAATGTGGAGCGAGCAATGTGCCGCGAGCAAGGCAACGCGGATGCTGCATGCGTGACAGCGACGATCGATGGCGTGACATGAAAGTCCGGTACCCATGTCTCGCCAATTGCTGCATTCGGGTCTGTTTATTGCGGCCGGGTTTGGTTGACACGTCCGCCGTGTTGATGTCCGCTTGGCTCATGAGGACTGCCGGAATTTCATGGATCGCCTTGACCCTCGGTCTCACCCTTGGCGCTTGTGCGGACCAGCCCATGGAAGCGGGGACAGAGACGGGGACGGGAACCGAGACCGGGGATGGCGACGGTGACGGTGACGGTGACCCGGGTGACGGTGACGGTGACGGTGACGGGGACGGGGATGGCGACGGGGATGGCGACGGCGACGGCGATGGCGACGGCGACGGCGACCCGCAAGCCGAGTGTGGCAACGGTGAGGTTGAAGCGGGCGAGGCGTGTGACGACGGCAACGAGGTCGACGAGGACGACTGCACCAGCGCGTGTGAGCTCCCGGCGTGCGGCGACGGCTTCGTTCAGCCCAGCAACAACGAGGTGTGTGACGACGGCAACACCGACGCAGGCGACGGTTGCACGGCCGCCTGCGTGCTCCCTGGCGCGCTGCTGTGGGAGTCGATCATCGACTTCAACGACGCCGGCGATGATGACATCGGCGTCGAGGTCGTGCTCGACAGCGGTGACAACATCGACATCTTGATCGAGACCAACGGCAGCTATCGCCTGGCAGAATACGCCAGCGATGGCTCGGCGCTGTGGAACTATGCGTCGCTGACGACTCCGTTTCCCAGCCTCGCGATTGGCCCCGATGACGCGCTCGTGGTCGGCGGCAGCAACGGCAACCAGGGCGCGACGCGGCTGTACGACACCGACGGCAATTCGCAGTGGACCGAGAACGTCCCGGTCAACAACTCGCGGGTGCTTGGCGTCGCGGTTGACGAGCTTGGCTTCATCGTCTCGGCCGGCTACCACGCCAACAACAAGGCGCTGCTGTCTCGCTATGACAACACGGGCAGCGAAGACTGGAGTCACCTCGATCCCGACGGGGTCGCGCTGCGCTTGGTCACCGTGGGCGGCGATGGACAGATCTGGGCGCTGCGCAGCAACCCGCGCCAGCTCGAGACCTACACCGCCGAGGGCGTGCCTGGCTGGGTCTCGGCTCCGGTCGAGGACGCTGTCTATGCAGACCTGGTCGCCGACGCCGACGGCAACACCTACTTGCTCTCGGCCGCGCTCGATGACTCGCTGCTGACGATCAGCAAGTATGACAACGCTGGCGAGCTGATCTGGGCGATCGATCATGACGATCCAGACCAGCTCGAGGTCGCTGGCGGCCTCGCGGTGCTGCCCGGTGGCGGCGTGCTCGTCTGCGGCGGCACCAACGGGGGCGCCGAGGGCGGGGATGCTCTGCTCGCCTGGTACGACGCCGACGGCGGCACGATCATCCCGGACATCGTCGTGGACGGCGGCGCCGAGATGGATGTCGACGTGTTCTTCGACGTGGTCATGGGTGATGGCTACGCGGTCGCGGTTGGGGGTCGCGAGGAAGCGGGCCAAGACGGGGATCTGTGGATCCGCAAATTCGAGATTTAGTTATTACCCCCACAGGCGGCTTCGCACTACGCGGTCACTCGCTGCGCTCGCTCCCAACGGGCAGGCTGTTTGCGGGCGTATGTGTGGCCCCCTGGAAGGGGGCTTTTGTTACCCCCACAGGCGGCTTCGCACCTCGCGGTCACTTGATGCGCTCGCTGGAAGGGGGCTTTTGTTACCCCCACAGGCGGCTTCGCACCTCGCGGTCACTCGCTGCGCTCGCTCCCAACGGGCTGGTGTATGTGTGGCCCCCTGGAAAGGGGGCTCCAAGTACGTGAACATTTCCGGGTTGGGCTTGCTCGTGGTGTTCGCGGCGACGGGGAGAAGGGAGCGTGGTCTGGTAGTGCTTGCATGCTGACGCGCGGATCGTCAGGATCGGGGGGATGGCGCGCTCAATCAAAGGTCCGTTGTTGTTGGCGCTCGTCGGCGGCGCGTTGATCTGCTCCGCTTGCGGTGACAGCTCGGCTGGCGATGGTGATGGCGAGGTCAACGGTACGAGCGGGCCAGGGGACGGAGATGGGGACGCGGAGGGCAATGAGGCGGTGGGGGATGGGGACGGGGATCCTGCGGCGGGTGACTTTGGTGAGGCCGAGGGGGACGGGGACGCTGGGGACGGGGATGGGGATCCGCCGCTTGGTTGTGGCGACGGGCAGCTCGATCCGGGCGAGGCGTGCGACGACGGCAACAATGATCCCGGGGATGGTTGCTCGGCCTCTTGTCAGCTCCCGGGCGAGCTGATCTGGGAGCGGTTCGTCGACATCGATGACCAACAGGGGGACGACGTGGGGCTCGAGGTCGTCGTCGACGCGCAGAGCAACATCGACGTGTTGATCTCGCTCGATGCCAGCAGCTACCTGCTCGCGGAGTTCGACCTCGACGGGAACCCGCTGTGGAGCGTGAGCTCGCTGCAGACCGACAAGCCTAGCCTCGCGCTCACGCCCTTCGACGAGCCGGTGGTCGGTGGGTTGCTGGGGGGCCAAGGCGTGACGCGGGTCTGGGACACCAAGGGCAACTCTGGGTTCACGACCCTGGTCCCCGTTGGGAGCTCGGGGATCCTGGGTGTCGGCGCTGACGCCGACGGCTTCGTGACCTCGGTTGGCTACCACGAGCAGAGCGGCTTCTTGGGTCGCTACGATCCCCTCGACTTGGACACCTGGACGCAGCTGCAGGCCACGGCCGGCGCGCTCGGCCCAGTTGGCGTGTCACCCAGCGGCGAGATCTGGGCGGTGCGGGGCGACGCGCAGCTGCTCGAGCGCTACAGCGCGGCGGGGACCCCAGGCTGGACCGCGCCGATCGTCGACCAAGCGGGCCACACCTTCGAGGAGCTCGTCGTTGGCACCGGGGGCGAGGTCTACCTGCTCGCCCAGGCCGGCGATCAGCGCTCGTTCACGGTCAGCAAGTACGACGCGGCTGGCGGCCTCGCGTGGTCGCAAACCAGCGACGGCGGCGGCCTCGAGCACGGCGCGAGCGGGCTCGCGCTGCTGCCTGGTGGCCAGGGGCTGGTGGTCGCCGGCTTTACCAACGGCGCCGGGGGTGGCTCGGATGGCCTGCTGAGCTGGTACGACGCCGCGGGGGGCGAGCTCGCGGCCGACGTGGTACTCGACAACGTCGATGTCGACATCCTGTACGATGTCTTCGTCACGACCCACAACTACGCGATCGCGGTCGGCGCTCATGGGGTCGTGGGCGCCGACACGGATCTGTGGATCCGAAAATTCGAGATCTGAAAAAAAATTCGCGGACGTTGTCGATCGGGCGCGAGCTCGTGCGTCGAGGGGATGAACCCTCACCACCCAAGGAACCCGACGATGCAATACCTACTGCTGATCTACGCCAACGAGTCCGCCGAAGCCCAAGTCCCGCAAGAGCAACGCCAAGCGATGTTTGGCGAGTGGATGTCCTACACCAACGACATGAAGGCCGCTGGCGCGTACGTCGCTGGTGACGCGCTGCAGCCAGTCTCGACCGCGACCTCGGTCAGGCTCCGCGACGGCGAGCGGATGATCACCGACGGCCCCTTCGCCGAGACCAAAGAGCAGCTCGGCGGCTACTACTTGGTCGAAGCCGCGGATCTCGACGGCGCGCTCGAGTGGGCGGCCAAGTGCCCTGGCGCGCGCACGGGCACGGTCGAGGTCCGCCCGGTCATGGTCTTCGGCTAACGGTCGAGCGCCCATGATTCCAGTTGGCGTCGCGGTCGAGCGGGTGTTCCGGCGCGAGTCGGGCGCGGTGCTAGCTGGGTTGATCCGCATCCTTGGCGAGTTTGATCTCGCCGAGGACGTGCTGCACGACGCGCTGGCCAGCGCGCTCGAGCGGTGGCCAAGCGATGGCATCCCCGACAACCCGGGCGCGTGGATCACCACGACCGCGCGCCGCAAGGCGATCGATCGCCTGCGCCGGGCGGCGACCCGTGGGGCCAAGCAAGCCAGCGTCGCGGCGCTGATCGAGCTCGAGGCCGACGAGCGGCGCGACGCCATGTCGCGGGATCAGCCAGACATCGCCGATGACCGCCTGCGCTTGATCTTCACCTGTTGCCACCCGGCCCTGAACCGCGAGGCCCAGGTCGCGCTGACCCTGCACACGCTCGGGGGCCTGAGCACGGGTGAGATCGCGGCGGCGTTCTTCGTCCCGGTGCCAACCATGGCGCAGCGTCTGGTCCGGGCCAAAGCGAAGATCCGCGCGGCCGGGATCCCCTACGTCGTCCCGAGCGCGAGCGCCCTGCCCGAGCGCGTCGACTCGGTGTTGGCGGTGGTCTACTTGGTGTTCAACGAGGGCTACTACTGCGCGACCGGGCCCGACGGTGTGCGCCGGGATCTGTGCGACGAGGCCCTGCGACTCGCCCGGCTGCTCGCCCAGCTGCTCCCAGAACGCGCCGAAGTGTTGGGCTTGCTGGCTCTGCTGACGCTCCACCACTCGCGCCGAGCCGCGCGCGACCACGTGCTCGATGAGCAAGATCGATCGCTCTGGAACCACGCCGAGATCACCGAGGGCATCGAGCTGACCAAGCGCGCGCTGAGCATCGGTCCCGCCGGTTCGTATCAGCTGCAAGCCGCGATCGCGGCCTTGCACGCCGAGGCGCCGAGCTTCGAGGGGACCGACTGGCGGCAGATCGTCGCGCTGTACACGGAGCTGGCGCGCCGCTATCCGTCGCCGATCATCGAGCTCAACCGCGCGGTCGCGGTGTCCCGGACCCACGGCCCCGAGGCTGGGCTCGCGCTGCTCGATCAGCTTGGCGGGTCTGGTTCGCTCGACGACTACCAGCCCTTCCACGCCGCACGGGCCGACCTGCTGCGTCGCGCTGGCCAGGTCGAGGCCGCGATCGCAGCCTACGAGCGGGCGATCGCGGGGGCGCCCAACCAGGTCGCGCGGGACTACTTGAGCAAGCGCTTGGGCGAGCTGTCGGAGGGGTTGGGCGGGCCCTTGGGCGGCCCCTCGGGAGGCAGGTAAGCGGCGACGATCGCTACCAAGAGCGCCACGTCCCGCAGCAGCATCGGCCAGCCGACCGCGCTCGATTGGGTGGCCTCGCCAAAGCAGCCGCAGCTGAGATCGATGCCGCGCACGATCACCGAGAGGATCAGACCGATGAACGCGAGCGTCAGCGCGCCCAGCACCACAGACCCGGCCCGCCGCTTGAAACCGATGATCAGCGCGAGGCCGCCAAGCAGCTCGACGACCGGGACGACGGCGGCCGCCAGGTTCCAGGTCCAGTACGGAAACGCCTGATAGTTGGCGATGTCTTGGGCGAACGCGACCGGGTCGACCAGCTTGAGCGCGGCGGCATAGATGAACACCCCGCCCGCGATCAGCCGACCGGCCCAGCTCGCCGCGAGCATCCACTTTGGGGTGGGCGTGGACGCGCTCATCCGGCCGCCTCCGGCGCGACGCTGGAGCTTGGCGCGTCGCCAAAGCGCGTGTCACCGCTGACGGTCGACCCGCCCGCGCCGACCCACGCCTGCCAGCCGCCTTCGAGGACGCGAACTTTTTGGCAGACGCCGCGCTCGCGCAGCAACAAGCCCAAGTACTCCGACTGCTCGCAGCTGCCTCCGTCGCAGTAGGTGATCACGGCGCCGTCGGGTGGGAGCGACAGCGACTGCATGTCGAGCAGACCTTCGGCGTCTTCGGCGGGGAGGTTCATCGCGCCAGGGATGTGGGCGGCGGCGTAGTGGTAGGCCGGACGGGCGTCGACGAAGGTCACTTGCGATCGCTCGAGCAACTCTTGGGCCTCCTCGACCGAGACGCGGTCGACGACGGGCGCGACGCTTGGCAGCTCGTCGACGGTGCAGCTGCCGTCGTCTGCCGGCGGGGACGCGATCCACTCGAGCTTGGGGTGGACAGCCAAGAACACCAAACCGACAAGCATGGAAGCCCCGCCGAGCTGCAGCAGATCCGCGAGCAAGTCGAGCTGCCGCGCGAGCGCGACGGTTGCCACGACGAGCGCGGCGATCAGGAGCAACCCGAGCACTGACCTAACCTTAGACCCGCGGCGTTCGGACGCCCAACTGGCATCGAGTAATTTACCGCATGCCGGGCTCGTCGCCGGCACGAAGCTCGCGTCGAGCGCGGCGGTCTTGGCCCGTGCTTCGCGTCCAGCTGCCGATACCGACACCCCCGGGCCTTGCAGCCCAACAAGTCCAACGCAGGGCTGCGCGAACCGCGGATGCTGGCCGGCACTCCATGGGTCGCCCACATCACCGCGCACAAATCACCGATCGGATCCAAGCAACGAAGCTAGCGACAGGTTTTGGGCCAGGTTGCGGGTGAGTCAGCGTGCTGGACCACTGGTGGGCCACGAAGACGCGCTGGCATCGAGGCCGCGGCAGTGTTTCACTGACGCCGCGTTCGCCATGCTTCGACCCATGCTTCCCCGCCGACCCCTTCTACGACGCTTACTGCTGGCCTTGGTGCTGCTCGCGGCCAGCCTTCCGCTCGCAGGCTCTGCACTCGCAACGCCGCCCACGTCGGGCTCGGGGTCCGGCTCTGCATCGGGCTCGGCGTCTCCGGCTGTGCGCGGGAGCGGCGGACCGGGCGGCACCTACAAGACCAGCCCGTCTGGTTTCCAGCTGCCCGACTTCGTCTACGGCGGCAACGCGGTGTCCCTGCTCGCTCCGGTCCAGGTTGGCCTGACCCCCAACGGGTTCATCCCCCGCGGCCGCATCGGGTTTCAGTACGATCGCCAGCTGCACCGCGCGCACTGGCTGCACATCGGCGCCGCGGCGCTGTTCGATCGTGGCGACTGGCAGACCTTCCGCATGGACAGCTGCGGCCTCGAGAGTCAGGTTGGCACCTGCCAGGCGGGGACCACTGCCGGCATGGATCTGTGGGTTGGCTACACCCACAAGCTGTTCATCGAGAAGCACCCGTGGATCGTGCCAACCTTCCGCGCTGGGGTCGCCGGCGGGTTTTGGTCCTACCCGCGCCTCAACGGCACCCGGGAGCAGACTCGCGAGCTCAGCTGGATGCTGGGTCTGCAGGCGGCGGCTGGTGTCCGCTTCTTCTTGCTGCGCGAGCTGGCGCTCGGGATCGACGTCGAGCTGCGCCCGGGGTTTGTGATCCACCGCGAGCGCCTGCCCGCGGCCGCAGAGTCCAGCAACGATCCGGCGTTCATTCTGCCCTTGCAGATCCTGCCCTTGGTGCTGGAGTACCGATTCTAGCCCTCACATGCTCGTTCGGCTTCGGCAGGGCATTGGCAGGCTGTTGCGGCTCCACGCGTCGCCGCATGGGATCGCGCTGGGGTTCACGCTGGGCTTGGGGCTGTCGCTGATCCCGATCCCCTTCGCCGGGATGCTCGTCGCGCTGGCGCTGGCGCCGATGCTGGGGGCGAGCTTGCCAGCGGTCTACGCTGGCACCGCGATCGTCAACCCGCTCACCGGCGCCGCGATCTACTTCGCGGAGCTGTGGGTCGGCAGCGTCGCCCTGGGGGATCCGCTGCCGGGTTGGGCGGTCGTGCGCGCGTACGACTGGCGTGGCTGGTGGGAGTTGTTCGTCTCGAAGATCCCGGCGTTCTTGCTGGGCGCGACGATCCTGATGGCTTGGGTGACAGTGCTCTGCTACCCAACCCTGCGCGGGATCGTGACCTGGTTTCAGCGCCGCCACCCGCCCGGTGTGGTCACGGAGCCGGAGCCAGCTGATCCGCCGGCGAGCCAGTGACGAGATCCGTCGCGGCGCCGATCTTGTTGGCGTGCCCGGTGATGATCGGCTCACCGCCACTCGCGCGAGCGGCTGATCGACATCAACATGCCCAGCGAGATCATTAGCGTGACCACGCTGGATCCGCCGTGCGAGAAGAACGGCAGCGGCAACCCCGTGTTGGGGAAGAACTCCAGCACGACCCCGACATTGAGGACCGCGTGCCACAAGAACATCGCGCCAATTCCCACGCACAGGCACGCCGCGAAGCGATCGCGCGCCTGCGAGGCCAGGTTGATCGACCACAGCACCAGGCTCATGTAGAGGGCGAGCAACATCGTTGAGCCAACGAAGCCCCACTCTTCGGCGAACACGGCGAACGAGAAGTCCGACTCTTTGTAGGGCACGAAGTCGAGCACGTTCTGGGTGCCCTGACCGATCCCCCGCCCGAAGAAACCGCCGTTGCCCACCGCCGTGCGCGCTTGCACGATCTGGTAGGCCTCGTCCGGGTGGGACTCGGGGTCCAGCCACACGTCGATGCGCTTGGTCTGATAGCCCTGCATGAAGAACGACCACGCGACCATGAAGCTGATGCCACCAGCGACCAGCAGGGTCAGCAAGGTCTTGAAGTCGAACTCCGTGACCGCGAGCATCGACAGCGCGATCAAGATCAAGATGATCCCCGTGCTCAGATCCGGCTGCTGAATGACCATCAACGCGGGGGTCAGCACCAACAAGCCCGGTAGCACCAAGGTCTGGACCATGGTTCGCCGCGCGTCCTTGCGCGTGAGCCTGTGCAGGTAGCGAGCCAGCCCGATCACCAACAACAGCTTCATCAGCTCCGACGGCTGGATCCGCACGAACGCGAGATCCAGCCAGCGGGTGGCGTTGTTGATCGTGGTCCCGACGATCGGCACCAACAGCACGAAGCCAACGCCGATCGCGTAGAGCGGGTAGGCCATGCGGTAGTAGACGCGGTAGTCCACGGCCGCCACGCCGATCATCAGGACCGTCCCGATCCCGACGAAGCGGAGCTGATCCCGAACCAGCTCGCCGCTCCAGTCGCCGCCCTCGGTGCTGTTGAGGTTGATCAGCGCCAGCGTGATGATGCCGAAGGTCAGCGTGATCACGACCCAGTCGATGCTGCGACGCAGCTCGGTCCACCATGTCTGCGGTCCCGTGATCAGCGGATTGCTCACAGGCCCTCCTCGATCTCGGCTTGGCGCTGGCGCTCGGCCTCGCCGGGCAGCGGCGGCGGGACCCCAGGCGCGCGCGGGTGGGCCGACAGATCGCCTTGCGCGCCCTTCGAGCCCAGGTAGTGATCGATCACGCGCATCACGATCGGGGCGGCGGCGTCGGCTCCGACGCCGCCGTGGGCGACCAGCGCGACCACGACGATCTCGGGGTTCTCGGCCGGGGCGTAGCTGGCGAACCACGCGTGGTCCTTGGTCACGTCCCAACCCTCGATCAATTCTTCGCCTTCTTTGGGATCGATGCCGACCTGCGCGGTGCCGGTCTTGCCGGCCACGGTCACGCTGGAGAGGCGCTCGCTGTAGGCGGTGCCGAGCTCGCTGTTGACCACGCCGATCAGGCCCTTGTGGATCCGCTGCCGATCAAAGGGCGCGATCACGGGCTCGGATTGCTTGAACTTGGGCTCGGTCTGCAGCACCAGCTTGTTGTCCGAGGTCTCGACCCGATCGACCAACGAGGGCGTGACGACGTACCCGCCGTTGGCGAGCGCCGCATACAGCACCGCGATCTGAAGCACCGTCGCCTTGACGTTGCCCTGCCCGATCGCCGAGTTCAGCCGGACGCCGCGCTGAAACGTGCCCTGGCGGGCCTCGGAGGCCTCGGTTGGGACCACCCCCGGCACCTCCGCGTTGATGCCCAAGCCGGTGCGCTCGCCCAGCCCGAGCCGCCGGGCGACCTCTTCCATCCGGGCGAGGGTGAGGTCCTTCTCGATCGCCAAGTGGTAGAAGTACACGTTGCAGCTCTGCACGATCGCCTGCTCGAGGTTGATGATCCCGTGCCTGTGCGTGTCGTTGAAGCGTCGGCCGCCGTACTCGACGTAGCCGTCGCACTCGATGGTCTCTTCGGGGTTGAAGTTTGGCTCCTCGAGCATCGCGAGGGCCGAGACCACCTTGTAGGTGCTGCCAGGGTAGAAGTTCTCTTGGACGGTCTTGTCGACGAAGGGCTTGAACGGCGAGTTGAGCCAGTCTTCGTATTGCTGCCGGGTGATCCGACCCTCCCACACGTTGGGGTCGATCGCGGGCGACGAGACCATCGCGATGATCCGGCCGGTCTGAACCTCCATGGCGATCGCTCCGCCCGCGCGCTTGACCGCCCCCATGCCGCCAAGGCTCCCGCCAAGCGAGAGCGCGTCGCCAGACGGCCCCTCCATGGACTCGCCCGCGAGGGCGGTGGCGGCGACGCGCTGCAGATCCAGATCCAAGCTGAGGTAGATGTCCTGGCCCGGGATCGGCTCGCGGTCGGGGGGCAGGGCCGCGACCGCGGCCGGCGGCGCCTCGGCGACCTCGCGGCCGAGCGCATCGACCACCCGCGATCGCTCGCCAAGTCGCCCGCGCAGGTAGTTTTCCCACTGTCGCTCGATCCCGGTCACCCCGATCCGATCACCCGGGCGGTAGTCGATGTAGCGGGTGTCCTCGAGCGCGTTGCGGCCGATCTCTCGCATGAAGCCGGTCACGAACGCGGCCAGCTCGTGCTCGGGGTAGTAGCGGCGCGCGGACTCGCGGATCTCGACCCAGGTGTCGAACCCACGGGTCTGGATGCGGGCGTTCTCGTCCCACGACAGGTTGTTGCGGACGGCCACGGCGTAGCGACCGTTGCGCTCGTCGGCGCGCAGGCGATCGAGCTTCTCCACGAAGCTGGCCCGGTCGTCCTCGTCAACGAAGTCAATCAGCGCGCCGAGGTCGATGATCTGCTGATCGTCGATCGGCATGCGCACGATCTTGGGCTCTTCGCCGGGCTCGTCGGACTCCACCTGGACCCGGGGGATCGCCGTCACATACAGGGCATAGGTCGCGTGGTTGGTCGCCAGCGGGCGACCCTTGGTGTCGAAGATCCGACCGCGGGGAGCCTCGACGTCGATCGTGTCGACGAAGTTCTGCTCGGCCCGGCGGGCGAAGTGCACGCCCTCTAGAATTTGCAGCTGGAACAGGCGGACGATCAGGCTGAGAAAGATCAGGCCGCCGATGATCACGAACGCCTGCAGTCGCGGCTTGAGCACGCGGACGTCGTCGGAGGGGCTGCGGCGCGAGAGCTGCTTGCGGTCGCCGCTCGAGCCGGAACCCGAGCCCGCGCCGGAGTCGGAGTTGGGGCCCGAGCCCGAGCCCGATCCCGATCCGCCGCTCGAGCGCTTGGCCCGACGGGCGATCGCAGCCCGAAACCCCTCGCTCGAGAAGCCCGCGCGCGGCTTGGACTTCTCGCGGCTCACGGGGCGGCCTCCGTTGGTTCCGGCGTGGGGGCTTGCTCGAGCCGCAGCCGACGGAGCAGCCACGTCGTCAGCAGCCAGACCGGGTGGGCGACCAAGAACGTGGCGATCACGTGCCAGCGCGCCTGCCACAGCGACACCATCAGCGCATCACGAGGGATCCGCATGGGATCCGCGAGCACCATCAACGTGCCCCAGGTGGCGAGATCGATGACCGCCACGGCGAGCATCGACGCGGCGGCCCGAGACAGCCAGCCGTGCAGCGCGAGCCGGCCGGAAGCCCAGTACAGCGCCAAGAACGAGACCTGATGGGCCAGGATCAGCGTGCCGAGCGGACCGCCTTGGTGAAGATCCTCGAGGTAGCCAAGCACCGTCGCGATCGCGAGCTTGGCCGGCAGCTCGCCCTCGCGCGAGAACGCGAGGTGGACCAGCAGCACCGCTGTCGTCGACGGCAGCATGATGCTCAGCTCGAACACATGCCCAAGCCCGGCCACCGCTGCGAGCAGCAGCCAGCCGAGCACGATGTAGGCGAGGGCGCGAAAGAACATGTCGAGGTCCGGCGGGATCTTAGGCTGGGCCTGGCAGAAGTCGAAACTCGCGGCGTGTGGTGCGTGGTTTCGGCGCGAGGGGCCGGCGACGCCCGAACGGAGCTCGGCATTCCCGCCGCCGTTGGCGCGACCTCACGGGTGCCGCGACTACTCGAACAGCTCGGTCTGGGGCTCGTCCGCGGCCTCGGCGGATGGATCGATCGGCGCCGTCAGCTGCAGCGGCTGCTCGAGCGCGTCGGTCTCGACCACGTACAAGTACTCGAGATTGCGCAGGTGGCTGACCGCGCCGACCTTCTCACCGCTGGGGTTGTAGATGCCGATCTGCGCCCCGACGTAGCGCTTGTAGTCGTGGGTCAGCACGGTCACGCGCCCGCGGGTCGAGAGCATCGCCTCCATCTGCTCGCGCTCGATGTAGCCCTCGTTGTTGAACGAGACCAGCAGGACCTTGGCTTGGACGGCGGCGATCAGCTCGGCCAGCGCAGCGTGGAACTTGCGCTTGGAATTGTACGGGCTCTTGCGCGTGCGGCAGTCGACGCGCTTGCACGCGATGCCATAGACCTCGGGTTGATCCCACAGCACCAGCGACTCCCACACGTGGTAGTTCGACAGGTAGCTGTGCTGGTTGTAGGGCGGGTCGAGGTAGGCGACGTCGGCCGTGAGCTCGTGCGCGGCCGCGAGCGCGTCGAGCTGGTGCGCCTCGCTCTTGCCGGCAGGCGCGCGTGGGACCAGATCTGGCAGGCGCAGGCTCAGGTCGTTGTGCGAGCGCGCGGCCCACTGCTTGAGGTACGCCATCTGCAGGCCGCAGGTCGAGTCGACCCGGTCGGCGGCCTCCATCAGTGAGACCAGCAGCACCGCCTCGAGCTCGGGCTCGAGCTGCTTGGCCGCGATCGCGTCGCGGATCGCGTCGACCCGCGCGCCGTTCTTGGGCTGAAAAAAGCGCGACCGCTCACAGAAGGTGTGCGTGAACCACCCGGGCTCGCCCGGCAGCGCGTCGAGCTCGGCGAGCAGGCGGGTCGCGTCGCGCTGCATCTGCTCGAGATCTGCGGCCACGTAGCAGCGCGCCAGGGTCGCCGCGTAGGTGTTGTGATCGTTGGACAACACGCGGTAGCCCGCGCGCTTGAGCGCATGCCCAACCCGCGACGTCCCCGAGAACAGATCGATGATTGAAGCGGCGCCAGGGACCGCTGCGACGGCGTCGAGGACGACCGGCAGCAGCGTGCGCTTCGAGCCGATGTACTTGATCACGCGATCCGAGGCTACGGGGGATGATCGATCGCGTCTAGTAGGCTTCCAAACAGCCCCCGGGCCTGTCGACCGAGTCGCTATATTCGTCGCAATCATCGCAATGAGATGTCGTGTGAATGCGGGCGAGTCGATCAAAGTTCGACCACGCCGAAGTGGGTTGCGATCAGCTCGAGTGACTCACCGTGGCAGCGGGCAGAACCAATACAAAGGCCGCCAATTCGGCGGCCAGTGTATGAGCCCGGGAGGAATCGAACCTCCAACCCGCGGATTAAGAGTCCGCTGCTCTGCCAATTGAGCTACGAGCCCGGAAGGAGTCGCAACCTACACGAACCATTCGCCGATGAAACCCCCACGGCGTTGCGGTAGCTCACGCGCTCTTGGCCAGGCCCAGTCGGACGCTGGCCCCGGTCGCGCCCATGAACTCGTCTTCGCTGACCCCAGGCGCGAGCTCGACGAGCTCGAAGCCTGCGTTGCCAGTGCGGTCGACCCTCAGCACGCCGAGATCCGTGATCACCAGATCCACGCAGCGCATGGCGGTCAGCGGCAGGGTGCAGCTGTCCAGGAGCTTGCTGCGCCCCTTGCGGTCGCGCTGTTGCATCACGGCGATGACCTTGCGCGCGCCGGTAGCGAGGTCCATGGCGCCACCGATCCCCGCGACCTTTTTGCCGGGCACCATCCAGTTGGCGAGATCGCCGCGCTGGCTGACCTGCATGGCCCCGAGCACGGCGACGTCGACGTGGCGACCGCGGATCATCGCGAAGCTGAGCGCCGAGTCGAAGGTGCTGCCGCCGTCGACGATCGTGACCGTCTGCTTGCCAGCGTTGATGATCTGCGCGTCGACCTCGTCCTCACGCGGGAACGGCCCCATGCCGAGCAGGCCATTCTCCGAGTGCAAGCAGATGTTCTGCTCTGGGCGAAGGTGGTTGCTGATCAGGGTTGGGATCCCGATGCCAAGGTTGACGACGCTGCCGCTGGGCAGTTCTTGCGCAGCGCGAGTGGCGATCTGATCTCGGTCCCAGGGCATCGCGAGCTATATAGTCCGACGGATGCGTCGCGCTTGGCCAGGGATTGCCGCTCAATTTTTTGTTGGCTCGGGCGAGGGCTTCTCGTCCGCTCGCGGACGCCTTCGTGGGGTGGCTGGCGCCATCGCGCTGGGTCTGTGTGGGTGTCTGGCGACGCCGCCGTCTGGCACGCAGGCCACGGCGCCCGAGGACGCCGCGAGCGAGGTGGGCGAGGTCGTCGAGCCGTCGCGCGCGCTCGTCGGGCTGTACAAGCCGGGCGAGATCCGTGGGTTCACCTTCATCCAGGGCGGCGAGCAGATCGGGCGCTCGTTTGGGCGCTACGACGGTCCGGTTCAGCGCGACGGTCAGACGCTCCACAAGTTCTCGACCTTGGTCGAGCTGCTGCCCCCCGGCGGCAAGCCGCTGCGCTTCGCGGCCGAGCTGCTCATCGACGCGCGCGGTGATCTCGTGGAGGGCTGGGAACGATCGATGGCGGCCGAGCTGCGCTTCGCTGTCCAGCCAAGCCAATCGCTGCTCAACATCGAAGCCGACGCCGGCCTCGACGCGGTCGAGAAGGCCGAGCTCGGCTACGAGCCGGGCACCGCGTACATGGGCTACATGTCAACGATCCACGAGGAGCTGATGCTCGCGCTGCGCGAGCTGAAGGTCGGCGACAACGAGTGGCGGCTGATCAGCTTGTCGGCTGGGCGCGCGGATCCGTGGTCCGCCAAGGTCAAGCGAGAGGGCGAGACGGTCGTGCTCGACACCAGCCTGGGCGAAGAGATCTGGCTGGAGAGCGGACGCATCACCCGGATCGAGGTGCCTGACGACGAGCTGGTGGTCACGCCGATCGTCCACCCGCAGTGGCCGGACTGGGAGGTCACGGGACCGACGGCGCTCACTTACAAGATGCCAGCGGGCGCGAGCTTCTCGATCCGCGACGTCGAGCTGCCGGGCCAACAGGACGACCCGGTCTTGCGCGGTGAGGTGTTGGTCCCGGACCCGGCCGTTCACGGCAAGGGTCCGTACCCAGCGGTCGTGTTTCTGGGCGGCAGCGTCTCGGCGGATCGCCATGGGTTCGCCGGGCCGCCCGCGGTCGACTTGGGCTACCACGAGATCACCGACGCGCTGGCCAACGCGGGCTTCGTGGTGCTGCGCTACGACGAGCGCGGCGTCGGGCAGAGCGAGGACGCGGAGCCGAGCTGGGTTGGGCAGCGCACCGACGCGCGCCGGGCCTTTCGGACCTTGCTCGTCCAGCCCGAGGTCGATCCCGATCGGGTCATCGCCGTTGGCCACGCCGAGGGTGGTTGGCGGGCGCTGTCGCTCGCGGCCGAGCGGCCTCGCGAGATCATTGGCGTGGCGCTGCTGGCAACGCTGGGGCGCAGCTATCGCGAGCTGTTCGCCGCCCAAAAGGACATCCTCACCGCGCTCGAGACCGGCACTGGCTTGCCCAAGCAGCTGCAGCCGATGGCCCAGTGGTACGGCGAGATCCTCGTCGAAGATCCCGAGGCGCTGGTGTTTCGTGCGCTGGTGCCCATGTGGATCGCGCAAGGCGGCAAGGACTTCGAGACCGATCCCGTCAAGGACCTCGCGGCCCTCAGCGCGGCCGCGCGCAAGTACAAGCGCGACGCCACGATCGAGCGGTTCCCGGAGCTGGATCATCACTTCAAGCGCGAAGAGGGGGTCTCGAACCAGACCAGCTATCTCGAGCCGCGGCCGGTCGACCCGGCGTTCTTGGACGCGCTGGTGGGGTGGACGAAGACCCTCGCCTCGAAGGCGAAGGCCAAGACCAAGGCCAAACCCAAGAAGTGAGGTGGGCCCCGCGAGGCGCATCAACAGCCGCTGGGCTGGTATGAGCAGCTCGTGGACATGAGCCCCAAGGCCCGACAAGAGCGTGCGGAGGCGCGCGCGGATCGGGTCACCCGCGTGGACCCGGGCGACGACGTCTCAATGCCTGAGTCGGGGCTGGGGCGCATCGAGCTGGCATTTGCTCTCACGCGGGCTGCGTGGTCGTTGACCGGGAAACCTTGGCCGTCGATCCCGCGCGCCGAGCTCTCGATCCGGCGCGTTCGGGCAGGCGACAACTCGTGAGTGAGCTACCAGAGGACTTCGCGTGACGGTGTGTGAGCGGTGCTCGGCCGCTCAGCCTGGGCTGAGGTTGAAGGGGTAGGCGACCCTCACTTCGCCCCCGCCGGTCCACTTGGGGAACTGCCACTTCTTCGCGGCCTTGGCGATGCACTGGCCGACGGCTTCGTTGCCGGTGGTGTTGGTATTCACCGTCGCCGCGCCGACCTTGCCGTTGGCGGCGATCGTGAACTCGATCGCCACGCGGCCCATCAGGTTTGGATCCGCGACCAAGCCGGCGTTGTAGCAGCTGCGCACCTCGTTGATGTGGGCGCGGACGATCCGACGAATGATGTCCCTGTCGAGGCTGCCGGAGATTTGGGCCTTGGCTTGTCGGACCTGGGGTACCCGCACGCCGCGTCCGCCAAAGCTGGCGCCTGCACCCCGGCCGTAGCCCGAACCGCCGCCGCTGCCCGAGCCCACCAGCCCGAGCCCGCCGTCGAAGCCTTCGTAGGTGGTGCCCTGGGGGATCGGTAGCGGCTGTACGATCGTGCGCACGGTGCCGTCGGGGTCGACGACGCGCTGCTCGTCGACCGCCACGAACGAGGTGTAGGCGGTCATGATCCGGTACTCGATGGCGAGCTTCACGACCGCGGCCTCGGTCGCAGCGTCGACGACGCTGCCGTTCGGGAGCGCGGGGTAGCCAAGCAGATCATCGACCTTGTTGCGGGCCCACACGGACGACACGCCCTGGACCTCGTCGGCCTTGGCGACGTCGAAGCTGACCGGCAGCTCGACGAGCTTGCCGCGAGCCTTGCCGCGCACGTGGATCGTTCCGGTTGGCGCGCCCTGGTACCGGCCAAACACGGTGAGCGGCTGGCCGGCGAACAGGTCGGGGATCTTGCCGGGCAAGATCTCGGCGACGCTGAGTCCCTCCCAGTCGATCTCGATGTCGGTCAGCACGGGGGTCGCAACGCGCTCGTAGAAGCGCTCGACGACGGGCTCGATGTCTTCGCCGATCCCCGCGTAGGTGACCGCGCCACGCCCCACGCGGGCCATGCCGTCGAGCAGGTAGCGGTTGGGCGCACCGCCGACACCCAGGCTGAACAGCCGGGTGTCGCCGATCTCGCCCTCGATCAGCCGGAAGATCTGGGCCTCGTTGCCGATGTAGCCGTCGGTCAAGAACATCACGATGCGGACCCGATCGGCCTCGTGGGGCAAGTCGAGCGCGGCTTCGATCCCGGCGGTCATCTGGGTCCCGCCCATGCCGCTCATCGCGTTCACGTATTCGATCCCCTTCTCGATGTTGCTGGTCGTGGCCGGCAACAGGCTGCTCGACAAGCCCGACGCGTCCTCCGAGAAGCGCAGCACGTTGAAGGTGTCGTCGGGCCGCATGCCCTTCAGCGCGCGCCGCATCAGCGCCTTGGCCGTGTCGAGCGGCACGCCGCCCATCGAGCCCGAGTTGTCGACCACGAACACCAGCTCGCGCGGCACGGCCTGCTCGTCCGGGACCCGCTCCGGGGGTTGGACCGTCAGCGTGAAGTAGCCGTCATCGGTGCCGCCGCCAGGCTGGGCGACGATCGCCGCTCGCGGCTGACGCTGGCCAAGATCCCACGACAGCTCGAAGTCGCGGTTGGCCAGGACCGGACCGGCGTCGCGGTCGAGCTCGATGAACGCGACGTCGCCCTCGCGACGGATGTCCACGTCGTGGAACTTGGATCGCAGCGCGCGCGGTCGCAGCCCGGACTCGAGCGAGACGCTGACGTTCAGCTCGGCGCAGGCGGTGAAGCCCTCGGGCATGATCGGCGGTGTGATGCGCGACGCGTCGGGGACTTGCTTGGTGTCGTGCGCGACGCCGGTGCCCTGGTGCCCAGTCGGCTTGCCAGGGATGAAGCGCGGGCCGACCACGGTCGGGAGCACCAGCGAGTACACGCCATGGTCCTGCTCGAGCGGCTGAACCACGTGCATGGAGATCGCTACGGTCTGGCCCGGCGGGATGTTGGCGACGCTCTGCGTGAAGATGTTGGGCCGCTCTTGCTCGAGCAGGCCCGCGGCTCGGCCGTCGCGCTTGGCGTCTTCGTAGGTCTCGCGGGCTTGGGCGCGGGTCTGCATGTCGCCGCGGATCGTGCGTTCGCCGATCGTCAGCCAGTAGTCGTCGACGGCGGCGTGCTCGTGGAGCGGAAACACGTAGACAGCCTCGATCGCCTCGTCAAAGGGGTTGGCGAACAGCTGGACGATCTCGGTCTCGGCGACGGTGCCAACGACCACGGTGTCAAAGGTGGTCCGCTGCAGCGGCAGCGCGAGTAACTTGCCGTCCTTCTCAACGCCCATCATCCCGGTCTCGGGCGTCGCCGAGGGATCGTCGATCTCCCAGGCTTGGGTGGGGCGCGTGTCGTTGAAGCAGCGGAGATCCGCGGCGTGGGTCTCGACGGGTCGCGTGCGATCGTCGTCGGGCAAGGGCTCGAACACAGCTTCGACGAGCTCGCTGTCTTGGTCGAGGCTAGCGAGGCTGTCGTCGATCTCGACGCCGAAGGGCGTGCACGCGAGCATGGAGAACGACAAACAAACACCGGCGCGCAGACCAGAGATCCGGGCGCCGGTGTGGCGAGGGAGGGGAGGGCTGATTTGCTGCGTGTGCATGGGTCGCTCTCGCTGGGGGGCCGTGACAGCGATCGATCTGGAGGGTTCCAACAGCAGGAGCGAGAACGGCGTCCCAAGCTTGGGACGCCGTTTGCGAACAGCACGGTGTGTGGCGCTGCTAGAGAGGCGAACCGCTAGATCGTGCGTGCCAGGGTGCGTCTGGGGCCGTTCCTGACTAGGAGCGAGGCCGAAGCTGTATCGGGATACTGCGAGCGCCGAGTCGAAAACGCAGGGACGGCCCCAGGCGTGCACTGGTGCGTGGGTGGGTAAGCAACCCCCGGATCAGATTGGCCGACCCACTTTTTCGCATGGCACCTCGTGGGCAGACGGTGGGCGCCGTCTTGGTCGGCGGCGTCGATCAACCCGCCAACCCCTTCACATGACGGCGCTCTGTGCGCGATGCTCGTGATGGCTGGCCTGCTCGAGACCAGGCCAGCGCCCGACGGGGCGACGCCAGGTTGTGCGGGCTTTTCATGAGGTTGGGCGGAGCCGATGCTACACGTGGTTGGTGAAGTATCGTCCCGCGTTGTTGTGTGTTCCGGTTGTGGCCCTGGTGCTTGGTCCGCTGTCCTGTGGAGACGACGACGGCGTCGCGGACACGACCACCGAGACAACTGGAGAGGGGGACGGGGACCCGGGTGACGGAGATGGGGATGGGGATGGGGATGGCGACGGGGACTCGGGCGACGGAGACGACGGAGACGACGGCGACGAAGACTCAGGCGACGGCGACGAAGACTCGGGCGACGGCGACGGCGACGGCGACGGCGACGGCGACTCGGGCGACACCGGAGATGGGGACGGGGATCCCGGCCCCGGCTTTGATTGTGCTCCCAACCTCGATCCCGTCATCCTCACGCTCATGGGTGGTCAGTCTGCCCGCTATCCGACGATCGCCACCGCGGTGTTCGCCGCGCCTGATGGCGCGCTCGTTCAGATCTGTCCGGGCACCTACGACGAGAACGTCATCGTCGACGGTGACATCGAGATCCAGGGCGCCGGCCCAGGCCAGACGATCTGGGAGCCCAACACGGGCGCGGCCTTGGTGCTCGACGCCAACGACGTGACGGTCCGCGACATGACCTTCACGGGCGGCACGGGCTCAGATGTACCTGGTGGCTTCGAGGAGAAGTGCGGCGGGGCGCTCCACGTGAGGGACAAATTCAATACAGAGCGGGTCGCGCTGCTCGAGAACCTGGAATTTGACGCCAACGAGGCTGGGGTCGGCGGAGCGCTGTGTGTGTCTGGAGCTACGTACGCCACTGCCCCGGTCGTCACGATTAACGATTGCACGTTCACCAATAACACCGCACACCATCACGGCGGCGCGATCATGATGAGGGGCCGCTTTCACATGAACAACACGAGGCTCATCGACAACGTCGCCGAAGGTGCTGGTGGTGCGATCTTCCTCAACTTCGGCTGCAAGACCGCGGAGCAGTGCACGATCAACGACTCCGTCTTGATCCGCAACACCGCCGGGGACAGGATGTGGGTCGGCGGTGGCGCCATGTGGATCGGAAGCTTCTACAATGGAGCTTCGGGCGTGACCGTGACCAATTCGGATTTCGGGTTTGACGTCGCCGAACAAAACATACCCGACGATGTGCTCATGTCGTACGGTATGGCGAACGAGAGCTATGAGTCGTATGGCAACGGGGTCAGCTTTGTCTGCGATGACGGTGTCTGTAGCGATCCGTGAGCGCCTGTGTCCGGCGCTGGCGCGGGTTGCCGCGCACAGACGCCGGTGCACCCAGCCTGGCCTCGCCGGTGGTCACCGAGCCGACGCAGATACGGCTGTTGTTCGACGGCGAGTGAGAACGAGGTGCTCGCCAAGAGGGGAGGGCTGGGTCGCTGCGTGTGCATGGGTCGCCCTCGGGGGGGCCGTGACAGCGATCGACCCGGAGGTTTCCAACAGCAGAAGTGAGAACGGCGTCCCAAGCTTGGGACGCCGCTTGCGAACAGCACGGTGTGTGTGGCGCTAGTGCGAGCCGACAGGCGAGCGTTTGAGCGAAGAGGGCTCCGCCGCCGAAGCGAGGGGGCTTTTGAAAGCCCCCTAGACCTAGAAGCTATCGAGCAGCGTGGCCTTCTTGGCCGAGTACTCGTCGTCAGTCAGCAGCCCCGCTTCGAAGGCGGCCTTGAGCTTGAGCAGCTTGGTCTGCAGATCGTCGGCTGCCGGCGCCGCGGGTGCGGCTTGCTGCGCGGGCGCAGGGTTCCAGCCGGCTTGTTGCGGCTGACCTTGTTGCGGCTGGCCCTGTTGCGGCTGGCCCTGGTACTGACCCTGCTGGGGCGGGTAGCCGCCTTGTTGCGGCGGGTAGCCCTGCTGCGGTGGGTAGCCCTGCTGTGGCGGGTAGCCCTGCTGTGGCGGGTAGCCCTGCTGCGGGTAGCCCTGCTGGGGCGGGTACCCCATGTTCTGCGGGCTCATCATGTTGCCCATCATGTTGCCCATGCCAAAGCCCATGCCCATGCCCATGCCGGCGTTCATGACCCCGCTGCCGGAGCCCTTGTGCGCGTTGGCAGCGACGTCGCGCATGGCTTGCATGCCTTCCCACGCCATCGTGTTGTCGACACCGCGAGCTGCCTGAGCGGCGGCCTCTTCGAGCGCTTTTTGGATCGCCGGCGGGAGCGTGATGCTCTCGATGATGAAGCTGGTCAGCGCGATGCCGATGCTTGTCACATCCGCCTGGATCCCGTTCTTGACCTCGCTGGCGAGGATGTCGACGTGGCCGGCGATGTCGCCGACGCTGACCTTGGCTTGGTTGGCGGCCTTGCCAAACGCCTGCAGCACCCGGCTCTTGATGAAGCGCTCGATCTCGTCGGTCGTGACCATGCTGTTGGTCCCGACGATCTCCTTGAAGAAGGTGCCCGGGTCGGCGATGCGGAAGTTGTAGCTTCCGAACGCACGGATCGGCACGCGCCCAGGCCGGTTGCCAACGGCGAACTCTGGATCACGAATGATGATGGGGTTTGGCGTGCCCCACTTCTGATCCATGTATTGCTTGAGGTTGATGAAGTAGATCTCGACCTTGAAGGGGCTGTCGAACCCGTACTTCCAGCCCTTGAGCGTCGACAGGATCGGGGTGTTCTGGGTCGAGAGGGTGTGGGTGCCAGGCCCAAAGACGTCGGCCATGACGCCCTCGTTGACCAGCACTGCCGCCTGCCCTTGACGGCACACGAGCTTGGCGCCGTTCTTGATCTCGTGATCCTCGTCTGGAAACCGCCATACGAGGGTGTAGTTGGTGTCGTCGAGCCACTCGATGATCTCGATGAGCTCGTTGCGGATGAAGTCCATTATCCGTCCCATTGACTCTCCTGTCCTGCCTGTCGTGCCTGCACTGCCGATTGATCCGTGTGTGGATGAGGGGCTTGGTGCGCCCCCCAACTGGGAGCTCGAAGCGTCATTCCGTCGCGAGCCCGACCCTCTTGCCCTCTTGCTCGATTACGCCGAAGTCGGCGTTGCTCATGCCGAACACGTCCGCGAACTCGCCGATCGCGGTGCGCTCGTTGTCGGTATAGACGCCGTCGGCGTGAACGAGGGCGACCGCGACCTTCATGAAGATGCGACGCAAGAAGGTGGTCTCGAGCACGGTCGCGGCCTCGATCGGGGCGAAGTCACCGCGGGTGACCTCTTCCCATTTTAGGTCGCTGTTGGCTTCGTCGAGAAACTCCCGGATCAGCGCTTGCTCGCGGGCCTCGGCTTCGCCGTCGATCGTGGCGAGGTACCAGAGGCCGCGGGCGAAGACCTCGACCTCTTGGGGGCGTAACCCGCTGTCGTTGTTGTTCGCCATCACATGGATGCTACGGCGCCGGTCCATTCGGATCTAGACCACCCGGCGTTACGGGCCTGGATCCACGGCTAGCGAGCTCCGTGTGAGAAAAAGCTTACGCCCGTGGCCAGATGGCCACGGGCGCAATCAACTCGACTCGACTCGACTCAGGACGGATCAGAACACGACGAAGGAAATCAGGAGTGGGCGAGGGCTTCGGCGGCCTCGACCGTGAGGATCTCGAATTCGCGCTCGAACACGAGATTGGGACCGCTGGGGTCGGCGCCATAGACTTCGACCTTCCAGACCCCGGTGAGCGCGAGCGGGTCAGGCTCTTGCTCGACCTGCGGGTCGGGTGGGGTCATGCCCTCCACGACGAAGCGGGCGAGGGGCAAGCTGGCCGCGAGCGACAGGGTCTCGGAGGGCTGCAAGAAGCCCATGGTCTCGCGGCGCTGGTCGCCGTGTAGCCACACGAAGGTGACCGGGCGAGGCTGCGTGAGCCCATCAGCGCGCAAGTGGAGATAGATGGATTCGCTGTCGAGCGCGAAGCGGGTCGCGTCTTCGAGCGCGCCCTCGGCCTGCGCGGCCACGAGCCCGGTGACCTGAAGCCGCTCGGCGACCTGCGCCTTGGGCCGGTTGGTCTCACTGGCCGCGTGCACGCTCTGCTGCGAGTCGGCGGGCTGCGCCCGGAGCTGCCCGTCGGCCTGGAGGTCTCCCGCGGTGATCGGGGCATCCGCGCAGGCGGCGGTGAAGACCCCAGAGAACACGATCGCGGCGGCCAAGAAGGAGGTACGCACTGCGGCCCCCATATGCGGTTCCCGTGCCAGATCCCAAACTCGATGATCTCATGATCTTAGGGGCGCTCCGATCATCGTCTTGACACGATACACCGCATTATTGCTCCAAAACCTATCTTTCGCGTCCAGAGTACACGCGTGGCATCCAGGGGCATGAGGCCGCCCCAGAGGGCGGGGGTTTGAGCGGCGTGAGGCATTGCACCACGGGCTCCTGGGCTATCATGCGCCCGAATGCGCACGCTGCGACGTTGGTCTGGCGCGAACCTTCTCATCTGCCTGCTCGCGCTGACGGCGTTGGGGGGCTGCAAGAGCAAGGCCGCCTCGGGTGACGAGGGGGCCCCATCCGCGACCGACCCCAAGCCGGACCCGGAGCCGGCTCCAAAGCCGGGCGACGAAGTGTTCGCCCAGCTGCGGCTCGACGAGCGCAGCTTCCCGCTGCTGATCTGGTCGGCCCACATCGTTCGGGTCGACTACTTCGACAAGGAGCGCTTCGATCCCAAGGCCCAGCTCGCGGCGGCGATGGACTACATCGGGCTCAACACGCCCGAGTTCTTTGGCAAGCGAGAGGGCGACGAGCTCGAGGTCACGGTCCGCTCGCGATCGCAGCGCTTCTCGCTCGCCGGCGTCGATGACCTCGACGCCGCCGCCGACGTGATGGAGAAGGTGCTCGAGTTCGCGGCCGAGGTGCTCTCGCTCGAGGACGAGCCGCTGCACGAGCTCGAGTACGACGCGATCAACGGCTTGCTGGCATCGCTCGATCCCCACACGATCCTGCTGACCCCGGAAGAGAGCGCGGAGCTCGGCGTCAAGACGCGCGGGAGCTTCGGGGGGATCGGAGCCGAGATCGCGGCCAGCGATCGCCGGATCCTGGTCGTGCGGGTGCTGCCGGGCTCGCCAGCCGAGGCCGCCGGGCTGCTCGACAACGACGTGATCCTCGAGGTCGATGATCAGTCGACGGTCAATCTGCGCACCGATGACGCGCGCTCGCTGCTGCGCGGGCCGATCGAGAGCGAGGTGATCCTCAAGGTTCGGCGCGGCGACGCGATCAAGCGCATCGTGATCACGCGCGGGCTGATCGCGATCCCCACGATCAGCGCCGTGATGTTGCCCGATGGGGTCGGCTACGTGCAGGTCACGACCTTCCAAGAGGACACGGCCCAGAAGCTAAAGGAAGCGCTCGAGGGGTTCTTGGCCGAGGGCGAGCTCGCGGGGTTGGTCGTGGATCTACGCGGCAACTCGGGCGGGTTGCTGGCCCAGGCGGTCGGGATCCTCGATCAATTCGTGACGGGCGGAGAGCTCGTGATCGTGCGCTCGGCCCTCGGGCGCGAGCACCAGGACGCAACCGAGGGGCTGGTGATCCCGATCGAGGCGCCGATCGTCGCGCTGGTCGACGAGAACGCGGCCTCGGCCTCGGAGATCGTGGGTGGCTCGCTCAAGCACCTCGATCGCGGGGTGGTCTTGGGTCGCGCGAGCTTTGGCAAGGGCACCGTGCAGGAGCTGCGCAAGGCCACCCCCTACGGCCGGGAGGTCGCGCTCAAGCTGACGATCGCGGAGTACCGGGTCGCCGGCGACCGCAAGATCCAGAGCGTGGGGGTGATCCCGGATCTGCGCTTGCTGCCCGTCGACCTCAGCGGCTTCGAGGGCATCGCGCGCATGTACGACGTCGAGCGCTTCGAGCGTCAGCGCGAGCGAGCGCGCACGGCCCACCTGCCCTCGGCGATCCACGACGCGCACGTCGACGCAGAGCTGGCGATGTCGCGCAGCGAGCTGTCGCTGCGTTACTTTGGCAGCGCGGGCACACCCAGCGCGCCGCCAACGGGCGACGCCGGGCCGCGCGAGCTGCAAGATCCCGAGATCCGTCTGGCCCGCGAGGTCGCGCTGGCGCTGCGCGGCAAGGTTGGGCGCCGCGCCCAGCTCGAGGCGCTGCCGGGCATCGTCCAGAGCTTGGCGCAGAGCGAGGACCAGCGGATCCGCGACGCGATCGCGCCGTGGAAGATCGACTGGTCGGGGATCGACGATCCCACCGACGTCGACGCCCAGCTGAAGGTCGCGGTCTCGATCGACGGCGAGGGCCCGCGCACGGCTGGCGAGCCATTTCGCCTGCACATCGAGGTCGAGAACCCAGGTGACCGCGCGCTCGAGCGGGTGCACCTGATCACCGACTGCGCGCGCGACGAGCTCGATGGGATCGAGCTGTTGATCGGCCGGCTCGAGCCGGGCGCGACCCACAGCCGCAACATCGATCTGCAGGTCATGGCCTGGCACGAGAGCTTCGTCGACACGCTCACGGTCGAAGCCCACGTCGGCGAGCCCGGTCCCAAACCCGACGGCGAGGCGACGCTGCAGTTCGCGGTGACCGGGGCGCCGCGACCGAGCTTCTCGTACGACTATTGGGTGATCGACGATCCGCGGCTGGTCGCGCAGGGGCCCAAGCGCCCGGACCAGCAGCCGTTCCCGGATGAGCAGCCGTTCACGGTCCAAGGCAACGGCGACGGCCTGCTGCAGCCGGGCGAGCGCGTGCTGCTTGGGTTCTTGGCCCACAATTCAGGCGGCGCTGCGCCCGACGCCCGGGTCCTGCTGCGCAACCTGTCCGGTCGCCAAGGGCTGCTCGAGGAGGGCTTGTACGTCGGCGGCGCGCTCGCGGACGGCGAGTCGGTGCTGGGCGCGTTTGGGGTCTCGATCTCGCCCAAGGCCGATCCCGCGCTGCCGCTGGAGCTCGAGCTGATCGTGGGCGATGGCGTGCTGCACGAGAGCGTCGACGACAAGCTGCGCTTCCGGGTGATCCCCGGTCGCGACGGCGTCGTGGAGATCGAGGGCGAGCGTCGGCGAAGCTTCCAGGGCGAGGGGCTGCTGCGCGTCTATAATGGTGCGGATGGCTCGACCCCGGTCGTGGCCGAGCTGCCCCCGGGCGCGGTGTTCGAGGTCACCGATGTCGCGGGCGAGTGGCTGGCGATCCGTGGCGAGCGCGGCGAAGGTCGGCGGCTGTGGATCCCCCAGGACATGGTCGAGGTCGGTGGCAAGGGCGCGCTGACCCGCGTGCCTCGCGAGCACCGCATGGTCGATCCCCCGGTCGTGTCGCTTGGGGAGATCGCCGGTGTCGTCACCGGTGACACCGTCGAGATCTCGGGGGTCGCCCACCACCACTTGCGGGTCCGCGATGTGGTCGTGACGGTTCGCCCCTCGGGTCCAGCCCAGCCCGAGCGCAAGGTGTTCTACCTGGCCAACCGGGCGCTCGAGGGCGAAGCGGCCAAGTCCCTCGAGTTCAGCACGCAGGTCGAGCTGAGCCCGGGGAGCAACCGAGTCACCGTCCTGGTCCGGGACCAGGACAAGGTCGAGCGACGCCGGGACATCTGGGTGTTCCGGGAGTAGGAGTAAAGGACCCCTCGCGTCTGGTTGCTCGCTCCTCGGGCCGTTGGGGCTCCTCGCGCTCCTGGAACCTTTTTAGGGGTCTGGCGTCGATGGCCCGGTGCGCGCAGCCAGTCAGTCCGACCCGTGGTATAGCGAGGTGCCCGTGAGCGACGAACAGGATCCGGACCGCGAGGACGACATCGCCCCGACCGCCACCGACGCGGACGGGGCCGGTCCCGAGAATCGACCCCACACTCAGGACGACGAGGACGACGACGACGACGACCTCGAGGCGCTCGATGGTGATGGGTTTGATCGGGTCGTCGCGCAGGCGCGTGATCAGGTGGGGGCGCAGCTTGACGGGGAGCTCGATCCAAACCTGGGTGAGCGCCCCTACACCGTCGAAGAGGCGGGGATGCGGAGCAAGGTTGGATGGGGCCGCTCGCCGATCGTCTCGGCCGTGGTCGTCGTCGTTGGCATGTTCTTGCTCGCCGCGACCTGGAGCGATTTTCGTTACTTCCTGCGCAGCCTGCAGTCCGAGCCGCGAGATCTTGGCCACGTCGGCGACATCTACAAAGACGGGCAGTTCACCGAGCGCCTCGACAACGCGTGGGTGGTCCTCGAAGGTGATCCCGATGTGCAGCACGCCGCGCGCATGCAGAGCAGTGAAGGTTGGATCGGCTTCATGCGGCTGATCGAGGCCGACGCGAGCCTGTTCGTGGCGATCCCTCGGGCCACGCAGAACGCCGACAACGAGTTTCCCGGCCGCTTCGAGGGCCGCATGCGCCGGATCGACGAGGTCCCGCAGTGGGAGAAGCTGCAGACCTTCTTCAACGCGGAAGAGCTGATCGACATCGTTGACCTCGACCCGGCAGCCACGGCCGCGGCGGTGGCTGCGGGCAGCAACAAGGTCGCGCTCGCGGCTGGTGGTGAGGTCGAGTTGGGCGCCAACGACAAGCTCCGCGTCGTGGTCGCCCAGTCGGCCGCGATGGTTCAGCTGGGGCGCACGACCTGGCCCACGCGCGAGTCGGCGGACCAGATCATCGGTGTGCTCGGCAAGCCTTGGGCGTTCGTCGAGAAGCGTGACACCGTGTGGGTGTACGCGGTCGAGCTTGGGTCAGGCGCCGTCGAGCCGAACGTCGAGCTGTACCAGGAGCTCACCCGCGCGCTGAACAACGGCGAGGACCTCGCCAGCGCCGATCCAATGGTGGGGGGCTTGGTGCTCCCGCGGCGGGCCACCTACCTGCTCGAGTTCAAAGACCTCGCGGCATCCGGTGCTGAGCTGTCGTTCACTTATGGTGACAACACGGCCGAGACCGGCTGGCAGCTCGATGCCAGCGGCGCGCGGCTCGAGCCCGTGGCGCTCAGTGATGGCCGGCTGACGGTCCCAACGGCCTCGATCGTGGCAGTGCGGATCGAGCGACCGCTATCCGCGAACCCCGATGGGTACCTGCTCATGGTGGATCAGCACCCGAAGGACGTCTGGCCTTCGGCGGTGATGTTTGGGGCGGTCCTTGGGGTCGTGACGCTGAACGGCTGGGCGCTTGTAGCTGCATTGCGCCGTCGGCGTGATCAGCTGACCGAGGGCTGAGCGAGCGAGGCGCGGGCGCTCGTCGGGCTCGATTGGCCTATTGGCCACCGTCTAGAGTTGGCATGAATCGAGCTAGCCGGACGGGATTGGTTCGCAGAAATCCGCTTCTGCTTTGGATCGGGGCCGGACGCTGTACACTGCCACGGCCGTGGTCGACGGCTCACCCATGACGCTGCGCTTCCTCGGATCCGGGGGGGCCTTCTCGCGCCGCTACGGGACCACCTGCTCAATGGTGCGGTTCCCGAACGGCGAGCGGTGGTTGATCGACTGCGGTCGCCAAGCGCCGGATCAGCTGTGGCACGCGGGACTCGACTGGCATCAGATCGACGGACAGATCGTCACCCACGTCCACGGTGATCACATCTTCGGGCTCGAGGACTTCGCGTTCCAGCGCTACTACCAAGCGTGCGGTGACACGCCGGCGATCATGAGCGGCGGTCAGCGCCCAAAATTTTTGGCGCACCGTGCGGTGAGAGACGAGGTGTGGGAGTCGCTCGCGGCTTCCCTTCGCTACCTCAAGGTTGGCAACAACCCCCGCGCAGGCACGCTCGACTCTTACTTCGAGATCGTCGAGCCGAGCGGGTGGGAGGAGCCGGGCGCCAACCCGTGGCGGCACAGCGAGCGGTTTGACTGCAACGGGCATCAGATCGTCGCACGCGAGAGCGAGCACGTGCCTGGCAAGCCGTCGTGTTCACTCGAGATCGAAGTGGGGCGTGGGGATCGGATCGCCTGGTGGAGTGGGGACTGCACCGTCGACGCGGACTTCCTGGTGTCGATCGAGCCGCGGACCAGCGTGTACTTTCACGACTCGACCTTCACGGACTACCCCGGGCAGGTCCACGGGGCGTTCACGCTGCTCGAGAAGCTACCGGAGTCAGTGCGGCACAAGATGGTGCTGATGCATCACGAAGATGACATCGAGGTGCACCGCGCGTTGGTGGAGCGGCTGGGGTTTCGGATCGGGCTGCCTGGGCACGTCTATGATCTGAACTCTGGCCAGCGGATCTCGCCCTGAGCAACCACGTCGCCGGGCGCGACGCTGCGCGTCAGAACAACAGCTCGGGGAAGTTGCAGGGGCGGTGGCGGGTGTCGAGCTGCTGCGCGAGGATCTGATCCCAGGCGGTCCGACACGCACCCGGCGAGCCGGGCAGCACAAACACCAAGGTCTGCTCGCACAGCGCCGCGTCGGCGCGGCTCTGGATCGTCGAGGTCCCGATCTCGGCGTAGGACAGCCAGCGAAACAGCTCGCCGAAGCCGGGGATCGGCTTGGTCACGAGCGGGGCGAGGGCCTCGGGGGTGACATCGCGCGCGGTCAGGCCCGTGCCCCCGGTGGCGAGCACGACCTGGACGCCGGGATCTTCGATCCACGTGGACAGCTGGGCGCGAATGAGCTCGACCTCGTCGCGGACGATCGCCCGCGCGGCCAGCGAGTGACCCGCGGCTTCGAGGCGCTCGATGAGCAGGGCGCCGCTGCGATCGTCGTGGGTCGTGCGGGTGTCGGACACGGTCATCACCGCGACGCGGAGGGGCTTGAACTCGCGCTCGCTCACAGCCCGACAGTAGCTGGTTTCGACCCCCAGCCGGCCCCGGCCGCCCGTCTGCATCTAGGTTGGCGATCGCGCCGTCCTGGGCGACCCAAACGCGGCTCAGCGGCGTGAGAGCGGCGATCGAGCGCAAGCGCCCGGCGCAGCTTCTGCTGGCTTTTGCGCTGCGCGCGGTGGCGTGGCATGGCTGAGGGGATGCTGGTCGCTGCGGTCGCGCTCTGGAGCCTGTCGGTGCTTGGACCTCCGGCGCTCCCACCGGACATCGGCGATCTGCCGCCAAGCCAGGACGCGGAGCCGCCGGCCACGGACCCGACGCCGCCGAGCGAAGATGTGGGTTCGGGCGAAGCGGAGCCGCCGGTCGCCGACGAGGACCCCACAGTTCCCGACGAGGACCCCACGGTCCCCGACGAGGACCCCACGGTCCCCGAGCAGGACCCCAGCGCGCCGGAGCAACCGGTCGAGGACGAGGCGATCCAGGTCGCGCCCGACGAGCCGCCGCCCGCGACCGACGAGATCGCGGTCGAGCCGACTGACGCGACACAGCCGGGGGCCGACGTCCCAGCGGATCCTCCGACCGAGGCCAAGCCTGACCCGGTCGTGCAAGAGCCGGCGGTCCAAGAGCCTGCTCCGCCAAGCCAGCCAACCCCAACCCCAGCCGTTGCCCCAGCACCCGCGCCCGTCGAAGGACCCGCGCCCGCGGGCGAAGCCGACAGTGTCGAGCCTGAAGCGGAGCCGGCCGAGGAAGAGTCGTTCAGGCCGCTCGGGGGCTTTCGCCTGTTTCGTCTCGGGCTCGCGGCCCGGGTTGGCTACACGCACGGGACCAGCGCCAAGAACGGTCTGTTCGATCGGGACAAGTCGATCCAAGACTCGATCGACAACATGATGGTCACCACGTCTGGGGCGGGGGATCTTGGCAAGACCCGGTTTGGCGGGTTCGACTACGGCTTCATCCTCGATGCGGAGGTCGTGGGCATCAACGTGTGGCTGGACTTTCACAAGTTCTTCAACCCAGGCGGGATGTGGAGCTTGCTGCTGGGCTACGACCACGAGTTTGGGTTTGGCAAGCGGCTGCGCCTCGATGTTGGCGTGGCCGGCGGGCTCAACCATGTGTTCTTGGGCTCGGTGCTGCAGGACCTCTACTACGACAAGGAAAACCCAGAGGCCGTCAACATCGGGACCCTGGGTGTCGAGGGCCGGGCGATGCTCGACCTCCACATCAAGCTGGTCGGGCCGCTGTACACGGGGCCCTACGCGCTGCTTGGCTATCACTACTTGTGGTCGGCCAACGTTGAAGAGGTGACGGCCGAGAAGGGCCTGCACTACAGCGCCGGGTGGTCGCTGCGCGTGGACCTGGCCGCGCCCAAGCTGATCGGCGGGCGCAAGAAGAAGCCCGCGAGCCCGAAGGATCCCTGAGCGCTCACGGGTCGCACAGCTCGGGCGGCACCGCCATCGTGACCGTGCGATCCCACGTGAGCGTGTAGCCGTCGGAGACATCGAGCTCGGCGTGCAGTTCACCGGGCAGGCCGTGGATGTCGCAGGGGTTGAACAGCTCATCGGGCACGAACAGCGTGATGTAGACGAACTCGTAGGTGCCATCCGCGAGCACCGTGAACGGCACCGGGTAGTTCGACAGCCGCTTGAAGTGCCCGCCAAAGTCGAGATCGAAGCCGTCGATGTCGAGGTACATGTCGAACTTTGGCGTGCGGGGATCCGTGTAGTCGCTGGGATCCGGGGCCAGCGTGAAGCCGGCCCCGCGCAACGGCATGGGGAACATCAACAGGCCCTGGCCGCCAAGCACCATGAGCAGCTCGTCGCCGTTCTCGACCGGGTTCCAGCCCTCTTCGCCCTGGCCCATCGCAATCCAGCTGCCGGACGGGGTGTTGCCAGTGTCGTTGCTGGTGTCTGCGCTGTCTTCGTTGCCACCATCGAAGATCTGGCGCGAGGGATCGCAGGCGCTGAGGGTCGCAGCAAGCGCGACCAACAACGCGCAGGCGCCACTGCTGAGACGGGCGTGGCAAGTCATGACTTGAATGTGGTCAAATTGCGCGCCCGAAGCAAGCGCGTGAGAAATTGGATCGCGCGTGATCGAAACACATCGCCCAAGCGACTGTGGTTTGTCCCTCACCGTCGGCCTCGCTCGCCCTCAGGGGGCTGTCTGTTCGCTTGGGGATGTGACCCGTGAGTCCAGGGGCACTGCACACTCACTCGAGGGATGGGCTCGACGCGCTCGGTCTCCGGGCGCGGCGGGCCGCGTCGCGCTTGGGCCCACCAGGGTGGGGCGCACGATCGAAAATCCCGGCCGCCATTGTAGCGTGCCGGGACTCGGGGTTCACCATGAGCGCCCGACCGGTGGGGGCCACCGGTCGGCGGGTGGCTCAGCCGCAGACGTTCTGGATGTCGCCGCAGCAGTCGCCGTACTCGGCGCACAGGTTGTCACACCAGCAGCCGTCGGGGCTCTGTCCGCCGCAAGCCTCCGTGCAGCTGGGGCCCTCTGGCTCCGGCTCCGGCTCCGGCTCCGGCTCCGGCTCCGGCTCCGGCTCCGGCTCGATACACTCCGCCTGATAGTTGTCGCAGCAGTCGCCGTACTGGGCGCACTGCGAATCGCACCAGCAGCCGTCGGGGCTCTGGCCACCGCACGCGTTGTCGACGGCGCAGCCGTCGGGCTCGGGCTCGGGCTCGGGCTCGGGCTCGGGCTCATCGCACGGCGTGAAGCAGCCGACCGAGGCGACATGGTTGAAAATCGACGACTTGCTCGCGTCGGAGAACTGCGTGGCGTAGGGGTTGACCGAGGGCGCCATGACCCACTGCGTGCCTTGGCCGTCGTGGTTGGCGCCAAAGTTGTGGCCGATCTCGTGGGTCGCGACGATCGTCGACGAGCGCCCGGTGCCCAGGTAGTTGCTCACGCCCGAGCCGTAGCGGGCCGAGCAGGTCGCGCCCACCCAGGCCAGGCCCACGGTCCCGTACGTGGTCCGGGCGACGAACAGGTGGGCCAGGCCGAGCTCGGGGAACTGGCTCTGCTTGTAGTCGGAGAACTGGTCGAGCGGGGTCGACCCGGTCGAGCCGACGTTGAAGCTCGGGCCGCCCGCGCTCGAGAAGCTGCGGACCTCGGCCACGACAAAACCATAGTTGAGGTCATCGCGGAAGATCCCGTCGGCCTCGTTGATGCGGGCGAGCATCTCGTTCTCCGAGGCTTGCGAGCCGCCGAGGGTCTGGACGTGGGTGTAGTCCGAGACCAGCGCGATGCTGACCTGGCTACAGACCGAGGCGAACGCCACGCCGCTGAGGTCGAAGTCGAGGTAGCTGGCGTGGGCCGCCTCGGCCTGGCTGGTCGCGCAGGTGTGGTGCGCGTTGGTTGGCGCGTCGATGTAGTCGCCGATGTCGGCCACGCTCATCCAGATCCCGCCGTTGCCGGCCTTGCGGACCTCCCACAGGGTGGCGTCGCTGTAGATCAGGCCCTCGAACTCATCGCCGCGTAGGCGCAGACGGACCCACGAGTCCTGCTGGCCGGCGACGTGGCCGCGGTAGGGCATGCTGAGCCCGGCCTGCTCGGGGCTCAGCTCCTGGCCGTCGCGGATGACGACGGCGCCAGGCGCGAGCAGCTTGGTGTTGGGCTCGAGCTCCAGCGCGATGTGCTTGGCCCCGGCCTCGAACTCCACGCGGCCCGCCGTGATCGCCACATTCTCGACTTCGAAGCGCTGCTGGACGTCAATACCCGCATCGAGCTGGCTGTCCTCGCCGAAGCTGTCGATACCGTCGGCGCAGCCGGGCGCGCACAGCAGGGCCGTCGACATTGCAACAAAAGAAATGTTGCGAATCAGGTTCGGAGGAATTGAGCGGTTGAGCGCCATGACCATCATTTGCAACGACGATAGATCGTAGGTCAATCAAAAAGGTCGTAGCCGTCAGCGCGCAAAATACAGCGAAGAAGACGTTCCCGTTGCGAGCGTGGCAATCGAGACATGCAATACACACTATCATGCGAGGATTCGAGCTCGCGGTCGGTCGCTGCAATTGATGCGAAGTAGCCGGGGCGTTGATCAGCGGGAGTCGTTGAGCTGGCGAGCTAGCAGACATGGAACACACCCGAGCCGCGACGTTTGTGTTTGTGGGGTGTAGTGGGTGTGAGAGCGCTAACCTGAACAAGACGGAGCGGCCTCTGCGATATCGCTCGATGCTTCGTAAACAATGTACTCGGGGCCTAGCTGGCAACAATGCTGCGCGCAGGCTCGAGTGAGTGCGCATGGCATGTGAGTTGACGCTCGTGTTTGGGCGCTAGAGTGAAGCTGCGTGACCCCGATTACGTGGGCTACATCTCGCGGGCGGGCGGGAGCGCCTTGGGGCGATCGTCGCCTTGGCCGACATAGTCACCAATCGCGACCGGGGTGCCGTGCTCGGCCTCGACCAGGGCGTTGGCTGTGATCGCGCGCGCGTCTTGAATGGCCCGCTGGCGCAGCGCGAGCATGGCAGTACCCCCCAGCGCGGTCAGGCCGACGGCGCCGGCGATCAGGGCCCAGCCGATCAGCCCGGGGATGATGAGCCCCGAGACCGCAAACAGACCCACGGTCGCGCCAAGGCCCATGCTCGTCAGCAGTCGCCGGCTTCGCAGTGGGGTCGGGTCGATGTCGACACGGACCAGCGAACCTTTGGCGCCGTCGCTCTCTGCTTGGATCCGGTAGATGATGCCCGCGGCCTCGTCGTAGATGTCGGCCTCGGTCGAGCCCATCATGTGGCCGGTGCTGCCGATCGCTCGCTCGATCTGATGCTTGAGGTTGCGGACCGCCTGCTCGGGTGGGTACGGCAGGGTGGTCTCGGCGTTGGCGACGCTGACGCCGCGGGGCGACGGGGGGACCATGCCGCTCGCCTGCAAGCCGGTGCCCCCTCGCCTGGCGATCGCCCCACCGCCCGCCTGCTCCGCCAAAGCAGCCCGCAGCTCGGCGGGGGAGATCCCGGCTTCGGCTGCGGCCTCTTCGATCTCGGTGTCGGTCAGCTGGCTCATGCTCGGCGCGATAGAGTACGGCGGCAGCGAGGCAGCTCCAAGCCGGCGTGATATAGCGCGAGCTGTGAGCGAGGCATTGTCCGACACTGTCGCCGTACTCGAGGCCCGACTCGCGTCCCTGCGCGCCCAGGGAGTGACGATCGTCGATCCCCGCCAGACCTTCGTGGGTCCCGAGGTCGACCTCGATCGCGTGCGGCCCGGGGCGATCTTGCATCCCGGCACGCGGCTGCAAGGGGCGCGCTGTTTTGTCGGCGCGGACGTCGAGCTTGGCCGCGAGGGGCCAGCGGTGATCGTTGACAGCGCGCTCGCGAAGGGCGCCGCGGTTGCGAGCGGGTACGTCGAGGGCGCCGTGTTGTTGCGCGGCGCCAAGCTGGGCGCGAACGCCCACGTGCGGCCCGGGACCTTGCTCGAGGAGGAGGCTTCGACGGCGCACTGCGTGGGGCTCAAGCACACGCTGTTGCTGTCGTTCGTCACGCTTGGCAGCGTGATCAATTTTTGTGACTGCCTGATGGCCGGCGGGACCTCGCGCAGCGATCACTCCGAGGTCGGCTCGGGCTTCATCCACTTCAATTTCACGCCGTGGGGCGAGCGCGGCGACAAGGCCACGCCTTCGCTGGTCGGCGACGTGGTTCGCGGCGTGTTCCTGCGCGAGCATCGGATCTTCCTAGGCGGGCTCGCAGGGCTCGTGGGGCCGACGCAGGTTGGCTATGGATCGGTGGTCGGTGCCGGGCAGATCGTCCGCCGCGACGTGGGGGATGGGTCGTTCGTGCTCCGCCAGACTCGCAACGTGGAGCGCCAGCTGCGGCCGGGGTGGACAGACCGTCTGCAGCCGCGGCAGCGTCAGAACATCGCCTACATCGCGCAGCTGTTCGCGCTGCGCGAGTGGTATCGCAGCGTTCGGCTCGCGCGCGTCAGCAGCGATGATCCAGCCAGGATCCCCGTCGCCGCGGGGGCCCAGATCATCGACTTGGCGATCGCCGAGCGCCGCAAGCAGCTCGAGCGATTCTTGGTCGAGCGGGACGGGCGGGTGCCCAACTTCGACGGCGTCGAGCTGCCGGCGTGCCCGTGGTCGCTCGTGCCCGACGGGGCCGATCACATCGAGTGGGTCCAGGGGCTGGACGACGAGCAGGTTGCGGTGGGCCAGGCTTGGCTGGGCGAGATCGTCGCCCGCGTGGTTGCGGCGGCCGAGCTCTGAGTTGTTTCAGCTAGGCAAGCGAGGCTTGCAGCAGCGGCAGCGCGCGCTCGATGCCCATGACCGAGATCAAGGTCGTGAGCTTCGGCCCCTTGGGGCGGTCGATCAGCAGCTGATAGACGACCGGGAAGAACTCTTTGGGCCCGAGCTCGAGCCCTTCGAACATCTGCTTCATGTGCGGGACCAGCTCGGCGTCGCTGGCCTTTGGGTCTTGCTCGAGCGCGGCGACCAGGCGCTCGAGGGCGATGCGTGGCTCGCCCTCGAGCTCGAGCGTGGCTGGCTCGGCGCGGATCCGGTAGCGGAAATCCGGCGGGGCGAACTCATCGATCCAGTTCCACACGCACCGGGCCCGCTGCTCGAACATTGCGCCCTCGCGCTCGCTGACCAGCTCCCCGGTGGACTCGTAGTGGGCGCGGGCGCGGGCGATGTCGCCGTCGTAGATCTGCAGCAGCATGGACAGCGGCCGGAACGCGGGCTGAAACGGCGGCTTGGTGCCAGGCACCACGCGCTCGCCAGCGGGATCGGCGAGGTCGAGGGTCCGCCGCGCGACCTGGCGCTTCTTGTCCTTGCGGCTGCCGTCCTCGGGCTCGTGAGCGAGCTGGACCGCGCGGTCGTACTCTTCGTAGATCCGCAGCACGTCGAGGTCGAAGCTGATCGCAAACTCGGTGTTGGGCCGGTACGAAGCGAACAGCCAGCGCAGCAGCTTGGGCTCGTAGACGCCAAGGCAATCGCTGACCGTCACGACGTTGCCGGACGAGCTCGAGATCTTGCCGCCCATGCCCTTGATCGAGACGAAGTCATAGGCAACGTACTGCGGGGCCCAGCCGGCGTAGACCTGCTCGACGATCTGCTTGGCGGTGTCGTAGCTGCCGCCGTCGGAGCTGTGATCTTTGCCGCCCGGCTCGAACATCACGCCCTCGACCGACCAGCGCATCGGCCAGTCAATTCGCCATGGGAGCTTGATGTCGCCGCCCTCGCGCAGATCCACGGCGTGCTGGCGGCCGGTGCTGGCGACCGTGTAGGTCACGGTCCAGTCGCCGTCCCAGCTAAACGACAGATCGTCGCGGCCGGTCTCGGAGTCGAACCCGGCGAGCGGCAGCCAGCTCGCGGGGAGCGGCTCGCGGCGGTACTGATCCAGGATCCGCCGGATGTCGTCGCGGTGCTCGAGGGCCTTGCGAATGCCCGCCGCGTAGGCGCCAGCGCGGTAGCGCTTGGACTGGCGGATGAACTCACACTCGATGCCGAGCGGCTCGATGCTGCGCTCGAGCGCCGCGATGTTGTGCGAAGCGTAGCTGTCGTGCTCACCGTAGGGATCGGGCACGTCGGCGATGCTGCGACGCAGGTTGTCCTTCAGCATGTCCTGCTGCGGCATGCCGACCGGGACCTTGCGGAACACGTCGAAGTCGTCCCAGGAGTAGATGAAGCGGACCTGCTTGCCCTGCTCGCGCAGCGCACGGGCGACGAGGTCGACCGTGATGATCTCGCGGAAATTGCCGACGTGGACCACGCCCGAGGGGGTGATCCCGGCGGCGACTGTGTAGACCTGCGCGTCTGGATGGGCCGCGATCGTCCGCGTGGCCGCGTGATCGGCCCAATGCGAAAAGTACGGGTCGGGCGGGGCTGCCATGGGCCGCGAAGCATGAGCGATCGGCCCTTGTCTGTCGAGCGCGTGTCGGCCAAGACTGTGCCCGCCGATGTCCGCCTCACGCACCCGTCGCGCTCGATTGAACAAGCCGCTCGAGCGAGCGGTGAGCGGCGGGCACCCGTGGATCTTTCGTGACGCGCTGGTCGAGGCAGATCCGGGCGCCTTGGGTTCGCCGGGCGAGGTGGTGACGGTGCTCGATCGCAAGGGGCGGTTCTTGGCGCGGGGGCTGGTCGAGGACGGCCCGATCGGCGTCCGGGTGTTCACGACCGAAGATCGAGCGCTCGACCGCGAGCTGCTGCGCGAGCGCGTCGACCAGGCGCTGCAGCTGCGAGCGCGCTTGGCACCTCCGGGCACCGACGCGCTGCGGCTGATCCACGGTGAGGGGGATCGGCTCCCGGGCGTGGTCGTGGATCGCTATGCCGACCACGCCGTGCTGCGCTGTGACGGCGCGGGGATCGAGCGCTGGCGCCCGGTCCTCGAGACACTCCTGACCGAGCGCTTGCCGACGCTGGGTGTGTCGACCCTGCTGCGCCGCAGCGGTCGTGGCGAGCACAAGCGTGTGGAGCCGGTCATGGGCGAGCTGCCCAGCGCGCCGCTCGAGATCCGCGAGCACGGCATGCGGCTGCTTGTCGATCTGGTCCGCGGGCAGAAGACGGGGATGTTCCTGGACCACCGGCCCAACCGGCTGCGGGTGCGCGAGTTGGTGACCAGCATGGTCGCGGCCGGGCACCCGCCGCGGGTCGCCAACCTCTATGGCTACACCGGCGGGTTCTCGCTGGCGGCGGGGCTCGGTGGGGCGGCCAAGGTCGTGACCGTGGACGTCGCCGCGCCAGCGCTGGCCCTGGCGGAGCAGGCCTGGGTGCGCAACGAGCTTCAGCCTGGCTGCCATCACGGGGCCGCGGTCGAGGTCGAGCGTTGGCTGGCGGAGCAGCGCCGCGACTTCGATCTGATCGTCGCGGATCCGCCAAGCTTCGCGCCCAGCCGGGCGACCCGTGATCGGGGCCTCGCCGCCTATCGGGCGCTGCACACGGCGGCGCTGCCCCGGGTCGCCGACGGCGGGCTGTACCTCGCGGCCTCGTGCTCGAGCCAGGTCGATCGCGCCGCGTTTGAAGACACCCTGCGCGCGGCCGCTCGCGCGACGCGGATCGATCTCGCGGTGATCGAGCGGGGCAGCGCGGGCTTCGATCATCCGGTCCCGCTTGGGTTCCCCGAGGGCGAGTATCTGGTCGCCACGCTGTGCCGCGTCTCGCGGTGAGTGGTTCGCGTTCAGCCGGGGACTTCGGCGCTGGGGTCCCTGGTCTCCTGGGTCGCCTGGATCGCCTGGATCAACGCTGGCGGCAGCTGGTGCTGGCCGGTCTCATCGAGGGTTAGCGGCGCGGCCTCGAAGATCGCGTTGAGCCCGATGCGACCATAAAAGTGGGGGAACGCTTCGCTGCCAGCTTCCAGGTTGACCTGTTCGTAGCGCAGCTCGCCGTCGCCCAGCCGGTCACGGCAGATGCTCAGCAGCACCAGATCCTCGCGCCCCGCGAAGAACCGCCGGAGGGTGCCGGGCACCTGCGCCGCCGTTGACAAGTGCACGTATCCATCGCGTTGGTCGAGCGGGCTGAGCGGCAGCTGTCCCTCGGCCGTGGTTTGGGCCCAGTCCGAGGCCGCGCAGATCCGATAGACGCCGTCTTGCACGCCGACAAGGTGGCAGCATCGGCACCCGAACGCGAGTACGCCGCCGGAAACCGGGTCCAGCGGGCCCCACCACGCTCGGGCGCGCGACCGATGCGGGGCCGGGTGCGAGCGCGTAGAATGCGGCGGTGGACCAGCTGATCGCCTGCCTCGCCGTTGTCGGCTTTGTCGTCGCGCTGTTCTTCTTTGGCGATCGCTTGCTGGCAGGTGACCGCAAGCGCGAGCTGGGCGGCTGGCTGATCGACGAGCTCCCCGCCGAGGCCCGGGTCGACGCGCTCCCCAAGGCCTTCATCGAGTGGTTCGATCAGCTATTTCGCACCCGATCGGTTCGGGTGTTCGGGGCGCAGATTCAGCTGCCAAGCTTCTGGCGCTCGGCGTTGGCTTCGTTCTTGGCCTTGTGCGCGGCGTCGGTCGTGTGGATCGCCAACAAGGGCGGGTTCTCGCAGCCGCCAACCTCGACCACCAACCTCAGCCTGCTGTTGCTGCTGTACGGCGGCGCGACGGTCGTCACCAACATCATCCCGGACTACCTCTCGCTGGTCGAGAGCCGGTTCGTGCTTGGCAAGATGAGCCAGACCCGCTCACTGCTGGGCAAGCTGGCCTGGCTGGCCGTCGACGTGGTCGCAACGGCGGCGATCGTGTTTTGCTTCTTGTGGGGCTCGGCCTACTTGCTGTTGCCGCTGGTCCCCGAGGACTCGCTCTACGCGGTTGGTTGCCTGACCCGCGACAGCTTCGATCTCGATCGCATGATTGACATTGCGATCGCCGGCCTGACCTTCTCAACCCCGCCAGGGACGATCAATTACGACGTCTCGGGCATCTATATCTTCTCCAGCTTCTTCACCTCGTTCTGGGTGTGGCTGTATTTGGGCTCGAGCTTGCTCGTGCGCCTGGCCCAGCTGATCCCGGGTCTGCGCGGGTTCTTGCGGCGCGCGTGCCGGGTCCAAGACTATCCGCTGCGGGTGCTGGCGGTGGTCTCGGGCATCGTCGCGTTTGGGCTGTTCTTGCTGCCCTCGCTCGTGAACCCGCTGCTGCCAGCGTCGCGGCGGGGGACCAACGGCATGGACGGCAACATCGGGCAGATTGCGCTGTGCATGGACATGCGAGCGAAGCGGCTCGGCCTGTCTGACGCGGGGTACTGGAGCGCCGCCCCGCCACCCGCGAACTTTGATGACTTGGGGGCTTGGTCTGCGCAGCTGCAAGTGTGGACCGAGGCTCGCCGCCACCAGCTCGCGCTCGAGCAAGAGCTGCGTCGCTGGGCCGAACACGCGGAATTCAAGTAGCTAAATAGCTAATTAATCATAGGCCGAAGTCTGGAACAGGCGGGCCAGGTCGTCTTGCAGGGCAGGGTCGATGCTGATCGCGGACGGCTGCACGCGCAGCCGCACGCCGCCGCCCCCGTCGCGCTCGCACACCTGCGGCCAGAACCCCGGCAGCTGCTGCTCGAGTGACTTGCGGACCCGACCGAGCGCCTGTCGGTGACCGCCGCCGAGGCCCGGGATCTCGCGCGGGGCGAGGAATTGCCCGGGACGCTGCTGGGCGTGGGCGCACAGGTGCGCGAACAAATGAAATTGCTGCCGCGCGAGCGCGAGCCGCTGGCTGTCGATCTCGAGCTCACAGCGGCGCCGATGCTCGTTGCCGATCAAGTGGATCTCGGCGCCGTGGCGGGGATCCGGCGGGATCTGGATCGGCGCTCGCGTCTGCGCCGTCGCGCCCGGCGAGGTGGTTGATCGCAGGCGTGGGTGAGCCGCCAGCAGCCGGCGGACCCGCGGCGCCGGCCACTCGGACTCGACCGCGTAAGGCTTCTTCAGAAAGTCGTCGGCGCCGGCGTGGAAGGCCCGCCGACACAGCTCGTGATCGGCCCCCAGCGCGGTCGTGGCGATCAGCCCAGGTCGGCGCGCGGGCGGCAGCTTCGAGGCGTGATGGATCAAGTTGAGCCCCCGCTCGATCCGCGGTGAGCGGCCGCGGGCCCACGGAATCTCGAGGTCCACGAGGGCATAGTCGTAGAGGGTGTCCTCTAGGGACTGTTCGGCTTCGTGCTGGGACGAGGCCAATTCCACGCGGTGCCCGAGCGCCTCGAGGGTCTCGGCGGTCAGCTCGCGTTGCTCTCGATTGAGGTCGACGACCAGGGCGACAGGGCGGTGACGTAGTGCGGTCATGCGCGGGGCTCGGCTTGCGGTGGGGATCATCCGCAAGGTGTGTCTGCCATCGCCTGGCGCTCACGTCATCCTGTTCGCACGATTGGCTCAACCGACGATGGGTCCCGCTGCGAAGAGCTTCGCGGGTGGGCCCACGCGATAAACAACGCTCATCGCCGACGCAAGCCACCGCAGGCGCGAACACATCTCGATCCGCAAGTGCACACAATCGCTCGTGACTCGATGCAAACAAACCGCGATTCACCAGTCTCGAGTCGGGCGGCGTCGAAGCCGGCGGCGGGTGAGCCCCTGACCGGCGAGCAAGCTTCGCGGTCAGAGGTCACGCCGTCGCCGTCGTCGCCAACCCGTTCGCAGTATCAGGGGCCATATCCGCGCCACACGAAGGCGCGAGAGGCCCTTGCCCAAGCGGAACACCCCGGTCGTGATGGGCACGACCGGGGCAGGGGGAGCGACTCCAAGTGGGTCGTCGCTCTCGGCTCGAGGTTTCCTCCTTTCGGTTCAGGGTGTCCGAGTGACTCAGCTCTGAATGGCGATCTTGCGGGCTTGCGCCTCCGCGCGCTTGGGCAGGTGAATCTCGAGCTCACCGTACTCGAGCCTAGCCTCGACCGCGTCGAGGTCCACATCGTCACCGAGCGCAAAATTGCGTCGGTATTCCAGGGTGTCACTCTCGGCGTGGATCTCGAGCTGGCCGCCGTTGACGGTGATGTCGAGGGCGTCACGGTTCACGCCGGGTAGGTCGGCGAGCAACAGAAACTCGCGTTCGTTCTCGAGCACGTCGACGAGCGGGTGGACGACCGTCTTGGTCTGGGCCTGGGCCTGGGTTTGGACTTGGGCCTGGGTTTGTTTGGCTGGCATAGTTTGCGTGGACATGGTCATGGTCCTGTGTGGAAGATGGGTTGTGGCGGGCGCTCACGCGGCCTGGACGGTGATCTGGCGGGGCTGAACGCTGGCGTGTTTGGGCAGGGTCACCGTGAGCACGCCGTCGCGCAGCTGGGCCGTCACGTTGTCGGCGTCCACGCGCTTGGGCAGGTTGACGCGACGATCGAACTCATAGCCGCCGCGCTCCCGACGAAGCGGCGTATAGCCCTCGGGGATCGTGGTCTCGCGCTTGGCCCCAAACTCGATCCAATCTTCGCCCACGGACAGCTCGAGCTGGTCGGGCCTCAGACCTGGCAGCTCGGCGCGCAAGGTGAACGCTTGCTCGCCGTCGTCGAGGCTTACCCGCGCTGGCTTGCGCACGAAATGGGTCGCGCGACGCCCTGGCGGCATGATCGCGTCGAACAGCATGTCCATGGTGCGGAAGTGATCGGTGGGATTGAAACGATGAATGAGCATGGTCGACTCCTGTGATTGGTGCGTAGGTGTCCGGTGTCGGCGTCCGAGCCCTCGCATGAGGACCCTCGGTGCGCCGAGGTGAAGAGCGGCCTTGAAGCGGCCTGGGGCGGGCTTGTCCGACCCGGTCGTGAACCTGTGCCCGCCGATCGCGACGTCAACCCCTGTCGAGCACGCGAGTTGGCGCAGGGGTGATCGAGCTGGCTCACGCGCGCGAGCCAGCCCGTGTCGTCAGGTCGAGGTGTCAGATTGAGATGTCAGATCCGACCTTTGTTTCTGGTTCACCGAGGACAGCGAACACCGTCAGCTCTGCACGCCGTCGACGAGGTCGTGCTCCAAGCTGGCCCCGGGCCAGACCGCGGCTCGCTCGAGCCGAAGGCCCGGCGCAACGCTCGCGCCCGCGCCGATCTGGACATGCGGGCCAAGCTTGGTGCCGGCGCCGATCGCCGCTCCAGGGCCGACAAAAATGCGCTCGTCGAGCTCGACGCCCGCACCAATTTTCGCGGATGGATCCACCCCCAGAACGGGACGCTCTGCCCATGGGAGCACCGCGCGGCCATCGAGCACGTTGGCGATGCCCTGCAGGTAGCGCTGGGGCGTTGAGTGCTCCCACCAGTAGCCAGCGTGGGTGTGCACGTCGATCCCCCGGGCCTCGTCGAACAGCTGCCGGTACGCGGTGCGGACAATGCATTGCTCGCCGGTCGCAGGCACGCGATCAATGAAGCCCGGCTGCATCACATGCACGCCGGTGAACATCATGGGCGGACCCGGCTGCGCATCGGGCCGCGTGCGCCCCAAGAAAGTTGCCAGCGTGCCCGCGCTTGGATCCGCGGCCAGGCTGCCACCCCACACCCCCTCGGCGTCTGCGCGCAGGACCATGGTCGCCTCGGCGCCCCGGCGCGCGTGAGCTGCGAGCACGGGGTCCAGATCCAGATCCACGAGGATCTTTCCATTGACGACGACGATCGGGCTGTCGTGCCCGTCATCGAGCAGCGACTTGGCTTGGCGGAGCCCGCCGCCGGTGCCGAGGATCAGCCCCGCTTCGTGGGAGTACGCGATCGCAAGCCCAAGCGCCGAGCCGTCGCCGAGCTCCGCCTCGATCTGCTCGCCAAGGTGATGAAGGTTGATGACCAGCTCGCGCACGCCCTGGGCCTTCAGCCAGAGGGCGGCCCAGCGGACCAGCGGGGCCCCGCAGATCGGCAACATCGGCTTGGGTCGAACCTGGGTCAGCTCACCGAGCCTCGTCCCAAAGCCGGCGGCGAGGATCATCGCGCGGGGGCGGCGTGTCATTGCCGTGGACCGTATCAGGGGACCGGTCGCCTCGCCAACTGCGGCAGCTCGAGCGCGGCCAATGAAGCGGCTTGGGTTGGCTTTGGGTTGGGTTGACGAAGAATTTAGTTGATGACGCCCACGCTGATTGGGCGGAATTTGGCGAGCCCCAGCGGCAGCTGCTTGGACCCGAGCACGAGAGCCACCGGCTCTCGACGATCGACGTGGGTGCGCAGCTGCTGCATGAGCCCCTTGCTGTTCAACGCAAACGCCAGCGCACCGGCGAGGCCGCCAAGGATCGTCGCGAGACCGATGCACACCACGATCGTGGCGAATGGCGCGAGGACGGCGGTGGGCGAGAGCAGGTTGGCCGTCCACAGCCCGACGCCAAGCGCGACCGCGCTGACGATCGCTACCGCGATTCCGCCACGCCAGGCGCCGGTGCGTGATTGGGTCATCGCCAATGGGACGACGTGATGTGAGAACCACTCGGGGGAATCCGCGGTGCGAACAACCGCAGATTCAGTATTCCCAGACCAAGCTCTCGAGCATTGCCACGGTCAACAACAAAGTCGCGACCATGAACACGACAGTCAGCACGCCGCGCGCGAGCATCTGTCGGCGGGCTTGAAGGATCGCCCGCGATTGGTCCTCGTACATCTCTTCATCGAGCGGGCTGGGCCCACCCGCGACCAGGCCCAGCGCGACGCTGGTCTGGGCTTCGAGCTGTCGTTGGTTGCGCCAGACCAGCGTTGACATCACGACGATGAACAGCGCGCCGCCGCCGAGCAGGAACCACCGGATGCCCACGGTCCAATTGCGCTTGAAGGTCGCCAGGGTCTGCTCTTCGCGGCCGCGGGTGTTGAGCGACTGCGGCGGCCCGTGGACGACGGCCTCGAGGCTGCCAATCAGGAACGCCCGCGCGAGGGTGATCGTGTCGGCGCTCAGGGCCTTCGCGCTCAGCTGGGTCTCGACGTGGGTCAGATAGGCGCGCTCGCGGCCGATCTCGAATTCTCGATCGACCCGGGGCAGCGACAGCTGTTCGCGTTGACGCTTGATCAAGGGCATCAGCGAGGCGCTGCGCTGGGCACCTTGGGGCGCGATCTGGACCCGAGCGATCGCCGACGAATCCTCGGGTCGCAGCATGCTCTGGTAGGCCTCGAACTGAATGAAGGGCGCGTCAGTGGCCGCGCCAGCGAGCTGCTCGGGCACGGTCCAGTCGCGCTCTTGGGGCACGTGCAGCGGCGGAGTCATGGTGTCGAGCCACGCGCCGCCGGGGCCGTGCACATCTACGAACACGTCCTTGCGGGCGCTCAGGGCCTCGACGGCGATCCCGATCGTGTCGCCGGGGTGGGCAAAGTCGGTCGTCGCGGTGATCCGCACGGTGCCAGCGTGGCTGACGAAGCGAAGCCGGCGCTTGGGTCCGCTGAGATAGCGGGTGTCCGCGCTGGGTGGGCCCTCGCCGGGCAGCAGCTCGGCTGGAACTTGGGCGGGGGCGGGCGGCGCTGCGCTCGGGTCATCGTTGGTGGTGGGTGGCTGGCCGTCGCTGCTGGCGGCGGCGGCTTCGGCAGCAGCTTGGGCGGCGGCGGCAGCTTGGTCCGCCTTGGCCTGGGCGATCTCGGTCTCGCCGATGAGTCGGACCTCGAAGCGGACCACGTCCGAGCTCAAGACCCCGTGAAAGCTGGCGAGCCCGAGCGCGTCGAGGGGACCTTCGTAGAGGACCGGCGGTCGATCGAGCGTGCCTACGGCGTCGCCAAATTCACCGCTGACGAGCAGCACCTGGATCTTGGCGGCGGCCCCCTTGGGCGCCCACGGAAGCCCGCTTGGATCCGTCACGCGTACGAACAGACGATTGTCGAAGCCCGCGAGCAGCCGTCCATCGGGGCGAAGATCGACGCGGACCCCCTCGGGCTGCGGATCGGTATCGTCGGCCCACTGCAACATGTTCTCGGACACGACCTGGCGGCCCGCGCCCGCGCCCCGCTGCGCGACGATCTCCACGGGCACGCGCTCCTCGAAGCTCTCACCCGAGTCGATCGAGTAGCGCAGCACTAATTGTCCGGCGCCCGGCGCCTGCGCGGGCACGCTGATCACGCCCTGCGACAAGCCCGGACCCACGAGCTCGAGCGCGCCGAGCTCGTGGGTGATCCCGTCGGCGTCCTCGAACTGTGCGTATACCCCGCTGTTCCCGGCCAGCGGCGCGAGATCGGCGTTGACGATCTGCGTGCGGACTGCCAGCTGCTCGCCCGCCGCCCACTTGGTCTCGACCTGGATGTTGACCGAGTGCTCGAGCTTGCGGCTCATGCTCCACAGGCTCAACACGATCGCCAGCGCGACGCCGAGTGGTCCAAGGACCATCAGCGTTCGGTGCAGCCGCGGGGCCCGCTCATTTTCGATGACGTGATCGCCCGAGACCCCGGCCGCGCCCACCCACGCCGCAGGAGCCCCGTCTACGTCCTTGGGCTCGGGATGGTCGTCGTTCTCGGTGTGCATGGCGGGTGGCAGGCAGACTGTACGCGGGTTTAGGGAGTTTTTTTGCACCCGCTTGGGGTGATCGAGGCGCGGGCACCCTCGCATGGCAGGCGCCCCGACATTTTCGTATCCTCGGCCGCCAAATGAAAGTCAGCGTCATCGGGACTGGGTACGTAGGGCTCGTGGCTGCGGCGGCCTTCGCAGAGCACGGCAACGACGTGGTGTGTGCGGACATCGACGCGGCCAAGATCGAGGGTCTCGAGAACGGGATCATCCCGATCTACGAGCCGGGCCTCGAGCCGCTGGTCAAGCGCAACGTGGCCGCGGGTCGGCTGCGCTTCACCACCAGCAACCCCGAGGCGGCCAAGCACGCCGAGGTCGTGTTCCTGGCGGTCGGCACTCCAACCGGCGGCAGTGACGGCGCGCCCAAGCTCGACTACCTGTTTCAGGCCGCGCGCGACATTGCGCCCCACCTGAACGGCTTCAGCGTGATCGTGAACAAGAGCACGGTGCCGGTGGGGACGGCCGAACGGGTCGCGCGGATCATCGCCGAGCAAAACCCCAAGGCCCAGTTCACCGTCGCCTCGAACCCGGAGTTTCTCAAGGAAGGGGTCGCGGTCCAGGACTTCATGCACCCGGATCGGGTGATCATCGGGACCGAGGACGAGCGCGCCCGCGAGCTCCTCAACCGGCTCTACAAGCCGTTCTTTCGGACCAGCGAGCGGCTGCTCTATATGAGCGCGCGCTCGGCCGAGCTGACCAAGTACGCCGCCAACGCGTACCTGGCCGCGCGCATCTCGTTCATCAACGACGTCGCCAACCTGTGCGACGCGGTTGGGGCGGATGTCGAGCAGGTCCGGCGTGGCATGGGCTCCGACGCGCGGATCGGCAACAAGTTCTTGTTTCCTGGGCTTGGCTACGGCGGCTCGTGCTTTCCAAAGGACACGCGCGCGCTGATTAGGATCGCCCGCGAGCACGGCATCTCGATGTCGATCGTCGCCGCGGCGGACCGCATCAACGAGGCCCAGAAGCTGGTCTTGGTCCGCAAGGTTCGCGCCCACTTTGGCAACGAGATCAGCGGCAAGAACCTGGCGATCTGGGGGCTCGCGTTCAAGCCCAACACCGACGACATCCGTGAGGCGCCGGCCCTGACGATCGTGCGCTCGCTCGCCAGCGACGGGGCCAAGCTGCGGATCTGTGATCCCGAGGCCGGGCCCAGCTTCATGGAGGCCCTTGGTGACACCGCGAGCAACTTCGACATCGAGCTGGTCAGCGATCCCTACGCCGCCGCCGACGCCGCCGCCGCTCTGGTCTTGTGCACCGAGTGGCGCCAGTATCGGAGCCCGGACTTTCGTCGGCTCGCAGAGGTCATGCGCGGCAAGGCGCTGTTCGATGGGCGCAACCAGTGGGACCGTGACCACGTGGAGTCGCTCGGCTTCACCTACTCTGGGATCGGCCGATAGTAGGCCCATCCTGGGGCCCCGAAAACAGGCTTTGACCGGCCTGGGTCGGCGTGCCACCGTTGGCTGATGTCCGACGGAAACCCAGCAGGTCGCGTGCTCGCTTTCGCCCTACTGGCCGGTTCCGCCGTGCTCAGCTACCAGGCGTGGACCAACGCCAAGCTCACGACCGAGACAATGGATCTGGGCAAGCAGCACGCCTGCGACCTCGACTCTAGCTGCATCGTCAAGGACGCGAAGCCGCGGGTCGGTGCGGCCGATGTGTTTCGCCATCGGTACGAGTTCGATACCACCCACGGGGTGATGACGGTGACCTGCAAGCGCGAACTGGTGTTCTTTGGTGAGTGGGCTTGCACCCCCGAGAAGGGCCGCATGATCTCCGATCCTACATGATTATTACCCCCACAGGCGGTTCTATTACCCCCACAGGCGGTTTCGCACTTCGCGGTCACTCGCTTCGCTCGCTCCCAGCGGGCCGTTTGTTCGCATCCGCATGTGTGGCCCCCTAGAAGGGGGCTCTTGTCTGGGCACCTGGTGCAGGTGAGGGGCGCTCCACTCACGTGTTGGGCGTTGTGAGCTGGGGGGCGGCTCTTGGCTGGGCAATGGGGGGGGCGGCTCTTGGCTGGGCACCTGGTGCAGGTGAGGGGCGCTCCACTCACGTGTTGTGCGTTGTGAACTGGGGGTCGGCTCTTGGCTGGGCAATGGGGGCGCTCCACTCACGTGTTGTGCGGTGTGAACTGGGGGGTACTGCGCTGATCCTCAGTAGCAGGGCGGTCTTGGGCGTGTTGTCATGGGCTCGAGGTTGTTTGCGCTAGATTTGCGGTGATTGCTCATCAGCGCGAACCGCGAGACACTTTGGGAATCCGTGAACGCCAAGCAAACCGTTGACGACGATCCGGTGACCACTTTGGTCGTCGGCCGCGAGCAGAGCTTCGAGTGGATCATCCGCCGAATGCCTGGCGTCGTGTACCGGTGCTCGGCCGATCCGGAGCTCACGATGCACGCGCTCACCCACGGGGTATCCGACCTACTTGGCTATCCCGCAGGCGATTTCATCGACAACGCGGTGCGCAGCTGGGCGAGCGTCGTTCACCCCGAGGACCGGCCGCTGCTCGTTGAACTGCTTGGCAACATGCTCGACAGCGGGTCGGCGCAGCCTGATCAGATCGAGTACCGGTTGCTGACCGCCGACGGCAGGGAGCGTTGGGTCCAACACAAGGCCTGGGTCGTGCGCGACGAAGAGGGCGCCCCGGTCGGGCTCGAAGGCTTCATCTTCGAGGTCACGGAGCACCGGCTGCTGCAGCTCGCCGAGGCGGAGCGGCTCGTCGCGTTCGAGCGGCACCAGCGGGCATTGTTTGCGTTGGCGACCAACCCGGCGGTCGTCGAGGGTCGCATCGATGAGCTCGTCGCGTTCACGACGGAGCTGGTCATCGACGCGGTGTTGGTCGATCGCGTGGGTGTGTGGCTGTTCGATGAGCGTCGGACCCGGCTCGAGCTCATCGATCTGTACGTGCGCGCGTCTGGGGTCCATGAGCGGGGGGCCACGATCACGGCCGCGGACTTCCCGAACTACTTTGCGGCGTTGAACAGCGGCCGAACGGTGGTCGCGGATGACGCCGTCCAGGATCCGCACACGAGCGAGTTTGCAGACACGTATCTGCGGCCCAACAACATCGTGGGGCTGCTCGACGCGGCAATTCGGGTGGGCGGCGAGATCGTCGGGATCATCTGCCTCGAGCAGGTCACCGAGCCGCGGGAGTGGCAGCGCCACGAGATCGAGTTCGCCGGAGAGGTCGCCGACCAGATCGCGCTTGGGCTGTACAATCGCGCGCGACTGGCCGCCCAAGCCCGCGAGCAACTCTTGCAAGAGCAGCTGCTTCACAGCCAAAAGATGGACGCGCTGGGCCGGCTCGCGGGCGGGGTCGCGCACGACTTCAACAACCTGCTCATGGCGATCAGCGGCAGCGCCGAGCTGCTCGAGATGCGGCTCGAGGACGCGACGCTGCGGTCGTCGGCGCAGGACATCATCGGGGCCAGCCAGCGCGCGGGCGAGCTGACCGAGCAGCTGCGCGGGTTCTCGCGTCAGCAGCCGCTGGCCCTGCAGAACGTCGATCTGTGCGTGACCGTCCGCAAGCTCGGCCGCATGCTTCGGCGCTCGCTCGGGCGCGGGGTTCAGCTGGTCGTCACCGTCCCCGAAGATCCCGTGATCGTCAGGGCGACCGAGGGGCTCATGCAGCAGCTGCTGACCAACCTCGTCGTCAACGCTCGCGACGCCGTCAGCCACGATGGCCGAATCGAGATCGAGGTCGAGGTCGCCGAGTTCAGCGAGGTCGTCAGCGATCTACCAGAGTCGCTGCCGGCCGGCCGCTACGCCAGCGTGGTGGTCAGGGACGACGGCGTTGGCATGTCGCCCGAGATCCAAGCCCGGGTGTTCGAGCCTTTCTTCACGACCAAGCCTCCCGGCGAGGGCACCGGGCTCGGGCTCGCCACGGTGTACAGCATCGCGCGGCGCTGCGAGGGAACCGTCAAGCTGACCAGCGAAGTCGGCGTTGGCAGTCAGTTCTTCGTCCTGCTCCCGTTGGTCTCGTCTTGACGGTTGCAGGGGGCTCTACAAGAACAGCGTGGCCTTGGCTGACTTGGACACGGCGACGACGCCGGGGTGCTTGAGCCGGCGCTCGACGGTGATCGCGTAGAAGCGCTCTTGAATCGTGTCGCTGCGTCCGACCACGTGGACCCCGTATTCCTGCTTGATCTCGGTCTCGATCGCGGTGGGACCGGCGAACACGCCGACCCCGCGCTGGCCGAACACCTTGAGCAGCGCGCTGTCGTCAAACTGCCCGACGATCTCGGGGCGCAGGTCGTGCTCGTCGAACCAGCGATCGAGCTCGCGGCGGACCGCGCTGCCGGCCATGGGCAGCAAGAAGGGCGCGCCGTCGAGCGACTTGGGAAAGTCGCGCTTGTACTTGGCGGCCAGTGCGGGGGAGGCGAAGAAGGTCACGCCGCTCGAGCCGAGCAGGTGGTTGAAGGCCTTGACCGAGATGTCCGGCCCGATCGGGACGTCGGACAAGACCAAGTCGAGCTCGTGGCGGGCGAGCTGGCCGAGCAGGCGATCGAAGCGGTCCTCACGGCAGGTCACGTGAAGCCCCTCGGACAGGCCAAACGCCGGCATCAGCAGCCGGTAGGCGATGAGCTTGGGGACCACGTAGGTGACCCCAACCACCATCTGCAGCGGCTGGCCGGTCGGGCGCTCGTGGAGCACGTCGACCATCTCGCGGCCGAGGCTGAAGATCTGTTCGGCGTAGCGGAACGCGACCTGACCAAGCTCGGACAGGACCAAGCGTCGGCCCGAGCGATCGAACAGCTCGACGCCAAGGGCGTCCTCGAGTGTGCGGATCTGCGTGCTGATAGTTGGCTGCGAGACGCGCAGGCGCGTGGCCGCGTCGGCGATGTTGCCTTCCTTGGCGACCGTCCAGAAGTAGAGCAGGTGATGGTAGTTGATCCACTGCATGGCACTTTCACTGAGACTAAGTGACAGTACTTCATTTTCTATTTGTTGAAAGTGGTTTCGAGGCTACATCATCCGCGAGATCGTGATGTCGCCCCTGACCGAAGTGCAACCGTCCGAGGACCCCAGGGACTGGCAGGTCCAGGCGATGACCCAGGTGCTCGAGCTCGTGGCCGAGCCCGCCGGGGTGACGCTCGAGCCTCGGGTCGCGTGGGAGGCCGCGACCGCGGGTCTCGCCGCTGGCGGTGAAGATCCGCTGCGAAGCTTGGCCCAGGCAGGTCGGCGCGCCGGACTCCGCCTGGGCCGGGTTTACTTGCGCTGGCCCTGCGCCCCAGCCCAGCTGCTGGCGCTTGGCGGACCGATCCTGACCTGGCTGCCAGGATCGGGCGCGGGAGCCGGGCGCTGGGTGGCCGTGCTCGGTCGACGCGGGCGCAGCATCGAGTTTGCGTTGATCGACGAGGGCGGCCAGCAGCGGCGGCGGCTGAGGGCGCGGGCGTTCGTGAAGTGGCTGGAGCGCGAGCTCGAAGCGGCCGGCGTCAACGCCCCGCGCTGGGTTCGAGGTGAGCCATTGTTGCCGCTCGCGTCGCTCGAGAGCGGCGCGCTGTCCGGGGCCACGGGGCGGCTCGCGGCGATTCGGCGGCTGTTTGCCCTGGCACGGATCGAGCGCCAGGACCTCGGCATCGTGCTGGTCTACTCGGTCGGGATCGGCGGCTCGAGCCTCGCGGTTCCGGTCGCCGTCCAGGCCGTGGTCAACACGGTCGCGTTTGGCTCGGTGCTGCAGCCGCTGGTGGTCTTGAGCGTGATGCTGGCGGTCGTGCTTGGGTTCGTCGCGGTCCTGCGCGTGCTTCAAGCAGTGGTGATCGAGGCGCTGCAGCGACGGCTATTTGTGCGGACCGCCGCGGACTTCGCTCGTCGGTTCCCCCGCATGTCGCTCGAGGCCGCCCGCACCCATCACCTGCCCGAGCTGGCCAACCGCTTTTTCGAGGTCGCGGCGCTGCAAAAGACCAGCGCGATCTTGCTGGTCGATGGGCTGTCGCTGGGCCTGCAGACCCTCGTTGGCATGGTCCTGCTTGCGTTCTACCACCCGATCTTGCTGGCCTTCGACTTCGCGCTGTTGATCGCGGTCGTGCTCGTGGTGTTTGTCGCAGGACGCGGGGCCGTGGCCAGCGCCCTGGCCGAGTCGAGCCGCAAGTACGCCGTCGCGGCCTGGATCGAGGACCTCGCCGCGAGCCCGCTGCGCTTCGCTGATCCGCGCGCGCGCAAGTTCGCCGACGCGCGGGCCGAGCTGCTGATCCGCGAGTGGTTGGGGGCCCGTCGTGACCACTTCTCGCGCCTGCTGCGTCAGTTTGGCGGCGGCCTGGGTCTGCAGGTGCTGGCGAGCACGGCGTTGCTGGGGATCGGCGGATGGCTGGTGATCCGGCGGCAGCTCACGCTTGGGCAGCTGGTCGCGGCGGAGCTGGTGGTCACCGCGATCGGGGCGGGCCTGGGCAAGCTCGGCAAGCAGCTCGAGAGCTTCTACGACGCGACGGCCTCGGCGGCCAAGCTTGGCAAGATCGTCGACATGCCGCTCGAGCCCGGCGGGGGCGAGCTGCTGCCCGGCGCCGGTCCGGTAGGGGTCACGGTCTGCGAGCCAGACAGCGCCGGTGGGTCCGAGCTGCTCGCGCTCGCGCCCGGGGACAAGCGGGTGCTCGTTGGTCGCACGGCAGCGCGCTCGGATCTGTGCGACGCGCTGTTTGGCAGCGGTGATCGGTCTGCGATCGATGTTCGAGTGGACGGCTGGCCGTTGCGGACGCTCGACCTCGAGGCTCTGCGCGCCGAGGTGATGCTGGTCCGTGGGATCGAAGTCGTCGCTGGCTCGGTCTACGACAACCTGGACACGGAGCTGATCCCCAGCGACCCCGCGAAGGTCCGGCGCGTGCTCGAGCTGGTCGGTCTCAGCGCCCGTGTCCTCGCGCTACCGCAGGGCTTGCGGACCTCGTTGCTGCCCGGCGGCTGGCCGCTGCGCGAGCCCGAAGCCAAGCGTCTGATGTTGGCGCAGGCGCTGCTTCGGCGGCCCCGCTTGCTGGTCCTCGACGGCAGCCTCGACGGCCTTGGCCTGACCGCCGAGGCGCGCGCGCAGCTCTTGGATCATCTGTTTGCAGCCGACGCACCGTGGACGCTGCTGGTGATCACCGAAGACTCCACCCTGACGCCATGAACGCCCGAGCAGAAAACACTCCCGGTTTCGCTTCGCCGCTCGACCATGCCCGGCCGAGCCTGCTCGAGAGCCGCTCCCCCCGGGCCGCGGGCGTGCTCGCGCGGCTGTTGGCGGCTGGGTTTGGGCTGTTGATCCTCGCGCTCGTGGTCGCGCCCTGGCAGCAGAGCGTGCCCGGCCAGGGGCGGGTGATCGCCTACGCGCCGCTCGAGCGGCAACAGATCATCGAGGCGCCGATCGAGGGCCGGATCAGCATGTGGAACGTGCTCGAGGGCGAGCGCGTGCGCGCGGGTGAGATCATCGCGGAGATCTCCGACAACGACGACGAGATCCTGGCCAGGATCGAGCGCGAGCGCACGGCGGTGCTGAGTCAGGCGCGCGCGGCGAAGGGCACGATCGAGGTCGCCGAAGCCAAGATCGCGGCGCTGCAGCTCGCGCGCGAGGCCAAGAACTTGTCTGCTGATCTGCGCGTCGACATGTCTCGCAATCGGCTCGACGCCGCCGAGCAGGCGGTCAGCGCGGCCGCGGCCGCCGAGCGCACCGCCAGCTTGAACCTCGAGCGCCAGCGCGCGCTGTTCGACGAGGGTCTGACCTCCAAGCGCCAGGTCGAGCTCGCGCAGATGGAGTTCGAGACCAAGCAGGCCGACCACAACCGGGCCCGCGCGAGCCTGACCGCGGCCAAGCGCGAGGTTGGGGCGCTCGGGGCCGACCGCAGCCATGTCGGGGCCGACGCGAGCGCGTCGATCGAAGAGGCGCGGGCGTCGTTGCGCAAGGCCGAGGCGGAGTTCGCCAAGGCCGAAGCCGAAATTCAGAAGATCGACTCGCGCCGGGCGCGTCAGCAGCGGATGTCGATCACCGCGCCGCGCGACGGGACGATCCTGCGGATCATCGCCAAGCAAGACGCGCAGATGCTCAAGCCCGGCGATCCCGTCGCTGTGTTCGTCCCCGAGCTGACCGCGAGCGCCGTCGAGCTGTGGGTTGACGGCAAGGACGGCCCGCTGATCAGCCCCGGCCGCCCCGTGCGTCTGCAGTTTCAGGGCTGGCCGGCGGTTCAATTCGTGGGCTGGCCTTCGGCCGCCGTTGGGACCTTCCCGGGGGTCGTCGAGTTCGTCGACGCGACCGCCGACGAGTACGGTCGGTTTCGGGTGGTCGTGTCGCCCGCGGGCGGCGACGAGCCCTGGCCCGACGCGAATTGGTTGCGCCAAGGCGTTCGCGCCAACGGGTGGATCCTCCTCGATCGCGTGAGGCTTGGCTTCGAGTTGTGGCGCCAGTTCAACGGCTTTCCGCCCGTGGTGACGCCGACCCTCGATGACCCAAGCCGCAAGCAGGGGGCGCCGTGACCCGTCGTCGCGCGTGGGGCTGGGTGAGCGCGGCGCTGGTCTGCGTGGTGACCTGGCTTGGATCGGCGGAGGCCCTGGCGGCCCCACCGCCCGAGCCGCGTCCCGCCGACGACTTCCGGCGCAGCGATCCGCAGGAGGCCGAGCTCGCCCCGGTGGCCAAGAGCTCGGGCCTGAGCGATCTGACCGCGGTCCAACCCCGGACAGACATCCTCACGCTGGACGAGGTCCTCGACGCGGTGATCGCCTCGGACCCTCGCCTGGCCCAGGCCCGGATCGAGATTGATGCAGTCGAGGGCAAGCTGCTCGCTGCGCGAGGAGGCTTCGACCCCAAGGTTGCGATGCGCGGGCTGATCCAACCGCTGGGCTACTACCGGCACGGGATCGTCGACGTTCGCGTCGAGCAGCCAACGCCGCTGTGGGGTCTGGGCGTCTTCGCTGGCTGGCGGCTCGGCCTGGGCGAGTTCGCGGTCTACGACGCCAAGCTCCCGACCGCCGACGGCGGAGAGCTGCGCGCAGGCGTGAGCGTGCCAGTGTGGCAGGGCGGGCCGATCGATCGCACCCGCGCCGACATCAGCCAGGCGCGGATCGGTCAGCGGCGCGCCGGCCTCGAGCGCGACGCCAAGCAGCTCGAGCTCGAGGCCAAGGCCGCCCAGGCCTACTGGAACTGGGTCGCAACCGGGCTCGCCCTCGAGATCGAGCGCGGGTTGCTCGAGATCGCGTTGACCCGCGACGTTGGCCTGCGCCGACAGGTCGAGCTGGGCGACCTCGAGTCGATCGTCGCAACGGACAACCGAAGGGTGATCTTGGGCCGCGAAGCCCGGGTCGTGGGTGCCGAGCGCGAATTTCAGCGCGCCAGCCTCGAGCTCTCGCTGTTCCTGCGCGACCCCAGCGGCGATCCACGCTTGGCCGGCGCCGAGCGCTTGCCCCTCCAGTTCCCGCCAGCCGGCCCCCCACCGATCGTCGACATTGACGCCGAGATCCAAGCCGCGATCGAGCGGCGCCCGGATCTGGCAGCCGTCCTTGCCGCCCGCGACCAGGCCGAGGTCGAGGTCCGCCTGGCCAAGAACCTGCGCAGCCCCGAGATCGATCTCTCGGCCTGGGCCGCCAAGGACATCGGCCCCGGCACCCCGGAGCAACAACCCGTCGAGCTCGCCGCCATGATCGAGATCCAAGTCCCGATCCCGCTACGCAAGGCCCGCGGCCAGCTCCAGACCGCCCGCGCCGAGCTATCCAGCATCGACGCCCAGCTCCGCTTCGCCCGCGACCGGGTCGCCGTCGACGTCCGCGACGCCCACTCGGCCGTGGCTGCCGCCTACCAAAAGGCCCGCTTGGCCGACGAACAAGTCGAGCTCGCCCAGACCCTCGCCCACGCCGAGCTGCGCCGCTTCACCCTTGGCGACGGCGACCTCCTGCTCGTCAACCTACGCGAGCTCGCCGTGGCCACAGCCGCCCGCGAGCAGGTCGAAGCCCTCGCCGCCCTCATGATCGCCCAAGCTCAACTCCAAGTCGCCCAAGGCGGCTTCGTCTCCCACTGAGCCAAGCACGGGGTATTACCCAATGTCGTAGTCTTTGATTTTGTAGAGCAGCGCCCTGTGGCTGAGATCCAGCAGCTTCGCCGCGTGGGTTCGGTTGCCGCTCGTCTGCTCGAGCGCCCGCAGGATCAGCTCGCGCTCGGCGCGTCGCTGGGCCCGCTTGACGGACAGATCATCACTGGAAAAGCGCAGCGTGAACCCAAGCTCGGACGGCTCGTCGGTGGTTGGACGGCGCTGACGGCCAAGCCGCTCGGGCAGCTCATCGGGGCCGATCAGCGTGCCCTCGGTCATCACGGTCGCGTGCTCGAGGCTGTTCTCGAGCTCGCGCACGTTTCCGGGCCAGTCGTAGGCGAGCATGATCCGCTTGGCCTCCGCGTTCAGGCCCTCGACGGCGGTCCCGAGCTTGCGGTTGATCGCGGTCAAGAAGTGCTCGGCGAGCATCGCAATGTCCTCACGGCGCTCCCGCAGCGGGGGGATCCGCAGCGGCATCACGGCCAGGCGGTAGAACAGGTCCTCGCGGAATTCACCGTCTTCGACCATCTCCTCGAGCGCCCGCGAGGTCGCGGCGACGACCCGGACGTCGATCGGCCGGGGGCTGTTCTCGCCGACGCGGCGGACCTCTCGCTCCTGCAGCGCGCGCAGCAGCTTGACCTGAACGCTGATCGGCAGCTCGCCGACCTCGTCGAGGAAGATCGTCCCGCCGCGGGCGGCCTCGAACAGGCCGGGCTTGTCGCTGCTCGCGTCGGTGAAGGCGCCCTTGCTGTGGCCAAACAGCTCGGACTCGAGCAGGCCCTCGGGGATCGCTCCGCAGTTGACCGCGACGAAGGGACCGCCGGCGCGGCTGCCGAGATCGTGCAGCGCGCGGCTGACCAGCTCCTTGCCAACGCCCGACTCGCCAAGCACCAGCACGGTGGTCTCGAAGCGCGCGACCTTGCGGACGGTCTTGGCGACCTTGCGCATCGCCTGGCTGTGGATCAGCAGGCGCCCGATCAGCTCGATGCCCTCGACGGCGCCCGCGCCACGGACCAGCTCGTTCACGCGCGCGCGCAGGTTGGCGTTCTCGCGGCGCAGACGCAGGCGCTCCTCGGCCTTGCGCAGGGTCAGGATCACCTCGTCCTGCTTGAAAGGCTTGGAGATGTAGTCGTAGGCGCCGCGCTGCATCGCTTCGAGCGCCAGATCCACGCTCCCGAACGCGCTCATCATCACCAGCGTGATCTCGGGGTGCGTCGCCGTGAGCCGCTCGGCCAGGGCGAGCCCGTCGACGCCCGGCATCCGCACGTCCGAGAGCACCACGTCGATCGCCTCACTGTCGGCTAGCTGCAAGGCTTGCTCGCCGCTGGCCGCGCTCAGCACCTCGAAGCCCGCGCGCCGCAGCAGCAACTCGAGCATGTGGCGCATGGGCTCCTCGTCATCCACGACCAAAATCCGCGAGAAACCCGCACTCTCCCCGTTTTCACTCACCTCCATGATGTTACCCACCCTCTACCTGCTCAAAAAACCAGTCATGGGTCGGTATTCGCGGGGTTTTTTTGAGGGGACCCTGTCTACGTGGGAAGCTAACTGGCGCAGGGTCTCCCCCTCCGAGTCAGCCTCGTGATCGTGTCAGTAAACTCATTCGCCGCGCGTCGCCAAGACGAAAACAATCCGGCGACGGGTCGTGCGGCCGATTGCTTAAAAGACGCATCAAATCCCTATCACTTGCACTCAATTAGGCATCATTTGGGCAGCACGTGGGCGTTGACTCCCACGCCTTGGACCCCGACAATGTTTGGGCACGAGCGCGCTGGGGCCGATCTGGGCCCAACGCTCGCGCCACAGCCACGCGGTCCCGATGAAGTCGCCAGCAAAACCCGAGCCCAAGGCTCGCACCTCCGCGGGCGGCGACTCGCAGGACTCCCAGATGGACGACACACAGGAGTTCCAGCGGCAATCTTCTGTTTCGGCTTCTGTTTCGACGGAGACCGAGACGGGCAGCACGAGCGACGACGAGCCGTCGGAGTTGACTCCATCGGAGCCCAGCAAGCCGAAGCCGGTGACGCCAGCTCCAAAGCTGGAGTCGGTGCCAGCGGAGGTTGTGGAAGCCGTCCGCGAGCCGGCACCGGTCGCCAAGCCAGCGCGCGGCAGCAAGAAGTCGCGCGCGCGCTCACGCTCGGGCATCGAGCCAAACAACGTCCGCAAGCTTCGCCAGGAAGCGATGATGAGCAAGGCCGAGCTCGCGCGTCGAGCCGGCGTCTCACCGCTGACGATCGATCGTGTCGAGGCTGGTTGTCCGTGCCGCATGGACACCAAGCGCAAGATCCTCGAAGCGCTGGGGCTCAAGCCTTCGGCGCGCGCCGAGGTCTGGCCCGACATCGACGCGCAGAGCTGAGCGCTCGCGATAGGTTGTGTCTCGGGGTCTGGCTTGGAGTCCAAGGCTCCGGGTCTGGCCGCGCGCGCGCGCTCGCGTCGTGCCTGCTCGCCCCAACCACCAGGGCCCGTCACGCCGCCCTCGCAGGCGAGAAAAACCTCAATATTATGCCGAATTCAGCTGAATTCAGCGATGTTTCACAATCCGTCACGCGCTCGTTCGAGCGGGGAGCGAGGAGCTGATGGCGCGCCAATGCATCGGTCTCGACATCGGCTCGAGCTCAGTGAAGCTCGTGCAGGTCAAGGCGTCTCGCAAGTCGTTCAGCTTGCAAAACTTCGGCATCGAGCCGCTGCCTCCGGGCGCGATCGTCGACGGGGCGATCGCCAACCCTGGCGCGGTCGCGGACTCGATCCGCAACCTCAGCAAGCGGATCCACCTGCGTGGCAAGGACATCGCGCTCGCGGTCTCCGGCAACAGCGTGATCGTTCGACGGCTCCACATCCCCGCGATGCAGGGCCCGGCGCTCGCCGAGCAGATGGAGTGGGAGGTCAAACAGAACATCCCGTTCGCGCGCGACGAAGTCATCGTCGACTGGGAGGTCCTGGTTCCGCGCACCTCCGACGGCCAGATGGAGGTCGTGCTCGTCGCGGCCAAGCGCGAGATCGTCGAGCAGTACTTCGAAGCGGTGAAGGCGGCAGGACTCAACCCGGTCGTCGTCGACACCGACGCGTTCGCCATGCAGAACGCGATCGAGAGCGCGACCGGCTTCACCGACAACGAGACCGTCGCGGTCATCAACATCGGCGCTCACTTCTCGACGATCGTGATCGTGAGCAGCGGCAAGCCGGTGTTCCACCGCAACCTCGCGGCCGGTGGCGACACCTTCACCGAGGCCATTCGTCACCGATTGGCCGTCGGCATGGATGGTGCTGAGGCTTACAAAGTTGGCGGTGGGGGATCGGTCGGCGCCGCCGAGGTGGTCCCGCAGGAGGTCCACCGGGTCCTCGCGCAGGTCTCGGAGCAGGTCTCGAGCGAATTTCAGCGCACGATCGACTTCTATCTGGGCGACGCGGTTGGCGCGAACCTCGCCAGGGTGTTCCTGACCGGCGGCAGCGCGCTGGTACCCCAACTACCAAAGGCGATCCAAGATCGTGCTCGGGTGCCCGTAGCGATCTTCGACCCCTTCGCCAGCATCGCCGTCGACGCCAAGCGCTTCGACGTCGAGTATCTGCGCGCAAATGCGCCGGTGGCCACCGTGGCCTTCGGTCTGTCGCTGCGACGTCCGGGGGACAAGTGATGGGAGCCGAGCAATGATCCGCATCAACCTCTCGCCAACCGTCAAGCGCAAGAACCAGTCGTCGACGCGGGCGATCACCGCCGTTCAGATGGTCGTGCCCTCGACCAAAGTGTCGAAGGGCAGCATCTACGCGGTCTTGATGTTGCTCGGCTGGGTCGGCGTCGGCGTTGGCGCGTGGGTGCTGCAGACCGGCGTGCAAGAGGACACCCAGCGCCTCAAGAACAAGAGCGCCGTGCTGCTCGAAGACACCCGGGCGATCAACGAGAAGATCGACGAAGAGGATCTGCAGGCCCGCTTCAATCGCTACGAAGAGCTGACGGCCGCGGCTGCGGCTCTGCAACAGAAGCGGCGCACGCCGGTCTACGTGTATCACGAGCTGACCAACGTGCTCACGACCGGGCGCATGCCCGACATCGACGAGGCCGAGCAGCGCAAGCGCGTGGCCTTGGATCCGCAGGCCCGGCTCGCGCTCGACTGGGACGCCAACTCGGTGTGGCTCAGCAGCATGCAGCAAGACGGCGCCAACGTGCTCGAGATCACCGGTGCTGCCCGCGACCCCGACGACCTCAGCGAATTCGTCAAGCGACTGCGCGCGTCGGCCCGCTTCGCTCGGGTCTCGCACCCCGAGTTCGCGCTCGAGGAGGTCGCCGAGCGACCCTCGTCCGGGGCCCCGAGGCCGCTCAAGCCTGGCGAGGCGCTCCACAACCACTACACCTTCGAGCTGACCGCTCAGGTTCGTTACTGGGACTGAGACATGGCTGATTCAGCGCTCGATAAACTCGATCAATACCCGGCTTGGCAGCTGGGCCTGGCCTGGGTGTTGGGCGCTGGGCTCGTGGTCGGCGGTTGGTACGGGTTGTACTTCTCCGACATCCTCGCCGAGAAGAGCGCGGCCGCGACCGGGGTGACCCAGGCCGAGGCCGGGCTGGCCAAGGCCAAGGACAACCTCTCGAACTACGAGCAGCGCGTCAAAGAGCAGGCCGAGCGCGACAAAGAGCTCAAGAAGACCCTCGAGGTCGTGCCGGTCGACTCGTCGACGATCGACCACCTGATGAGCACCTTCCAGCGCGAGGCGCGGGGTGTCGGCCTTGGCATCGAGGCCTGGAGCCCGCAGCCCGAGCAGTTCCACGACTTCTACGCCAAGATCCCAGTCGAGGTGATCGCGCTGGGCTCGTGGCACGAGGTCGGCGAGTTCTTCCGCCGCGTGTCCGAGATGAAGCAGATCGTCAACATCGAGGACGTCAAGATCAAGCTTGGCAAAGACTTTGACGACAGCGGGTTTCCGCAGCTCAAGGTTGGCTTCACGGCCAGCACCTTTCGGTTGTTGACCGAAGACGAGCAGGGCGGCGGCGGCGACGCTGCGACCCGACGACAAGGTAAGGGAGCCAAGCGATGAACCGGAAAAAGAGCTCTGGTCACTCACTCGCGGGGCTGCCAGCTCTGGCCGCGCTGTTGTTGCTTGGGCTGCCGGCCGCGGGCTGTGGCGGTGAAGAGGCCAAGGTCACCCAGCAGCGGGGCATGCCCAACCAGCAACCGATCGCCCAAGGCGGGAAGCCAGCGGCCGGTAGCGGTGGAACGCGGCGCAGCGGTGGCGGTGGTGGCAAGGCCGACCCCGATGCCGAGGCCGAGTTCGAGCGGCCCGATCGCCCCCGCCCAACCCTGACCCGCGAGGACTTCTCGGGTCGGGCCCGCGATCCGTTTCACAACTATCTTGCCGCTGCCACGGTCGAGGCCCCCGAGCCCGTCGAGGTCGTCAAGAAGCAGCGGGCAGTCAAGCTGTCCGAGTACACCTTTGAAGAGCTGCGCCTCATCGCAATCGTGAACGCGGGCCGCAGCGTGCCCCCGACCGCCTTGTTCTTGGCCGGGGACAACAAGTCGAAGAGCGTCAAGCAAGGCGAGTACTTCAGTAGCGCCGAAGTTTTGCTTGCTTCGGTCAATCGCGATTACATCGAGATCGAGATCATCGATCCCGAGCTGACTCCTGGCTGGAATCTGGAGCGGGGCGAGCGGAAGGTCATCTACCTCAAAGAGCGCTAGCCCGTTTTTGTAGCTCCCTCAGCCAACTGAACTGATATCCACCTCGCCGGCTTCGCCGGTGAGTCCGGACCCCCGCGCGCCTCGAAGCCAAGCCGGCGACTGGAGACCACCATGAACTCCCAGCCTCATAAGCCCCAACATACCCGCTGGTCGCTCCAACGGACCCTTCGTACACGCAAGTGGTCCCCGCTCGGGGTCGTTGCATTGCCGGCGCTGCTGCTGTTGACCCTCGACTCTGGCCCTGCTTCGGCCGGTCCGCCCAAGTCAAAGAAGTCCAGCCCAACCAAGACGACCAAGGTCAGCGCGCCCGAGGCCCAACCAGAGTCCAAGATCGAGGTCCGCAAGGCCGTCAATCAGATCGACGGATTGACCGTCGAGGAGCTCGACGACGGGACCACGATCTTGCGCTTGCTCGGTCACGTCGAGCCAACCTTCAACGTGTACCGGCTGTCGGATCCCGACCGGCTCGTCGTTGATATCGCCAAGAGCGAGCGGGGCAAGGCCGTGCCGCACGTGCCGGTTGACTCGTGGGCGGTTGGCCGGGTGACGATCAGCTCCGTCGAGGAGCACGACAGCAAGATCGCGCGGGTGGTCGTGAACCTCAAGCGCGAGTCCAGCTACATCGTGGTGCCCAAGGGTCGGGATCTGGCGATCACGCTCACGCCCCGCGAGGTCGCGCCCGAGGCCTACTTCGCGCGCAAGAGCGCTGGCGAGCGCCAGGCCGAGATCGAGACCATGAAGGCCAACGCCCGCAAGCAGGCCAGCGCGATCGAGGCCAGCGCCAAAGCCAAGGCCGACGTGCAAGAGGCGAAGGCGAGCAGCGCCGAGGCGAAGGCGAGCAGCGCAGAAGCCAAGGCCACCGACGCCGAGCAGCGGGCCCGCAGCGCCGAGAAGCGCGCCCAAGCGGCAGCGGCCAAGGCCCAAGAGGCCGATCGTGACGCCGCCAAGGTCCGCGCCGAAGCCGAGAAGATCCGTGCCCAGGCCGAGGTCGCGGCGGCCAAGCGCGAGCGCGAAGCGGAGGCGCTCGCGGCCAAGCAAGCGAGCGAAGCCGAGACCATCCGGGCGCGCGCCGAGGCGGCCGCTTCCAAGCGCGAGCGCGAGGCCGAGGCCACGGCGTCGTCGCTCGAGAGCGCGGCCCAGGCTCGGGCGTCGTCGCTCGAGGCCGCGGCCGCAGCGAAATTGTCCGAGGCGCAACGCCTCGCCGATGCCCGCAAGTCGGCGCTGGCGACCGCAGAGAAGGCGGCGAGCGACGCCGAGCGGGCCGCGAGCGAGGCCGAGCGCAAGGCCAAGCACGCCGATCAGCGCGCCGCAGAAGCCAAGGCCGAAGCCGAGGCCGCCGAGCTCTACGCCAGCCGCGTTCGCCAGAGCGCCGAGGCCAAGGCCAAGCAAGCCGAGCTGTTGTTGAGCCAGGCCGAAGCGGCCATGAGCCAGGCCACCGAAGAGAGCGAGCAGGCCGTCCAGGCCCACGCCGACGCCAAGCAAGCGCTGAGCGACGCACGCAAGGCCGCGCGCAAGCTCGGCAAGCACGACGACAGCGGTCGCGACGAGCTGCAGCGCGCGGTTCAGCAGGCCGAGGCCGCGACCGCAGCCGCCAAGCAGCGCGAGGACCAAGCCAACGGCCGGCTCGCCGAGCTGCAGCGCGATCACGACGCGCTCTCGCTCGCGCTCGAGACCAAGCAGGCCGAAGCCCAGCAGCTGCGGGGCGAGCTCGAGACCAAGCGCTCGGAGCTTGCGACCGCCAACGACTCGGTCCGTCAGGCGCGAGCCCAGTACGAGAAGCTTGGCGGCGATCAGGGACCCAGCGAGGGCGACAAGCGAGCGCACCGCAAGGCCAAGTCGGAGCTCGCCAAGGCCGAGACGGATCTCGGCAAGCTGCGCAAGCAGACCGAGCTCGAGCAGGGCAAGCTCGAGGCGCTTCAGCACCAGGTCGCCGTCGCGGGTGAGCAGCTTGGCGAGACCCTGGCGGCCACCCAAAAGCGTCGCTCACTCACCCAGCAGTGGGAGCAAGAGCGCGACGAGGCCGGCTACGCGACGGTTCGCGACGTCCGGTTCGAGGACGGGGCCGACGGGGCCCGGGTGATCGTCGAGCTCGACGGGCCGGTCGTCTACGACGCCAGCAGCCTGACTCCCAACATGACGATGCTCGAGCTGCGCGGGGCCAAGATCCCCTCGGGCCTCGAGCGCAGCTTGGACACGACCAGCTTCCACGGGCCGATCGATCGGATCACCAGCTTCCGCGAGGGCAACGACGTCAAGATCGTCGTCGCCTCGGCGCTGGGTGACCCCGCGGGCATCGAGCTCGACCGGGCCGCCAACCGCTTGATCTGGAAATTCCCCAAGCTCGCCCGCGACGAGGCCCCGCTGGTCGCCAGCGACACCACGCCCGAGCGGACCGAGGTCGTGAGCCTTGGCGGCAACAAGGTGTCCGGGTTCTCGACGCCGCCGGTCATGGCCGCGCGGCCCGGGACCAAGGTCGGCAATCGCTCGCGCTGGCGGGGTGAGCGGATCGACATCGAGCTGCAGGACGCCCCGATCAAGGACGTGCTGCTGCTGTTCTCGGACATTGGCCGGGTCAACATCATCGCCGGCCCCGAGGTCACGGGCACCGTGACCATGAAGCTGTCGGCGGTCCCGTGGGACCAGGCGCTGGACATCATCTTGCGCTCGCTGACGCTGGGGATGATCCAAGAGGGCAACGTGATCCGGGTCTCGACCCAGACCAAGCTCGAAGAGGAGCGGCGCAAGGCGATCGAAGAGGCCAACGCCGCCGTCCAGCTCAAGGCCCTCGAGACCCGGCTGATCCCGCTGTCGTACGCGACGGTCACGGAGATGCTGCCCAAGGTCCAGAGCGTGATGAGCTCGCGCGGCTCGGTGACCCCGGATACCCGGACCAACACGTTGATCGTGATGGACGTGGCCGAGAACATCGCGCTCGCCGAGTCGCTGGTGCGCCAGCTCGACAGCCAGACCCCGCAGGTCTTGATCGAGGCGCGGATCGTCGAGGCCCGGACCAACTGGCTGCGTCAGCTTGGCATCCAGTGGGGCTTTGACTTCATCGCCAGCCCCGGAAGCGGCAACCCGACCGGGCTGCTGTTCCCCAACGCGCTTGGCGTCGCGGGTGGCTCGGGTGGCAACCAGTCGCCGGTTGGCGGCTTGATCCTGCCCGGCGCGGCGGCCAATCCAAACTACGCGGTCGACCTGCCCGCGCCGGTCTCGACCGGCACCGGTGGTGCGCTTGGGTTCAGCTTCGGCAGCCTGTCGGGCAACCTCAACACCAACCTGCGGCTGTCGGCGGCCGAGGACGAGGGCGAGGTCCGCATCATCTCGGCGCCGAAGATCGTGACCTTGGACAACACCGAGGCGCAGATCGAGCAGGGCGTGCAGATCCCGATCTCGCAGGTGTCTGCCCAGGGCGTCAACACCCGCTACGTCAACGCGACGCTCGGGCTGCGCGTGACCCCGCACGTGACCAACGAGGGCGCCGTCATGCTCGAGGTCCAGGTCCAAAAGAACGAGGCCGACTTCGTCAACACCGGCGCCCGGGGTGACCCAACGATCTTGACCAAGTCGGCGCAGAGCCAGCTGTTGATCGTCGACGGCGACACCGCCGTGATCGGTGGCATCTACACGCGCAACCAGGCGGTCAGCCGCAGCAAGGTGCCCTGGTTCGCGGATATCCCGATCATTGGGTGGTTCTTCAAGAACAAGACCGAGCGGGATGATCGCTCGGAGATGCTGATCTTCTTGACGCCACGGATCGTGAACCGCTCGACATCGATAGGCGGGTGAGGCTCACCGGTCGTCAGTGACGGCTGGTGACCCGGCTCCAGCACTCCCACTGCGCGGTGCAGCTGTGCTCTTGGGCGCACTCGGCGAACGAGACCATCAGCTCCGCGTGGGGGTCGCAGCTGAACATGCACGAGTTGAACTCTTGCTCGAACTGCGAGCTGCGGTCCGTCAGCTGGTGCAGCGGGCGGTCGTGATAGTGGCACGCGTACATGCCCCCGCAGACCAGCTCGCAGGTGCCGTAGCTGGAGGGGGCGGCTTCGATCTGGGTGACGACGACGGTGCGGGCGTTGGCGGCGGCGTCCCAGTCGTTGCGGGCGCAGTCCAGCAGCGGGCCGCAGCTGTCGCGGCTCTCGCAGCCACGAAAGCGCTTGCCGACCTCGCTTGTGGGATTGACGTTGACGCACAGATCCAGGCAGGTGAGCTCGAGGTGGCCGGCCTCGCGCAGGTGCCGGGCGTCGCTGGTGTCGCCGCGCTCGCGCAGACAGTCACCAACCCGGCCGCACATGCGCTCGCACGGGCGCGCCGTCTCGGGCGCGCTCGCAACCAGCGCGACGAGCTGCCCTGGGGCCGCCGCCGCGGCGTGGGTGGGATCGGCCAGCGCGGGCTTCATGGTTGACGGCCCCGTCTGGGTGTCCACCGTGGGCCCGCCGCCGGGCTCGGGCGTGTTGGCGCAGGCAAGCGTTGCGAGCAAGCTCGCCAGCGCGGTCAGGCGAAGGGGCCGGGCCATCCGGTCCATGGTAGAGGGGTCATCGTGTTCACGCGACCCGTGTTCTTGCTGGGGATGATGGGCGCCGGAAAGACCAGCGTGGGGCGCGAGCTCGCCAGCCGGCACGGGGCCACCTTCATCGACCTGGACGCACGGATCGAGCGTGTGTTTGGTGCTGGCGTGGCGCAGCTGTTCGAGCTGGGCGAGGCGTACTTTCGAGCGTGTGAGCGGGCCGCGCTGGACTCGCTGGTGGCCGAGCCGGGGTTTCGCATGGCGCGAGCGGTGGTCGCGACGGGCGGGGGCGTCGTCACGGACGCCGCGAACATGGCGACGATGGCCGCGGCCGGGCGGCTGGTGTACCTGCGCGCGAACGTTCAGACCCTGTGTCAGCGGCTGTCGACGCCGGGCGAGCGAAGCCGGCGCCCGCTGCTTGCAGACAACGCCGACGCGCTGACCCAGCGGCTGACGGAGCTGCTGCAGGCTCGCGCGGCGGCGTACGCCCGGGCTTGCGTGGTCGTGGATGCCAGCGGCAGCGTGCCGGAGGTCGCGAGCTTGGTCGAGCGTGCGCTCGCGACCGAACAATCATAAACGGAGCGCTCGCCATGGAGCGAGAGGAACGGGAGCGACCACCAGTGTTGGTCTCCCGCCCCATGACGAGGCCCGAACTCGATGTGTGATCGCTATTTGGACGGTGGCGGTGGCGGAGGCGGTGGCAGTGAGCGGCGAGGCGGCGGTGGGCGTTGCGTCGCGCTGGCCTGGCCGAACTCCAGATCCAGCGCGTCCGACAGAATCTCGGTCTGCTCGGGCTCCTTCTTGAGGAAGAACATGGTCCGGGCTCTATCGAGATCGCCCTCGTCGCCGTTGGGCATGAACTCCGTGACGGGCACCAGCGTGGACTGCTCGAAGCGTTCGCGCTCGGGGGAGGGCGGCGCCGACGGGACCCCGGGCTGCGCCCAGCCCATCCACTGATCCGCGCCTGGCGGTGGTCCAAGCGGCGGCCCGACGACACGCGGCGCTTGGGTGCGGGGAGCCGGCGCGGGCGCGCGCGTCCACAGCCACCACGAGAAGCTCAGTAGAAACACGGTCGCCGCGAATCCGACGATGATGATGACGACGCTCTCGATTGTCATTTGGGGTCGACTTGCACGACCTTGAAGCCGCCGGGTTTGGTCAGCAGGACCTGGTAGTCGTGACCGGGACGCAGCCGTAGCCGCCCGAGCTTTTGGTAGTCGTCTGATTTGTTCGTGCGCATGGATATCGTGTGATTGCCCTCGAGCAGCTCGAGCTCTTTGCGTGGCTCGAGCACCAACTCGACGCGGCCAACCTTGACGTAGGCGAAGTTGAATTCGTTGGCCAAGAACAGGACGGCGACCTTCTGCTTTGGCGCGGTGTCCTTGGTGGGCGCGACCGGCTCGGCTGGGGCGACGGGCACGGGCGGCACAATCGGCGTGACCGGCTTGGGTGGCTCGGGGGCGTTGTTTGGCTCGGGGAGGACCGGCTTGGGTGGTTCGGGCTCGAGCTCGAGCTCGAGCTCGAGCTCGGGTTCTGGCTCTGACTCTGGTTCTGATTCCGGCTCTGACTCTGGTTCTGGCTCCGGCTCCGGCTCTGGCTCTGGCTCTGGCTTTGGCCCTTCCGCCCCCGGCGACCGGGTCGCCTCTGCGATCGCGTTGTCACCGGTCGATGAGGCATCGAGCGCGAGGAACACCGTCATCATGCCAAGCGCCAAGGCGAGCGCCGCGATCGAGGCTGCGAGGCTGCGCGTGAGTCGAGGCGCCCGCTCGGGCGACAGCCTGCCGACGTTGGTGTCGTCGATCGCCTCGCCGTGAAGCTGATCGTGGGTGGCATCGGTCGACGAGTTGACGCCGCGCCATGATCGCTGACTTCCCGAGCCGGTCTGGGCGGTGTACCGGGCCGCGCGCGCGGCGATTCGCGCCTGGACATCGCCGCCCGAGCCAGTGCTAGCGACGGGGGCCAGCGAGGGCACCAGCTCACGCATGCGGGTCACATAGGACTCGAGCGCGATCGCGGTATTTCGGTAGCCTTGCCACTCGGTCAGCATTCGCAGGGCCCCGCGCGCCGTGCCGATGCGAAGCTCATCGTTGGGTTCCAAGAGCCCGTACATGACCCGCACCAGTTCGGGCGGCAGCGCCTCGGGGTTGCTCAGCGGCGGAACCGCGCCGTTCATGATCATGCTCAACAGCTGCATGTCATCGCAGTCGTCGCGGAACCGTCGCGCCTCCAGCATCTCGTAGAACACGGCTCCAACCGCGAATAGATCAACCGTGGGCTCGCGCGACATGCCCTGCAGCTGCTCGGGCGGCATGTAGCGCAGCTTGCCTTTGACGTTGGTGCCGGCGGTCTCCTCGGTCGAGAATCGCGCGACGCCAAAGTCCATGAGCTTGACCTCACCCGCGACCGACACCATCACGTTTTGCGGTGACACGTCACGATGCACGATCGCCGACGCGTGGGAGGTACGAACGTTGTGGGCGTGGTCCAGCGCCCGAAGCAGCTCGCCAATGATGTACGCGGCGATGTCCAGCGGCAGCCGCTCGCCGTGGTCCCACAGCGCCTGGTTGAGCTGCGAGAGGTTGATGCCGTCAACCCACTCCATCGCCATGAAGCACTCGCCGTCGCACTCGCCCGCGTCGAACACCTGCACGATCGCCGAATTGTTGAGCGTCATCGACAGCCGCGCCTCATCGAGGAACATCTGTCGAAACTCTGGCTTCTCGCGTGACGCCCCGTTGAGGAGCTTGATCGCGACGCGCCTGAGGCCGCCCAGTGCGTGGCGCTCGGCCAGCCAGACGTCGGCCATGCCACCCGCGCCGATCTTGTGGCTCAGCGTGTAGGCGCCCAGCTGCTTGTTGAATTCGGACATGTGTTCGTTGGGCGCCCGCGCGCACCGATTGTGTTCTTGGCAACAGTCGCGGCGCCACCCGGATCGTTCACCGCGGCCGAACACCGCGGCCGAACACTGCGCCGCGCCCGGCGACTCAGCGTCGACCAGCGGCAGCGCGCGAATGCTGCAAACGTCAAAGCATGCACGATACCGACGCAGATGAAGACCTCGATGAGCCCACGCAGCCGTTCACCCACGCGCAGATCGGCATGATGCTCAACGAGGCTGAGCAAGCGCCGCCGCGGCGCGAATACCCCGTTGATCTCAGCTACTTCTTTGGGTTTGGCGAAGCTGGGACCCCCAGCGGAATGATCGGGAGTCACGCGAACCACGGGGGCCCGACTGCGGCGGGTGTCTGTGGTGATCCTCCGCGGGTCAAGCCATCCGCGCCGCGCGTCGAGCCGCGCGCAGCTCGGGCCGCACCGGCGCCCGAGCTCGATCTGTATCCGTGGGGTCCAGCGCCCGCGGAGCTCGACGGCGCGCCGCCGCTGCCGAACCTGCCTACGCTCGCGCCTGCGCAGGTGCCCGAGTGGCCCGCGCCTGCAGTTACACCGCAGATCGCCGCCCCTGTGCACGGGAGCGCGTTGGAAGAGGATCTTCGCAACGCCGGCCTGCGCAGTCGCGTGAGCGTGGGACTCGCCGGGATCGCGGCGCTGGTGGCCTGCGGGCTAGGAGCGCTCGTGTGGTGGTGGACGCGGGCCGAGCCGCCGCCACCCTCGGAGCTCGGACCGCCCGAAGTGATTACGATGGTCGCGACCAAGTATGATGAAAACGAGGACGAGGACGCCGACGAGGACGCCGAGGAGGCGGCCGAGGAGGCGGCCGAGGACGCTGAAGACCAAGACACCCATGACGGCGAACCCCGGGTACAGGGGCGGGTCAGCATGGAGGGTCCCACCGGTATCAAGCAGGTTCGGGCGTCGGACACATCGCACTGCGTGACCCAGCGCGAGCTCGCGGACGAAGCCCAGCGCGCTGGAAACTGGACGCGACTCGAGGAGCTCACCCGCGAGGTGAAGTGCTGGAGACCCACTCGAAAGGCCAAGGTCATGCGCATGAACGCGCTGTTCGAGCTTGGCCGACTCGAGGAGTGTGAAAAGATAGGGAATGGCTCGAATCACCCGGAGATCAAGAAGTGGATGAACCTGTGTACTCGCGGCCGTGGATGATCGCTGGTGCCCTTGCGGGCTTACTCATATTTGGTGGTGGGCGGCCAGCGTTCGCTGCGGACGCGGCCTCTGTTCGCGCGCAGGCGCTGCCGCAGGTGGAGGTCTCGGTTGACACGTCTGCGCTCGAACACGACCTGGGCAAGCGGCTTGGCGACGCGCTCGACGACGAGCTCGCCGCCGCGCTTCGTCAGCAAGGGCTCGAGGTCGTCAGACGATCTGGGGACGCGCGGATCGAGGCCCGCGTCGAGCTGCTCGACTACGAGCTGCGCGAGTACGCGATCACCCTCGAGCTGGTGTTGCACGGTGAGCGGGAGGTGCTGATCAAAGGGCTGGTGTGCGCGGGCTGTGCGGAGGCCATGGTGATTCGCCAGACCCTTGCCGTGCTCCCCGTCGCGGTCCAGCGGATCGAGCTTCAGACCCGCCCAGAGTCGGAATCTAGGCCACAGCCAGCGTCACCCGCGAGACGGCTTGGCGCGCTTGGGATCACCGGCATCGCCGGGATGTCGGGCGGAATTGGCGGTGTGATCGCGGGCTCGGTTCTGGTCGCGAGGTCGCCGACGATCGAGACGAGCAAGCAGAGCGGCCAGGCCCAGGGCGCTGCGTTGGTCGGGGTTGGTGTCGCTGCCGCGCTGCTGGGCGTGACCGCGCTGGCTTTCGACCTCACGGTCTTCGATCGCCAACGACGAGAGCGCAACGTATTTATCCAAGTCGACGCGACACCGACGAGCGCCGGCGTGTGGCTGAGCGGGAGGTTCTGAGATGTCAGACCAGATCAAGAGAATTCGATTGTTGGCTGCGCTGGTGCTTGGCGCGAGCGTGGGTCTTGCGGCCCCAGCTTGCGGGCGGATCACCGTGGAGCACTGCTGGTGGCAGGAGGGCGACAGGACCTGCGCAGAGATCTTCCATGATCGGCCCTATTGCTCGACTGACGCGAACAACTGTGGCGCCGTGGCAGCCTATGGTTGCGTGCAGGAACTCCCGGACCCGCAATGCCACTCCCCGTGTGGGCTTGGGGTGTCCGAGCAGGATCTGGGCCGGTCCGAGTGTGGACTCGATGAGGGCGAGAGTGACACCGCGGCCGACGGGGTGGAGAGCGACCTGCCTCAACCGCAGCCCGATCTTGCCCGAACCCTCGACGTCAAAGACGGGAGCACGGACAACTGATGGTCGCTTCCCTCGTACTCTGGACAATCTTGGCAGGCCCCGCGGAGGACCCTTCGTTGGCCCAGCCGCCCGCGCCCGTGGTCGAAGCGCTCGAGTACGGCGCGGCTGTCGAGCACCTCACGGCAACAATTGAGCGAGCGAATCGGGATCCCGTTGAATCGATCGACGCGCTGACTGAGGCGATCGCGGTGTTCGACGGATTCGCGCCCCAGCTGTCCGCCGACGTCGAGACCCTCGAGCTGCGGGAGTTTGCGCGGCTCAGCCTCGCGCGGGCCCAACGGATCGCCGGGCGGCCGGAGCTCGCTGCAGAAGTCATGGACACAGCGATTCGTGCGAGCCTTGGCGCGGAGCTGCCAGCTGACCGCCTAGGACCGAGCGTGCTCGCGCTCTACCAGCAGCGGCTTGCCGTCCTCGAGGCCCAGGGATACGCGACCCTGGAAGTGAGCTGCGAGGCCCCGTGCCGGATCTTCATCGAGCAGCGCGAGGTCGCCTCGGTGCCGCCGTTGCTGCTTGGTCGCTACGATGTCTGGGTAGCGGACGTCGCGGGTCGAGGCGAGCCCCTGCTTGAGCAGGTCGAGCTTGGTGTCGCCGGTGAGGCGCGCCAGCTCGCGTTCGGGGTCACGCAGATCGGCGGCGCCGCGCTGGGGCAGCCCCAGCCCGCCGATCGTCGGCTCATGCCGCGGTGGGCCAGCGTCATGCTGCTCGCTGCTGGTACAGTCGCGATGGCGGCCGGCGCTACGGTCGTGACAACCGCGGGCAAGGCGAACGACAACCCGAACCTGCTCGCTGGCGCCGCGGCATTGGGGGGTGGCGCAGCCGCGGTGATCACCGGTGGGGTCGTGTTGAGCTTCGACGACCACCGCGCCCGTCATGGCGGCGGGCGCCAGGCGACCCTGAGCTGGACGCTGCGCTTCTAAGAGTCAAGCCACACCCTGCTAGTCCGGCCTGGGGCCGGACAGCATCTGCGTCATGTTGACGAGGCTGGTCGCGTCTGCGGAGGGCGTGGGCTCGGACTCCAGCTGCTCATACGGAAGGCATGCCGTACGCTCGTCTTGGGGGGGATCGGGCTGCGGTGGGGCCACGCCGATCTGCTCGTAGGTGGTGGCGAACAAAGTGCGGTCGGCGGTTGGGCGCCCGGGTCGGCTGCGGCCGGGCGCGGGCTGCCGTCGGCGCCACACCAACAGGCCTACGATCGCCATGATGGCCAGGATCGTGCCCACCGCGAACATGAAGACGACGATGCTCACGCTGCGCATGACGAGTTCGGGGCTGCTCAGTATCGCGGAAGCTTCGCCGGCGGCGCGAAGGTTCCGGCGCGCTTGTTTGGTGTGGTCTGCAGCTGATCTTCGTACTCCGCCGGGTAGGCCACTGGCGCGTCGTCATCGCGCTCCTTCGCCATCCATTCGGGCCTCTCGGCCAGGATCTCGGTCTTCTCCGGGGTGTTGCCCTTGACGAAGAAAGTGGTGGTGGCCATCTCGTTGGCCCCCTCCTCTGGCGTGGGAGTTGGCAGTGGCGCGAGGGCCTCGAGGTGACTCGCGCGAGCGCGGATCGACCCGGGGATGGCTGCGTGGCCCGTTGTCCACGGCCACGGAGGATCATACGTCCAGAGCCACCAGGCGACCCCGAGCGACGCCGACATGGCCACGAGGCCCGTGCACAGGATGAGTAGGGTTGCGATCGACATATCGACGGGTGCGTCAGCGCAGCTCGGTGACGGTGAAGCTGCCGGGCGGCGCCATGAGCACCTCGTAGGTCTTGCCCGCCTCGAACTTTGCTCGTCCGATTCGCTGCCACGTTTTCGCCGACATTTGACGGATCTGAATGGTGTGATTGCCGACCGGGATGTGGACCGTCTTGAAGGGCTGGAGCGTGAGCTGACGGCCACCGACCTTGATGTAGAGCGAGCGAAAATTGCCGGCCGCGAAGCTGACCTTCACTTTTTCTTTTTGCTTGGGCTCGGGCGTATCGGGTGGCGGATCCTCGACCTGCTCAGGCTCAGGCTCAGGCTCGACCTCGGGCTCGAGTTGAAGATCGGGTTCGAGCTCAGGCTCGGGCCCTAATTCGAGATCAGGCTCGGGTTCGGGTTGTGGCTGTGGCTCTGGGTGGTGTTCTGGGGCCGCGACGGTCGGCGGCTCGAGCTCGATGTCGTCCTGCTTCGCTGCGACAAGCTCGACATTCTCGACATTCTCGACGTGCGTCGCAGCGGCGAGCTCGGCCCAGAACTCCGAGTTGCTCGCGTCGCCCGTCTCACCCGGACGCGTGGCGTCGTGGACGGCGACCATCATGCTCGAGCATCCCACCAGCAGGCCGAACCCCGCGATGGCCGGGGCGGCGATTGTGTTGAAGCGGCTGCGCGGGGAGCTTCGGCGCAGCGAGCTGACGCCGGTGCTGTCCACTGCGTCGCCGCCCAGCTGCGCGAAGGTTGCAGAGGTCGACGAGTTGGACGACACCCTGCGGCTGTGCACAGCGCTCGAGCCTGTGCCTTGGCGGATCGGTCCCGCGGCGGCGCGTCGGCTGTCGCTGGCGATGAAGTCCGTGGTCGAGCACAGGTCCCGGTAGCGGACCACATAGTCTTCGAGCTCGATCGCCGCGTTTTGGTAGCCACTCCACTGCGTCAACATGCGCAGGGCCGCCCGAGCGCTGCCGATCCGCTGGCGGGCGTTCGGCGCCAACAGGCCGTCTAGCACTTGCAGGATCGGCGGCGGCACGCGCTCTCGGTGTGACAGCGTGGGGGTCTGACCGCCCAGGATCATTGCGAGCATCTCGACGTCGTCGTCGGTGTTTCGAAACCGCCTGCGCTCGATCAGCTCATACAGCAGGGCACCCACCGCGAATAGGTCAACGGTGGGATCACGCGAGTTGCCTTGCAGCTGTTCGGGCGGCATGTAGCGCAGCTTGCCCTTGACGTGGACCCCGGCGGTCTCTTCGCTCGAGAACCGTGCCACGCCAAAGTCCATCAGCTTGACCTCGCCGGCGACCGACAGCATCACGTTTTGTGGCGACACGTCACGGTGGACGATTGACGCGCCTTCTGGAGTCTGTAAGTTGTGCGCGTGGTCGAGGGCGCGCAGGACCCCGGTCACGATGTAGACCCCGACATGGAGCGGCAGCCCCTCGCCGCGCTCCCACAGCGTCGCGTTGAGCTGCGCGAGGTTGAGGCCGTCGACCCACTCCATTGCGATGAAGCACTCGCCGTCGCACTCGTTGACGTCGAACACGTTCACGATTGACGAATGGCCAAGGCTCATCGACATCTGGGCCTCAGCCAGGAACATGCGCCGATAGTCTTGCTTGTCGCGCGACGCTGGATTGAGCAGCTTGATCGCCACGGTCTTGCGTGCGCCCATCCGCACGCGATCGGCCATCCACACCTCGGCCATTCCCCCGGAGCCGATCTGTCGACGCAGGGTGTACTCGCCCAGAGTTCTGTACTGTTCAGTCATGCGCAGGGCTTGCCCGTTGGGAGCACAGTCGTGCCCAGCGCTGAAACGTTCATGTTCGCGGTGAACGCTGCGCTTCGGCCGACGACTGTTGGTCTTGTACGCCCTCTTCGCATGCCGCAGCCCCTTGCATCGCTCCGTATGGATGACGCCGATGAATCGACGCGGCCGTACACGCATGAACAAATTGACGACATGCGAAAGCTGGTCGCCAGCAGGAAGCGGGCCGGTACGGGGCCAAGCACGCCGCGGGTCTTCAAGGTCAACCTCGAGCGATTCGCTCACTTTGGCGACGCCGGGACCCCGGCGGGGATGATCACGTGTCGGAGCGCGACCTTGGTGGTTGGCAGCTGTGGCGCCGCGGACGAGGCGGTGGCGATGCCGGCGCTGGGGCCTGAAGCTTCGCAGTCGTCGCTGCGGATGAGCTCGGTTGCGACTGCCGAAGCCGCCGCGGATCAGCTGGGCGTCGAGGGCTGGGGCCCGCCGCCGAGCGGGTTGGACGAGGGCAGTGACGACGACGGGGTCCCAGTCGCGCGCGTGGGTGTGCTCGAATGGATGCCAACGCTGGTCTACGGCGCAGCGAGCCCCGAGCCGATTGATGTTGAACCTCCGACTGCCAAGATCGAGTTGCCGACCCACGAAGTCGGGGCGCCCCTCGTCGCGCGCGAGCACGAGCGCTCGGCCGAGGTGTCGGGCCCGGAGCCGCTCGCGGGTGCGCCGGATCGGAAGGGGTGGCGGGTGGTCGCCGGGGCGGTGGTGCTGGGGTTGGTGCTCGCGCTTGGATGGGTTGCGGGGCGGGGAGAACCGGCGGCTGCTGCCGATGAGCCGCTCGTTGCTGCTGGCGAGCAGGTGGCTGTTGGTGAAGCACCGCCGCCGCCGGACTTGCCAGCGGGGATCCAGCCAAACGATGACCTCGAGGAGATTCGCGTGGACGCGCCCGTCGTTGACGAGCCCGAGCCCGAGCCCGAGCCGGAAGCAGCACCGCCGGAGCCAGCTCCGCGGCGCCGCAAGCCGCTCGCGCACGAGACCAAGCAGTGCGCCGAAGCTCGCCTGCGGACCACGCAAGCCTCGACCGCCGGGCAGTGGAGGGAGGTCTTGACGCTGACCGCCAAGACCAAGTGCTGGGCCAAGGCGGACAAGGTTGAGCCCCAGGCTGCGCGGATGGTGGCGCTGTTCGAGCTGGGGCGGCCTGGTGAGTGCGTGGAGGTTGGGAAGGGCAGCAATCATCCGAAGATCGTCACATTGAGAAAACGATGCACATTCGCTCAAAAATGAAATGTCGCATGTCCTGCGCGGTGGCTGTCTTTGCCGCGATGCTGGTGCTTGGTGTGGGGACGCGAGCTCGCGCTGCGGCGCCGCCGGAGCAGCTGGACAAGCAGGTTGCGCTGGTTGTGGACGTTGGCGCGCTCGAGGTTGCGCTGGGGGAGCGGCTTGCTGGCGCGCTGGATGTGCAGCTGCGAGAGGGGCTGCAGCAGGCGGGGGCTGTGGTGGTTGATGACTTTCTCGACGCGATGATCGCGGTGCGGATCGAGATGCCGAACGCCGAGCTGCGGCTCTATGCGATCACCGTGGAGGTGGTCGTGGATGGGGAGCGTGAGGTTGTTGTGGACGCGGAGCCGTGCGAGACGTGCAGCGAGGCGCAGGTGGTCGAGCTCGCGGTGGGGAAGCTGGAGGCGGCGCTGGGGCGGGTTCCGGCGCCGGAGGTTGTGCCGGAGCCGGAGGTTGTGCCGGTGGAGCCGGAGGAGCCGCGCCGACGCAGAGGGTTGGACCTTGGGCCGCTGGGGATTGCGGGGATGAGTGGGGCGATCGTGGGCGCGGCCGCCTCGATTGGGGCAGGCGTGCTGGTGCTATCGCTGCTGCCGTCGCAAGGTGAAGTTTCGTCTGAGACGATCGATTGGACCTACTTGAGGGTTGGGGGGCCGGTCGTGATCGTTGGGGGCGTGGGTGCGCTGCTGGGTGTCGCGGCGGTGGTTTTGGATACGCAAGTGCTGCGGGCGCGCCGCAAGGGGAGGGCTGATGTCCATGTTTCGGCTGATGTCTCCGCGAGCCACGCGGGGTTCTGGATCACAGGGAGATTCTGAGATGAACACGAAGACGAACACGAAGGTTGTTGCATACGGGTTGATGGCGCTGGTTGTTGGGCTCGGGGTTGGGCTTGGGGCTTGTGGCCCGTTTGAGACGGGCAACTCGGCGCACTGCTGGCTGGCTGAGGGAGACAAGACTTGTGAGGAGCGGTTTGGGGGGGAGCGGAACTTTTGTTCGCGGGAGAGCGAACCGTGTGGGGCGGCGGTGCCCTACGGGTGCGTGGCCGAGCGGCCGGAACTCGATGAGTGCTATAGCCCTTGCGGGGGTGGGGCGTCGGTGAGGGAGGATTCGGATTGTGTTCCGGTTGGGGGGGAGAGTGGGTCGGATGGGAATGGAGATGGAGATGGAGATGGAGATGGAGATGAAGATGGAGATGAAGATGGAGATGGCGATGGTGATGGTGATGGTGATGGAGATGGTGATGGAGATGGAGATGGTGATGGGGAGGGTGATGGGGATGGGGATGGGGATGGGGATGGGGATGGGGATGACGTGATCTCTTGTCCAGAGGAGTGTCGGAGCGGAGAGCATTTTGTTGGTCCTGTGGGGTGCGTGCTATTCCACACGGAGGTTGTCGTAAACGCCGACGGCGGACAGTATACGACCATTGCGGATGCGGTGAGCGCCGCTGCCATCGACAAGACCACATTGATCAAGGTGGAATCATCGGTCGAAGGTGAACAGGTGCAGGTGGAAGGCAAACATGTGATTATTGTGGGGGATATGCCCGGGGGGATGCCTGAGTGGACGACGACGTCACCCCTTCCTCCGCTGGCTGCATCGGACAATGGACGTGCTGACGTCTCAGGTATAAAGTTGTTTCGTGCCGCGCTTGGCGAGAATGAGGCAAAATCGGCGGCCATCGCGTCCGATGATAGTCGAATTAACTTTGATAAATGCGTGATCGTCGGCCTCGACGGGGCTGGCGTTCGTGCTGATGGGGATGCGCGGGTGACCTTGTGGAGCACCACAGTACTTGGTGCGCACGCCGGACTCGAGGCGCTGTCGGATGGGGCAATTGAAGCGGTGTTTGTGTCGGTTGGTGCGCTGAGCGGGGCAGCCCGGCAGTGCGCTGACGGGGGACGTGTGGACGTGCATAAGTCCATCTTGTACTCGGCAAAGGCAACACCCGATGAGTGCGACAGCAGCAGTATTTCTGACGTCTGGGATATGAACGCGATCTCCCCGAACCCAAATAAGTGGTTTGCTAATTTCATCGGCGGAGATCTTCACGTTGGCGAGGGTGACATGGGACCACATGCGCCGAGTTCCTACTATAATGCACTGCCCGACGGCCCCCGATGTGACCTTGACGGCGACGAAATCCCGTTGATGAACGCATACCCCGGCGCCGACCAACCCCTGTAGAACGCCCGAGCTCGCAGCGATCGAACACCCCAAGACGAACCCGTGCTGATCCAACTACTCACCGTCGCTACCCTGCTCTCCGGTCCCGCCCCGGCGCCAAGCCCGGCTTCTAGCGAGGCTCCCCCAACGCGCCAACAGCCTCACATTGGCGCGCTGGGTACCACGGGCGCGACGATGGCCGCAGCCGGTCTGGGTTTGGTGGTCGTAGGCAGCGTGAACCTGACGACAAGCTTCGCGTTCGCCTACGAGCCGAAGAAGTATGAGCCGATCAGGCGTCCCCACGGCTCAGCCAGGGCGCTTCTGGGTCTAGGAATCGTCGGCGTCGCCGCGGGAGTCACAGCCTTGGCGTTTGACCTGGCCTTCCACAGGCGCGGCCGTGAGCGCGATTGGCTGGCGGTTTTCCCACGCTTCACCCCCACCAGCGGCGGCGTCTGGCTCACGGGGAGGTTCTGATGACTCGCCGCTTCCTGTCGCTCCTCGGCGTGTTCGGGCTGCTCTCGTGCGGCGCGCCGGGGCACAACCTCGAGCACTGCTGGTGGGACGAGGGCGACGCGACCTGCGAGCAGAGGTTTGGCGGAGCGCGCCCCTTCTGCACACGATTTAGCGATCCGTGTGGTGTCGCCACCAACTACGGCTGTGTGGCCGAGCGGCCCGCCCTCGACGAGTGCTACAGCCCCTGCGGGGGCGGGGTGCCGGCCACGGAGGACCTCTGCGGGATGGAGACCAGCACCGATGAGTCTGGTGACGGCAACGGCGATGGCGATGGCGATGGCGATGGCGATGGCGATGGCGATGGCGATGGCGATGGTGATGGTGACGGCGACGGCGACGGCGACGCCCAGACCTCCTGTCCAGAGGAGTGCCTGAGCGGAGAGTATTTCGTTGGCCCCGCAGGGTGTGTGCCCTTCGACACAGAGCTAGTCGTAAACGCATACGGCGGGCAGTATACGACTATTGCGGCCGCGGTGAATGCTGCTGCTACCTACGAGACTACATTGATCAAGGTGGAGTCCTCCGTCGCAGGCGATCAGGTGCAGGTCTCGGATAAACACGTCATTATCGTTGGCGCTCAGCAGTCGGGGATGCCTGAGTGGACGACGACGTCACCGCTTGCTCCTCTGTCTGTGTCGGGCGATGCTCGTGTCGAGGTCTCAGGCCTGAAATTGTCTCGTTCCGCGCTCGGGCCAAACGATGCGCCGGGGCCAGTTCCGGCGGCTATTGCGGCTGATGCCAGCCGAGTCTACTTCGACAAGAGTGTGATCGTCGGGCTTGACGGAGTCGGGGTTCAGGCGAGTGGGAATGGGCGGGTGACCTTGTGGAGCACCACGATATTGGGTTTTCACGCTGGCCTCGAGGCGGCGTGGGGTGGGGAAATTGCGGCGGTGTTCGTGTCGGTAGCTTCGTTGAGCGGGGCAGCCCGGCGGTGCGTTGGCGTTGGGCGCGTGGACGTTCACAAGTCCATCCTGTACTCGGGCAACGCAACATCCGATGAGTGCGATAGTGGCGGTAGTTCTGACCTCTGGGATATGAATATGAGTTCGCCGAGTCCAAATATGTGGTTTGCCGATTTTCCTGGCGGAGATCTTCACGTCGGCGAGGACAACATGGGACCGTATTTGCCGAATTTCTTCTACGACGCACAACCCGACGGCCCCCGGTGTGACATTGACGGTGACGAAATCCCGCTGATGAACGCCTACCCCGGCGCCGACCAACCCCTGTAGAACGCCCGAGCTCGCAGCGATCGAACACCCCAAGACGAACCCGTGCTGATCCAACTACTCACCGTCGCTACCCTGCTCTCCGGTCCCGCCCCGGCGCCAAGCCCAGCTTCCAGCAAGGCTCCCCCAACGCGCCAACAGCCCCACATTGGCGCGCTGGGCATCACGGGCGCCACGATGGCCGCGGCCAGCCTTGGCGTCGTGGTCGTAGGCAGCGTGAACCTGACCACGAACTTCGCCTTTGCCTTCGACCCACTATTCGGTGAGCCGAGCAGACGCCCGAACGACTCGGCCAGAGCGCTGCTAGGCCTCGGAATCGTTGGCGTCGCAGCGGGAGCAACCACGCTGGCGTTTGACTTGGCGCTGCGCAGGCGCGGCCGTGAGCGCGGCCGGCTGGCGATTCTCCCACAGTTCACCCCCACCAGCGGCGGCGTGTGGCTCACGGGGAGGTTCTGATGGTTCGCCGTCTCGAGCCGCTCATAGGCCTGCTCGGCCTGATCTCCTGCGGCTCGCCAGGACACAACTACGAGCACTGCTGGTGGGCCGAAGGCGACGCGACCTGCGAGCAGAGATACGCCGGAGAACGCCCGTTCTGCACACGGTTTACCGAGCCGTGCGGAGTTGCCACCAACTACGGCTGCGTGGCCGAGCGCCCCACCCTCGACGAGTGCTACAGCCCTTGCGGGGGCGGTGTGCCGGTCACGGAGGACGCCTGCTGGATGGAGACCACCACCGGTGAGTCTGGAGACGGAGACGGAGACGGAGATGGTGACGGAGACGGTGACGGCGATGGAGACGGCGATGGCGACCTCCACGCGTGTCCCGAGCCCCCCTGCAAGCCAGGAGAGTACCTCGTGGGCCCCGCAGGCTGTGTCCCGTTTGACAACGTCCTGGCCGTGAAGGCGCAACCACTCGGAGCCTCCGAATTCTCGAGTATGGTCGAGGCAGTTGCAGCCGTCACCAATGATACCCCCACACTCATCACCATCGAGTCATCGATCGTGGAGAGCGTCGTTGTGCTCTCGGGCAAACGCATCATCATCGCCCCGGAGGACCCGGCACGACCCGTGCTCTGGTTGGCAAATAACGGTGCCGCGCTGGCAATCAGCGACGCAGACGTGTACATCTCCGGCTTGCATATCAGCACCTCCGACGAAATCGTCGCCAACGCGATCACTGTCGGTACGGGTCGATTATACATCGACAAGAGCATTGTTACTACTGGTACAAGTGGCGGTGTCTACGCGTACAGCTCCGCCAGTGTCCACGTGTCGAATTCATTTATTGCAGGGTCAATTGCGGGGTTGAAGTCCGCGAGCACGGCAACGATCGAAGGCACATTCGTCTCGGTGGCGGCAGCGTTGCGCGCGCGCGAATGTGGGGCTGGAGCGAATGTGCATCTGCGTAGGTCGATCATCTTTTCGACGGGACAAGTCGCGGACGAAAGTTGCACGAAGGACGGCAGCATCGAGGTCTGGGACATGAACGCGAGTCCACCCAGCCCAGCTCTCTGGTTCGAGGACCCTGGCGCGGGCGACCTCCACGTAGGCTCGAGCAACGGTGACCTCCACACTCCGGCTTTTTACAACGACCGCGCCTTCGGCGACCCACAATGTGACATCGACGGTGACCCCATCCCCGAGTTCGACGCCTACCCCGGCGCCGACCAACCCAGCTAAACACCCCAACTCATGCTAGCCCCCATTCTCACGTACACCCTCGCTGGTCTCCTCCTCGCCCCAGCTCCCTCAGGCGCCCCCCCGCCCCCAGAGCTGATCGCAGATGAACAACCGCAGTCCCCCAAGTTCACCGCCGCGCTCGAGCACCTCGCGCAGGTCGACACCGAGATCAGCCGAACCGAAGATCCGCTCGCGTCCGCAGACGCACTGATCGAAGCCCTCGCTGCGTTGACCAACTACGCACCCGAGGTCGCGGCTTCGCCGAGCGCCAGAGACCTACGCCAGCTCGCGCGTCTCAACCTCGCGCGCACCTACATGCTCGCGGGCAAGGACGATCTCGCGATCGAGACAATGGACGAGACCATACGCGAGGCGATGGGTGACGAGGTTAACGCGGGCATGTTCGGCCCAAGCCTGTCCGACTTGTACCAACAACGCATGGCCGCGCTCGACGAACGCGGCCGCGCAACCCTGGTGGTGACCTGCGCCAGACCGTGCAGGGTCTACATCAACGAGACGGCGGCCGCGCCCGACGAGCCTCCAAGCCTGCCGCTCGGCAGCTATCGCGTGTGGATCGAGGACGCGACCGAAGACCTGCCGCGCAGGCGCGTGCTCGTGAACCTGAGCGAGGCCGAGCAAGTCTACGAGGTCGACTACGCCCCACTACCGGTCCCAGAGGCGCCAGCCAAGCCCGAGCCCAAGCCAGATCGGATCATGCCCCGCGGAGCCGAGCTCGCGCTCATCGTGCTAGGAGCCGGCCTCACGGCGACCGGCGCGGTGTTGGTCGCCGGCAACAAACACCTGCAGGTCGGTCCCATGATCGGCGGCGTGCTGGGCCTCGCTGTCGGCGCAGGCATGCTGACGAGTGGGTCGATCGCGCTGACCGTCGACGAGCGAAAGCTCGCTCGGGGCACGTCACACCAAGCCACGCTGTCCTGGAACATGCGCTTTTGAGCGCCGCCGGGTCACAGCCGCAATCGACAAACCCACTACGCTGACGAGCTCGAGAGAGGACTTCGCGATGCTCACGCTACTGACAACACTCACGCTATTGTTCGCACCCACCACCGGCCTTGACGCTCCAGGCCCAGACACCGACAAGGGCCAAACCGCGCCAGCGCCAGCGCTCGAGGAGCCCGAGTACACCGCCGCGGTCGATCAGCTCCGCGTGGCAGACGAAGCGGCCAACCGCGATCCAGTCGCCGCCGCCACGGCGTTGAGCGATGCGATCTCGGCGCTCGAGCAATTCGGCCCAGCGCTGGCGGCCGACGCCGAAGCCAGAGAGCTACGCCAGTTTGCGCGCCTCGACCTCGCGCGGGCCCACCTGCTGGCCAATCAGCCCGAGCTCGCAGCGCAGGTCATGGACGAGGCGATCCGTGAGGCAATGGGCGACCCCATTCCAGCCGGGGACTTTGGGCCGAGTCTTGGGGAGCTCTACGAGCAGCGGCTCGCGGCGCTCGAGGAGAGCGGCCGCGCCAGCCTGGTCGTGAACTGCGGCATGGAGTGCAAGGTCTACGTCAACGAGCGCGACCTCGGACCGAACCCGCCGCCGCTGTTGCTCGGGACCTACCGGGTGTGGATCGAGGACACCACGGGCAAGCGAACGGACACGCGCGAGCAGGTCGAGCTGGGGGAGGCAGGCCAAGTGCTTGAGCTCGAGTTCGCGGTGCTTCGACCGCCCCCACAGCCGGCCCCACAACCGCCAGCGGCATCGTTCGAACGGAAGATGCCGCGCTGGGCCGAGATTTCGCTGATCATCGCGGGCGTCGGCTTGACGACGACCGGCGGGGTGCTGCTCGGCCTCGACGGCACGCACAAGCGAAGCGGCGCGCAACACAACACGCTACCCGGGGGCGCAGTTGCAACCCTCGTCGGTGTCGTCACCCTGCTGCCCGGGGTGATCACCCTGAGCATCGACGAGCGACGGCTCGCCGGAAAGACCCGTCGCCAAGCGACCGTCAACTGGACCATGCGCTTCTAGCCCAGCTCAGTCCTGCCGCAGCGCCGCCCGCACGCATCGGACCCGCACGTCCGATGCGTCCTTGCTTACAGGGTCAATGCTCCGCGCCGCCAGGTCGAGCACGAACACATGATCCTGCCCATCGCCAACGTTAGTCGCGAGCGTGCCCGACCAATAGCGATCTTTCTCGAGCATCCGCGCCCCCCGCAGAGTCTTGAGCTCGTCGAGGCTGGGCAGCCGCCAGTCACGAACGCCGCGGTAGGACTTCGCCCGGCAGTCGTTGGCGGCGTCGCGCCACGACATCGTGCCGCCCGGTTGCGCGACCAGCAGCAGATCGATCGAGCGCATGTCGCCGCTGGCGATCGCCTCGCGGATGATAGTGGTCGCGTCATTGGAGCCAAGGGGATCGCCCGTCTCCGCTTCGCCCGTCTCCGCTTCGCCCGTCTCGGTCTCGCCGGAGGTCGCTTCGTCGCCCGTTGGATCCGCGTTCTCCTGCTCGGGCGCGGCGCTCTGGGTGGCGGCTACATCACTGGGCGCGACCTTGGGCGCGCCGCGACCAGGTATGAGCGTCGTCTCGAGATCGTCCGAGTTGAGCAGCGCGACCGTGCCCGCGACCGCGAGCAAGAGCACGAACAGCACGACGACGACCGACCTGCGACCGGTCCGCGTCGCGGCTGGGCTGGGCTCGGCAGCGCGGCTGCTGGCGGCGTCTGACTTGGCACCGCCGGCGGTCGCGGGAGCGCTCGAGCTCGCGGGAGCGCTCGACTTCGCGGGACTCGTCGACGCGCCCGCGAGCTTGTTGGTGCCGCTGCTTTCGTCGAGCTGTTCGTCCGCCCAAGTTGCGCGCTGGGGCGGAGTCGCGGGCTGGTCCGACCCAGCCTGCTCGCGGCTGAGCGACTTGCTGGCCGCGAGCACGTAGGAGCCAGACACAGAGTCCTCCCGAGGGGGCGGGCGCCTGCTTGGAGGCGCGGACTTCGGGATCCGCGTGTTGCCGCTGGGGATCGCGTCGGAGCCGACGGCAGAGATATCGGTGACGCCCACGACGTCTCGCAACCGACTGCCGCTCGAGCTGCTCACGCGGGCCCTTGCGGCGTCGGAGTCTGCGGCGTCCTTGGCCTCCTGGATCTTGGCGAGCGCGGCGTGGATCGTCTCGGCCATCGCCAAGGTCTCGTCGGGCTCGACCAGCAGCTCCGAGAGGTAGTGCTCTGGACCCTTGCGCGCGCTGTAGACCCCTGCGATCCGTCGATGCTCGGCCGGCCCCAAGGCTTCGCCAAGGCAGACCACGAACAACCCAGCACCCGGCACGTCGAGCGCCGGTCCAAGCTGGTGCGGATCCGTCTCGACGCCCACCAGCAAGCTCGTGGGCAGCCCACGCTCCGACAGGTGAGCCGCGAGGGGCCGCAGGTGGTCGGCGTCCTCGGGCGCACAGCACAGGGTCACCGAGATGCCGTGGCTCGCTGAAGTCATGCCGTGGCGCGAGTCTCAGGTGACTCGGGTGAGACTGTATACCTCGAATTGGGCCACCGCAGGAGCTGTCCGTTGCGCAAGCGCGAATATGAACAAGGGTCGCTAGAGGCTGCGTGGCACTTGGGGGCCACCGCGTTACACCCGCAGGCTGGGGTCGGCAGCGTCAAACCAGGCAGAGGCGATCCGAACCGCGTTGGTGGCCGCCCCCAGCCGCAGGTTGTCGGCGGCCACGGTCAGGCACCAACGGCGACCGTTGGTGTCACGCCCGTCCCTGCGCACGCGACCGACGAGGGCGTCGTCGCGGTGTTGCACGGTCGCAAGCGCGGTGAGGTGGGTCCCTTCGGGGCCGGGAAAATAGCGCACGAAGGGCGCGGCGCCGAGCAGCTCGGTGATGCCGGCCGCGTCGGCGGGGCGCTCGAGCTCGACCCACACGTTCTCGTAGTGCCCGACCGGGACCGGCACGCGGCAACACTGCGCGGACAGCCCGAGCTTCGGCAGCTCGAGGATCTTGCGGCTCTCGTTGACCAGCTTGCGCTCTTCGGACGAGAAGCCGGAGTCGTCGGTGCTGCCGTTGTGGGGCACGACGTTGCCCGGGTAGGCGCTCGCGTCCAGCAGCGCGCCAGACAGCTCACCCGCGCGCTGCATCTGCGAGAAGCCGGCGATGGTCGCGTCGACGAAGCTGGTGAGCGGGGCCAGCCCGGCCCCCGAGATCGCCTGGTAGCTGCTGACGGTGACCTCACCCAGGCCGTAGTGGGCGCGCAAGGGCTCGAGCGCCAGGCTCAGCGGGATGGTCGTGCAGTTGGGGTTGGCGACCAACTTGGTGTCCGCGGTCGCGCGCCGATGGTTGACGCCCGCGACGATCAGCGGGACCTCGGGGTTCATGCGGTAGGTGTTGCTCTTGTCGATCACCCGGTAGCCAAGCTCGACGAGGCGCGGGCAGTAGCGCGCGCTGTACTGATCGTCGAGGGCGACGAAGGCCAGCTCGCCGCCGCGCGTGTCAGCCTGCTCGAGCGAGCTCGCGGCGTAGACTTGGTGGGTGCGGCCGGCGTGCTCGAGGGTCTGATCGCGGCTGGCGTAGAGCGCGAGCTCGGCGTCCGGCCAGGCGCGGTCGATCAGCGTGAGCAGCTCGCCGCCGACCAGGCCGGTGGCTCCCAGGATGCAGATGCGCATGCGCGGGAGCGTAGTCGATCTGTGCTCGGCCCGGGGGAGGGCTTCTCGCCCGCTTGCGGACAGCTTCGTCGTCAGGTGCACCCCGGGCAGCGATCTGTTTTCAGCTCGGGCGAGGGCTTCTCGCCCGCTTGCGGACAGCTTCGT
>NZ_JMCC02000129.1 GCF_000737335.2 Enhygromyxa salina | reverse complement strand
GCCCCGGCGCCCGGCCCGGCGCCCGCCGACGCCGACGCCGCCCCCGTCGAGGCGGTGCCTGCCGATCGGGACGCCAACGCAATGGACGCGGATCCAGATGCGGACCGTGGCGATTCGCCCGATGACGACCGTGGCGATTCGCTACAGGGTGGCAAAGAAAGCCTACAGAATGCACCACTCGACGATAAAAAACCGAGTGACGATAGTTCGGCCAATGGGCCGAACGACCAGTAATTGGCCCAAAGTACACTCATTCGGAAAACGCCGTTTTTAGAAAGGGGTGGCCATCTGGCCGCCCCTTTCTGCTTCTGGGAGGCCATACAGACGCATCCAAGCGCTCGGTATCGCGCTTCTGGGTGCCGCAACTGATCCATAGTGCACTGATATTTTGCTTGCAGTCTCACCGGGGTTTGCTGATACGAATGAGGTGACCCCTAGCGCGGTGCGTGATTGCCCGCGTGATCGAGGCGAAGGAGAACGATATGCCGGATACGTCGCTGGAAGTGTGGACCGCACCCCGAAGTGGATTGTCACAGATCGAATTTCACACGCAGGTGGTGCCAGGCCGCAGTGGTCTGGCCGAGGCGGCCGAGAGCTGGCTGGCCGGACAGTCTGTGGCGATCGAGCGGCTGCGCTCGCGCGCGACCCACGTTGGCAGCGAGGGATCTGCGGTTGTTGCGATCCACGGCGACGCGGGCGCGGGCAAACTCCGGGTCGCGCAGTGGATCCACCGGTGCAGCAGTCGATCGGGCAATCCCCTGTTGGTGCTCGACAGCGACGATCCAACCCTCAAAAGCCAGCTCGATCGTGTGATCCGGGTGATCGCGGCGCGGGCTCGCGGGCTGTCCAGCAACCCGGCCCGGACGCCCGGCACCCTCGTGCTGCGCAATTGGGACCGCGCCGAAGAACCTGCGTTGGCGCGGCTGTTCGAGATCCTCGGGTGCCAGGGTGTCGAGCTGGTCTGCGCCCTGGTGCTGATCTCCAAGCGCAGCGCCGACCAGATCCGCGGCAGCTCGACCCTGCACGCCCAGCTGCTCGCGCGCGCGGGCGGCTCGGTGGTCTCGGTGCCCGCGCTGCGGCATCGCGGGATCGACATTCAGGAGCTCGCCCGCCACTTCGCGAACGAAGCGGCGCGCCGCTACGACAAATCGATCCGCGGCATCTCCCCGCAAGCGCTCTCGAAGCTCGAAGCCCACGATTTCCCCGGCAACGTTCGCGAACTTCAGGTCATGGTCGAGCAAGCGGTGCTCCGCAGCACGGGCGACTGGGTCACGGGCGAGTCATTTTGGGGTCTGGGCGAAGACTCGCCGCTGGCGGCGACAGAGGAGTCCGAGCTCGTGATCCGGCTGCCGGGCTCGTCGCTGCGCGAGATCGAGATTCAGGCGCTGCGGCTGGCGCTCAAGCTCGCTGGCGGCCGCGTGGTGCGAGCCTCGGAGCTGCTTGGGATCACCCGCCACGCGCTGCGCCGCAAGCTGGAGAAGTTTGGGCTCAACGATCTTCGCGTCACGAACGAGTCGAGCACGTCGACCACGGCTTGACCGACGCTCGGGTTCGCCCGCATGCTCCACGAGATGGCTCCGGTCGCGTTCGTGAAGGTCGAGGGGCTCGGCAACGACTTCATCCTGCTCGACCTGCGTGATCGGGACCCCGCCGAGCTCGACCGGGATGTCGCGTGGGCACGTGCTCACGCGGCGCGCCTGTGTGACCGACGAAGGGGGATCGGCGCGGATGGCGTGCTGTTGGTGGGGCCTGGGTCTGGCGCCGCTGCGGCCGCGATGATCGTCGTCAATTTTGATGGCTCGCGGCCCGAGATGTGCGGCAACGGGCTGCGCTGCGTGGCTGCGTTCGTGGCGGGGCAGCGGCCGCGCGATACGGCGGTGGTCGTGATCAACACGGACGCGGGCCCGCGTCGGTGCCAAGTCAGCGCGGGCCCCGATGACACGACCGAGGTCAGCGTCGAGATGGGCGCGGCCACGCTGCTGGGGACTCAATCGCCGCAGGCAGGCGGCGGCAGGCGCTACGTCGGGGTCTCGCTCGGGAATCCCCATGCTGTGTGTTTTGTGGCCGCGGCCGAGGATCCCGAGGCCCTCGCGCGGACGCTGGGCCCCGCCGTCGAGCTCGACGCTGCGTACGCACCCGCCAAGACCAACGTCGAGTTCGCGCGGGTCGACCGAGTCGACGGGCCCGCGTCGATCGAGCTGTGGGTGTGGGAGCGGGGCGTGGGCATCACCCACGCGTGCGGGACCGGTGCGTGCGCGACCGCGGTCGCGGCTGCGCGCGAGGGCCTCGCGCCAACCGACGCGCCGATCCGCGTCGCGCTGCCCGGGGGCAACCTGTACATCACGGTGCCCAGCGACCCCACGGCCGAGGTCGTGATGCGCGGGCCCTGTCGTCAGGTGTTCTTGGGCACGATCGACGATGCGTCGACGTCATCGTCGTCGTCGTCGACGTCATCGTCGTCGTCTTCATCATCGTCGTAGTCGTCATCGTCGTCGACAGGATCGCCGGGCGCCCGATCCAGCGCCCGGCGTCGGTATGGCGCGTCGGGGGTCGCGTCATCGATCTGGATCGCGCCAAAGGTGTGCTCGATCAGGTTGAGCAGCGCGAGGCGTTGCTCCTCGATCCGATCGGCGCGGCGAAGGTCGTGGACGAGGACCGGGCCTAGCACCAGCAGCAGCGCGCCGTACAGCATCGCCTTCTTGGCGATGATCCCGGGCCCGATCAGCACCCACAACAGACCCAGGCCCCCCAGCGCCAAGAACCCAACCCACCGCTGCAACGCCCAGCGCGGCCGGCGGTAGGCGAAGCGCACCTCGATGCGGGTGCCCGCCTCGGTCGCGATCATGCGACCGCGCAGATACAACAGCCGCATCATGCCGGTCGCCGACTGCCCGCGCGCGGCAGGGGGTCCGCAGTGCATCGTGAACTCGGGCTCGCCGAGCTCGAGGGTGTACTGTGCGTCTTCGATCAGCCCGCCAAAGTCGGGCATCATCGCCGTCTCGTAGGCCTTGACCCCCTGTTGCTCGGCCAGGCGCTCGAGCACTTCTTTGGGGGTGAGCGCGACGTGGTAGTGGCGCGGCGCGGGGCGGGTCGGGGCGCGGGCCGGCGGGATCACGGCCAGGCTCGCGTCCGGCTTGGCGGACCGCTCGTCGTCATCGCTCACGCAGGTCGTGTACCCCGAGGACCGCGGGTGGGTAAATGCCTGGCAGACGGCGAAGTGAGCGCTGCGCGCTCAGAACAGCGAGGACTGGTCGTCGTCGTCGTTGCCGCGCTTGCGACCGCGCTCGCGGCGATGCGGATCCGGGAGCCCGAGGTGGCCAGCTGCCTTGGCGGTGGTCATGCGGCCGCGCGGGGTCCGAACCAAGAACCCCCGCTGCAGCAAGAACGGCTCGTGTACGTCCTCGATCGTGTCACGCGGCATCCCAATGCTGGCCGCGAGCGCGTCGACGCCGACCGGGCCGCCCGAGAACAGCTCGAACATGGTGTCGAGGATCCGGCGATCCATCGCGTTGAGGCCCTCACCGTCGACCTCGAGGTTGTCGAGGAACCGGGCCGCGTCCTCGCGGGTGATCTGCTGGTGGCCGGCGACCTGCGAGAAGTCGCGGACCCGACGGGTCAGGCGGTTGGCGATCCGCGGGGTGCCGCGGCTGCGTCGGCCGATCTCGAACGCACCTTCATCGGTCGCGGGCAGACCGAGCATCGCGGCGCTGCGGCCGACGATCGTGGCGAGCTCGTCGTCGGCGTAAAAGCGCAGGCCCTCGACGATGTGGAAGCGATCGCGCAGCGGCGCGCTGAGCAGCGCGGTGCGGGTCGTGGCCCCGACCAGCGTGAACCCAGCGAGGCTGATCGAGTGAGTGATCGCCGACGAGCCCTCGCCGACGGCGATGTCGATCCGGCGGTCTTCCATCGCCGAGTACAAGCTCTCTTCAACGGTGGGGCTGAGCCGGTGGACCTCGTCGATGAACAAGACCTCGCCCTCGCCAAGCCCGGTCAGCAGGCCCGCGAGCACGCCCTTGTGCTCGACCGCCGGCCCCGAGGTCGTGTGCAGGGCGACGCCCATCTCATGCGCGATGATCTGCGCGAGCGTGGTCTTGCCGAGCCCCGGCGGCCCGTGCAAGAGCACGTGATCGAGGGGCTCACCTCGCAGCTGGGCGGCCTGCACGTAGATCCGCAGCTTGTCGATCAGGGCGACCTGCCCGATGTACTCCTCGAAGGTGCGCGGGCGCAGGGCCCAGTTTTGGTCCTGGTCACGATCGCGGGCGCGGCGTTGGCCGTCGAGCAGGCCGATCGAGGGGCTGCGGGCGGCGGAGATCGTCGCGTCGCGGCTGGCGTCGTCGTCGCCGTCACCGTCGCCGTCGCTGTCATGGTGCCGCACTCGGGCCATGCCCTACCCTACTCCCACTCGATCGTCGCTGGCGGCTTACTCGAGATGTCGTAGCAGACCCGGTTGATCCCGCGGACCTCGTTGATGATCCGGTTGCTGATCGTGCCAAGCAGCTCGTAAGGCAGGTGCGCCCAGTCAGCCGTCATCGCGTCGACGCTCTGCACGGCGCGGACCGCCAGCGCGTTCTCGTAGGTCCGGGCGTCGCCCATGACCCCCACGGACTGGACCGGCAGCAGCACGCCGAACACCTGCCACAGGTCGCGGTACAGCCCGGCTTTGACCACCTCTTCGATGATGATCGCGTCGGCCTCGCGGAGCACCGCGCAGCGCGCCTCGGTGACCTCGCCGAGCACCCGAACGGCCAGCCCAGGGCCGGGGAACGGATGCCGCCAGACCATGGACTCGGGCAGGCCGAGGTGCAGGCCGAGCTGGCGGACCTCGTCCTTGAACAGCTCGCGCAGCGGCTCGACCACGCCCATCTTCATGTGCTCGGGCAGCCCGCCGACGTTGTGGTGGGTCTTGATCGTCGCCGAGGGGCCGCGCGCGCTGACCGACTCGATCACGTCGGGGTACAGCGTGCCCTGGACCAGGTAGTCGGCGCCACCGAGGGCGTTTGCTCGCTCGTCGAACACCTCGATGAAGGTTGCGCCGATCCGCTTGCGCTTGACCTCGGGATCCGTGACGCCTTCGAGCTGCGCGAGAAACAGCGCGCCCGCGTCGGCGACGACCAAGGGGTTGTGCAGGCGGCCCGAGAACATGGCCTCGACCTGCTGGCGCTCGGCTTTTCGCAGCAGCCCGTTGTCGACGAAGATGCAGTGCAGGCGCTCGCCGATCGCACGCTCGACCAGCGCGGCCGCGACCGAAGAGTCGACGCCACCCGAGAGCCCGCAGATCACGGTGCCGGTGTCGCCGACCTGCTCGCGGATCCGGGCGACGGCCTCTTCCACGAACACGCCCATGCTCCAGTCGCGCGAGAAGCTGCACAGATCCAAGAACTGCCCGAGCAGCGCCGACCCGCGGCGGGTGTGGGTGACCTCCGGGTGAAACTGCACACCCCACATGCCGTGGCCGCCCGTCGCCGACTTGTGCGCGGCGTAGATCGCCGCGTGGGCGCAGCTGCGCGAGTGGGCGACCGTCTCGAACCCGGCCGGCAGCGACTCGACCTCGTCGCCGTGGGACATCCACACCGGCTCCTCGTGGCCGATCTGGGTGGGGCCGTCTGCGGCGATCTCGGCCATCGGGCCCTTGGCCGCGTCGACGGTGATCATCGCGTGGCCAAACTCGCGCTCGGACGCGGGCCGGACCTTGCCGCCAAGCCCGTCGACCATCACGAACATCCCGTAGCAGATCCCCAGCACCGGTCGCTCGCCGTTCAGGCACCACGCGAGCACCTCGGGGGCCAGCCGCGGGGCGCCCTCGTCGTAGATCGATGACGGCCCGCCGGACAAGATGATGCCCTTGGGCGCGTGGCTGCGGAGCAGCTCGAGCGGGGCGTCGTAGGGCAGGATCTCGGCGAACACGCCGAGCTCGCGGACCCGGCGGGCGATCAGTTGGGTGACCTGGGAGCCGAAGTCCAGAACCAGCAGGGTCTCGTGTTTCATCATTCCATCCGGTAGTTGGGCGCTTCTTTGGTGATGATCACGTCGTGGACATGGCTCTCGCGCAGGCCCGAGCTGGTGATCCGACGAAACACGGACTTGGTCGCCAGCTCGGCGATCGTCGCCGCGCCGACGTAGCCCATGCCCGAGCGCAGGCCACCCAGGAGCTGGTAGAGGCTGTCGGTCAGGCGCCCGCGGTACGGCACGCGGCCCTCGATGCCCTCGGGCACGAGCTTGCGCTCTTCTTCGACCGCGGACTGAAAATAGCGATCTTTCGAGCCGGCCTTCATCGCGCCGATCGAGCCCATGCCGCGATAGACCTTGTACGAGCGGCCCTGGTAGAGCACGAGCTCGCCCGGGGCCTCGTCGGTGCCGGCCAGCAAGCTGCCGATCATCACCGAGTCCGCGCCTGCGGCGAGCGCCTTGACCACGTCGCCGGAGTACTTGATGCCGCCGTCGGCGATGATCGGCACGTCGGTGAGCTTTGAGGCCCGGGCGACGTCCATGATCGCGCTGACCTGCGGCACGCCAACGCCCGCGACCACCCGGGTCGTGCAGATCGAGCCGGGCCCGATCCCAACCTTGACCCCGTCGACGCCGGCCTCGACCAGCGCCGTGAACGCGGCCGCCGTCGCAATGTTGCCCGCGATCAGCTGCAGGTCGGGGTACTCGGCGCGGACCGCCTTGACGACATCGATGACGCCGCGGCTGTGCCCGTGCGCGGTGTCGATCACGATCACATCGACGCCCTGGGCCTCGAGCGCCGCGACCCGCTCCATGGTGTCGGCCGAGGTCCCGACCGCCGCGCCCACGCGCAGGCGCCCGTCGGAGTCCTTGTTGGCCGAGGGGTAGCTGTCGGACTTGAGGATGTCCTTGACGGTGATCAGCCCGAGCAGGTTGCCGATCGCGTCGACGACCAGGAGCTTCTCGATCCGGTGCTGGTGCAGGATCAGCCGGGCCTTGCCGGGCGCGATCCCCTGCGGGACCGTGATCACGGCCTTCGTCATCACGTCGGCGACCTGCTGATCGAGGTTGGTCTCGAACCGCACGTCGCGGCTGGTCAGGATCCCCAGCGGCTTGCTGGGGGTGCCGGGGTTCTCGACGACCGGCAGGCCCGAGAACCCGTGCTGCTCCATCAGCCGCAGGGCCTCGCGCAGGGTCGAGTCGGGCTTGATCGTGAGCGGGTCGGCGACCATGCCCGACTCCGACTTCTTGACCTTGCGGACCTCCCGAGCTTGCTGCTCGATCGTGAGGTTCTTGTGGACGATGCCGATCCCGCCCATCCGCGCCATCACGATCGCGGTCTCGGCCTCGGTGACCGTGTCCATCGCGGCCGAGAGCAGCGGGGACTTGAGCGAGATGCCCCGGGTCAGGCGGGTGCTCACGTCGACGTCGCGGGGCAGCACCTCGCTGTAGCCCGGCTCGAGCAGCACGTCATCGAAGGTCAGGGCGTCACGAATCTCGGAGCTGCTCGGCATGTTGGGCCTCGGCTGCGCGGGTGCGCAGCGACTGATTCCGGGGGTGTATCGGGCCCGACCCGCGGATGCAATAGGTGGGCGCTGGGCGCACCGTGGGTTCGTCAACGCGCTTACTTGCAGCCAGACAGGTAGCCCTGGGCCTTGATCAACGCGCGCGGCAGCGCGTCGGGCTTGGCGGCCTTCACGTCCGCGGCGGTCCAGCCCAGCGCCTTGGTCAGCACGCCGAAGCCCGCGCGCGCGTCCTTGCAGCGCTTGGCGGCGACCAGGGCCTCGATCTTGTAGGTCAGCGCCGCGCGCGAGTCGGACTCGATCGCCAGGGCCTCGTCGAAGCGCGCGACCGCGTCCTTGGGCTTGCCCTGCGCGACGAGGATCCGGCCGTGGTTGACGAGCACCGGGATCTCGTTGGGGACGGTCTCGATCAGCCACTGCATGTGGACCATGGCGGCGTCGGGCTGGCCGAGCTCGAGCAGCCCCCGCGCGACCTCGAGCCGCAGCGGCGGCGAGTCCGGGGCCAACGTGGCGACCTGCTCGAACTCGCGGGCCGCGTCGTCGGCCTGGCCGTTCGAGAGCAGCAGCCGGGCGTAGAGCAGGCGCAGATCGACGCCGCTGACCTCGGGCTCGTACTCGACCGCGCTCTTGGCGTAGCCCACGGCCTGTTGCAGGTTGCCGAGCTCACCGTGGACCTGCGCGAGCAGGTAGGCGGTCTCGGCGGTGGGGGCCAGGCGGTTCGCGTTCTCGAGCGCCTCGACGGCGAGCTGGTGCTGCTCGAGGGCGATCAACACGACGCCGAGCGACTGATGCGCGGGCGCCAGCTTGGGATCGAGCTTCAGCGCGGTCTGGAAGTGGTCGACGGCGCGCTGCTTGTCCGCCGCGGTCGCGCCGTCGTGGAACGCGATGAGCTGGCCGAGCGCGGCGTGGGGCAGTGGATCATCCGCGTCGATCTCGATCGCCTTCGTGTACGCGACCGTGGCCTCGTCGTCGCGGTTGAGGTAGGTCAGCGCGTTGCCGCGGACGAAGTAGTAGCGCGCGTTGCTTGGGTTGTCTGCGATCGCCGCGTCGATCCGCTCGAGCGCCTGCGCGGCCTTGCCCTTGGCGAGCAGCGCCTCGGCCTCGACGACCTTGGGATCGGCCTTGGTCATTCGATCGGTGATCCCCCCGATCCCGCCGGGCCCGCTCCCGTCGAGCTTGCCGTCGCCGAGCTCGTCGTGGATCTCCTCGGGGTTGTTTGTTGGTTCGTCACAGCCCAGCAGCGCCGGGGCGCCCAGCGCGACGGCCATGACCACGATCAGGTTCAGGTTCAGCGTCGATTGGCGAGACACCCAGCGAGCACAGAGCGAAGAACGGGTGGGCTCGGCGGGCATGGTCGGCATGGCGAGCTTGGATCTACCACGGACGGTCAGACCCCGTCGCGTGCGATCGCATGCCGACAGGCTTGGCGCGGCCGCTCAGCGTCGACGCGTGCGCAGGTTGGCTCGGATCGCCTTGGCCAGCTCGCTGCGCTGCTGCTCGTCGAGCTTGCTGACGTAGAACACGGCGTCGACCCGGCGCATCTCGGTGTTGATCCGGGCGATCTCGATGTCGAGCCCGAGCGCCGCGAACGAGCGAGAGATGCGGGCGGCGACTCCAGGGTTCTCGATCGTCTCGACGTCGACGATGGTTCGGGTCGCGGCCGGGTCTTCGGAGAACCGGACCTTGGTCGCGGCCCCGCGCTGGCGACCGCGGGCCCGGTTGGGCAGCGGCGGCAAGGCTTCGCGGAGCGAGGCGCCAGTTGGCGCGCGGGCGAGCCGCTCGGCCAGGTGGGCCTGGATCATCGTTGCGAATTCGGCCTCGAGCGGGCGCTGGTGGCTAGGATCCCGGGAGACCACCCGAAACACATCGAGCGCGATCCGGGGCTCGAAGGGGACCGAGAACACGTCGGCGGCGACGACCTCGAGGCCGAGATCCGCGAAGCCTGCAGTGAGCGTGGCGAGCAGGCCGCGGTGATCGTGGGTGACCACGGTCAGCCGCATCGCCCCCGAGCCCTCGGCGACGTCGACCAGCGTGGTCGTCTCGCTGCTGCGCAGCTCGTCGAGCAGGCGCCGATGGTGGCGGCGCAAGTGTTGATCGAACAGGCTGTAGTAGCGGGGCGGCAAGCCCTCGGGCTCGTCCGGTCGCGGGCGCCGAGCGGAGGTCTCGCGCCGGCCTTGCTTGGCGAACTCGGCGGCGGTGCGAAGGTACAGCTCGTCGAGCAAGGTCAGCTTCCAGCTGGTCAGGTACTCCGGCGAGACGTTGGCCATGTCGGCGAGGCTGACCAAGTACAGCTCGTCGAGGGTCCGGCGATCCCCAACGGTCTCGGCGAAGTCCCGGACCAGCAGCGCGTCGGTCAGATCGCGTTTTTGGCTGAGCATCGGCATGGTCTGGTGCTCGGCGACCAAGAACTCGCAGCGGCTTGCGACCTCGGCTCCGAGCCCGGCCCGCCCGGCCGCGAGCGCGGCGATCCGGGCCCCCTCCCCCAGCTGATCGCCGAACGCCTTGCCAACGTCGTGCAGCAGGGTCGACAGGTACAGCGGGCGCGGATCGCTGATCCCCAGGTGGACCGCCGTCGCCATCGTGAAGTCCTTGCGATGGTCACCGCGGGCGATCGCCTTGAGGAACTCGACCGCATAGATGCTGTGCTGATCGACGGTGTAGACGTGAAAGCCCTCGTGCTGCATGCGCCCACGCGAGGGCGAGAATTCTGGGATCACGCGCTCGAGCAGGCCAACCTCGTGACACAGCTCGACCGGGGTTGGGCTGCCGACGTCGCTGGGGTCGACGAGCAGATCCAAGAAGCGCTGCTGGGCCTCGGGGTCGTCGGCGAGGCGGGTGTCGCCCTCGGAGATGGCGATCGCGGCTTCGACGATCGCGTCGAGCGTGGGGCCCGACAGGCCGATGTTGAGATCACGCGCGATCGCCAGGGCCTCGAGCCCGAGCACCGGCGTGTCGGCGAACGGGTCCTTGCCGTAGTGCCGCAACCGGCGATCGACGATGTGGAAGCGCTCGTCGATCCGCACGTCGAGCTCGGCCAGGGCCCGCGGGGGCTGACAGCGCGAGAACACCCGGCTGCCGTAGCGCAGCACGTCGCGGGCGCTGCGATAGTAGTCCTGCATGCACGCCTCGATCGCGGCGACCAGCTCGGCGTCGGCGGGGTGCTCGGCGAGATCGGGGAACCCGAGCATCGACGGGATGCCCTCTTGGTACTGAAAATTGAGGCGATCTTGGGTGCGCCCGGCGACCAGGTGCAGGGCCGCGCGCAGCCGCAGCATGGTGTCTCGCGCGTCGCCGAGCAGCCGCGCGACCCGGCGCGGGACCCCGCTGGCGCGGATCGCCTTGATCACCGTGGCGGGGTCCCAAGGCTCGGGCGTGTTGCGCCGGGCCATCAGCGCCCACTCGAAGATCGACAGGTCGCGGGTGCCGCCCGGGCCGAACTTCAGATCGGGCTCGACCTGGTACACGGTCGCGCCGTACCGACGCTTGCGCAGCTCCATCTCGTCGAGCAGACGCTGCAAGAACGCCGCGCGCTGGGCTCCAAAGAATCGTCGGTGGGCCTCGCTGGCCAGCTCGTCGACCATCTGGCGATCTCCGGCGACGAAGCGCATGTCGAGCAGGGCCGTACACAGGCTCAGATCCTCGGCGGCGGCCGCCAACCACGCCTCGGGGCTCTGGACGGTCGTGGCCGGCCGCAGGCCCGCGTCCCACAGCGGATGGGTGAGATCGCGGATCCAGCCGCCAAACACCTCGTCGCCCTCGTGGCCGGGCTCGGTGCACACCACGGTCAGATCGAGGTCGCTGTGGGGGCAGTGCTCGCCGCGGGCGAGCCCACCGACCACCACGATCGCCAGCTTGCCGAACTCGGTGCCTGCGCGCCCGACCGCCTGCGCGGCCCCGGGGGTGATCAGCTCGAGCATCCGCTCGCTGTAGCGGTGCAGCAGCGCGCCGCCGGGCTCGCCTTCGGTGACCGCGGCGCGCAGCGACTGCCGCGCCAGCGCCAACGCCTCGCGCAGCGGCGCGATTGGCTGCTCATGCTCGTTGGCGAGGTTCATGCCGCCGCGAGTGTAGGATGGTTTCAGCTCGGGCGAACCAGTCAGCGCCGACGCTCGAAGCGGACGCTCGCGCCGTTGGCGAGGCGCCCGGCGCCGATCAACGACCACTCGCTGCCGAACTCGATCTCCACTTCCACGGTCGTGCCGCGGCGCGTGACCTCGACGACCTCGAGCTCCGGCCGCGTCGGGCGAGCGGCGAGAAAACTCGGTACCGCGCCCGCGTTCAAGATCCTCACGCGCACGTGCGTCGAGCTGCGGGGCGTGAACGCCAGCGCAGCCGGCCCCGCGCCGCTCATCTCGAGCACGATCGCATCACCAGAGGCGTCCGCGCGCAGCGACATGCTGGTGAGGATCACCAAGCGTGGGCCAGCGTCGTGATCCGTCTGGGGCGCCGCGACGACCGGCGGTCGCTCGCGCAGCAGCAGCAGCTCGGGACCGAACAGGCGCTCACTGGCGATCTCGGGCTCACCAAGATCCCCGGTCGGCTCGGGCTCGAGCGCGGTCAACCCCGCGTCGAACCACGCCCGCACGGGTCCGTCTTTGGGCAGGCTCGACAGCTTGGGGGGCGGGTCGTAGGTGTCGACGTCGAGCGCCGAAGTCGCTGCGAGCTTCGTCGGGACGGGGCCCGGCGCTGGCGGATCTTCCTGGCCCGGCCGGCTTGGCCCGGGTCCGGTCGGATCGGGTCGAGCAAGCTCGGTGGGCCCAACTGGGTCGGGGCCAATCGGCTCAGCAACCGGCTTGGGGCCAACTGGCTCGGGCTTGACCGGGTCGGGGCCAACCGGCTCGGGGCCGACGGGCTCGGGCCCAGTCGGATCAGGCCCAGTCGGATCAGGCCCAGTCAGATCAGGCCCAGTCGGATCAGGCCCAGTCGGTCGCTCGACCCGGCCCACTCCACCCGCGCGCGTCAGCACGGGCTCGGGCGCCTCGTCGGCGATCGCCTGCAGCAGCCGACCCGCGTGCCGGTGATCGGGATCCCCAGACTCGAGCAGCTCACGGCGGAGCTCGGCCGGCGCCCGCCCGCCTCGGATCTGCCCCCGCACACGGGCCAGCAACGGATCCGCGGCGTGGTCGCTCGGCGTCTCACTCGGCGTCTCAAAGGATGGCGCGGGCGCTGGATCGACGTGGACGGACGCCTGCGAGTTGTCGGGCTCGGGCTCGGGCTCGTGTGCGCCCGGGGGCCCCGAGCACGCGAGGGCACAGCCCAGCAAGGCCGAGAGTCCGGGCGTTCGCACCAGGCGAAGAGTAACAGCCGCAGGCCAGCGCCTGAATCGATCCCAAGACCAGTCTTGGCGGGGTCTTTTAGGTGGGTGCCGTGACTACCTGCCCGCGCTAGCAGTGGATTGTTCGGAGTTTCGGGCCGATTTCCCGACCGGTGCCGAGCCCGCCCCTGATACACTTTCGCTCCATGACGGGGCCCTGTCGGGTCCGGTGGAACGGAGTTTGACAGCATGACCTCGAAGACCGAGCAGTCCTTTGCAGCAGCAATGCGCGCCGCTGAAAACGCCCCCGACAGCGACGACGCGTGGGACCACCTCGAGGAGCTCGCCGAGAGCCTCCAGCGACCCGAAGATGTCGCTGCTCTCTACCGAGATCTGCTCGGGCGCGGGCTCGACCGCGACATCACGGGCCCCCTCGCAGAGCGTGCGGTCAACTTCCACGAAGAGTGGTTTGGTGAAGACCCCACGGTCATCACCGAGCTCCTGACCAGCATCATCACGCGTGACCCCGAGGCGACCTGGGCGTTCGACCGGCTCACGGTCACCCTCACGGCGGCCGAGGAGTGGGATCAACTCTTGAGCGTCTACGACCGCACGCTCGCGGTCACGACCGACAAGTCCACGCGCAAGCGCCTGCTCGATGACGCGGCCCACGTGGCCAAGGACTTCGCGGATCAACAAGAGCGCGCGGCCGACTACATGGTCAAGCAGCTCGAGCTCGACCGCGGCAACACCAAGCTCGAGGCCTCGCTGGCGCGCTTGCTCGAGCGCCAGGAGCGGTGGCGGGATCTGATCGAGCTGTGGCGGGGTCGCCTGCCGCAGCTGTCGTCGCTCGAGGCCCGGGAGCTTCGCGTCGAGATCGCGGCTTGCTACCTCGACAAGCTCGATGATCCGCAGCAGGCCCTCGACGAGATCGAGGCCTTGCTCGAAGAGAGCGCCGGCCACACCGACGCGTGCGCACAGCTCGAGCGCTTGCTCGAGCATGCCAGCGCGGGGCTGCCGTTGCGTCGTCGCGCGCTGTCGCTGCTGCGCAAGAACTACGACGCGGCCGAGCGCCCCGAAGACGTCATCCGCGTGCTCGAGCGCGCGCTCAATTTCGTCAACGACGAGGAGCGGGCCGCCCTGTACCGCGAGCTTGGCAGCCGGCTTGGCATCGCCGGCGACGACGCTCGCGCGATGCAGCACTACGGCGCCCTGCTCACGATCGATCCGGGCGACGCCGACGCCCGCAAGCAGCTGCGCCAGCTGGCCGAGCGCTCGGGCCAGCACGATCTGCACGCGGCCTCGCTCGTCGCGGCGGCCGAGGCCAGCGAGGGCGGGCAGCGAACGACCCTGCTGATCGAGGCCGCCCACGCGTACCGCGATCTGCTCGACGACAAGGACACGGCCGCGGACCTGTACTCGCGCGTGCTCGAGTCGGAAGAGCCCGAGCAGAGCGCAGCGCTCGCGGCCGCCCATGGCCTCGCGGAGCTGCTCGCCGGCTCGGGCGAAGACATCCGCCGGCTCGACGTGCTCGAGACCCTCGCCAGGCTCGAGCGGGTCTCGGCCGTTCGCAAGACGATCTTGGGCGAGGCCGCGCGCCTGGCCGAGCGGCTCGACCAAGCCGATCGGGCCCTCGCCAACTGGAACCGGCGGCTCGAGGTCGACCCCGATGACCTCGAAGCCCGCGACGCGCTCGTCGAGCTGCTCGAGACCAACGAGCGGTGGGAGCAGCTGGTCGAGGCGCTCGAGAAGCGCGCGGCCTCGCCGGTGCTCGCCCAGCAGCGCCGCGCCGATCTGATCCGGGCCGCGCGGATCCTCGCGGATCGGCTCGGGCGCGACGCCGACGCCACCAACACCTGGCTCGAGGTCCGCGAGAGCTTTGGCGACGAGGCCGAGACCCTCGACGCGCTCGACGGCTTGATGGCCAAGACTGGGCGCTGGGCCGAGCTCGCCACCTTGCTCGGCAGCTCGGCCGGCCAGGGCCGGTCCCGCGCCGCGCGAACCTACGTGCGGATCGGCGACATCCAGCGCGAGCACCTTGGCGATCCCGAGGCGGCGGCCCACTCGTACGCGCTGGCGCTCGGCGTCGAGCCCGGTGACGGGCCCGCCCGCGCGGGGCTGCAGGCGCTGTTGTCCCTCGACTCGGTCGGGCCGCACGCGGGTGAGACCCTGGCGCGGGCGTTCCGGGCCACCGGGGACTGGGAAGCCGGGCTCGAGATCTTGGACCAACGCCTGGCCGCCGCGGGTACCCCCGAGGACAAGTCCCGGCTGCTCCGCGAGTCCGCCAACCTCTACGAGACCCGAGCGGGCGACGCCGCCAAGGCCCACGAGATCCTCTGTAGCGCCCTGCCCTTCGCCCCCGAAGATCTGGCCCTCGAGCACGATCTGTTGCGGCTCGCCGAGGAGACCGGCAACTGGGCCGCGACCGCGACCGCGTTCGATCTGGGCGCCCAGGCCTGCCTGTCCGAGCGCCGATCGGCCCAGCTGTTGTTCGAGGCTGGGCGGATCCACGAGACCCAGCTTGGCGACCCCGAAGCCGCGACCAACGCCTACGGCGGCGCCGCTTCGTCCGACCCTCGTCGCGTCGACGCCCACGAGGCCGTCTCGCGCTGCGCGGCCCAGGCCGGTCGCTACCCCGAGGCCGCGAGCGCGGCGTTGCTGGTGATCGTGGCCCGCGAGCGGCCGGACGGCACCCTGATCAGTGATCTCGAGAACGCCGCGAGCGCGACCGATTCGTTCGCCGAGCTCGCCGGTGCGTTCGAGGCTGCGATCGCCGAGTACGGCCAGAGCCTGCGCCAGACCCTGCAGCGCACGCTCGAGCTGATGGTTGCGAGCTGGTGGGAGAAGACCGGCGACATGACCAAGGCGACCGCCGCCGCCCGCCGCGGTGTCGACCACGAGCCCACCCACCCCGAGTCGCTCGCGCTCCTCGCGGGGCTGCAGCGCCAGGCGCCCGGCCCCGATCTGATCGAGACCCTGTTGCGCCTCGACGCCCTCGCCGAACACGATCTGGATCAGCTCCACGAGGCCGGAAAGATCGGCCTCGAGGTGGGCGACGAGCACACCGAGCTGGCTCGCCAGACCCTGGTTCGCCTGTATCGCAAGGCCGCGCGCATGTGGTCGCGCGGCGACGCTGCCTCGGGCGCGATGACCCCCGAGGAGGCCGCGCGCTGGTCGCTCGAGCGGCTCGTCGAGCTCGCCAGCGACGAGCCCGATCAGGCGGTTCGCTTGCTGCTCGACGGCGCGACCTTGCCCGTCGACGCCGAGACCTCTCGCGACCTGCGCCGCCGCGCCGCCGAGATCCTGGCCCACAGCGGCGAGTCCGGCCGCGCGATTGATCTGTACACCGGTGTGCTCGCCGAAGATGAGCCGCTGATCGAAGACATCGCCCGGGTCGCAACCTTGTGCGAAGAGGAAGACCGCGTGTCCGAGCTGATCGGCCTGCGCCTGCGCGAGCTCGAGATGACCCACGACACCACCCGGCGGCTCGAGCTGCGGCTCGAGCTCTCGCGCCTGACCGGCGTGCTCGAGGCCCGCGGCGGTCGGGTCGAGACCCTGCGCGAGAACCTGGAAGAGTCGCCCGGTCACCCCGAGTCGGTCGCGGCGCTGTCCGAGCTGCTCGATCAGCGCGGCCGCTACGACGAGCTCGCCGAGGTGCTCTCGTCACAGGCCGCCAAGGTCTCCGAAGCCGGGGACACCGGCGGCGCCGGGGCGCTGTTCCTGCGGGCGGCAAGGCTGTCCGAGCAGCGGTTGGGCGATCCCGAGCAGGCGATCGCCAACTACCGCCGGGCCGTCGAGCTCGAGCCCAGCAACCAGGCCCTCGACGCGCTCGCGCGGCTGTACACCCAGCAAGATCGGCCCGACGCGGCGGCCAAGCAGCTCGAGCAGCGGCTCGAGGCGACCCCCGAGAGCGAGCGCGTGGCGATCTTGCTCAAGCTCGCCCGCGCCCGGATCGCCGCTGAACAGCGCGAGAAGGCCGTGCAGGTGCTGGAGACCGCGTTCGCAGAGGCCCCCCGCAACGGCGAGGTCCGCAAGCTGTTGATCCGCCTGCACCGCGAGCGCGATGACAAAGACTCGCTCGCCCGCACGCTGGCGAGCGCCGCGACGGCGGTCGGCGATCCCAACACCGTCGTCGCCTACGCCCGCGAAGCCGCCGAGCTCTACGAGGAGCTCGGCACCCCCGAGCTCTCGGTGCCGGTGCTCGAGCGCGCCCACGAATTCGCCTCGGATGATCGGCGGCTCAAGGTCATGCTCGCCGATGGCCTGCGCGGCGCGGGTCGCCTCGACGAGGCCCGCGCCCTGCTCGAAGCCCTGATCGAGGGCTACGGTCGGCGCCGCTCGGCCCAGCGCGCCGAGGTCCATGTCCGCCTCGCCCGGGTCTCGCTGGCCCAAGAGAAGGTCGAAGAGGCGATCGACCAGCTCGAGCAAGCCTCCAAGATGGCCGCGGGCGACGTCTCGATCCTGCGCGCGCTGGCCGAGACGGCCCACAGCGCGGGCCAGCTCGATCGCGCCGAGCGTGCCTACCGGACCTTGCTGCTGAGCCTGCGCCGCGGCGGCGAAGATGCCCCCGTCAACGCCGCTGAGGTCTACCTCGCGCTCGCCTTGATCGCCGCCGACAAGCAGGAGCCCGACCGGGTCGAAGAGCTCAACGAGTCGGTGCTCGAAGCCGTGGCCGGCGACGACAGCCAGGCCACCAAATTGCAGAAGCTGCTGCGCAAGCAAGGCGACTTCGCGCTGCTGCGGCGCGTGCTCGACACGCGCCTGGCCAACGTCAAGGCCCCGCGCCGACGCGCGAAGATCTTGGGTGCGCTCGGCGACGTCCACGAGCATGACCTCGACGACGCCGACGCAGCGCTCGAGGCTCGGCTCGAGGCCGTCGAGACCGATCCCAGCTCGCCGCTGCTCCACGACGCCGTCAAAGATCTGGCGATCCGTCTGGGTCGGACCGAGCGCTACGCCAAGCTGCTCGAAGATCGGCTCGCGTCGATGCGCCGCGGGGACGAAGCCCTGGTCCGCTGCGAGCTGCTGCTGCGCTTGGGCGAGGTGATGGAGAGCCGCGAGAGCTTCGCCCGCGCGGCCGAGCTCTACGCGGACGCCGAAGCCACCGGCGTGCGCCAGGTCGATGTCTGGCGGGCCCAGGCGCGGGTCGCCGGGTCGACCGGCGACAGCGAGCGGCAGGTCGAGCTCCTGCAACGGCTGGCCAACCTCGGCGCCGATCAAGCCGAGACCCGCGCCGACGCACGGTTCCGCATGGCCGAGGTCCACCTGTCCGACGAAGAGTCGGTCGAGGAAGGCATCGCGGCGCTCAACGCCGCGCTCGAAGACGACGCCCGCTGGGGTCGGGCCGCGATGATCCTCTCGCGTGCCTGCGAGCAGCACAGCGCCAACGATGCGCTGCTCGAGCTCTACGAGAAGGTCGCGCGCCGCTCCGAGGACCCCAAGGTGCTGCTGCACTGCCTCGAGAACCGGCTGCGTCAGCCCGAGGTTGGGCTCGAGCTCGCAAAGGAGGCCGTCGAGCTCGCGCTTGGCCTCGAGGACTGGGATCGGTCCGAAGAGCTGATGCTGCGCGCCGTCGAGCTGTCCGAGAGCTTGATCGACGGCCTCGCCCAGGTCGACTGGGCGCTGCTCGGGCTCGCCGAGCGCCGCCGCGAAGCCGGCGACATCGCTGGCGCGGTCAAGTGGCTGACCGAGGCCGCCGAGATCGCCGATCTCGCCAAGGTCCTGCCTGCCGCCGAAAAATTGGCCGAGGTCGCCGGCGACCCCGAAGGTGATCTGACCCTGGCCGTGAAGCTGTACGAGAGCCTGGTCGAGCGCGATCCCACGATCCGCGCCGCCTGGGAGCCACTCGCCCGCCTGTACAGCCAGCTCGGTGAGGTCGACCGGCTCGAGCGCCTCGTCGAAGAGACGCTCGACGGCATCCAGGACGCCAAAGATCGCAACGTGCTGCGCATGCAGCTCGCGCGGGCGTTCCTGCGCAGCGACAGCCGGGCCGACGACGCGGTGACGATCCTCAACGACGCGCTGCTCGAGGACCCCGAGCAGACCGAAGCCAACTTGCTGCTCGCCGAGCACCTCGAGCGATCCGGCAACGTCGAAGAGCTGCTCGCGCTGCTGCGCAACCAGCTGATGGCCGCCCAGGGTCGCAGCGACACCGAGGCGATCCGGGCGCTGAGCATCAACTTGGCCCAGCGGCTGCGCGCCGATGATCTGACCGAGGCCCTGATGGTCGTCCGCCAAGCGCTGGACAGCCAGCCCAGCGACCCCGAGCTGATCAGCACCTTGCTCGACTGGGGCGAGGACGAGATCGACGAGGACGAGCGCGCGATGCTGATGGAGCGCCGCCTGGCCGGGGCCAGCGACGAGCAGGTCGGGGCCATGGCGATCGAGCTGGCCAACCTGCGCGCGGCCATGGACGAACCCGAGGGCGAGCTGCGGGCGCTCGAAGAGGCCTACGCACGGGTCCCCAACGACGACGCGGTCCGCCAACGGCTCGAGCGCGCGCTCCGGTCCAGCAACGACTGGAGCGGGCTGGTCAAGATGCTCATGACCGTGGCCGAGCAGACCAGCGACCTCAGCCGTCGGGTCGAGCTGCTGCGCGAGGCCGCGACGGTCCAGCACGAGCAGCTTGGCGACCCAGAGGCCGCGATCGCGTTGTTGCGCGAGGCCAGCGAGGTCAACCCCGATGACGTCCGCTTGCGGATCGACTTGGCCGCGGCGCTCGGCGTCAGCGGTCACGCCCAAGACGCGATCGCAACCTTGAGTCAGACGCTCGAGTCGACCGAGGACCAGGCGCTGCGCCTGCAGCTGCTGACCGCGCGCTCGAAGGTCCGGCGCAGCATCGACGAGCTCACCGAGGCGATCGACGACCTCGAGCAGGCGTTCCTGCTCGACGGCCAGGCCGTGCTCGAGCTGCTCGAGGACGCGCTCGAGGCCCTGCGCATGGGCGCGGCCGCCGACGACAACCTCGACGCCGAGCGTGGGCCGACGATGCGCCTGGTCGCGCTGCGTGAGGCACGAAGCGCCAACGACGAGGCCCGCGAACTGCTCGTGGGGTGGGTCGACCGGGCCCGCAAGGACCTCGAGGCGCTCCACAAGCTGCGGGAGATCGAGCTCGCGGGTGAGAACTGGGAGGGCTTGGTCAAGGTCAGCGGCCGGCTCGTCGCGCTCGAGAGCGGTGAAGCCCAGGTCCAGGCGGCGCTGTTGTTGTCGCAGGCATGTCGGGCGCTCGAGCAGCCAGGTGAAGCGCGGTCCGGCCTCGAGTTCGCGCGTCGCAAGCAGCCCGAGGTCGCCAGCTTGCGCGCCGAGCTGCAGGTCATCTACGCCGAGCTCGGCGCCCGGCGTGAGCTCGCCGATCTGCTGATCGAAGAGTCCGACGCCGCCACCGATGTGCCGGCGCGGCTCGAGCTGCTCCGCGGTGCGGCCTCGCTGTACCTCGACCTGGAAGATCCGGCCTCCGCCGCGATCCCCTTGCAGGCGATCCTCGAGGTCGATCCAACCGACGCCGCGACGGTTGGCCTGCTCGCCGACGCCTACATCCAGAGCGGGCAGTACGCCGAGGCCGAGGCGATCATCGACGCCGCGATCGAGGCGGCCCCCGCCGGCCGGTCGCCCGAGCTCGCGACCTTGCAGCTGCGCAAGGCTCGGCTGGCCGAGGCCCGTGGCGACACCGAGACCCAGCTGTTGATGCTGCAAAACGCGTTCGCCAACGACAAGCAAAACGGCTTCATCGCCGCCGCGCTGGCCGACCTCGCCGAAGAGCTCGAGCAGTGGGATCTGGCGACGAAGGTCCTGCGCCAGATCGCCCTCATGGAGGGCGAGTGCCCGATCACCCGGGCGATGTCGTTCGTGCGGCAGGGCCGGATCTCGCTGATCCAGGGCGACACCAAGCGCGCCGTGTTCTGGGCGCGTCGGGCCAACAAGGAAGACCCCGAGCTCGAGGCGGCCAACCAACTGCTCGCCGAGGTGAGCTCAGCTAGCTGAGCTGAGCTGAGCTCAGCCCGCGCTACTTCGCCAGCGGGTAGTTGTTGGCGAGCAGGCTGCGGCCGTCGGCGGTCTCGAACCCGATCGCAATGCTGCGCCGCCGCCCGGTGACGGACCAGGTCCGCAGCATGCTCAAGCGCTCGCCGAGCTGCTGGACGTTCTCGACCGGGTATCCGAACAGGCTGACGATCCGCGCGCCTGCCAGGACGTGGACCCCCGGTACGTGGGCGATCGGGGCGCCCCGGACCGGCTGCACGATCGTCGCCTCGTCGCCCTCGGGGGTCAGGTGCAGTCCGAGCAGCAGCTCCGCGTCGATCCGGGCCTGGCGCTCGATGCTGGCCGCCTCGACCACGATCTCGAGCTCGACCAGCTCGCCATCGCGCACGACCTCCACGACCAAAGTCTCGCCGGGGAGCAGCGCGCGAATCGTGTCGCCGACCAGCTGCGCGAACGCGGCCCGGCCCGCCTCGGACGCGTCGATCTCGTCGTGACGGCGACCGCGGATCGTGACGATCACGTCGTTGGCCTTCATGCCGCCAAGCGCGGCCGCCCGCTCGGGGTCGACCTCCGCGATCGCCACGCCGCTGTGATAGCCGAGCGGGGCGATCTGCTTGGCGATCTCGCGGCGCTGATCGATGACCACGCCGATCACCCCAGACCGGCCTCGCATGCCACGCTCGAGCGCGCGCAAGAACAGGCGGATGTGATCGATCGGGATCGCAAAGCCAATGCCCTCGCCACGGCTCGAGCGCGCGGTGGTGATGCCAACGATCTCGCCCGCGAGGTTGAACAGCGGGCCACCCGAGTTGCCAAAGTTGATCGCGGCGTCGAGCTGCACGACCGGCAGCGTGCGGTTGCCCAGCACGCCCGTGCGCTCGACCGCCGAGATGATGCCCGTGGCGATCGTGCCCTCGAAGCCAACTGGCGACCCGATCGCAAACACCTGCTCGCCCAGGCGCAAAGACGCGGAGTAGCCCAGCGGCGCGGCGTCGAAGCGCTCCTCTTCACGCTCGCGCAGCAGGCTGAGGATCGCCACGTCTTCGTCGGGATCTGCAGCCAACACCGTCGCCGCGCGCACGCGGCCATCGACGAAGCGGACCGAGATCGCCTTGGCCGCCGCGGCGTCACCGAGCACCAGCTGGCCCCCGCGACCGCCCAACACGCGCTCGATCACGTGGTAGTTGGTGAGCAGCTTGCCGTTGGCGTCGTAGACGACCCCCGAGCCGCTTGGCTTGCCCGCCAGCTCGATCGTCACGACGCTGTCCCGGGTCCGCTCGACCGCGCGGACCAAGCTGCTGTCGCCGGGATCCGGCGGGGCGTCGCTCACCGCGGGGACATTCGCTGCCGGATCGATCGAGTCAATCGGCTCGACAGGCTCGGGGGCCTCGCTCACCTGAACGGGCAGCTGCACCATGCGCCCGCGCGCGACCTCGGCCTCGACCGCGTCGAGCCGGCTCTGAAGCGCGAGCCAGACGGCGCCTCCGCCAAGCAGGGTGCCAACGAAGGCTGCTCCCATCGCTACCCAAAAGGGGTGCCCATCTCGCTCGCTGCTGGCCATGCTCGCCACGGTCGGTGGGTCGGAGCTTAGCCCCAGGGGCTGTCTGGGTCCCGTGCTTCGCAGTTGGGTGGCCACACGTCACGCAAAAAATGCCGATTGACTTGGTTCACCACGCGATGTACATCGCTCTGAGTCCAAGTTCATTTCATTTTGAAATGAACTGCATGTGTGAAAACGCCGTACGGATCGGCGATTCACCAGAGATTCCGCGATTTCCGCCTCCCATGTCTCGCAACCACGAGCGCCCGCCCCCCGCAGCTGACCGTCCCAACGGCCAGGCCGCAGGCGATGACGCCAACGCGGACGTGGTGGCCCGTGCGCAGGACCAGGTCTCCGACGTGATGGGCGACATCGCAGAGTTCTGGGGCTTCACCCGCACGATGGGCCGGATCTTTGGCCTGCTGTACATGTCGCCCGAGCCGCTGGATCAGAGCACCGTGCGCACGCGGCTGTCGATCAGCGCGGGCTCGGCGAGCACGACCATGACGGCGCTGCTCGAGTGGGGCGTGCTGCACCGCGAGGGCCGGCTGTACGTGGCCGAGACCAACTTCTTCAAGCTGATCACCGCGGTCTTGCGCCAGCGCGAGGCCGCCCGGGTGCAGCAGGGCATCGTCGCCGCCCAAGGCGTGGTCGCCCAGCTTCGTGACGCCGACCAAGACGACGAGCGGGTCCGCTTCGCGCTGCAGCGAGCCGAGCACATGCTGGGCTTCTTCGAGATGGGGGGCTCGTTCCTCGAGGCCTTCGTCGAGCGCAGCCCGATCCGCGCGATCCTCAACGGCCTCGCACGCACCGCCTCACGGCTCCGCCCAGCTCCGCTGCCGGGCCGCTTGCCAAATCACTTGGCGGGACCTTCAGACCCACACGACCTCGACGCGGACGACGAGCACGACGCTGCCCGCGGCCCGGACATCTATGACCGAATCGATGCATGACGTGGCCCTGCAAATGCTGAAGCTCGACCCAGAGCGAACGCCTGATCCGCACAATCAGGAGCAGGCTGATGTGCGCCCCGCAGACATCCAGCTGCCGCCTGTCGCCTCCGCGATGGCGATCGTCGCCGACGAGCTGGCCGAGGTCGAAGCCACGCTCGGCCAGCTGCTGCAGTCGACCGTGGCGATCATCCCCCAGGTGGGTGGCCACCTGACCTTCGCGGGCGGCAAGCGGTTTCGCCCCATGGTCACGCTGCTCGCCGCCAAGGCGGCCGGCTACAGCTCGGACAAGCGGATCACCGTGGCGGCCGCGGCCGAGCTGCTGCACACGGCCACGCTGCTGCACGACGACGTGATCGACGAGGGGGAGTTCCGGCGCGGGCGGCCGGCGGCCCGGCTGCGCTACGGTAACGGGCTCGCGGTGCTCACGGGCGACTATTGCTACGCGCGCGCGCTGCAGGCGGTCGCCTACCTCGGCGAGTCGCGGGCGATCCAGACCATGGCCGACGCCGTCACCCGCATGGCCGAGGGCGAGGTCGCCCAGCTCCACGTCGCCGGCGACTGGGAGTTCGACACGGCCCGCTACTACATGGTCATCGACCGCAAGACGGCCGCGCTGATCTCGTGGTGTTCCGCGGTCGCCCACCTCTTCGAGCCCGCGCGGGCCGAGGCGCTGGCCCGCTACGGTCGTGAGGTTGGCTACGCGTTTCAGATCGCCGACGACATCATCGACTACAGCCTGGACGTGCACGAGTCGGGCAAGGCCCGCGGTCAAGATCTGCGTGAAGGCAAGGCGACGCTGCCGCTGATCTTGGCGTGCGAGTACCGGCCCAACCTGCGTGGCCGGCTCGAGGCGCTGCTGCGCGACGGCCCGCCCGTCGACGAGGATGACCTCGCGGATCTCGTCGAGCGCGTGGTCGCGGCCGGCGGGCTCGACGA
>NZ_JMCC02000128.1 GCF_000737335.2 Enhygromyxa salina | reverse complement strand
GGGTGGGTCAAATCATCCGATCTGAGGTGGATCAATTCGCCCGATCTTTGACACGACAGCACGACGGTCTCGCCCGAGCATTCGTGGGCTCGCGCGCAAGCCGGTCGGATCCTGAACACCGGCACGACCAACCCGCGACGCATCCAAGTTCGTGCTCAGCGGCGCAGCACCACGCGACGGCTGGCCTGCTGATAGAATAGACGACCGCAAACCCGCGATAACGCGGCACCAGGGCGGCCTTGGGCTCCCCATGTTTCCGCGCCCGCGCATCCACAGGCTCGAGCGTCACCCGGCCGCGCCCCAGATCGACCGCGCAGCTATAGCGTGCCCCACGTTCGGACCACACCCGCGGAAAGTCCCTGGCCAGCGCATCGGGGCTCCAGTCGCGCTCGCCAAGCGCGACGATCGGCGCCGCGAGTGTGTCGAGCACCGGGCACAGATCCTCGTCGGCGAGCAGCTCGAGTTCGGACGCTTGCTCGAGGCCCAGCTGCGCGAGTCGATCACACAGATACACGTCCGCGCTCGGTGGCTCGGGCAGCGCGACCACGCGGCCTGCGAGCGGCCCGTTGGCGGCCTGGCTCAGCAGCGCCCACACATGCAATTCGTCACGCACACGCTCGCGCAGGCCGGCGCTCAGCGGCGGCAACTTGCGACCCTCGAGGATCATGCTCGCTAGCGTGGCCCGCAGCGCCCCACCGGACAGCGGCTGGGTGCGTTTGGCGAGGCACACCCCGGCGAAGCGACGCTCGACGACGGCCTCGACCCCGCGCACGACCCCGCGGCGGATCTCGAGCTTCGCGTCGCTGAGCTCGAGCTCGCCGAGCCCGGCGGCGTCGAGCTCGGCGAAGCTACATGGCAAGAGCATGCGCCCGCGACCCTGGGCGCTGCGACCTTCGCCGAGCCACTCGCGGTCGAGCATCAAGCCAGCTTTGGGCGGCGGATCGCCAGCGTCGGGATCGAGCCCCGGCACCACCGCCTCACGCAGCGCGAGCTCGACCTCACCATTGGCCCAGGGCTCCCCGCCTCGTCCGGGCCTGTGGGCGTCTCGCTTGGCCCGCGCACGCCGGACAAAGGCCAGCTCCGGCACCCGCTCGAGCACGAAGCGAGCCAGCTCGCCGGGCGCGGGCAGCTCCGCGGTCGGGCGCGGCGCCAACGCTGGCGCACCGATCAATTGGCGCAACGAGTTCGCTAACCGCCGGACCTCGGCCAGCCCAGCCCGATGCAGACCGTGGATCCGCGGCTCCCCGCAGCGCAGAGCCAGCAGCGCCGCATGAAGCTCGTCGCGCTGGCTCGGCGACAGCTGGGCGGCGAGCTCGGCCCGCGCCGCATCGACTTGCGCCGATTGGGCCGGCAACCACAGCGAACGCCGATACTCGAGCAAGGCGACCAGATCCGCTGCGGTCCCGGCCAGCGCGGGCGGTGCAGCCAACAACATTCGTGCCCGCGTGGCTGAGACTGGCAGGCGAGCCAGGCCGCGGCCGAGCTCGAGCACGCGCGCTTGCTGATCGATCGCCCCGACCTTGGCCAGCCGGGCTCGCGCCGCATCCAGGGCGAAACGCGGCGGCGGGTTGATCCACGCGGCGTCGTCGAAGGCGGGGCCGTCGAGCCCACAATCGGCCGCGCGCAGGACCAGATCATCGAGCTCGATACGTTCCAACTCTGGTGCAGTGGTCTCCCGCGGGATGAAGGTGCGCGACCACAAACGCAGACAGCGACCCGCGGCGACACGCCCGGCCCGACCCGCGCGCTGATCCATGCTGTCGCGCGCGATGACCCCGAGCGACAGGGTCGAGTGGCCACCGCGATGCATTCGCATGCGCGCGAGCCCGCTGTCGATCACCGTGCGGACCCCCGGCAAGGTCAGCGAGCTCTCGGCCACGTTGGTGGCCAGGAACACCCGGCGTGTACCGGTCTCGGCGAAGGCTTCGACCAGGCGCTCCGGCTGCAGTCCGCCGTGCACGGGGATGATCGGCAGCTCACAACCGCGCTGGGCCAGGCGGGTCGCACAAGCTTCGATCTCGCCCTTGCCCGGCAAGAACACCAGGATCTCACCTTCGCTGGTGGCCAGCGCGGCTTCGACCGCGTCGGCGACCCGCGTATCGAGGTCTCGACGGCTCGGTGGGTCCGCGCCGAGATACTCGATCTCGACCGGGAAGCTGCGACCCTCGGCCTCGACCAGGCTCGCGTCGAGTTCAGCCCCGAGCTGTTCGGCCGCGAGCGTCGCCGAGCACGCGAGCAGTCGCGGGCCGCCCGGACGACGGGCGAGCGCGACCAGCAGATCGATCTCCCAGCTGCGCTCATGGAATTCATCGATCATCAACGCGGCGTAGTCGGACATTCGCGCGCCGCCGCCCGACCCACGTGTATCTGCAGCCAGGAGATTGAGCGCCACGCCGGGGGTCACGAAGCAGACCTGCGTGTCCGGGCCGCTGCGATCATCAAAGCGGACCCGGTAGCCGACATACTGACCGAGGCGCTCGCCACGGTTGCGGGCCAAGAACAGCGCGAGCGCCCGGCAGGCGACCCGACGCGGCTCGACGACCAGGACGGGTCCACCGCAGGCCTGAGCGATCCACGGCGGCAGGCAGGTCGATTTGCCCGAGCCGGTTGGCGCCGTGATCACCAGCGGGCGTGGCAACGCCAGCGCCGCCTCGACGGCCTCGCGTGCGGCTTCGATCGGGAGCTTGGGCAAGGAGGGCGGCACCGGCGGTGAGCGTAGCCGCCCGGCGTGCAAGCGGGGTGGCCCAGGCCATGCCAAACCCGAACGTGTTTGGGTTTCGTTCGGCTGAGGGGGGGAAATTCCGGGTCGATCTCGGATTGCGTACCCCTGGGGGGTAGCGAGCGGCGCCCGAATGGTGTCAGCGCTCCCTGGCCGCGACCGGCAGGCGCAGCTCGACGCAGCAGCCCTGACCCTGCGCGCGGTCGCGCAGCCCGAACGATCCCCGTGCGCCTCGGTGATCTGCCGACTCAGCGCCCGACCCAGGATCCCGGGCTGGGCGTGCGCATGTAGCTGTCGGGTCGATCATGAGGCGGCGTGGCAGTGTAGCAAATCCGGCCGAGCGTGCCCGGTTCCGCGAGGATGGAGCGACCACGTATCGTGCCGCGGCGAGTGGCTCTCGACGGCGAACTCGGCCTGCACAACTCCTCACCCAAGCGAGGTCGAGGCGCTGGCATAGCAAGGCCGCGCACCGGGAACCGACGACCGTGTGCAAGCCTGGATCGTCGCGCGCATGCAGGCGATCGGGCTCGAGCCCGGGGTCGACGAGGTCTTTGAGCAGCGCTTCGAGGTCGGCGACGGGCCCCGCGTCAACCTCGTCGGTGAATTGCCCGGCAACGGCCCGTGCGCCACCCGCCAGCGCGTGGTCATCGGCGCACGCCATGGACCATTTTGGGCTCGGGACGTCGGGCTCGCTCGCGCCGGGTCAGCGGGCGATCCATGGCAACGCCGCGGGGGTCGCGGTCGCCGAGGCGGTCGCAGTTCTTGCAGTCAAGGTGAGATCTGGTCACCACGGAAGACGGCCTTCTCATCACATCCGGTATTACGGCGTGCTCGCAGCCCACGCCAAGGCGCGGCCCGAGGTCGTGCCAGGTCCTCAAGCGCATCGTACCGCAGCAACGCGGGCAGGTCATGATCTCAACCGCGAACACACGTTGCACGAGTCACGCCCAAGGGTGTCGAGCGGGTTGCTTGGGGAGCACCTCGAGTTCGGTCTGACCAGGCCGTGATGGTCGAGCCGTGGCTTGGGCTCAGGGACCAAAGCAGGTTCGGCGCGGTACCGCGCCGAACGGGGGGAAGTTGGGGGCCTGTTCGCCACCCGACCCGGCCCGGGCCCACCTGACTGCCGATCCACACGCCGAAAATGAGCGGCGCGACATTCACGGTGCCCCCGACCCCGCATCGCATGTCCTTCCATGGTGCCGATGGCAACGAAACGGTTCTGCGCCGTCGTTGTGGAATCGCGGGCTTCTGCGCTAGAGCCGCCGGCGTGTCCTCCGTCGACATTGGGATTCTGTCCATGATCGCTCGTGGCCGGCGTCAACATCACCGGAGGGCTTCGGTCCGCGTAGGGATGTAAAAATCAACTCGTAGACAGTCCTGGAGGCTGTTCTTCCAGCTTTTTGCGTGGCTATTCTGGTCGAGCGTCGCTCAGACGCCTTGAGCGCCTGGCTCGTGGGAGGCCTGCCCGGACCTTGCCAACCTGCGGTCATGTTGACTTACGTCAAACCGTCATCAAAATGCCACCATTGGACGAGGGCATGGCGGCATCAGCGAGATATCACGGCACCAGCCGCAGCCTCGGGTTCGCGCTGCTGGCGCTGATCGCATGCGCCAGGTCCACAGCGGAGACAACGGCGCCCTCTGAACCCCCTGCGGCGGAGTTTTCAGTGGACGAGAAACGAGAGCGGGTGGAGAATTATTTAAACGGCTTGGTCGAGCAAAGTCGGCTACGCGGCCGGGTTCTGATACGCGGACCTGACTTCGAGATGGACTGGAGTTCGGGCCCGAGTCTGGATGTGATCCCGCTGGGGTCCCTGACCAAGCAATTCACTGCGGTTGCAATACTCCAACTCGTCGCCGAGGGGGCGCTGCAACTCGACGGGCCAATTGCGCCGTATCTACCTCACGCTGGCCCGGTAGGGGATGCGACTTTTCGACAACTGCTCAGCCATCGCTCGGGTCTTCCTCCGGAGATCCCGGATGAGTTCGCGCCGACCCGGCGAGATCTGTACAAAGTTGCGGAGGCCGCAGCCGACGCTTCGCTCCGGTCTGAGCCCGGGACTGAGCACCTCTACTCCAACTTCGGGTACTCCTTGCTCGCGCACGTGGTCGAGGAAGTCTCCGGCCAGCCGTGGTGCGAGCGCCTCGCTAGCGCCTTATTCCAGCCCGCCGGAATGTCGAACACTTCATGCTGCGACCGCGCACGCAAGAGCGTGTCCGTTGGGCATACGCTCGGCCCCGCCGGCGACCTCATGCCCCAGCCGAACCCAGACTTTCCAGCCTTGGCCGGAGCGGGAGACGTCTGTGGATCCGCCGAAGACTTAATCAACTGGACGCATGTTCTTAGCGCAGACAGCCTATTGCCCGCGGAGTTCCGTACCCAGATGCGAACGCGGCAGGCCGCCGATCACCCATACGGAATGGGCGTCTTCGTTTCTTCCTTCGGCGACCGTAAGCTGATCCAACATACGGGGGCCCTCCCCGGGCTGCGAACCTTGTATCTCCACTACCCCGAAGACGGGGTGACGATCATCCTTCTCTCCGACCTAGCGCCCGTGCCCCTCGCGGAGGTCGAGGAGGTACTCTCGTCTATCGTGTTCCAGAGTTCATATGTGGCCCCCTCGCCTATCTCCTTGACCACCGAGCCAATGAGTCCTGAGCTCGATTCGAGGCTGAGCGGCAACTATCATCTCGCAGGGGACCCGTCACAGACCATCCTGATCGAGGCGACGGAGAGCTCGCTCGTCATCTTAGATGATGGTGTCCGTAGCGAGTTGCAGAAATTGGAGGGCGAGCAGGTTCTGCTGATCGTCGAGACGAAAGAGACGATCAGCTATACGCTTCCTGCTGAAGGCCCGGTCCGAGAGTTGGTCTACCACACGGTCGAAGGCTGGAATGCGCCATTTGTTCGCTTGGATTCGCCATCACAGTGAATGTCGAATCCACTCTTCCATCGGCCAAAACAGCGCCTCCCCCAGCAGGCTCAGCGAGCGGCTCGTCTTGAGGACGGAAGTGAGTTGGAGATAGTCTGCGCGCGCCTGGATGACGGCCCCAGAAGGAGGGGCGTCCCGCGGGCGTCGAGCGAGGAGCAGAGTGTGCAGGCACACGATGTTGGCGGCAGCATGCCACGCAGCGAGCACCATCTCGATCGGACGATGGCGACCGACCAGCGACGACATATAGAGGTCCGTGTCATTCGGGTCGACGAGTGGGCCGAGGCGCTTGGTGAAGTAGTAGTACTGGTGGGCGGTCTCGTGCACGAGGGACTCGGCCAGCTGCCAGCTCGGTCCTCCCAATGAGGCCGCGATGACACCGGCAAGCTCGGCTCGGCTTCCGCTGGCGAAAGCTCCCGGTGGGGCTGACACGGGGACCAAGCCCCAGACCATCGGAGTGAGCCAATGAACGTACTCTTCGGCCCCGGAGCGAAGCAGCTCCAGCGCGTCCTCGAGTTCGGTCTCGACCCGACTCCGAGCGAGCGAGCGAGGTGCAGGTGCCAAGGCCAACTCCTCGGCGAGTCCGGGTTCCATGACGATTCGGAATTCCTCCACCGCTGGAGCGCTTCCCACGATCCATGCGCCAAGGTCTAGCATTAGCGACGGCTCGGTGAATTGCGAGTCCACGAGTATCCGTCGAGGCGTGCTGAACTTGAGGACACGAGGCGCCATCACGACAGGAGGAAATGCCAGGACCAACGCGGCGGCGCTCGCCAGCAGTCCGTCGCGGTCGTCGCTCCAGAGAGCCTCGATGGCACCGGTCAGCTGAGGACACCACGCCCGACAACCCTGCGCACCCCGTCGCGCCAGCAGAACCAGCCCGGCAAAGAGCGCCTCCGCACCCGACCCTGGCTCCGCCAGGGATATCATGCGAGAGGACATCTGGCGCGCGGTCAGGCGTACCAGGGCCTCAGCGCCATCCTCGACCACGTGGAGTGTTTGCTTCCAATGGGGACCCGAACACGCCGCGAGCGAGCGGAGCGTGTCGTTTGTCGGCTCCGTCAAGAGCACCTGTCCGCCTCCAGAGCGCGCCTATAGAGCATGTCGAAGGGCGGAAGCTGTATAGACGCAAAGTTCTCTGCGACTTGCTCGGGCGTCTTGGCGCCCACGATGGTCGTTCCCACCTCTGCCATATCCAGCACATGTCGGATCGCAAATTGAGCGGCGGTCGCCGGTCCCTGCTTCAGATCGTGGAACACAGCCGCAAGACCCACGCGCAGCCGCTGTTCTCGAACTGAGAAGCTCGCCCGCACGTCACCGCGCTCGTAGACCGCGTCCGGTTCGTGTCGGCGGGCCAGGTAACCACTGGCCAGAGGCTCACGGGCAATGAGCCCCACGCCCTTGGCGGCAGCCTGCTGCCGGATTTTGTCGATGCCCCAATCGGGAACGACCGAGGACATCAGGTTGCACACCAACTGTATCGATTCGCAGGTTGGATGTTCCAGGCAAGCCAGAGCCTCGGTCTGCGTATGAACGGACACCCCCACACATCGCGCGAGCCCTGCGGTCTTCAGATCGGCCATGACCTCGAAGATGTTCCCGTTGCGAATATCCTCCAGCGTGGGATTATGCAACTGGTAGAGGTCAACATAGCCCCGTCCAAGACGCCGCAAGCTCGCCTCGAGCGCCTCCCTGAGCCTTGACAACGAGAAGTCGCTAGCGCCCGAGTCGTCCATCGAGCCGCCGCCCTTGGTCGCTATGACGACATCGTCGAGCACCTTCAATTCCCTCAGGGTGCTTCCCAACAGGGACTCACTGTGACCGCGCCCGTAGACGTCGGCCGTGTCGAAGAAAGTGCACCCTTGGTCGATGGCCTCGCCGATCGCCCGTCGTGAGGTCCGGTCGTCTGTGTGGCCGTAGCTGTTTCCGTGCGCGTTGCCACCGATTGCGAAGGCCCCGAAACCCAACTCCGACACGATCAGGGGGGTCTTGCCCAAGCGACGATACTCCACCATGCCTCCCAAGCTAGCAGCCTCGTCGGGAAGGGAGGGCAAGCGACAGATAGCGCCCCAACTCGCCCACCATCAGGCCAGCCTCGCAAAATCCCTCGAGTAGCTCACCGACCGTCTCGTCGGAGTACATCGAGCCTGTGACGGCCTCGAGGTGGTGGCGAACCTTCCGGATAGATCGGATCGCCTCGCCGCAATACAGATAAGTCTGGGCGAGCGGTCCCCGGAGCATGCGACTCCTGGAGACGCCGTCGCGTCGGACGTCGATCAGCAAGGCGTCTGAAATCCTGCGATAGGTCATCGTGTCATGGTCACCTGACTTCCAGGCCTCGTTCCAGCCCTCGACCAGACGCTGGGTCGTCGCGTGGAACTGCGCCGGGAGCGTATTCGGCATGATGTAGTCGAAGAAGTACGCGATGGCTTCCACGTCGACATGATCGGGATACACGTAGCGATAGCTGCGGCTCGGCTGGAGCTGTTCGATGCCCCACTCATCGGACCTGAAGTAGTAGGGAGAGAAGCGCTCCAACCAGATTCTGTTGCACGAAACGGGAGGTTGAAGATGGCTGATTTTTTCGAGAACCTGGTGTTGCTCGTGATAGTGATCTTCCCGCTCACCCGGAAAGCCGAAGAGTAGGTTCCAGCTGACCCCGATTCCGTAGTGCGAGCACCACTTCAGACACAGAACGTTCTGAAGCATCGTGCAACCCTTGCGCATCAGGCGCAAGATATCCGTGCTCAGGCTCTCTATCCCCGGCTGGACGGTGCGGACCCCCCCCCTCGCCAACTTCTCGATCTTCGCCCGAGTGAGGTTCGACTTGATCTCGTAAAAGAACTCGTAATCGAGTCCGCGATTCTCGATCTCTCCGAAAAAGTCGTCGAAGTAGGTCATGTTCAGGATGTTGTCCACAGCTTCGAAACTGGTCACGCCGTGGCGGTCAGCCTGAGTCCCCAGCTCATCCAGGACCCGCTCAGGGGACTTGCTACGATAGCCCATGCCGCTCCCGTTGAGTCCGCAGAACGTGCAGTGGTGTTTCGCGCCCCACCAACACCCACGCGAGCTCTCGAAGGGGAGGCTCAGCTTGGGAGCAATCTCGCCGAGCAGGCCCAATTCTGACGCCTGGTCGAAGTAGTCAGCAAAGTCGGGGACCGGCAGGCCATCCATCTCGGTCAGCGGCCTCGAGCGGGTCCCCCCGACGCTCCCGTCGTCAGAACGGACCAACAGCCCGTCGAGGGTTGGGCGGGTTTCCCCCTGGCTCAGCGCGTCCAAGAAGGCGGGAAAGGCCTCGTCCGCTTCGCCGGAGATGACGTAGTCTACCCACGGAAAGCTTCGAACGACCTCTTTCCCCATGTCGCCATCCAGGTTCGATCCACCAAACAAGATGCACACCTGAGGATGGGCTCGCTTGATGGCGCGGGCCAGAGCCAATGAGGCGACGTTTTGCTGAAACGTGCTGGTGAACCCCACGACATCGTAGCTGCCCCAATCGATTCGGCCCAGACAGTCCTCGATGAAGCGAGGCAGCCGTTCTTGACGGAGAGTAGCCAGGAACGACGAACTTAGGTCTTTGGACTCGATCCAGTCCACCTCACTGGGGAAGTGCTCCAGGTAGTGGCGAGTCGACAACCCGCCAGTCGACAACCCGCCAAAGGCAGCAAGCGAGAACAACCAGTCACCAGTCATGTGGCCGCGGTGTTGGCAGAGTTCCTCATACAGACCGAGCCCCATCGTCTGGGCCAGAGATAGGTAGAGGTGGTGGCTGTCTATCCGGTGTCCACCGGCGCGACCAAGGGCCTGAAGCAGCCCCAGTTGCAGTGAGGGGCGAACCGCGGATGCGAAGGGGAGACTGACCAGTCCCACGCAAAGGGCGTGGTCGCGACGCATGGGTTGCTCTAGGTGGCGTTCAGGTTGCACGGAGCTGCGACCTCAGATCGTCGAAGAGAGCGCGACCCAGCGGCGTCAGGGAACGGGTCGACGACAGTCCCCGTTCGATGACCGCAAGCCCGTGCTCAAGTTCTGGAATCCTTCGCTTCAAGTAGGGTCCATCCGCCTGCGGCGCTGTCTGCAATGTTCGACAACAAAGGAGTACGTTTGCGAAGGCGTGATAGGTTAGAAGCAGCATGTGAACTGGTCGCTCGCGCTTGAGGAATGGGTTCATATGGAGTGATTCGTCAGTACCGTCGTCGACGCCGCCCAGACGCAACGCGACGTAGAAGTATTGGTGGGACGCTTCATGTACCAGGCTGTCCGCCACCGAGGTCGGATGGTCGTGGTTGCCCAGACCCACCAGGCCAGGAGCCAGGTTCGTGCTGCTGCTGCCAGTGGGCCGATCTTCCGACCAAATCCGCCAGGGCACGACGATCTGCACCACGTGTCGCACCCAGTCAAAGTAGTCAGGAGCCTGCTCGGCGAGAACGTGCAGGCCACGTTGGCCGCGCTCCGCCATCAGTTCGGATTCCTCGTCGGCCACCTGGGAGGCGACGTGCTCGAGTTCGGAGGCCCAGAGTTCCCGAAAGCGCCACACTGTCAGCGGCGCGCCCGTCGAGTTCGTGTACGGAAGCGACTCCGGCGCATCGTCTCGCGGAAGCCAACCCCTATCAGTCCGGTCGAAGGCGTACTCAAACGCCCGCCCACCTTCCGGGTCTGCGCCTTCGAACGAGGCCAAGTCAGCTGTGACATGGACGTCCAGGTGGCTAGCGGCGGGCATGACCCATCGTCCAAAGCGTGTCGGCACGTCTCCCGGAAGCTGCGCCGACCAGTGACCCTGTGCTCCTTGCTCATGCAAACGCAACGCGACGACGGTGGCCCGCAGCGCGACCTCCGGGTCGGATTCGTGAAGACCGGCGTGCAAGCCGCCAAAGGCAGGGTGCCATGCGGTCTCGTAGTCGAGATCCCGACCCGCGGAGGTCAACAGGTCCGCCAGACCCGGGCCGTCGCGCTCCAGCTCCTGGCTGTGCTGCTCCAAGAAGGACTTCACCACACTCTTCGCGTGGCCGCGCACAATATCAGCGGTGAAAGCTGACGTGCTCGCACCGCGAGGTCGAGCGAGGAGGTGAAACGGCAATTCATGAGACATGGTGCTTCTCCAAAGAAAAGGGTCAACGGGGGGTTCTGAGTGAAGATCGTGCTCGGTCCAGCTGGCGCCTCAGGTACAGCGTCTCCTGGGGAGATACGCCGAGGCGACTTCGGATGTGAGTGAACAGCAAGAGCAGATCTGCGCACCAAACGCTTCGACCGGTAAAGCCATGCGCACGGGAGTGACGGTGGGGCAGGTATCCCCCCGCACACGTGGTCGCTTCGGGGCATTCACTGCACTCTTGGCCGAGCTGCGGTTGCCGCGTTCCGTCGAGACCAGGCAGCAAGCCGTCTCGCAGCACCTCAGCGAAGCTCGAACGATGGATATTGTGGACCGACGAGGTAAAGCTGGCACCACAAACCGCGAGAGCATCGAGCCCTTCGATCGCTCCGTCGGTGTGGATGAAGAAAGAGTTCGGCACGGGATTGCCGATGCACTCGATCAAGCTGTTCCCCCCGAGGATGACCCGAGCGATGTTGTAGAGGTCGCGGACCTTTACCTCGAGCGTCCCGTTAAACCACCAATCGTCGAAGATCGGGATGAGGAAGTCCGCACATGGATGCTCTTGAGGGTCGGGTCGAATCTCGCCGATCGTGTCGTGCGTGAAGTCGGGCAGCAGGTAGGTGATGGACGGCACCCCGAGCCCGAGAAAGTGTCTGTGGACGCTCAGCGGGTCCTCACCCAGCGGAATCACACAGATCACACCGTACTCGACAGCATGACGGGAGAGGAGATCCAGGGCCCGGGCGACCTTTGCATGTGTTCCGCGACCGACGTGATCGATGCGATATCGGTCGTTGATCGCAGGGGGGCCGTCCAGGCTCACTCCGACACCGACCGCCCATGTCTCGAAGACGCTCATCCACGTCCGGTCGAGGAGCACGCCATTGGTCTGAATCGACAGGCTGAGGTCCATGTCGCGTAGCTCGTGCCGGGCCCTGGCGCACAGTTGCTCGAATCGCTCAGACCCGACGAGGGTGGGCTCCCCGCCGTGAAATGAAAGGTGAACGCGGGTGTCCCCGGTCCGCTCCGCGTGGCGCTTCACCTCGCAGAGCGCGGCTGAGAAGACACCGTCAGACATTAGCTTTGGTCGCCCTTCCCAGCTACGGTCTCCCTTGTTGTAGACGTAGCAGTAGCTGCAATTCAGATTGCAGCGGGAAGCCAGCTTGAGAACAATCTGCATGCGTCCTACCTCAAGAGGCCGAGTTGTTGGCGCAGCCCATCCAGTACGGCCTCATAGGCGGGCTCCAGCGCACGGGAGTAGCGAGCCCAATCGTCGGTCGTCGGGCGAAAGCAGAGGTCGAGACTATAGAGGATATCCTCCGCATCCCGGAGCTGCTCTTTGCGTAGTTCCACGACTACGGTGGGAGAGTGGTCCAGTCCAGATAGGACGGATGAGATCAGCTCGCTGAGCTGGCGTTCTTGTTCTGGTCCCCTCGGAAGGAGCCCGACGTGCCGTCCGCTGAAGGTCGTCCCTGGGCCGTCGCCCGGGTGTCCCTCGCAGCTCGAATAGGTCACTCCGCCGAGGGCCACCAGTGTCAGCACCAGATCCCGAACACCGGGCTCGAGGGCTTCCTCGAATTGAGGCTGGCCGGGTGTGAAGGTCACCGATGGACCATCTGGGCTTCCGTCGATGTTGACGTGCCCCCGCCTTCCTCGGAAGACAGGGTAGATGCGGTCGTCCCCTACATCTTCTTCATCCCAGCGCTGCAATAGCGCGCGCATGCCCTTCAACTCATTTACCATCACTTCCCCCTGCATCGCAGGTCCCGCGCCTCCGCGGGGCCTGCGATGTATCGAATTCAAGCGAGCACACACCTCGACACTCAGCGAAGGAGATTCGGTGTCATAGTCATCGAGGTCTGTATTGTGTAAGCACAAGATGTGCTCACCATTAAGTACTCACGCCGGTCTTGCCGTGGATTGCCATCCGCCCGCCGGTAGGACCGAGCGTATCGATCTCCTTGGCAAGCTGCGCCTCCAGGGCAGCCCGAAGGCTATCTTCGATGCGCGCCTGGATGGGCTCCGCGGGCTCAAAGACCTTACCCACATCCCCTCGCGCCCTCCACGCGCTTGTCTCTTGTGCTGTCACTTCCAAATTGCTTGTCTTTGGCATTGGTACACTCTCCCTTGTCTGTCGATTTCCCTGCACTATTTCAGGGTGTGTGAAGGTTATCCCGACGAACGATGGCAGACAATCAATTTGTACCAGCACAAACAGCGCCGCCTGATTCTGTCGCCGCCTGATTCTGCCGTCCTCTCACCGCGCCGAACTCGCCCATACAGGCACCGTGCCCCGGCGCCAGGTCATCGCTGATCGACGACATTTATTTTTGCCGGCGCATTGACTCACCAAAATTGTTACCCGGTAGGCCGCCGTTGCCTCACCGAAATTGTTACCGAGCACCGAGTGGAGCACGGACGATGAGGAAACGGATCACTACCGACGCCAGGAACGAGTTGCTCGAGAGCCTCGTGACCCGCTACCGAGCGGCCGATCGGGCCAAGAAGGGCCGGATCTTGGACGAGTTCGTCCAGCTGACCGGGCATCACCGCAAGCATGCGACGCGTGTCCTGAACGCGTGGCAGCCGAAGACCAACAACCCGAAGCGGGGCCGCCGCGTCTTGCGAATTCCGGAGACACTTGGGCACCGATTCCGGTGGCCACCTGGGCACCGATTCCGGAGCACTTGGGCACCGATTCCGGGCCACTTGGGCACCGATTCCAGAGCACCTGGGCACCCATCTCGCGGCAACTCCGCGCGAGGGTGACGAGCGAACGACGGCCGGCTGGCGCCGAACCAAGGGGACAACGACCGGAAAGGTCACCGTTCCGGAATGCGCCCGCACGCCATGCCCCTCTGTGCCAACAAGGGTGAGACAGTCCGACTTCAGAGGGCGGGGATCGCAGCCTGAGCACGCCACGGAGACACGACTGATCAGATGGGCCTGTAAGGATCCCTCACACATAGCCCTGGCCGGGAAGTTCGGGCATTCTTGATCCCACGCAATGTCACGGAGCGCCAGGATCCCCAAGGTTGATCGGAACGACCCGAACCTTCAGAAGCTCGCGCGGTTGATGGGTGAACTCGCCGACGAGCGGTGCGGGCCATCGGCTGATTTTCAGACTCGCTCGAAGGCTATGCAGGCTGCTGGAGAAGAGGCACTACAGCTGCTCGCTCAGCAACGCAGCGTCCCAGAAGACAAGGTCAAGTGACGCTTGTGCTTCGAGACTGGTCCTGCTCGGGATCGCTACAAGCAGCGAAACCGACTATACGGACAGGGCGAGGATCGCAACCTGAGCCGACAGCCGGTGCCGCGAGACGACTGATCAAATGGATCCGTGCACACAGATCGCACCTCGGTCATGCTGACAGCCACGATGCCAAGGAATGCCAGGATCCCCAAGATCGACCTGTCCGACCCGAGGCTGCAGGAGGCCGCAAAGTTGATGAACGAACTCACGGACCAGCGAGCAGGGCCCGGGGCAGATTTCATGACTCAGTCGGAGGCCGCCCGGGCGGTCGCGGGGGAGGTTCTGCAGGTGTTGGCGCGCCGACGTCGTGAGCGCGATGCCGACCCAACCGACTGAGCCGCGAAAAATAAGCGCCCCGGGCCCACGGGAGTCGCCGCCGGCGACTCCCCCGTATGCCCAGGAACGCCAGGATCCCTGGATCGATCGAACTAATGAATGGCTCGACACGATGGCCGAAGCCATTCTCCAACGGGCTCGTGAGCTGGCCCGCGATGACAGCTGGATGGAGCGCTTGTCTGCCGAACGCTCGATCGTGGCGGATCTGATGTGGCTGTGCGAGCAAAAGCGCCTCGAAGCCGCGCGAACCACCGAGCCGCGAATCACGATCGACAACGAACCCTACAAACGACTCCAACAAGAATCGACGTGTCTATATCACGGCCTGTGGGGCGCCCACGTGGTGGATGAACCACTCTATCGGCGGGAAGGTGTCCGCAACGGACCAACCATTCATCCGCTGGATCTGGTCGTGGGCGTCGTCGACGGTTCCTTGCTGCCAGACTTGGCCCTGGCTGCGGGCGGTCTCGCGGCGGTGCAGACGACCCCCGAAGTCGAAGCCACGCTCGAGCGCCTCGGATTTCACCCTCCGAGCCGGACCACATTGAAAAACCGGCTCGATGGCCTCTACGCCGACATGGCAACGACCGCACGCGAACTCGAAGCTGAAGCTGAAGTCCGCGTCGAGGAGGAACTCGACTTCGAACTCGGCTCGATCAGCTGTGGTCTCGACCGGTTTTCAGCACGGATGCGGGAGAACCTCGCCGACGGACCCAAGCGGGAGGCGAAGCTGGCCGCCCAGCATGAGCGCGAGTATCAGCGGACACCAGTCGAACCCTACGAGTGCAATTGGCGAATGGCTTGGGCCGGCAATGTCACATTTTATGACACCGACGGAGCCGCGCGCCGAACATTGCGGTTCGGTGCCGACGCCGACGCCGACGTCGATGAACTCGTGGCGCGCATGATTGACGAGATCATCGGCGCCGTCGAGTGCCGACGAGACATCCCCGTGGTGAGCATCCAAGACGGTGCCGCTGAATTCGAGGCTCTCCCGCGCGCGCTACGAGAGCGTCTCCCCGAAGGCGTCCCGCGCTGGCAACTCGTCGACTTTCATCACGCGGTTGCCTACCTCGATGCTGTGATCGTCGCGCGTGATGATGGGGACCCCTATGACATGCGCCGGACCTATCGCAACTGGCTGCTCGACGAGGATGACGGTGCGCAACGTGTCGTCCGACACCTGCGGCGCGAGGCGGAGAAGTCGGACCTCGAGCCCGCGGTTGCCACCGCAACCCATGCCGCTCTCACCTACTTCGAGAAGCGAAGGCCGCTGATGAAGTACAAAGCCGCTCGTCAACAAGGAATGCCGATCGGTAGCGGAGCGACCGAGTCGACGTGTGCGCTCTATCAACTACGAGTCAAGCACCCGGGCTCCCAGTTGCACGTACCGGGGCTGCGGGGCGTCATCACTGCCCGAGGGCTGCAGCTCTCGGGCCGCTTCGACGCAGCGTTTCTGCACTATCAGGCAACTCTGCGCGCGGACGTGGCACCTCTTTGATCAGGCTGCAATCCACGCCCGTCCAAGAAAGATCAGGCGATGGCGATCTACGAAGCGTTCAATTCCGAGTCCTCGCTTCCGCAGCACGAACTCAGCCACCTGAAGATTGGTGTCTGCGGCGCCAGTAACTCGAGTCTCCGCCGGGTCGGCCGACGAGGAAGACTCCCAGTCCGGCTCTCTGTGGGCCCGGCCGACGTGGAAGACTCCGAGTCCGGCTCTCCCTGCGAGCCGCGGCCGGGCCGACGTGGAAGACTCCGAGTCCGGCTCTCCCGGCTTGGAAGACTCCGAGTCCGGCTCTCCCTCAAGTCCGGCTCTCTCGCTCCGGCTCTCTAGCTAGCCGTAGGTGGTCTCGACCTTCGACCCGTGGGGAGGCGCCGTTGGGCTAGTCACGTCAAAGTACTCTTTGTGGGCGTCGCACAACCATCCCGATGCTTGCCAGCCAAAGTGCCCGTCTCGTTCGACGAGCTCGAATTGATAGGTTGCCTGACCATATTCGGTTGGTCCGACACGTGTATTGTCGTAGAAGGCGAGCAGGCTGGCCCTGACCCAAGCACCCGTGGCCGCAACGCGAAGGGAGATCACTCCCTCCCAATGAAGATCGACTGGACCGGTTGGGTTGTCGTTCGAGCACACGTGGAGGCATAGGCCCTCTCCGACCACGAGGTGGCGGTGATAGACACGTAGGCTCCCCACTTGCTCGGCCAGCGTATCGACCAGTGCCTGCTCGACCGTCCACATCTGTGTTTCAGTCGGCCGGTGCTCGAGCGTCCAACTCGCGAGTTGGTCGAGCGTCGGCGCGAGCACGAAGTTCACCGTGCGACTGCTCATCGAGCATCGCTCCGGCGCAAAATATGGTACACCTCCCCTGGCTCCAGCTGGCCGCGCCAGCGATCCAACGTAAGGGGCTTTCCGGACTTCGAGTAGGCGCCGCCGTAGGCGGTGATGATACGATGATTATTTCCGTGCTGGGTGACCACGATCATTCCGTCGCGTAGGTAGATGTTGACCGCGCGCCCGTTCCGGTTCCAACCATAGATCAGGTGCTCCCGGTCATTGAGTATCTGAGCTTGAGTAGGTTTGGGCATGCTGTGGTCGCTTGGGTGTGGCTCGAGAAGTGTTCCATCCGCTGCCATGAGTTTGTCGGCATCGGTGAGGTCGCCCGCTTCGACTCGGCGGTAGATGTTGGCTTGGAAGTCCGCCGTCAGCGAGGAGCCGTGAGCCGGGGTTTTCACTCCCACCTCCAAGTCCGTGAGCTCGCGTTCAAATCGAGCCATCGTCTCCTCCAGATCCTGCCGAGTGATGCGTCTATTGTCGAGTTGGTTCTTGAGCGCGCTGACCTCGTCGTGGAGCCCCTGCAGCTGAGTCTGCCGGGGACCGCTGGTGCCCGGCATCGCGTCGCTGATGGCGTCGAGCATCGGGTCACAGCGACTACACAGACGGAGGGAGTGACCGCCGTCAGCTTCGCGGTAGACTCGAAGCCAGTGCCGTTCACCGCCGAGCATGACGGGGTGTTCGGCAAGGCGCCCCACGCGCTCGAGGTCCGGGTCGTCCTGCTCGAGCGCGAGGTCGAGCTTGGTCTGCTCGAGTTCGACCTCGTCGAGCTTCCGCGCGATCGCCTTGTGATCGGCTAGCGCAGTAAGCGCGTCAAGTTCGTCGAAGTCGTCGAGCCGCCGCCCGATCTTTGTGTCGTTGGTCAGGTCGGGCAGGAGCTTCCTCACCCGACGGACCAACTCCTTGACCCGCTCGAGCACGACGCGGGCCCCCTTGGCGATCTTTGTGCCGAACTCGACGCCGGCGCGGACCAAGCTCGCCGCCGCGATCCGCTTGGCCAAGCTCTGCAGTCGAGGGAAATCAGCGAGCAGCTTGGTGCCCTCGACGCCCTTGGACGTAGCGGCGGCGGCCCCTCCGGTCAGGAGCCCGACCGCCACCTCGAAGAGCAGCGCCCCAAACAAGACGCCGAGCTTGTTCCCGTAGTCGTAGGGTTTGGAGGCGTTGAGCTCCGTGAGCTGCTTGTGCAGCATCTCCGCCGAAGCGCGACCGATCTTGAAGCGGACCTTTGGCTCGGAGATGACCTGCGGGATCGTCTCTTTCATCGCCGTCCAAAACTCGGGCGTGAACAGCGAAGCGAGCGATACGAATGTATCGACAATGGCTTTGTGGAAACCTTTGATAATTCCGAGCTCAAAGCCGATCCCCCTCTGTCAGGGTAGTTGCAGTGTTTCCGCGGCAGCTTCGGCGACCCGCGTGCACTCGCGCTGCTCATGGCCATCCTGCTTTTCAACCTCTTGCCCCGTGGCTTCTCCAACAAGGATCTGCGCGGACGAATGGCGCAATTACTGGGCCTCGAGCCCGGTCACTTCACCCAGGGCAAGATGACCTACGACCTGCGTCGGCTGAGGCTGCATGGCCTCATCGAACGCATTCCGAAGACCCATCGCTATCAGGTGACGAACTTTGGTCTGAAGGCGGCCCTGCTGATCACTCGGACCTACAATTGCGTGCTCCGCCCAGGATTCGCCGCCGCCAACGACGACAATCCTCCGGCTCTGACCCGCCTACGCAACGCCGTCGACCGCGTGGATGAGGAGGTGATCAGGCTCCGGGATACCGGCTGCGTGGCTGCCTGACAGAAACTTGACTCAAAAATCCACGAAAATCGCCCCCAAGGGCTCTAGCGCGAGCGACTCGTTCGGCGTCAGCCTGGCGATGAGCGCAGACGGCCGGGAGCTCGCCGTCGGAGCGACGGGGGAGTCTGGCAGCGCCGTCGGGATCGCCGGCGATCAGCTCGACGGCTCCGCGTCCAGCGCTGGCGCCGTGTATCTCTACTGAGCTTGGCGCGCCATGACGCGCATCGCGAGCAGGGACCCGGTCGCCCGGGTCCCGCACAGCTCTCGGGCGCTAGCACCCGCACGTCGTGCGACCCATGGACTTTGATACCAGTCGGCACAGAGGGTGGAACCGCGGAGATGGCCCGCGCTTCCGCGCCAGTGAGCGAAGTCGCCTCCTCGTCGCCGGTGGATCGCGCGCCAGCGACAACCAGGAGCCCGCCCGGGATGAGGTCGCCTGCGCGTACCTCGACGCGCCGACCTCGAATGGATTCCGAAGAGGCCGCCTGATAGCATGTCGCATGGAAACACCCCCTTTCGACCTCATTCGGAATGGCGACACCGCCGAACTCGAGATGCGTTTGGAGGCGGGGCTCGACCCCAACTACTCGATCGGGCCAGCGCAACACAGTCTTCTGACGCTTGCTTGTGACTTGGGAAATGTTGAAGTCGTCGATCTGCTCCTTGCTCGTAAAGCCAAGAAGTCGAAAGCGTCTGGCCGTGGGACCCCCTTCTATTGCGCCATTTCCGCAGGGCATATCGATGTTGTAAAAAGGCTAGCGAAGGGCAAGAGCGGCCTGAACGCCCAGCCCTTGCCGCTCACGGTAGCGGCCCGCGCTGGCAACGCGGAAATGGTCAACGTACTGCTCGCGGCGAAGGCCGATCCAAATAAGTGCTGCAAGGATCAGAAGCTCACCCCACTGCACAGCGCGACGACGGCGGAAGTCGTCGACCTCCTCCTCGACCACGGCGCCGACCCGAACGCCGAGGATCATCGAGGTGATAACGCCGTGAGCGTAGCGATCTTTCGTGGAGACTTTGAAGTGGTCCACCACTTGTTTGAAAGGCTGCCCGAGCTGAAAAACCAGAAGGATCAATACGGGCGCACGCCCCTGATCAAGGCCGTTGCGAGCGGCAACGTCGAAGCGGCGAATTGGCTGCTCGAAGCGGGAGTGGAGATCGATCTCCCCGACGCCCGAGGAGAGACCCCGCTGACTTACGCGGTGGTCAAGAAGGAGGCCGAGTTAGCTTTGAAGCTCATCGAGTTGGGGGCGAAGGGCGACCGCAAAGACGCGGCGGGAAACACCCCACTTTTGTGGGCGCAACGCTACGGCCTGAGCGATGTGGTCGAGAAGCTCACCGACGCCGGGTTGGTCTCGAGCGCGTAGTACTCGCAAGTTGCTGCACCGCGCGTGGATCGTTGGTGCGCTCGAGCACCAACGACCCGCGCATGGGCGGCATTCGCGGCTTCGCGTCGTCAGTGCTTCTGATGGCGCTCGAAGGCGGTGGGCAGGTAAGTTTCAAACGTCTCACGGATCCACATGGGCTCTCCGGCGCCGTACTTGACCTGGCACAGCGCGAGTTTGTCATCGCGTTTGCCGATCACGAGCTGGTTGAATCCACTGAAGTAGTCAAAGAACACCATGGGTGCTTCGGTGTCGGTCAGGTTGCTGGCGTCGAAGAGAACTTCAATCGGCGGGATGAGCGTTGCGACGCCTTTGTCATGTAGCTCTTGGTTGTTGTAGAAAGACATCCCGGTCTGGCCAGCGTCGGTGTGCCGCCCAAAGATCTGCTTCTTGTCCAGTATGTTACGAATGCTCGCGCTCCCCTGAAGCTCCCCTAGCGCGGTGTCCATCAGCATCGGCGCGTCCGGGCGCTGAACGAGCTCAGCGGAAAGGTGCCATGGTGCGGGACAGCGAGACCAAGGCGGTCTTCGCGTTGGCAGTGAAGGCGTCCCTCGCGCCCGAGCCGGGCTCCACCGCGGAGCTGCCAGCGGTCGACCTCGAGGTCAAACTCGGGCTGAGGCATTGCCTTGGAAACCCCGAACGAACGGAGGAACGCGTGAAGTACCTTGGTATCAACGTCCACTCGTCCGCAAGTGTCTGGTGTCTGCTCGATCAGTCCAGTGAACAGATCGACCTCAGCCGCACCCCAACCACCTACCCCGCCCTGCACGAGCTCGGCGCGAGGCTCGTGGCCGACGACGGGCTCCTCGCCGAGCACCCAGGCGAGCGCCCAAGCTCGATGTGTTGGAACCATGCGCGACGGCAAAGCAAGCTGTGTGCCAGCAGCGACGACCACCCCACGCGGGGGTTGGCCGAACCGCGCTGCGGTTGCTGCAGCTCGCCTGCGTATCTCGCACCCGAGCGGCACGAGTCCGCATCGGAAGCGGCCTCTTCAGTGGAGGAGATCGCATCGGTGTTGGCGCAGGTCACGAGTCTGTCACGATCCGGATTCGGGCAGTGCATGGTCTCGCGACGAATCGGTGGATTTACACTCAGGGCCTCGTCCGCCGTTGTTGATCGCTGGCTGCGAGTCTAGGAGGGGCGAACATGACGACTTCGACTCGACAGCAGTTGTGTTGGCCCGCGCTCGCCCTCGCGACCGTAGCCCTGCTCGCCCCCGCCTGTACCAACGACGCGCCGAGCGACACCGACAGCACCTCCGAGACCGGTGACGGTGACGGTGACGGTGATGGCGACGGCGACGGCGACGGCGACGGCGATGGCGACGGCGACGGCGACGGCGACCCTGCCGGCGCGACCTCGCTGACCATCCTGCACATCAACGACCACCACTCGCACCTCGACAGCGACGAGTTCGCCTTCGACGTCTCCGGGCTCGACCTCGCGGCCAAGGCCGACGCCAACGACGCCGTGCTCGAGGAGGTCGAGGTGACCTACGGCGGCATGCCCATGCTCACCGCGCTGTTCGGCGAGCTCGAGGCGGCCAACGACAACGTGCTCAAGATCCACGCTGGTGATGCGATCACGGGCACGCTCTACTACTCCCTGTTCGACGGTGAAGCCGACGCGCAGCTGATGAACCGGATCTGCTTCGACGCGTTCGCCCTCGGCAATCACGAATTCGACGACGGCGACGCCGGTCTCGCCAAGTTCCTCGACTTCCTCGCCGAGGGTGACTGCGGGACCCCGGTGCTGGCCGCCAACGTCGTACCCCACGAGGGTTCGGCGCTCGTCGACGGCTACCTCGAGCCCTACGTGATCTTCGACGTCGCCGGCCAGCAGGTTGGGCTCATCGGCATCGACATCGCCCAGAAGACCAAGGTCTCGTCTCAGCCCGACGAGGGCACGCAGTTCCTCGACGAGCTCGAGACCGCGCAGCAGTACATCGACGAGCTCGAGGGCCTCGGCGTCAACAAGATCGTGCTGGTCACCCACTACCAGTACCAGCAGGACCTCGCGCTCGCGGCCAACCTGACCGGCGTCGACGTCATCGTTGGCGGCGACTCGCACACCCTGCTCGGGGGCAGCAACCTGACCGAGCTCGGCTTCCAGGTAGGCGGCGACTACCCGACCGAGGTCACCGACAAGGACGGGAACATGGTCTGCGTGGTCCAGGCCTGGGAGTACGCCCACCTCCTCGGCGAGCTCCACGTCGACTTCGACGCCGCGGGTATCGTGACCAGCTGCTCGGGCGTGCCCAAGCTGCCGATCGACGGGTTGTCCTTCGCGTACGAGTACGTCAACGACATGATGGAGGAGGAGAGTCGCGTGCTCGAGGGTGCGGACATCGACGCCGTCGTCGCTGCGCTGACCGCCTATGAGGAGGTCGTCGTGGTCGATGCCGACGCCGACGCGAGCGCGGCGCTCTCGACCTTCAACGAGCAGGTGTCCGTGCTCGAGCAGACGGTCATCGGCAGCGTGTCCGAGCAGATCTGCCTCGAGCGCTTTCCCGGCCAGGGCACGTCCGGCAACGTCGAGTGCACCGAGGCCACCTACGAGCACGGCAGCGACATCGGCAACCTCGTGGCCAAGGCCTTCATGACCGTGACCCCGACCGCCGACTTCGCCATTCAAAACGGCGGTGGCGTGCGCGAGACCGTTGAGCCCGGCGACTACACGATCGCCAACGCCTTCAACCTGCTGCCTTTCTCCAACACCCTGGTGACCCTGGAGATGACCGGCATGGACATCGTGACCGTGCTCGAGGACGCGCTGTCCAACCACCTCGACGACATGGGCTCGACGGGCTCGTACCCCTACGCCTCGGGCATCCGCTACGACGTCGACGCCTCGGCCGCCGAGGGCGGCCGGATCAGCAATGTCGAGATCAACCCCCGGCTCGCGGGCAGCTGGGAGGCGATCGATCTCAACGTCACCTACGTCGTCGTGACCAACGACTTCATCGCCAAGGGCTTCGACGGCTACGAGACCTTCGGGCTGGTCTGGGACATGGGCGCGTACGAGAACACCTATACCGAGTACGCTCAGGGCTGGATCGACTACGTCGAGCTCGCGTCGCCGCTGGCCAAGCTTCCGGTCGAGGAGGCCTCGACGCAGGTCTACATCGGCACCGACAGCTGCGACCACAGCCAGCAGGGCGACTGCGTCGCGTACTGAGTTGCTCCGGAGGTCGAGCGCCTCATGCTTGATCCTGCCGACCGCACACGGTTTCCGTGTGCGGTCGCGCTGCGTCCGGACTTCGCCTCAACCCGCCCGTCGCAGCAGGTAGCGCGTCCCGCTCGTCACCCCCGTCCGTTCCACAACCCCCGCCGCGATCAACCGCCGAAGCGACCCAAGCAGCTTCCACCGCGGCCCGCCGAGCCGCGCCCGCAAGTACGCGGCCCCAACTCGCCGCGGCGCCTCGCCAAGCACCTCCACCACACACGCGTCAAACTCCTCACCGCTCGCCCGACTCGCCCGCTCGAGCCGACCACGCTGGATCGGGGGCCCGCCGTCGGCCGGGAGCTCGACGCTCCCGCTCTCCCCACAATCGCACAGCTCGTGGATGGTCAACGACCCCACCACCTCAGATCCCGGACCCGAGCCCTCCATATATTCGCGCAGCCGCGACGGCCCGCCGTCAGGCGCCCCACGGGCCTTGACGTCCTCGGAGGGAGATGGCCCTGCTAGCACGTATCCGTGAGCACGCACCGCTCGGTGTGTGCACCGCGAAAGAGTCGGCGAAGCCACCATCCCGCAAGCGAAGGTGGCCCAGATCCCGGACACCTCGCTGGCTCACGCATGAGCTCCGCAAAGCACGTCTACGACGGCCGAGTAGCTGGTCGTGGCTGCTCCCTCGCCGTGCTCGACGACTCCGCGTCGAGACAGCTACGAGCGTCGGCGGCCCGACGAGACGCTGCTGTACCAGCTGATCGAGCAGCACTGGCCGACCTTGCTGGCCGGAGTCCGCGTAGGTAGACGAGGACGGCCGCCAGGCCGCCCGCAGTCAAAGCGCGGCCGGAGATCGTGCCAGGCCCCGAACCCAAGCGCGCTGAGCCGACGCAGCTCCCGTTGTCACTCGCGGGCGATCCGAGCGCGCTCGAGGGGCTCGCCAAGCAACCCTCTCGACATCCATGGGCGTGGCTGCTCTCGCGGGTGTTCGCGGTCGACATCATGACCTGCCCGCGCTGCCGCGGTGCGATGCGCTTGGTGAAGATCGCCAACTGACCCGACGAGATCGCACGGGCGCTCGCCGATCTGGGTCTCGGTCCCCGTCCGCCTCCGCGGCCAAGGCCAGCCCCTGCTGGCCAGCTCGAGCTCGAGTTCGACTTCGCGGCGTGACCGGCCCGACTCTGCTCGAGTTGTGCTCGTCGAGCCGTGCCCCGGGTGCACGGGGCTGGCTTCGTTCGGGGCGACATCGCGCCGAACGGGTCCTGTCCAGCAGCTGACCCGTCCGCGATGCGCCTCGTCGGCCGACGAGCCCGCCAAGCGCGGGATGTCGCGATGTTCACGCGCCCCGCGACCCCGCATTGGATGTCTTATCCGCTCGAGATCGATCGCGGTCACGAAGCCGACGTTGCGCCGGCTGACCGCGCGCTGGGCCGCGAGGTCGTCGTTGTCGTCGCGGTCGACCCCAACCTCGGTGCGATACGGATCAGCGGGGGGGCCGAGCACGAGCGCGATGGCAAGGATCCCCCACACCGTGGGCGAGGGTCCCCTTTCCCAGGCTGGGAGTCACGCCGCGGGGACGATTCGTGGGCAGGTCTTTGATCGAATCAAGGCGCGACGGCACCTCACTGCCATGATGACAAAGACAATCGCCTCGTTGGTCGCCGCTTGCACGCTGCTGCTCCCCGCCACGGCCCTCGCCGCGCCCGATCTCATCGTTTCCGACATCAACGCGTCGTACGACGACGTCACCGATCTCGTCACGTTCAAGATCATCGTCAAGAACATCGGCCCGGACGCCGCTGTCAATTCATTCTGGGTCGACATGTGGGCGGCAGAGGACGCGGATTGGGCGACGTGCTCGGACGTCGACTGGGACTGGGGGTCGGTCTCCGCTGGGCTGGGCAGCGGCGGCTCTGCGAAGGTTTACCTGGAGATGCCTCGCAGCTACACCATGGGCGATCCGATCGCCTTCTTCGTCGACGTCGATCAGCGCGTCGTCGAGGCCGACGAGACCAACAACGAGGGCCAGGCCCTGGTGATGGTCTCAGACCCGTCGGAGCCGCGGGTCGCGATCGGCAGCACGACCGAAAACAACTCCGAGTGCCTGCAGGACGCGGTCTTCGACGCGCTCGGGGTCGTGATCCCGGGTTGGGCGCAGGTGTTCTTCGCCAAGCTGCGCGTCATTCAGTAGCAGCGCTGTCGTCGTCGTCGTCGCTCGGCGTGGCCGCGGGGGCCTCGCGCTCGCGGGCGGCCCGGGCGGCGATCGTGCCCAGCTCACGCTTCGCGGTGAAGCGCTCGCCGTCCCAGGTGATCGTGAGCCGCTCGAAGCTGACGGGCCGCGCGGGCACCGGGCTGCGGTGACGGACGACGAGATCGTCGAGCCCACCGGTCTGGATCGCCCACAGGCCAGTGTCGCCTGCGTTGCGGCCGTTGCTGATCCGCAGCGCGGCCTTCTTGGCGGCCTCGATCTGGGCCTTGTCGGCGTCGGGCGTCAGCGGCTCGACGCCGAGCGTCAGGTCGTGCTCGAGGTCGGCCCAGGTGAGGATGGTCCAGGTGGTCGGGGTGTCGAACAGCTGCAGGCGGTCGAGCTCGCGCTCGAGCTTGGCCCGGGGTAGCTGCTCGTCGTCGCTCGCGAGCAGCTCGCCGAGCAACACGGCGGCGTGCAGCCGGGCAAAGCGGCGCGGATCGTCGGCGCCGGGCCGGCCCTCGCCGCCGATGACCTTGCGAAGCAGCCGCAGGCCCTCGTCGACCCGCCCGGCTCCGGCCGCAGCCCGAGCCATGCGGATCACGTCGGTCGGCGCCGCGCTCAGCGAGACCAGGTCCTGGTACTGGCGGTAGGCCTCCTGGAACCACCCGTGGCGCAAGAAGATGTCGCCGAGCAAGCGGCGGGTGTACTCGCCGCTTGGATCGTATTCGACGATCTCGGAGAACACCCGCTTGCCTTCTTCGTCCTCGCCGGCTTCGACGAGCAGCTCGCCGAGGCGCTGGGCCAGCAGCGGGGTGATCAGCCCGCGCTCGCGCAGCTTGCGGGCCGCGGCGATCGCATCGTCGACGCGGTCGAGCTCGAACAACAGATCGATGCGCAGCAGATCCAGCGGCAGTCGCTCGTCCTCGCTGGCGTCGGCGTGCTTGGTCAAGGCGAGCGTGACAACCTCGAGGGCCTCGCCCGCGCTGGTCGCCCGCGCGGCCTCGTCGGCGACGCTGCGCCAGTCGAGATCGCCGCCGTACATGCTGCGCTCGACCGCGCCGATCAGGCCCGGCTCGACCAGGCGCGCGGCCGCCGATCGCCCAAGAGCGGCTCGAGCTCACCGCCGATCGTCGCTGCCGCTACAACTTTCGGCACGCGTGGAAAAATGGCGTGCATGCAGTCTTGCTCGCTCCGCTCGACCTCATCGCGCGGCTGTGTGCCCTGATCCCGCCACCAAGGTTCCACATGTTGCGCTACCACGGCGTGCTCGCGGCTCACGCCAACCGGAGCGGATGGAGGCCAGCTTGCTGGCCGGAGTCCGCGTAGGTAGACGAGGACGGCCGCCAGGCCGCCCGCAGTCAAAGCGCGGCCGGAGATCGTGCCAGGCCCCGAACCCAAGCGCGCTGAGCCGACGCAGCTCCCGTTGTCACTCGCGGGCGATCCGAGCGCGCTCGAGGGGCTCGCCAAGCAACCCTCTCGACATCCATGGGCGTGGCTGCTCTCGCGGGTGTTCGCGGTCGACATCATGACCTGCCCGCGCTGCCGCGGTGCGATGCGCTTGGTGAAGATCGCCAACTGACCCGACGAGATCGCACGGGCGCTCGCCGATCTGGGTCTCGGTCCCCGTCCGCCTCCGCGGCCAAGGCCAGCCCCTGCTGGCCAGCTCGAGTTCGACTTCGCGGCGTGACCGGCCCGACTCTGCTCGAGTTGTGCTCGTCGAGCCGTGCCCCGGGTGCACGGGGCTGGCTTCGTTCGGGGCGACATCGCGCCGAACGGGTCCTGTCCAGCAGCTGACCCGTCCGCGATGCGCCTCGTCGGCCGACGAGCCCGCCATGCGCGGGATGTCGCGATGTTCACGCGCCCCGCGACCCCGCATTGGATGTCTTATCCGCCTGGCGACGGCGACTCGAGCACGGGCGACGGCGACGGTGATCCCTACGCGGACTGGTGCGGGCTCAGTGAGGGTCCGACCGAGCCATGGTTCGAGCTCTCACAGTTCGGTGACCTGCTCACCGAAGCTGGCCGCGTAGAGGTCGAGTGCGGATTTCAGGGCTTCTTCATGATCGAGATTCGCCCCGAGCTCGGTGGCTTCATCCCCGACGCGGAGGACGTCAGCTTCCACGTGACGCTCGACGTCGAAGGCTACAACGTCGGCCCCAATGGGCACTTCGCCGAGAGCGACTTCGACATCTACGTGGCCTGCTGCGAGGAGACCTACGAATACAGCTATGAGTGCTACTACCTCTCGACGACCTTCCAGCTGTTCCCGCCCGATCAGATCGCCGATCTGTCCGTGATCCACGAGCAGCCGGGCCAGCTGACGGTGACGATGCAGACGCCCGAGGGATCGGTCGAACGGGAGCTCGACGTGCAGATGTGGGCGCTGCAGCAGAACATGGAGTGGGAGTTCTGCGAGTACTTGTATCCAGACATGGCGCCGCTGCAGATTAGCGCGCTGCCGATCCCGTGAGCGTCGCACTGGCAGCCGCGCGCCGCCGCCCCGACGCCCACATCCAGGCCTCCAGCGCCAAGCCGGCGCAGAGCAACAGAGCGGCCGCGCCCGCCGAGCGATGGCCGATCGTGAACTCGGGCAGGTAGGCGATGTAGCGCCGCGGCATGCCTGCGTGTCCGAGGCTGAGCATCGCCAGGCCAAGCCACGCGGTGGCCAGGCCGATCATGAGCGGCGCGGCCTTCAGGGTCCAGATCGGGTGGTCGACAAAGCGAGACGGCTGGAAGTAGCGCAGCGCCATTGGTCCGCCGATCGCCAGCAGCAGCAGCGCGGTGAGGTGGAACTCGCCGATCACCAGATAGCTGTCGGCGACATGCACGTCGAGCGCGAGCGAGGCGACGTAGGCTCGCGCGACCACGCTCAGCAGGTAGACCATGATGAAGACGGGCAGGTAATCGGCCGCCGGACTCACACGATGAGCTGCCGGCACGCGCCTGCCCGCGATGAAAGCCGCGATCACGCCGAGGTGCACGATGATCGCGAGTGCGCGCCGCAGCTCCGGTAGTGCGGTGGCGTCACTGGAAACACCTCCAAACAGCGCGAGCAACACCAACGTGACAAACACGCGTGGTCGGACCTTGGTGCCGTTCGATTCGCGTTGGATGAGCAGGAGGATCCCGATCATGGCGATCAGTGGGGCTGTCAGCGCGTCGACATGAAAGAATGTGCCCTCAATCCGGAGCACGCCCCCGAGCGCGTTCGTGACGCCCGTGATCAGCTGCCACGAGACCGCGATCAACACGACCCAGCCTTCGGGCGAGGAGGCCTGCTCTGGGAGCGAACGCCATGACGTCCCGGCCATGCCAAGCATCACGCCGAGGGCCATCGTGATATCGGCGATCGCCAGCGTGAGCCCGCACGCGGCGATCCAGTCGACCGCGCGTGGATCCGTTTGTGGAAACACGAAGATGGCGGCCAGCATCGCCACCGTGCCCACGAGATAGCCCGCCAGCGCCAGCCCGGCGAGCGCGTCGCTCGCGCCCCTCGCCCGACCGACGCGCTCGTGCAGGCGCGCGACATACAGATTGGCGATCGGTCCGATCACACAGATGCGCAGGGCCGCGATCGCCAGCGCGCCAGCGTGGATCGTCAACGAGAGCCCGTAGACATGCTCTGACAGCAGGTCCCTCGTGGGGCCGAGCGCGAGCTCGAGCTGCATCACCAGGCCCGCGAGGGCGCCGATGACGATCAGCGCCACCATCATCCAGGCCGTCGCGGCCGCGACAGATCGGTGGCTCATTTGCCGAGGCCCGGGTGTGGCCGGGCTTGCTTGATCCACAGGATCGGCTCGGGGTATTCGTCGACATCGTCGAATTTGAACTCGACGTCCATCGCATACCAGCCGGTTTCATCGGGCGCATAGATGCCCGCAAAATAGCTGTGAATCGAGTCCAGCGCGGTCCCGAGCTCGTACAGCTGCGCGTTGGTCAGCACGTCTTCCCCCGGCGCGACCAGGTTGGAGTGGGCGATGTAGACCACGGGCTGACCGGGGAAATCGAAGTGATAGATCAGCTGATCCGAGGTGTATCCGGGCTCGGGCTTGACGACCGACGTGCCGCCGGTCTGCACATTGATATAAAAGCCCGGCTCGGCGCCCGATTGATCGAAGATGTTGGCCGTCAGCGCGACGCCGTTGGCCTCTTCGTCGGGGAACGAGCGGTGCACCAGCAGCGACATCCCGACCGCGGTGTGCTCGATGCCTCGATACTCGCGCTCCTCGAACGCGCGGAAGTACCAGACGCTGGCCCACACTTCCTTTACGGCGGCCTGGAATGGGTCCTCCAGCGAGACAGCGTAGCCGCTCTTGGACGTGTACAGCCCCGCGCCGGTGAAGCCCTCGAGATCCTCGGCGTTGGTGCTGGACCGAAAGCGCATGCGCTCGCCGGGATACTCGGCCTCGAGCTTGGCGATCATGGCGGCCTCGAACGCGGCGTTGAGCGGCGCGGCCAGCATGTCGTCGCGCAGCGCGGCCAGCATGGTTTGGCGGGTCTGCGCGTCCTGCCGGAAGCTGTCGTCGGCCAGCATTTGATCAATGCGGAGGTCGAAGCCGTTCTCGACCAGGAATTGATCATAGAAGAAGATCGGGACCGCGAACGCCTTGGGCGGATTGAGGTTGCTGCCGATCTTGGGCAGCACCGCGTAGTTCGACGTCTTGCCGCCAAACGCCGGGATCGCCTGGTCGATCGCCGCTTTGTCGTCGAGCATTGGATCGAGCACATCCTCGATGTCGGTCAGCGCCTGCACGGATAGATCCTTGGCCGGGACCCCGAGCGCCTCCGGCCGGTTCGCCTCCCACCACGCGTCGGCCTCCGCGGCGGTGACCTCTTCGATGCTCCAATCGTCGGCCGTGACCGAAAAGCGCACCCACTTGCCCTCGAGCGGGCGCAGCTGCTCGTGGGTGAACGCGTCTTTGAGCCCGAGATTGGGCGTGCCGCGGCTCTGGCTGAGCACGTTGATGTGCGACAGCGGGGTCTGAAACGCCTGCGTGATGATCCCCGATACTACCGTGATGTCATTGGGCACGTTGTCGAGCACGACCAGATCCCGAAAGGTCAGCAGCGCGCTGTCGAGCTGCGCGGCGCTGACAAACACCAGCTTGGCGTAGGTCTCACCGGTGTTGAGGATCTGAAATTCCTGGTCTGCGTAGAGCTCATCCGTGGTGATGATCTTGACCCACTCGGGCAGGTCTTGGGCCTCGAGCTCGACGGCCTCCGAGGTCGGGTGAAAGTACAGATCCTCGCCGAAGAAGCTGTTGTCGCGAATCTTCGCATACGCAGCAGCGATCATGTCTGCGTTGGCGGTGTCGTAGGGCGAGACCTCGTAAGTCCACTTTTGCGGACCGCCGTAATAGGTGAGCGCGCCCAGATAGAACCGGCGACCGGGCGAGTAGTACTCCGTCTGGTTGAAGTCCCCCAGTTGCGGGACGATCGGCTTGCCCTGACCGGACAGATGCTCGAACGCGAACTCCCAGTGGATCGCGTATTCGTTGCTGTTTTGAAAATAGAGTTGACCATCGAAGGTGTCGACGACGGTCTTGGCCGAGACCGCGCCAGCCTTGGCCGAGTTGAGCGGCTTGGCGGCGAGCAGGTCGAAGTCGCCCTGGCAGCCGAACGTCTGGCTGTAGTCGGCCGCCTGCGTCAGCGCGCACACTTGCTCGGGCGCCGGGTCGCCACACCCGGACAGCACCGCAGCGCTCGCGCCCAGCAGTGCACACAAGAGTCGCGGTCGAGCTGGCATGGCGGGTGGTGGGTGGCGGAGCGACTTCGTCAGAGACAGGTCTCCTTCATGATGTCGCAGGTCTGACCGTCGGGGCAATCCACGTCGTTGGTGCAAGGTGTGTGGCCGCCGACCTCGAGCGTGGCGGCCCGGTGCGCGCGGATCTGAAACTCCACGCAGCCGGTGTCGGCCTGGGTCGAGTCCACCGTGCGGCGGTACGCGTGGCCAGTTGGAAACCCGGACACGCCGGCCGAGAGCAGCGCGTCGATGACGGCGGCTGGCACCTCGAAGCTGCCGCTGTCGGGGCCCTCGCACTCGAGCGTCGCGGGCGAGAGGCCGTGCTGGTCGACGTTGATCGTCAGATAGAAGCTGGCCTCGCCGCCCTCGGGCTCGGGCACCCAGGTGACGGTCAGCGGCTCGCCTGCGTTGGCGGTCCATGCGGTGTCAGTCAGCTCGATCGGCGTGAACCCGCGGCCGCTGAGCTCGATCGGGCCCGCCCGGATCCCGCGCGTGACGATAGGGCTGAGAGTCGACTCTGCTCACCGCTATTTGCTAGGGTTTCGGGCCCATGGCATCACACCGTATGCAAGCGAGCGCCCTCCCTTTGCGGACGCGCGGCCCTGGCCCCGAGCCGCTCGCTACGGGCTGCCTGGCTCGCGGCCGTCTGCGCCTAATGGGGCTCCTCGCGGCCCTGCTCCTGTTCGCAGCCTGTCCGAGCCCGACGGCGCGCGAGGTAGCGACGCCCGTCGACATCGAGCCCGAAGCATCCGCGCCCGCACAGGTCCAGGCGGCCCCCGTGTTCGGGTTTCAGTGCTCGCGCGAGCCAGTCGAGCTGTTCCCGAGCCCGCACAAGACCAGGGACATCGCCCTGTCGAACGACGGCGAGCTCGTCGCGGCGACGGACGCGGATGTGGTCGCGCGATCTGGGAGCTGAGCACGGGCGTGCGCCGTCAGACCCTCGGCGGCGAGCACGGCCCGATTCGTCTGCTGGCTTTCTCGCCGAGCGGCCGCCGGCTCGCGGCCGTCGGAGCTGAGATCTTGATCGTCTGGAACCTCGACGACGGCAGCGTCGCTCGCCGCGTGAGCCTCTGGCGTTACCAGGACCGCCTAGTCTACCTTGAGCTCGACGGGCGTGAGTGGCTCGTCATAGACCGCGCGATACCCGCCAAAGTTCCGCAGCCTCCCGCGCTCGTGGTCGAGGTCGACGGCGACGCGCTCCTGTCTCCCTTCGGCTCCGAACACGGCAGCCGGCAGATCGCCGTGGCCCGCGACCGCCTCGCCGTCGTGCGAGACGGTGAGCCCGCGGCCGTCTGGCTCGGTCCCGAGCACGAGCCCCTCGAGCTGAGCGACGCAGTCGGTCCCGTTGCGATGTCGACCGACGGCCGGATCGTGGCGAGCACCGGCTATCGCGGGGAAGTCTCGACCTGGGACACGCAGACCGGCGCGAAGCTGGGTCACTTGCGCGACGAAGACACGAAGTCCCGAAGCGCAGCCGTCGCCCTCAGCCCCGACGGGCACCGCGTCGCGGTTCTCTATGACGACGGCGGCGGGATGCTGTGGGACACCTCGACCGGAGCGGTCGTAGCCCCATTGTCGTCCCCCGCCGGGCTCGAGCGATCCTCGACTTCAGTCATGACGGACGTTACGTCCTCACCGGCGTTGGCGGTATCCTCGATCACACCATGGCGCCCGGTCCGGCGCCCGTGTGGCTGAGCGACGCCTCCGACGGCGCGTGGTCGCGGGAGCTAGCGATCGGTGACTTCGTCCACGGGCTCGAACTCGCCCGCGACGGTCAGTTGCTGGCCGTCGCGGGCTACGCCTCGGCCCGGCTTTGGTGCCTTCCGGCGTTTGTGGACGAGACTCCAGCCGACCCCTGAGGCAACCCCTCATTCGTTGCCGGTCATCAGCCAGTTGAACCACGGCCGATCGGAGAACAGCTTCTTGACCAACGCGATGCGCTTGACGCCTCCTTCGGCGGCGAGGGTCTTCTCCGCCGCGGCGCGCCAGACCCGATCGGGGTGGGCCCTCAGGTATTTATCTACCCGATTGCCCACGTCGTCGCCCTCCTTGGCGAGGATCTCCTGCTCGACGAAGCGCTCGCCCTTTCGAATGTAGTTGCCACCGTCGCCCGTGGCCATGAACCCGTCGAGGTAGGGCAGCAGCCAGATGGTAAGGAATACCGGGTCGTTCTTCCACGATAAACCCTTGGCAAAGTATTCGAGCGACTATGCCGGTACGTCGCGCGATGACCTGCCCGCGCTGCCGAGGTGCGATGAAGCTCGTCGAGATCGCCAACGAGCGCGAGGCGATCGCTCGAGTGCTGGCCAACGCCGGGCTCGGGCCGAGGCCACCGCCACGCCCGAGGCCACTTCGAGATCGAAGGCTGAAGCCCGCGCCAGAAACACCCTCGGACATCCGCGAGATTGCCTCTCCGTGGGTGGCCGAGCTACCATCGAGCATGAGTTCGGCGGTGCGACGCGCAGTCATCGAGCTCGTCGCGCTCGGGGTCCTGGCTTGCCAACCGGCACCCGAACCGAGCGTCGCGCCGCTCGGACCGGCCGTTAGCGAGGAACAGCCTCGAGACTCCGCGGACGTTGCGACCGAGCGGGCGCCTCTGGACTGGCGCACCGTCTACACCGTCGACGAAGGAGCGGGCAGCTTCGCCCTGGTCGAGATCGGCGCGCGCCTCCGCGACAACGCGCGGGGCGGCCAAAGCTGGGTCTACGACGGCCTGCATCCGCTCCTCGTTCAAGTCGTCAACGCTGGCCCCGAGCTCGTCGAGGTCCGGCTCGACTGGCCCGAGCGCGCGAGCGCCCACCACTGCGCTGGGGCGCGCGCGGGTCTCGGCTTGCGGGCGTTCGTCGAGACGACGGCGCTGCTCGAGGTCGTGACCCGAGCGACCAGCATCGAGCTCGCCGACGGAAGCGGGCTCAACGTCGCTTCGGGGGTGCCCGTCGTCCGCCGAGCTGATGAGATCGTGCTCTCGACCCGCGCGAAACTCAACGGAACCGGGTTCGTGATGTCTGACGGGTTCAGCATCGCGCTCGATCCCGTCGCACTCCAGACCGGCGTGTCCTATGTTCCGATCGCGTCGGCCAGCATCCCGACACCGCTCGACCGCGAGCTCACGGGCGAGCTCCGCTACGGAGGTCGGAGCCTTCGCGTCGCCACCGGATTGGCGCAACGCGTCTACCAGCAACCCGAAGCGAGCGGGCGACTGTCGCTCGGCTCGGCTTGCCTGCAGCTCGCCGGTGCCTTCGATCCTGGCCCCGCCCCAGAGGCATGGCCGTCGACGGGCGGATCGGGGTGCTCGCGCCCGTCGACGACGAGCCGTGAGCTGTGGGCGCTTCGCGTCGGCGCGGCGCTGACCTGGCCCGACGGCGAAGATGCTGGTGAAGTGTTTCGGCGCTTCGTTCACGTCGGCAAGCTGCGCAGGCGGGGAGACCGGCGCTGCTTCGAGCTGACCCTGGCATGTGGCGAGCACCCCGGACCGCAGGTGTGTGTCAGCGCCGCGGACATCTCCGGGGGGCAGCTTGGCGACCTCAATTCGACGGGCCTGCTCGACGGGTCGTAAGCCCGTTGGGTCTCGAACCCACACCATCGACCAGCTATCCAGAGATTCGTGACTGTGCTGAAATGTCGACGGAGATAGATCGAGATGGCGCTCAAGCAGATAAAGCGCGACGAGACCCAACGAAAGGGCTCGGGCGCTCACACACGACGACCTTTTCGGGTAGACACGCCGCACCAGCCTCCCAGCGCGGGTCTGCGCGTCGACTCGCCGGCGAGTCCGTTCGAAAGGGACGCCGAGAACCTGGCCTGGGGGAGGCCCTACACCCTCTCGCCGCCGACGTCGATGGTCGGCTCCGTGGGGCACCCGGTCGCTCCTGACCTCGACGCCCGGATCCAGGCCGAGCGTCAGCTCTCGGGTCGGCCCATCGCTCCAGAGTGGCGCTCTAGCATGGAGCGTCGCCTTGGCCAGCCTCTCGCCGAGGTTCGCGTACGCCAGGGCTCCGAGGCCGAGAACTTGACCCGTGCACTCGATACCTCGGCGTTTACGGTCGGCCGTGACGTCTTCCTCGGCGCGCGCCGCAGCGACCTCGGCCGGTTCGAGAACGCCAAGGTCTTCCAGCATGAACTCGCCCACGTGGCCCAGAATCGGCGCGGAGGCGATCTCGATGTCATTCGTCGGGCGCCGGATGCCGGCGCCTCCGCGGACGCCCGTCCGGCGAACCCCTATGCAGGCTACACCTTCGGTGTGCTGTACTTTCGCCTCGAGAACATGGAGCCCATCAACCGCAATTACGATGGGCTCGCCGAGGCGTTGATCGAACGCATCGGCGACAAGTACACCGCCACGGAAGAGGCGACGCGACTTTATTTGCTATTGCTCGAAGACGGCAGGAATCAGCTCGCCGCAAAGGCGCTGCCCAAACTCGATCGCAAGCTCATGGCCGAAGCCGCGGGCTGGGCCGCTCCACACACCTTCGGAGGGTTTGACCGCTCGCTGCGCCTGTCGAAGGCCGACAAACTGCTCGCGGCCGCGCGGACCAAGGCTCGCCAGCGCAGCGAAAAAAACGACGAGATCATCTTTCGTTCGCTGGAGTTGGTCCTCCGGATGATGACTTGGGCGCTCGTCGGAGCACAAATAAGGCAAGACCGAAAACCGTCGACGACCCTCTTCTACCAAGATACAGGCGAGATTTTCTCGATCATCCGTGAGATTTATGGACTCTACCCCTCGCTCACGGAAGAGGCTCTGCTCGCGGGCGACCCAGACGCCGCGAGCGACCACACCTACGCCGGTAATCGCCTCTATGTCCACCTCGACGAGTTCTTGAAGACCACGCCGATGTTCCAAGAGATCGATCGGGAGTTCGGCGAATTCTCGGTCATGGCCGACCGCCGGCCGATCATGCGGATCTCGACGGTCATGATGCGAAAGCGTGACAAGCGGGGGCCGGGAGGACGCAAGGATTACACAGTCGAGGGAACCAACGGCGTCGACGAGCGAGCCAACGCGATCACCATCGAGCAAGCGGAGCGGGACGAGGCGGACTTTCCCGAGACCCCCGCGTCGCTCATGCAGGAGGTCCACGCCCAGGGTCGCTTCATTCGCAGGATCTACAACATTCCGGAGATCCGGGAGGCGTTTGCCAATAGGATCCCTGACCTCGACTCGAAAACGGACCGCGTCGTGATCTGGGGAGTCCTATACGAGCGGTTCGAGCGGTTCGCGCCGGGGCACGGCCTCGAACTGTTGTTCCGCGAGATGGAGGATTACCTCGGCGCGTTCACCCAGCACATCATGTTCAGCATCCGGGATGCGGGCACGCCTTACAGCCGCTCGACGATGCCCAAGGACATCGCCGGTCGTTTTCGCCAGGACTGCGGTGTCTATGCGCTGACCATAGCCGAAGAGATGCACCAAGTCTCACGGGCCAACACCAAGCTCGATCTGCAGTTTGAGCTGTATTTCTTCCCTGGTCATGTCGCCCTCGTCATTCGCCAACGCGACGGCGACCACTTTTTCGTTGTCAACAACGACCAGATCCATGGCCCACTCCCGGGTACCAAGCCGCCGCGCAACGCCGACATGGACAAGGACACGAACAACTCGTTCTACGAGTCACTCGCGCAGTCCTACGGGAAGACCATGGGCTTTGGCAACATGGTCTCGCCAGCCGCTGGCACCAACCTGGGGTCGACGAAGGACAGTCCGACGCAATTTCAAGACCGTTCCTGGAGCCGCTATCGAGCGATCTCCGCTGGCTGGGGCATCAGCCCCGCACCCTATCGAAACGACTTCGGTGACCTGCCAATGAGCGAGCAGGAGATGAAGGCCTACGAGCAATACACCAATGGCCTGGAGGAGTACGACAAACGGAGTAAGAACCTGGTCGCACAACTCCAGGCCTGGCACGCCAAGCTCCTGATGTTCGAGGATTCCGCGAAGCGAAAGGAGTTCCTGCGCGGGGTGGTCCTAAATCATCTCTACTCCAAGATCGGTGACGAAACGCTGCGAACCATCGAAATATTTGGTCGTTTCGGCTTCGGTGCGGTGTCCGATGGCTACGTCGTCGTCGACAGCCCACGCGTGCGCGACATGATCGATATTGACCTTCGCTACATCTTCACTAGCCCGGGCAACGGGGTCCCAGCCGTCGTCCGCTACGGTCGGCTCGTCAACACGATGCTCCTCAACAATGTCGTCACGTTCACGAGCGGCGTCCCTGCGATCGATATCACAGCCCCCGACGCCTTCGTCCCCGACAACCTGTCGCGCCCGGCGACGGTAGCAACCAGCCAGCCGTTCGTGAAGGCCTTCGCAGACCTGATGAACAGCGGATTGGCATCGTCGATCACCGTCCACCCGGGCAAGCTCGACGGCAACAATATGTTTTAGTTTGCTCTTCCGTGACGCCCCTTGCGGATATGGGCAATTGCCTCGTCAGAGTGATGTGCAACACCCCCTGAATTTCAATCAAGGCCGCCGCTGCCTTGGCCGGCGCATGTCGGACGTCGCGGCGCACCTCGTCGATGAGGTGTTGC
>NZ_JMCC02000127.1 GCF_000737335.2 Enhygromyxa salina | reverse complement strand
TGCGGGGCGGAGCGCCAACGCGAGACCAACTGGCCGAGCCAGATCCCAGCGCCCCGCGAGGCAAGCGACGTCCGGCGCCACGTCCCCGGCCCAACTACGCAGGCTTCGACGCAGCCGAGAGTGGGAAGGGCGAGCGGCAGGGAACGGCGCCGCCGATCGGGCATGACGGTCGTCCCCAGGGCCGTCCGTCTGCGCAGGATCAGGCCGGGTTCGCGCCCGTGTATTCGAACGCGCCCGCCCGGCCCCACGCCGCACCGCGCCCGCAGGCTCACTCGGGCGATCCTGGTTCCAGGGATCCTGGCTCCCGGGATCCGGGCTCGGGCGATCCGGGGGCCTCCGCCAGCAACCTGCCGCGGCCACGCGTCCACGCAGAGGTCAACGCCGAGCCGATCGCACCCGTGCAGGTTCAAGCGGCGGTGCAGCGTCGCGGCCAGCGATTGGCTGCGCCCGTCGTCGGCGGGCAGCCTGTGCAGACGTGGGCCAGCCCGCAGCCAACGAGCTCGCTGCGGCTGGTGCTCGTCGGTCGCGATGGCCGCGAGGGCGAGGCGTTTCCGCTGCCGCCGATCGGGATCGAGATCGGTCGAGAGGGGGGGATCGCGTTTGCTTCGGATCCCTTCGTCTCGCCGCAGCACGCCAAGGTCACGCCCGTCGACGGCGGCGTGCACCTGGCGGATCTAGGCTCGCGCAACGGCGTGTACCTGCGCCTGACCGAGGCCGCTCCGGTGTACCCGGGCGATCACTTCCTGCTTGGCAACCAGCTGCTTCGCTTGGATCGCCTCGATGCCCCGTGGCAGGAGCAAGCCCTCGATGCCCACCACGTGCGGGGGTTCGGGACGCCGGTCAAACCGCCTTGGGCTGCGCTCACGCGGCTTTGCGTCGGCGAGATCGAGGGAGACCGCTACCATCTACGGGGGACCGAGATGACGATCGGGCGTGAGCAAGGGGAGATCGTGTTTCCCAGTGATGGCTTCTTGAGCCGGGCGCACGCCCGCGTGCGGATGGAGGTGTTCGAGAACGCGATGACCGTCATGCTCGAAGATCTAGGCTCGGCCAACGGCACTTACCTGCGCATTCGCGGCGCCGTGAGCGTACCTTACGGGTCCATGTTCCGCGTTGGCGATCAAATTTTCAGGGTGAGGCGCGACTAGTGGCGCGCGTCGAGCTGTTCGCCCGTACCGAGATCGGTTGCGTTCGTGAGCGCAACGAGGACGCGTTCGTGGTCGCCAACATCGCGACAGGCGAGCGTGGCCTACGGCCCGGGACGACCGTCCAGGAGCTCGGCATCGGCGTCACGCTGGTCGGCGTGTGTGATGGCATGGGCGGCGCCGCGGCGGGTGACCTCGCCTCGAAGATCGGGGCCGAGACCCTCTACGACACGATGATGGCCGCGACCCCGCTCGGCGATCATCCAAGCGCCCGCGAGGCGATGCTCAACGCGGTCGCGGCTGCCAACCGGGCGATCCTCGACTACGCGCGCGCGCACCCAGGCAAGCGCGGCATGGGCACGACCCTGACCGCGGCGCTGATCTACGGGCACGAGCTGTACCTGTGCCACGTCGGTGATTCGCGCGGGTACCTGCGCCGGGGTCGGGCGCTGACCCAGCTGACCACCGATCACAGCGTGGTCGGGCAGATGATCGCGAGCGGGCAGCTGACCGCCGAGCAGGGTCGCAGCTACGAACACCGCAACGTGTTGCTGCAGGCGCTCGGTGTCCAGCCTGTGATCCAGCCCGAGCTCGTCCACGTGTCGCTTCGCGCTGGCGATGTGTTGCTGATGTGCAGCGACGGGCTGACGGGTCCGCTCGAAGACTCGCGCGTGCTCGAGCTGATGCTCAAGTACCAAGACCCGGTTCGTTGCTGTCGCTCGCTGACCGAGGCCGCGTGCGCGGCCGGGGGGCCAGACAACGTCACCGTCGCGGTTGCCCGGTTTGTCGGCGAGGGGCTGCCGATCCCGCAGGGCCGCGAGCCGGTGAGCCCCGATCGGGCCTCACACACGATTCAGTAGCCGGGTTCAGGTTCAGCATCCCCGGGTTCAGCTTGCCCGGGTTCAGCTTGCCCGGGTTCAGCTTCCAAAGTAGAGGCTGGTCGAGAGTCCGAGCAGGATCGTGTTGACGAAGGGCTGGTCTTTGCCAGCCGGCGTCGCGCCAAGCCATCCGAGCTCGGGGCCGATCGCCCAGCCGCCGCCTCGGTCGGGTCGCTTGGTCTCGGCGAGCGGGAAAAATTCGTAGCGAAGCGAACCCTTGAACAGGGCGCCGCCGTAGCCTCCGCGCTTCTCCACGCCGGGTTGGGTGATCGCGCCGCCGCCAAACCCAAAGCCTGTGCGGATCGACAGCGGGTAGCGCTTGGCAGGGACAAAGCCAAACTCGACCAGGAGCGCGCCCTCGAACATTTGTTGATTGCGGATCCACGCCGCCTGTCCGCCAGCCGCGATGCCGATGCTCATCCACGGGAACACGGCGTCGCCGGCCTGCAGGAACCCACCCGCACCGAGCAGCGTCGTGGGGGAGTCGACGTTGTTGACGCTCGCGAAGTTGGCGGTGCCCATGGCGAGGACACCGATGTAGGGCCCATCGAAGCGAGGCGGGCGGATCGGCGCGAGGAGCTCGGCTGGCTCGTCCGGTTGGTCCTGGGCTTCGAAGTCTGACTCTGGCTCTGGCTCTGGCGCTTCGACGTCGGGCTCGGGCTCCGGCTGTTCGAGCGCGGGCTCGGGCTCGGGCTGTTCGAGCGCGGGCGCGGGTACCGTGTCGGCGGTGCCTTCACTGCTCGGCGCAGGCTCGATCGGCGCGGGCTCGATCGGCGCGGGCTCGATCGGCACCGGATCGATCGGAGCTGGTTGAGGCGCGGCTTCGGGACCGGCCGCCGCGACCTCGGCGGACCACGACATCAAAACCAAGCACACGCACGCGCTCAACCTTCTCAGCCCTGGCGGGGCCATGCGTGCGCGCTCAGAAGGCGCAGGGACCGCAAAGGACACGCACCCAGCATGGACGAAATCTCCGAAGGGACGCAAGGGCGACGCATCGACCAAAACTAAAATACGAGTCGCCGGTGGTGGACGCGACATCGGCCCGTCGCTTGCCGGCGCGGGTGGCCACGATTATGTTCGGCGCCCGGTCATGGATACGCGGCGTGCACTCGAGATCTTCGGCGGCTTCATGATTGGCGCGGGCGTCACCGTGGGTGGTTACGAGCTCGCGGGCCCGCGCACGCCCAGCCCCAGCGAAGCCACGGATCCCGAGCAGGGTGGGGACGCGGACAGCTTGGCCGAAGTCCAGGCAAACCCCCCCGCCGGGCCCAGCGAAGACAGCTTGGCCGAGGCCGCCAAGGTCCAGCGCGAGACCGAAGACGCCGCGGCCAGCACCGCCACGGGCCCCTACGCGCCGGACAGCGAAGGCCACTACACCAGCTTCACCAAGGTCTTCTACGATCCCGTCGAGTTCACGGCGGAGCACGAGCAGAAATTCCCCAAGCATGGTCTGGTCACCGCGGGCGCGGTGCTGATCCGCGAGCACGTGGACCTCGAGTCCAAGCGGATCGGCATGCTTCGCGCGGGCGCCCGGGTCCGGGTGGACGCCGAGCGGAGCTTTGGTGGGGGCTGCACCAGCGGCTGGCACCAGATCTTTCCCGAGGGCTGGATCTGCGTGGGCGCAGGGCTGGAGATCGCCGACACCCCCCCTGACGATGGCTCGATCGACGTGGCCTGGCCCGACGTCGAACAGCCGATGCCGCTCGACTACTGGCGCGTCAACCACGACGGCACCTCGTTTTTCCACCGGATGCCGACCTACGCCGAGCAGGATCAGGCCGACGCCGCCGCGCAGGCGTGGCTGGCTGTCAAAGCCCGCGAACCAATGCCGACCGACCGTGACAAGCGGCCGGCCGACGTCCCCGCGGTCGTCAAGGAGTACCTCAACGCGGGCTACTACGTGACGGTCACCTCGGAGCACGTTCACGCCAAGCGCCACTTTCTCAAGACCAATCGGGGCGTGTACGCGCGCAAGTACCAGCTTGGCAAGAAGGAAGGCTCGGAGTTCATGGGCCAGGTGCTGACCGGCGAGGACCCGCTGCCCGTGCACTTCGTGGTCCGCGAGCTGGCCCTGCAAAAGCGCAACGGCGACTCGGGTCTGCTCGAGGACACCGGCGAGACCCTGCCGCGCCGGTCCACCCACAAATTCGTCCGCAAGGTCCGGATCGGTGACTACGACTACTACGAAGACGCCGACGGCAACCTGATGCGGGCCTACGCGGTCGGCGAGGCGGCCAAGCTCAAGCGGCCCGCGGGCATCGAGCCAGACGAGCACTGGATCCACGTGGATCTGTCCGAGCAGACCTTGGTGGCCTACATCGGAGATCGCCCGGTGTTCGCAACGATCGTCTCGACCGGCAAAGAGCCCGGGATGACGCCAGTTGGCGTCCACCGGGTCCAGAGCAAGTTCATCGTGACCTCGATGCGCGACCAGCCCGTCGAGGAAGAGGCCTACTCGATCGAAGATGTCCCGTGGACGCAGTACTTCTCGAACAGCGTCGCCCTGCACGGCGCGTTTTGGCACGGCGGGTTTGGGCTGGTCCGCAGCCACGGGTGCGTGAACCTCTCGCCTGCAGATGCGCGCTGGCTGTTCGGCTTCACCGAGCCCAAGCTGCCCGAGGGCTGGGCCGCGGCCATGCCCGGCGTCATGGGATCCGAGGCCAGCGCCATCGTCGTGACCGAGTGACGGGGCGGTTTCCCTCAAACCAGAAGGTGGTGGTTTGGTGGGGATCGGCGGCCTATGATTCAGGCAATGAAGATCGAGTCTGGCACCGTCGTGACGCTCGCTTACGACATCACCACCGCAGACGGAGAGATCGTCGAGAGCTCGGACATCTCCGGTCCGATTAGCCTGCTGCATGGCACGCAGACCCTGATCCCTGGGCTCGCCAAGCGGCTCGAGGGCCTCGAAGCGGGCGCCGAGCAGACCTTCGAGTTTCCGCCCGACGAGGCGTTCGGGACCATCGATGACGCGCCAACCAACGTCATGAGTCGGACCGAGTTCCCCGACGGCGCCAAGTTCGAGGTTGGCAACAAGTTCGTAGCGAAGATGCCCAACGGGCAGCCGCTGCATCTCGCGGTCAAAGAGGTCACGGACGAGAACGTGACGGTTGCGATGATCCACCCGCTGGCCGGCCAGACGATCGGCATGAGCGTGCGGATCATCGGCGTGCGGGCGGCGACCAGCAAAGAGACCGAGGCGGGCAAAGCCATGGTCAAGCCGCCGCCGCCGCCCCCCAAGAAGAAGTAGGCGCTCGGTGCCCGGAGTGTGGGAGCATCGGGGCATGGCGGGCATGGGCATGGAGCAGTCGATCCGAGCGGGGACACCTGTTGGGTTTCTTGGGGTCGCTGCGGCGCTTGGGCTGGGGGGTTGCGAGAACGGCGACGCCTGCGAGGGCCTGCGCACCTTCGACGCCCCGCCTGCGCCAACGACCAGCGACACCGCGCCGCCGATCGTGCTCGAAGGTGAGTGGATCGGCGCGGGGGTGCTCGAGCTGCAGTTCTCCAAGCCGCTCGCGGCCGGCAACGCGCCCGATCCAGATCGCTTCGCCGTGATCGGTTGGAGCGCGCAGGTTCAGTCCTACAGCGGCTACCAAGGCCCGGACACCTGCTACGTGCGCACGCGCTACGCCGGGATCGGGCAGGGCTACTACCAGGTCAACAGCGTCGCCGACGTGTGGATCGCCCCCGAGGATCCCAGCTTGCTGCGGGTGCGCATGTCCAGCACCGCGGCCAGCTGTCGAGCGGCCACGGACATCGTCGCGGACGGCGTACTCCTGGTCTACACCGACGGCCCGACCGATCCCGTGACCGAGCGGCTGCTCGACGCCGAGGGCGACCCGGTCCCCGATCTTGGTCCGCAGTGGGCGGTCCAACAGTGGGAGATCTGCACCGCCAACAACAACTATGGCTACAACTACTGCCGCTACTCGCTGAGCACGAGCGTGACCGGCCACTTGCCTGCGCTCAGCGTGCTCGCCCCGATCCCGTGCCCCGGAGCGTAGCTGCGGCCATCTGGTGGACCGTCTGACGGACCGTCTGACGGGACCGTCTGGCGGACCGTCTGGCCGCTCTGGGGGAGCAACCAAGATCAGGGCCCTGGACGGGGGGGGAGCACTGGCAGCCGGGGCCGCTCGGCCGCCTTACCCGTTCGCCGCGCGACCAACCATTCATCGCCGTAGCAGGGCGCCCGCTCGCTCTTCGCTAGGGGCTCGAGCGCGCGGGTCCAGTCGCGGTAGCTCGCGCCCGCGTGGACGGCCTCGATCGCGGCGTGGCCAACCTCGGGGCCGCCCTGGGCCAGCAGGTACTCGATCCACGCCCACTTGGGTGGTTGCGGACGCAGCTCGACCTTGCCCTTGAGGCCTTGGCGGATCCGATCGAGTCGTTCTTGCGCAGGCTTGACGCCGAAGAAGGGCGAGCCGTCGAGCGGCGTGTTGCGCTTGGCGACGAAGGTCGAGAAGGTCAGGGTCAGGCGGACGATCTTGGCGAGCTCGAGGCTGAAGCGGATCAGCTCGTCGGCGTCGTCGTCGGTCTCACCGGGTGCGCCCATCATTTGATAGACCTTCATGCGGTGGAACCCGCCGGCGGCGATCAGCTTGGCGGCGCGCAGGAGCTCGGCCTCGGTGACCTTGCGATCGAGGGCCAGACGCATTCGCTCGCTGATCCCGTCGGACGCGACGGTGATCGTCCGGTAGCCGCCAGCCGCGAGCGCGGCGAGCAAGCTCGGGGTTAGACGATCCGCGCGCAGGCTGGAGATGCCGATGCCCTTGCCGCGCTCGACGATCCGTCCAACGAGCTGCTCGAGCTGCGGGTGATCGGTGACGGCGGCGCCGACCAGGCCAACCTTCTTGGCGTGGTCGGGGATCATCGAGAGCGGGGTCTCGATGTCGAGCAAGCGCATGCCGCCAGTCGTCGCCCCGCGCATCACACAAAACGTGCAGCGGCGCGAGCAGCCGCGCTCGGGCTCGATCAAGAACATCTCGCTGAGCTCCGTGTCGGGGCTGACGATCGCCGAGCGGGCAGGCAACAGCTTGGCGGGCGCGTTGGCCATGGTCGGCAGCGGCTCGAAGTGGCCACGCTCGAGCTCACCGCGGATCGTGTGGGGGAGCTCGGCGACGCTGTCGATCGCGGCTTGGCGATCGCGGGTCTGCTCGATCCGGGCGACGGCCTCGAGCAGCAGCGCCTCGGCCTCGCCGGCGATCAGCAGATCGACGAAGGGCAGCAACACGCTGGGGTTGCTGTTGGTCAGCGGTCCGCCGGCAATGATGATCGGATCTCGAGGACCCCGGTCCGCGGCGAGCAGCGGGATCCCTGCGCCCTCGAGCAAGCGGATCACGCCGCTGATCTCGAGCTCGTAGGCGACCGAGAGCCCGATGATCCGATAGCTCGACAGCGGCTGCTCGGTCTCGTAGCTGAGGATCGGGCGGCGCGGCTGCGGCCACGCCAACGACATTCGCTCCCAGCGATCCGGCAAGAACGCGCGATGGCAGCCGGGGCCGTCTTCGTTGAGCCCGCGGTAGAGGGTCTGAAACCCGAGGCTCGACATCCCCACGTGATAGGGGCTGGGATAGGCCAGCACGATCGGCGCGGGGCGATCGAGGCCCAACGTGCCGATCTCGCGAGCGCGACGGCGCTGAATCAGCGCGCGCTCGTTGGTCTTGTCCCCGCGGCCCAAATTAGCTCAGAACCGCGGATCAGAACCGCAGGGCCATGGACCCGCCGCCGCCACCCGGGAGCAAAGCTGGCCCGAGCGCCGTCAGCTCGACGGTCTTGGCCTTGGCGGCTGCGCCTGCGTTGCCCTTTTTCTTCTTGGCGTGCAGGGCGATCAGCGCGACGCCGGTCACCAGCAACACGCCGCCGCCGATGAAGCCGGCGTAGGTGAGCGCCTTGCCAGTGCCCAGGCGACCCTCGAGGGAGACGGGGCAGTCGACCCCGGCGTCGCGACACGCGTAGTCGCCGGTCGAGTACCCGGTGTTGGTGCTGGTCGATGCCAGCTCGTCGAGCCGATTGCCCGCGCCCACGGCCATGGCCGAGCCGACACCGCCGACCACGATGCCGCCGACGCCAAGGGTGATCAACACGGCGCCACCAGCGAGCAGGCCGTTGCCGCCTTTCTGCTTCTCTGGCTTGTCGGTTGTGCCGTTGCTGACCGCGAACGGATCTTCGACGTCGGTCGCCTCTTCGGGCTTGGTCTCGGGCTTGGTCTCGGCCTCGGGCGTGCGGCACTCGGTCGCGGCGATCTCGTCGAGGATCGTCTGGGCCTCACCGATCTTGTCGCCTTGCTTCTCGGGGTCGGCGTACTCGATGAAGTGGGTCATGTAGTCGAAGGCCTTGTCGCAGTCGTGGACCTTCCACGCGGCGACGCCGACCTTGTGCGCGAACCCGTGCTTGCCTGGGACCAGGTAGTAGGCCTGCTCGTAGAGGATGACCGCGGCGTCCCAGTTGTCTTCGGCCGCGAGCCGCTCGGCCTCGATGTACAGGCCTTTGGCTTTCTCGATTTTCTCGTCTTCGCTGAGCTCTTCCGATGGCGCGGCGTTGGCCATGGGCCGCAGTGGGTACTGCGCGAACGCGACGCTTGGCAGCGAGAGGGTCAGGAGGAGGGCGACGGGGACACGGAGCAGACGCATGATGGACTCGCTGGAAGTTGGACCAGGTGATGGGCTCGACGACACGGCTAGAAGCGCAGCCCGGCCACCGCCCCGGCGCCGTTTGGCAAGAGCGCCGGGCCGAGCGCCGTGAGCTCGACCTTGTTGCTCATGCGGTTGGCCGCGGTCGCCTCGGTGGCGCCGCCGCTCTTCTTCTTGTTGATCATGTAGACCGCCAACATTGCGACGCCAGCTCCGAGCATGACGCCGCCACCGATCAAGCCCACGTAGCCGAGCGCGTTGCCGGTTGCCATGCGCGACTCGAGCTGTGACGGGCAACCCAAGTCGTTGCGGCAGTCGTAGTCGCCGATCGGGAAGCCCGAATTGGTCTGGTTGGTGGACAGATCGCCGAGCTGGTTGGCCGACCCGCTGGCGATCGCCAAACCGGTGATGCCAACGGCCACGCCCGCGATCCCAAAGCTGGTGAGCACCGCGCCGCCGATCAGCAGCCCACGCTTCTCGCTCTTCTTGGCGTCGCGGGCTTTCTTCGCCTCTTGCTGGCGCACGACGGTGGTGCTGTCGTCGAGCGGGTTGTCGTTGTCGGTTGGCTCTGACGTGGTGGTGGTGGTGGTCGTCGTCGTTGTCGGGGTCGCGCACCCGGACACGGAGATCTCACCAAGGATCTGCTTGGCCTCGTCGAACTTGTCGCCTTGCTTCTCCGGGTCACCGTACTGAAGGAAGTGCTTCAGGTAGGAGTTGGCCTTGTCGCAGTCGCCCGCGTTCCAGGCCGCGACGCCAACCTTGTGCGCGAAGCCGTGTTTGCCCGGGACGAGGTAGTACGCCTCTTCGTAGAAGGGCACGGCCTCGACCCAGCGGCCTTGGCCGGCGAGGCCCTCGGCCTGCATGTACTTTTCTTTGGCGAGCTCGATCTTTTGGTCTTCGCTCAGCTCGCCGGTTGGCTGGGGCTGCGGCTGAGTTTCTGGCTGAGGCTGCGGTTGGGGTTGCGGCGCGACCGGGCCAGTTGGCGGCGGCGGAACCTGGGCGAGCGCGACGCTCGGAACGCAGAAGGTCAACAGAAGGGCAACGGATACACGAAACGAGCGCATGGGATTCTCAGCTTGTTAAGACCAAACCAGGACGACTGACGCGAGTCCCGGGTTGACGTCGTGATGTGACGCGAGGCCGGGACCGCAACGCAGCCTCGGCGTCATAGATCCTCGAACGCGTCCTTGGGCTTGGTCGTCTTGGTCGTCGTCTTGGTCGTCTTCTTCCGGTTCGACGCCTTCTTCCGCTTCTTCGCCGCGGGCTTGGGGGCCTCCTCGGCTGCCTCGACGGGCGCCGCGTTGGGATCTACCGGGGCCGCGTTGGGATCGACTGGAGGCGCGTTGGGATCCACGGCGGCGGGCACGGCGTTCGGATCAACCGGTTGACCGGCCGCGTCGACCGGTGGCGGCGTGGCGCCGGGCGGCGGAGGAACGGGCTCTTCGGCCTTCTTCTCTTCCGCTTTTTTTTCGTCGGCCTTCTCGGTGTCTGCGGCCTTGTCTGTCTCGGCGACTTGATCGCCGTCACCCTTGCCGAGGAAGATGATCGCCGCGACGCCGACGACAGCGATCGCTCCACCAATGATCGCCGCGATCGCAACGGTGTTGCTCTTGGGCGGGGGCGGGGCGACGTACTGGATCTGTGCCGCGTCGGGTGGAGCCTGGTTCGCGGCCGGGGCGGGCACGGGCTCGGGTTCTGGTTCGGGCTCTGGCTCCGCTGCCGGAGTCATCGCCAGCTCGTCTACGAGCTGACCGAGCAGGTCGTCAAAGGCATCCGCTTCTTTGTTGGCTTGGTTCACGGCCGCGAGTCCTTTCGTCGTCCACAGGTCCACGCGCTATCGGCCACGTGGAGAGACGAGCCATCGACGCTCGCCCCAACGATCTGCGCCGAGTGTAGCGTCAGGGGGGCAGCTCACACAAGGGAAGCGTCAGCTTGGTTCGAAACAGCCCGACTCATGTTCAGTCGAGCGCGCATGTTCCAGCAAAGTGGCAGCTTCATGCGATCTGTGCTCGCGCACGAACCGACATCTCAACGCGACGCCCCCGGCGCTGATCAGGCGCTGAGCAGGCGCGGCTCACTCGGCCGCGGCGGCGAGCTCGTCTCGCTCGCGGCTCAGCTCGAGCACCAGCGTGTCGATGGCGCTGACGAGCGCGAGCAGGCGTCGCTGGTCACGCGTGTGGCTCTGCGCTGTCCGCGACCGCTGAGCGCTCGACCGGATCTCGTGGCTGCCCACGGAGAACCGATCCCGCGCGCGCGCGGAGAGCTGAGCCAGTTCACGGGGGTCGGGGACCGGGCTGGGTTCGAGCCGATACTCGTCCATGTACAGCGCGCGGTTGACCTCGAGCTGCAGCGCGTGGACGTGTTGCAGGGGCCGGCCAAACGAGCTGGCGATCTGCCCGCCTTGATAGGGATCGTCGATCGCCACGGTGAGCGGCCAAGCCGATCCAAACAGACCGCGCTGGTGGGTGCACTGACCTCCGAGCGCCTGCATCGCCAGCGCGGACAGGCCGGGTCCGCACGCAGTCCCCGCTCGGGTCCCCAGCACGAGATCTCCGCCGACCGTGCTCGGCATCGAGTGGGCATCGAGCAGGATCGCGTAGCCAAACTGTCGGCGCCGCCGCTCGATCAGCAGCCGCAGCGCGCGGTGATAAGGGTGATAGAAGCGATCGAGTCGGCGGGTGAATTCCGCGTAGCTGAGCGTGGTCAGCAGCGGGATGTTGCCGACCGCGCTGCGCCACACGACGCCCCGATTGCGGATCGGTCGACGCGCGGTCCGGTTCGGACCCGCAGGACCAAGCGCGTCGGACCCTCGCGACATGGACGCCCGCGGTCGCGGATCGGGATGATCGGGCACGATCTCGGGGCTGACGTCGTCGTGCGCCCGGTTGAGATCGACCACCAATCGGGAGTAGCGCGCGCGCACGGTCGCGGCCCCCAGCGCCTCGGCCCGGACGTACAGACGGTCGACGGCGTAGTCCGCGTTGCGCGGGAAGCTGACCTGCGGTCGCGGGCCCAAGCCCCGAGGCCAGTCCAGCCCAACGTGGGGGAAGCTGATGATCAGCGGGCACGCCCGGACCCCTGCGCGAAACTCGAAGGGCAGGGGATCGCCTGGATCAGCTCCGACGTCGCTGGCCGCGATCGTCTCCGTGCTTCCAAAGTCGCTCACGATCCTGGTCAGACTAACGCAAGCCCCACGAATTCCCGCCCGCAAAACCAGCTTTCGCCTTCGTAGACTGGTTCAGCTTGGGCAGCGAAGACGTTTGAAGACGTTGTGGCGAGCGAGGCCACCGCGTGAGAACGCGTGCTTTTCGCCGCAACAAAGCATCTTGACAGCCGGGGGCCACTAGTCCATCTTCCCCCGGCCTCGAAAGGGGCTCCTACCACGACTCCCGGGCCCATCCGCTGGGCCCACCGCATCCGCCCCGCCCGTTGCTTCGGCAAGGGCCGCGGTTCCGCACCGTTCGGGTATCGTCTAATGGTAGGACAGCGGATTCTGATTCCGCCAATCAAGGTTCGAGTCCTTGTACCCGAACTCTCAGTTTCCTGACCGCTCCTGCTCCCTGAGCACCTCACTTACTCACTTGATCATCACGCACTAGGCCCTGTGGTCTAGCGGTTAGGACGGCGGCCTCTCACGCCGCAATCCCGGGTTCAAGTCCCGGCAGGGTCAGCGCACAACCCCCGCATCCACATTGGATGCGGGGGTTTTCTTTTTTTACCCCCACAGGCGGCTTCGCACTTCGGGTCACTCGCTTCGCTCGCTCCCATCGGCCGTTTGTTCGCATCCGCATGTGTGGCCCCCTGGAAGGGGGCTCTCGTCTGACCAGCTGGAGCTGGTTGGGGGCCGCTCCATCTACGTGTCGTGCTCCGGTGGCTGGAAGGGGGTCTCGTCTGACCACCTGGAAGGGGCTCGTCTGACCACCTGGAGCTGGTTGGGGGCCGCTCCATCTACGTGTCGTGCCCCGGTGGCTGGAAAGGGGGGCTCGTCTGACCACCTGGAGCTGGTTGGGGGCCGCTCCATCTACGTGTCGTGCCCCGGTGGCTGGCCAGCCCCGAGGAGCGGCGCGACCAGACGCGTTTTCGCGGCGGCAGTCGGCGAAGTGCGAAGGCGCCTGGGGGGGTCTAAGGTATCCGGGATGCGTCGGTCGGCTCAACTCTTGGTTCCGTTTGCGTTCCTGCTCGCGGGGGTGGTCTCGTTTGGATCTGGCTGCAAGGACAGCAGCAGCAGCGAGACGCCGAGCGTCGCTGAGAGCGTCGAGCAAGGGCCGACGCCGACCGCCCCGGCCGAGTTGGTGATGCGGCTCGAGCCGGTGGGGGAGCCGGCGCCGCTGCAGGAGCAGGTCGAGATTGCGAGGGGCAAGCTCGGCGCGGTCGCTAGCGCGGAGTCCAACGCGAGCCGGATCGGGGTGGAGATCCTGAAGGCGGGGGGCAACGCTGTCGATGCTGCGGTGGCGGTTGGGTTTGCGCTGTCGGTCACGCATCCGTCGGCGGGCAACATTGGTGGCGGCGGGTTCATGGTCCTGCGCTTTCCCGATGGGGTGAGCAGGGCCGTCGACTACCGCGAGACCGCGCCCGGAGCCGCGACGGCGGACATGTACCTGGACGACAAGGGGGAGCTCACAGATCAGAGCCGCACGGGCGCGAAGGCGGCGGGGATCCCTGGCGACGTGGCCGGGTTTTGGTACGCGCACCAGCAGTGGGGCAAGCTCGAGTGGCGACAGGTTGTCGAGCCGGCGGTCGTGCTGGCGCGCGATGGCTGGACGCTCGACGAGTCCCACGCAGAGGACCTCGAGTGGGGCAGCCAGCGGATGGCCGACGCTGGGCTCGACGCCAGCGCGGCGAGCTTTCGCAAGCCGGATGGCAGCAACTACGCGGCGGGCGAGGTCTGGCGGCAACCGGAGCTGGCGGCGACGTTGCAGCGCATCGCGGATCAAGGGCGCGATGGCTTCTACGCTGGGGACTTCGCGGCCTACCTCGCGGCGCAGGTCCAAGACCTTGGCGGGATCTGGACGGTCGAGGATCTCGCCAACTACCAGCCCGTCGAGCGCGATCCGCTGGTGTTCACCTACCACGGGCACGAGATCATCGCGATGCCGCCGCCGTCGGCGGGCGGGGTGGTGCTTCGCCAGATCCTCGCAGCCAGCGAGGTCATGCACCTCGAGCGCCTGGCCTGGCACTCGCCCGCGCAGGTCCACGCCTATGTAGAGATCCTTCGTCGGACCTACGCCGATCGCAACCTGCTGCTTGGCGATCCCGACTTCGTGAAGATCCCGATGCAGACGCTGCTCGACGTCAGCTACATCGACGAGCGGGTCGCCGACATCAACCCGAAGAAGGCCACCCCCTCGGATCAGGTCGGGGCGGGGGTCGAGGTCAAGGAGTCCGAGCAGACCACTCACTTCTCCGTCGTCGATGCCAACGGGCTGGCGGTCGCCAACACCTACACGCTCAACGGTGGGTTTGGCTCGAAGGTCATCGTGCCGGGGACGGGGGTGATCCTGAACAACGAGATGGACGACTTCACGGCCAAGGTCGGATCGCCAAACATGTTCGGGCTGATCCAGGGACCGCAAAACGCGATCGCGCCGGGCAAGCGGATGCTCAGCAGCATGACCCCCACGATCGTGGTCAAAGACGGGAAGCTGCGGGCGGTCGTTGGCTCACCCGGGGGCCCGACGATCACGACCACGGTCGCGCAGATCATCCTGCAGCTGATCGACTACGACCGGCCGCTCGAAGACGCCGTTCGGGAGTTTCGGATCCATCACCAGTGGAAGCCGGACAACATCTGGTACGAGGAAGGGATGGACCCCGCGCTCGAGAAGGCCCTGGAGAAAATGGGGCACGAGTTGAAGACCCGCGGGCGGAGGATCGGGCACGCCAATTGTATTGCGGTGGATCCGGTCAGCGGCGAATTCGAGGCCGTGGCGGACGTCGCTCGTGATGGCGGATCTGCGGCGGCGTACTGACTCTGCCGGGCCTCCTTCGCGATCTAGCGTACGCTGGTCGGCATGCACCGCCGCCAGCTTCCGATCGTCTCGCCGTGTCACGAGGACTGGAACGACATGACCGGGGCGGGGGCGGCTCGTCACTGCGAGAGCTGCGACGAGTCGGTCCAGGATCTGTCTGCGATGAGCAGCGATGACGCGCGGGCGTTCCTGCGCGAGCATGGCGAGCAGCAGCCTTGTGTTCGCTATCGATTTGACCGCGCCGGTCGGCTGCTGTTCGCGGCCGCGCTCGGCATGGCCGCGAGCGGCTGCCTGATGGGCAAGATGCCCTCGGAGTGCGAGTCCCCACCGCCCGATCCAGTGGCGTCCCCGGTCGAGGGACCGGTCGGGATGAACGCAGAAGACGAGGCCGGCGGCGAGGCGCAGGGATCCGAGGTCATCGAGGCCCCCGAGCCGGGCGCGGGCACCGAGCCGGACACGGACCCCCAGAACCCTGGCTAGCGGTCAGCCTTGGACCCGCCAAGACACGGCGGCGAGTCGGGCACCTGGCCGCCGCGCTCGGCCCACTGCGCGGGGGTGTGGGCTTGGATCGAGAGGGCGTGGACGCCGTTGGCGAGCTGACTGGCGAGCGCCTTGTTGACGGCGCGGTGCCGGGCAACGGGGGACTGACCGGCGAACACCTCGCTGACGATCACGACCTTGAAGTGGGTCTCGGACCCCTTGGGGACGTTGTGGTTGCCCGACTCGTTGATCACGTCGAGCAGCTCCGGGGCGAAGGTGCGGACCAGCTCGTCGTGGATCTGCTCGGCGATCATGCGGACGGCTCCGCGAGGGTGCTGGCGACGACCTGGGCGATGTCGAGGACCTCGATGTCCTCGTCCTTGTCGAAGTGCTTCATGCCGTCGGAGATCATGGTCTTGCAAAACGGGCAGCCGACGGCGACGGCGTCGACGCCCGCGTCGACGATCTCTTGGCTGCGGTTGACGTTGACCCGCTTCTCTTTCTCTTCTTCAACCCACATCCGGCCACCGCCGGCGCCGCAGCAGAACCCGTGCTCGCGGTTGCGACCCAGCTCGACGAAGCTGCCCTTGCCGCCAAGCGAGCGCTCGATCGAGCTCCGCGGCGCGTCGTAGACCTTGTTCCAGCGGCCGAGGTAGCACGAGTCGTGATAGGTGAACTTCTTGGTCAGCGGATGATCGACCTTGAGCTTGCCGTCCTCGAGCAGCTTGGCGATCAGCTCCGCGTGATGCACGACCTCGTAGTCGCCGCCGAACTGCGGGTACTCGTTCTTGATCACGTGGAAGCAGTGGGGGCAGGTCGCGATGACCTTGGTGATTTGGTGCTCGTTGAAGGTCGCGACCTGCTCGGCGGCGAGCTCTTGGAATTTGTCCTCGGCGCCGAGCCGGCGCAGCGTGTCACCGGTGCACTTCTCTTGCTTGCCGAGCACGGCGAAGTCGACCTGGGCGGCGTGGAGGATGCGGACCAGCGCCTGGGTGGTCTTCTTGGCGCCGTCGTCGAGGGCGCCGGCGCAGCCAACGAACAACAGCCACTCGGCGTTGGGCTTGTCCTCGATCGTGGGGACATCCAGGCCCTCGGCCCAGGCCATGCGATCGCTGTTGTCGTTCCACGGGTTGCCCTGACCATCGGCGATGTTGCCGATCACCCGGGTCACGTCACCGGGGGTTCGGCCCTCTTCGTCGTTGAGCACGATCCGCGTGCGCATCTGCAGGATCTTGAGCGGGTGCTGGATGAACACCGGGCAGACCTCTTCGCAGGCGCCGCAGGTGGTGCAGGCCCACAGGGTCTCGTCCTTGATCCGTCCGCCCACGAGCGGGGGCAGGGCCTCCAGCTGCTTCTTGATCTCGGCGATCTTGTCGGTCTTGGCGGTCTCGGGGAGCGGCTTGTAGGCGGGCGAGTCCTCGAGGTCCTCGGGGAAGCCCTGCTCGCCCGTGTCGGGATCGTAGATCGGCAGCTGACCGCCAGACGTGCGCAGCTGGACCAACAGGCCGCCGCGATCTTTCATCTCGTCCTTGAGGTCGTGGATCAGGTGCATCGGCGAGAGCGGCTTTTGGGTCGCAAACGCGGGGCAGTACATGGTGCAGCGGGCGCACTCGGTGCACGCGTAGTTGTCGATCAGCGACTTCCAGTCGAAGTCTTCGATCCGGCCGACGCCCCAGTTCTCCCACGGGATCGGCGGTGGCTCGGCGTCCTCGTCTTCCTCTTCGTCTTCGGCCGGCTCGGGCGGCATCAGCAGCAGCTTGGGCATGATCCCGCGCTGGCCTTGGCGCCGCAGCAAGATGTTGGGACCCGAGCCGAGCACGTGGATGTGCTTGGAGAAGGGCAGGTAGTTGAGGAACGCCAGGACCACGCACATGTGGCCCCACCAGTTGGCCTCGGCGATGATCCCCGCCGTGTCGTGGTTGGTCGACACGAACAAGCCCGCGCCACCCCCACCCGGCATGGCCTCGCTGATCGGCGGCCCCGAGTACAGACCCAGCCCGGAGCCGATCGCGTACGAGACGACCGCGCCGTCCTCCATGGCCCGCTCGTACGCCATCTCGTACACGTGGTGGCCAAAGTGGGTGAAGACGATCAGCGTGATCGCGCTGAGGATCAGCATCGCGTCGAGGTTGGCAGGCACGAAGCTGGGCTTGATCAGCAGCCGGCGAACGAACGCGTAGATCAGCGCGAGCGCGACGACCGTGTTGCCAAGATCGACGACGAACTTGAGCCACGCGTGGCCGGTCTCGCCAAGCAGGGTGGCGAAGGTGACGCCCCACTCGCCGAACAGCCCGGTGACCAGCATGTCGAGCAGCCCGATCTGCAAGACCAAGAAGCCCCAGTACAGCGCGAGGTGGTGCCAGCTGCGGCGCTCCTCCATGACCTTGCGCTGGCCAAAGAAGAAGGTCATCAGGCTGGCGATCCGCTCGCCCCAAGTCTCCTCGAGGTTGGCGGGCCGGCCGAGCGCGGCGATCTTGACGAACTTGGACAGGTTCCAGATGAACAGTCCAACAGAGAAAGCGACGACCAACGCGAAGGCGATGAGCTTGGGCATGGTGGGCTCCTGCGTGCGTCTGTGTCGCCCTTGGCGGGTATACCGCCTCAACGACCGAACACGCGCGCGCGGGCTATACCACAGGCATGGGGCGGCTGCCGGGCCTGGGCTCTCGGTCGCAGTCGGTCGGCGCCCTCGGTCGAAAGAGCTGCTAGTCTGCCGGTGAATCGGGAACCCGTTTGTGCGCGACCTCCTGTTGATCAGCGATCTGCACCTGGGCTCACACCTCAAGGCAAGGACCCGCGGGGAGTTCGTGCACCTCGCGGCGCGGCTCGACGAGACCCTGCCGCAGTTCTTGGACCACTACGCCCGGCTTGGCACCTGGCAGCTGGTCATCAACGGCGACTTCATCGACTTTTGGAACGTCGAGATCGGCGACGGCGCCCAAGATCCGGTCGAGCTCGCGATCGAGCGCCTGCACGCCGTGCTCGACGCCTACCCGGGTGTGGAGGACGCGCTGGTCGGATTCCTCGACGCGGGGAACTCGATCGTGTTCGTGGCCGGCAATCATGACGCCGAGTTCCTGTACCCGGAGGTTGGCCGGGCGTTCGCGTCTCGGCTCGAGGGCGCGCTCGACGAAGGCGATCCCGCGCAGCTGCGCGAACAGATCACCGCAACCGGGATCACGACCCTGGGTGAAGTCGGCGCTGGACAGGTGCGCTTCGTCCCGTGGTTCGTGCGCGAGGGTGGAGCCTGGATCGAGCACGGGCACCTGTTCGATCCGGCCTGTTCGACCCACGCCCAGCTGTCGCCAACCCGCGGCGGGCGCTTGGTCCAGAGCGTCGCCGAGGTCGCAACCCGCCGGTTCACCAACCTGATGCCGGAGATCGACTACGACGCGGCCGACCGGTTCACGACCCTCGACTACTTCCGCTGGGCGATCGCCCGGGGCTGGCGCTTCATGATCCGCGTCGTGTTCTTGTACCTGCGCATGGTCGGCGGAATGCTGGGGCTGTGGGTCCGCAGCGGTCGGGTCGACAAGGCCGGGCGCACCGCCCACGAAGAGCGGCTGGCCAAGCTGGCCAAGAACGCGGGCCTGCAGATGAGCGCGCTGACGGCCCTCGAGAACATGGCCCCGCCGCCGAGCTCGGCCAGCGTGGGCGGGGTGTTGTCGGTCACCGCGCTCGACCTCGCTATCGCTGTGATCGGGCCCGCGTTGCTGGTGCCGTTGATCTTTTGGTCACTCGGCTGGTCGCTCGTCGTGGGGGCGCCGCTCGGGCTCGTGCTCGGCGCGTTGGCTGCCCTTCAGGTCAAGCGCCGACGATCGCCACGCAACGTCGCCCGCGACATGCTGGAGGTCGCCTCCAGCGTCGGTGAGGTCACCGGCACGCGGATCGTGTTGATGGGCCATAGCCACCGCGGCAGCGTTGAACGGCGCGGTTCGGTGATCTATGGCAACAGCGGCAGCTGGCTTGACGGCTCGCATCTGATCGTTCGTCGGGACCCGCGCGGCGAGCAGCTGTGTGAGGTCGAACTCCGCCGTTGGCGCAACGGCGGCGTGACGATCCTCGATCGCATGCAGGTCGTGCCCGATCCCAAGCCCGATCCCAAGCCCGAGCCAAAGCCGGACCAGCACGATCCAGTGCTGGCGGTCGAAGCCGCCGAGTGAGCGCTGCCTACCGCCAACCTGGGCACGAATGCCGCCCCGCGCCCGAGCCGAAAGATGTTAGCGTGTCGGCGTGGCAGGTGAGCACATCCTCATCGTCGAAGACGATCCCGCAGTCCAAACTCTGCTCGTCAAGGCGTTGACCGCCAAGGGGTACCGGGTCACACAGGCGACCGACGGGGTCCAAGGCCTGACGGCGCTGGATCAGGAACAGCCAGATCTCATCATCTGCGACGTCATGATGCCGCGGCTCGACGGGATGACCTTCGTCAAGGCCGTCAAGCGCAACGACGGCACGCGGGCGGTCCCGGTGATCTTCTTGACCGCCAAGAACGACCCGCGCAGCGTCGTCGAGGGCATCAACGTTGGCGCGAAGTACTACGTGACCAAGCCGTTCGCGCTCGACGAGCTGCTCTCGAAGATCCACAAGGCGCTGTAGCGCGGCTCAGGCTTCGCTCAGGCTTCAACGATCAGCTGCAGCAGCTCGGCCTGGGAGCGCACGCCACACTTGGCGTAGATCGACTTGAGGTGGTTGCGGACCGTGTGCGGCGAGATGCCCAGGTCCTCGGCGATCTGCGGCGGCCTTCGGTGGGCCAAGAGCGCCTCGAGCACCTGCACCTCGCGGGGGGAGAGCTCCTGGAGGCCGGGGATCTGACGCCAGTCGCGGTTGCGACGCTCATGGGGCAGGGCGCCCGCGTCGGCGAGCACCCGAGCGATCTCGCGCAGCGCGGCCTGGGCGTTGTCGGCGGTCCGATCCACCCGCGAGAGCGCGACCTCGACCGCTGCCTCGAGCTGCGGCCGCGCGAACGGCTTGACGACGAACCCGTGCGCGTCGACCCGGCGGATCCGCGCCAGGGTCTCGGGTTCGGCGTGGGCCGAGACGAACAGCAGCGCGCAGGTCGGGAAGTTCTTTTGGACCTGCTCGGCGAGCTCGATACCGTCGATCTCGGCGTCTAGATCGATGTCGAGCACCAACAAGTCGGGGCGCAGCTCTTCGACCAAGGGCATCAAGTCGCTGGGCCGTCGCACGAGCCGAAGAATGTGCAGACCGATCTCTTCTAGGATGTGCTGGAGATCTCGGGCGACGATCCACTCGTCTTCAACGATGATCGCGCGCGCTCGCCGGGGCTTCTCGTCGCTGGTCATGTCTACACCTCGTCCAACTCGTCGTCCGGCTCGATCGCTAGATTTGATGGTAGCCACAAGCGGGCGTCGGTGCCTCCCCCGGGCGCGAGGACGAGCTCGAATGACCCGCCTAGCTGCTGCGCCACCGCGCAGACCATGGGGAGCCCAAGGCTGTCATTGGTCGCGGGCACCATGCCCTTGGGCCAGCCTGGACCCCAGTCCCGCAGGCGCAGGCAGGTGCGTTCGTCGATCTGCACCAGCTCGAGCTCGAACTCGGCCCGGGTCGTGTGGGGCAGGGCGTGGTCGATCGCGTTGGTGAACAACTCGTCGACGATCAACGCGATCCGGGTCGCGTGATGATGCTTCCAGCGCATCGGCTCGAAGCTGAACTTCAGCTCGAAGCAGGTGCCCTGCATGGTCCGCGCGCTGGCCTCGAGGAACTCTGCGACGGTCTGCAGGCAGCGATCTGCGCTGACCGTGCCGCCCGAGTCTGCGGTCAGCTGATGAACGACCCCAACGACGCCCACGCGGCGATAACACCGGATCAGCTCATGGCGGGCGCGGGGATCGTCGACGCGGCGGATGTGGAGCGCGTGGAGGCTGGTCAGCAGCTGCAGCTCGTTGCGAATCTGATGACGGGTGCGTCGGAGCGCATCCTGGGCCCGAGGCGGTCCGTCCGTGAGGCTCACGATGGGTGTTCCCCTGTCGTGGAGACAGTCGCTGAGACAGTTGCGGAGACAGTCGCGGTCTCGACGCCCGCGGCCGCGTCGCCCTCTGGGTTGGGCGCTGTGTTGGTCGTTGCGTTGAGCTGGGCCTGGCGCCGCATGTCTTGCAGCAGCGGCCGCAGGCGCTCGAGCGGGAACGGCTTGCGAAGGATCGTCAGGTTCCGCTCCTTCGCCATGCGCTCGATGCTGGGGTCACAGTCCCCCGTCATCAGGACGACTGGCAGATCGGGTCGGACCGCGAGCAGCTGATCGATGAGCTCGTCGCCGTGCGCGTCGGGCAACAGGAGATCGACAAACGCGCCGAGCCAACAGCTGGGATCCGTGGAGAACTGCTCCATCGCGCGACGGCCGTCTTCGACCTCTGTGACGAGGTAGCCGCGCTGCTCGAGCTCGCACCGAAGCACGAAGCGGATGACGGCCTCATCGTCGACTATCAACAGGCGCCCACCCTCGGTGGGGCTGTCACGCGGCGTGGGATCGACGTTGTCCATGTCTGAGTAGGGCGGCGGAGACTCCGACTGCGGTGATCACGATAGTGACTTTGGCGAGATGCTCATAGTGCGCTTTTTGCGGCAAATCGCAACCCGCGGCATGTCGCCCCCAGCGCGAGGCGCGTGGGCCGACCCCCACGCAGATCAGGCGCGTTCCCGCTAAGCTCCGCGCATGCCGAGCTTCGAAGCGAGGACCGAGGACCAGCGCGTGCGGCTGGCCTCGATCGAGCTGCTCACATTCGACATCGATGGGACTCTGACGGACGCGACCACGTGGTGGGCGGGAGAGCCAGTGGGATGGGTCCAGCGCTACAGCGTTCGCGACGGGGAGGCGCTGCTACGAATCGCGCGCGCCGGGCTGCCGGTCGTGCCGCTGTCGCGCAACAAGACTGCGTCGGCGCGGCGCAGGATCGAGCACCTTGGCTGCGCCCCCGACTGGCTCGGCGTGACCGACAAGATCGGTGCCCTCGAGCAGATCCGCGAGCGCCACGGGGCCGTCGCCGCGCAGCACGTGCTGCACGTGGGTGACGGTCTCGACGACGCGCCGGTGTTCGGGCAGGTCGGGCTGGGTGTCGCGGTCGCGGACGCCCACCCCGAGGCGCTCAGGGCCGCGCATCTGGTGCTCGAGGCGGTCGGGGGCGCGCGGGCGATCGAGGAGCTCGAGGCGCGCTTGCGTGGCGCGAACAACCCCCGGTTGCTCGGCAACCGCGAGACCAAGCGAGGACCGACATGAGCGCCCCCGTGATCGCAATTGGAACCATGAGCGGGACCTCGGGCGACGGCGTCGACGCGGTGCTGCTCGAGCTCACCTCGGTCCACGACCGCCACGAGCCCCGCTTGCTCGGCCACGCCCACGTGCCCTTCGACGCGGCGCTGCAGGCCGAGCTGACCAACCCGACCTCGATGTCGCTCGCGCGGCTGTCGGAGCTGCACGCCGAGCTGCCGCGTCGCTACGCCGAGGCGATCCGCAAGCTGGAAGGCTGGCAGCGCTGCAGCGTGGTTGGGATGCACGGCCAGACCGTGTGGCACGGCCCGCCATCGGCGACCCAGAGCCTGGGTCACGCCACCCCCAACACCCTGCAGATCGGCAGCTCGGTGGTGCTCGCCGAGGCGCTCGGCAAGCCGGTCGTCGGGGATCTCCGCGCGGCCGACATGTTCCATGGGGGCGAAGGCGCGCCGATCGTCCCGTTCGCGCATTGGTTCTTCACCTCGGCCGAGCACGCGGGCCGGTTGGTCGTCAACGTGGGTGGGATCGCCAACATCACCCACGTGACCGCTGCGCTCGACGACGTGGTCGGCTACGACATCGGGCCGGGCATGATGATCTCGGACTGCCTGGCCCAGCGGTTGAGCTCGGGTGATCTCGACTACGATCGTGACGGCGTGCTCAGCTGCGGCGGCAAGGTCGATGAGAACGTGGTCGACTACGTGCTCGCCCATGCGTTTTTTCAGAAGCCGCCGCCGCGCTCGACCGGCCGTGAAGACTTCGGTCGCGAGTACGCGACGCGCCTCCACGAACGGTTCTCGAAGGTGCCCGATCGCGACCTGTTGACGTCTGTGTTGGCGGTGACGGCCCGGGCGATCTCGCGGGCCGCCGCCGAGCTCGCGGGTGTGCGCGACGTGCTCTTGACCGGCGGCGGGGCCAAGAACCCGACCTTGTTGCGGCTCACCCGAGAGTCGCTGTCGCTGCCGGTCGAGCGCCCCCAAGGCGGCGTGTTCGCGGCCAGTTGCCACGAGAGCGCGGCGATCGGCTTGATCGCCGCCCGCACGGTCGCGGGGCTGCCAAGCTCGCTGCCGCGGGTCACCGGCGCCCGCAAAGCTTGCGTACTCGGGCACGTCGCCTACCCGGGGCTGTGAGCGGGCTGCGACCCGGTGTCGCTACTCAGGCTCCGCCCCTGGGTCAGGCTTCGCCGCTGGGTCAGGCTCCGCCGCTGGGTCAGGCTCCGCCCCTGGGTCAGGCTTGGCCTCGGGTTGTGGGTCCAGCGCTGGGTCTGGGGTTGGCTCTGGCTCTGGTTCGGTGAGCGCAGTGAGGCCTGCTTCACGATCCTCGACTCGGGTCGCGCGGGCGAGGTCGAGGCCTTGCGAGATCCACAGCCCATCCGCTTCGCGCAGGCGCTGCTCGGCGATCACCAACACCCGGCCTCGCTCGTCCTTCGTCAGCTCGCAGGCCTCGCTGGGCGTGGTCGGCTCGGTCCAGGAGCCCAGCATCTCCGTCGTGTAGCGGCAGCGACCGTCGGCCGCGATTTGATAGGTCCGGTGGCCGACGCACGCGAGCATGGAGCCGTCGTTGCCAACGATCGCGGTCGCGCCGGGCTGCGGGCTGACGAACTGGACGCCATCCCCTGGTTGATCAGCCGGCTCGGCTTGGGTTCGCATCGCGATCACGCGGGTGCGCGTCCGTCCGCGCTCGTCGGTCAACCGCAGCGCGCACGGCGAGGACAACGACAGCCCAAACACCCGCTCGCGTCCGCGATGGTCAACCTCGACCAGCTTGGTCCCGGCCTCTTCGACCACCCACAGGACCCGCTGACCTGGGATCTCGCTCTCGACCAGCCACATGCCATCGAGCTGGGCGAGGTCGGGTAGCTCGAAGGCCGCGAAGGTCTCGGGCATGGGCGGTGGGGCGCGTTTCCACTTGGGCGGCGGCTGGGGCTTGCGCTCGGCCGCCGCTTCCAGCACCGCGATCTCTTCTGGATCGTCGATCGGTCGGGGACTGGCCTCGGCTGGATCGGGCGTCGCGCGTCCGCAGCCCATCTGCAGGAACGACGCCAGCGCGAGCAGCAGCGCTGGGTGCGAGGCGAAGTGATGCGTTCGGGCCATCGCGGGCAGGATAACCGGTGCGGGGCCGCTTGGGCTTCCGCGCCTGAAGCCGCCTCGCTAAGAATTGTCCAGCACCCGCGCCGCCGCATCGTGGCCGCTCTGCACGGCGCCCTCGATCGTCGCGGGCAGCCCCGTGCGGACCCAGTCTCCAGCGAGCAGCAGACCCGGGATGGGGCACAGCGTCTCGGGTCGACGGCGATACGTGCCGGCGGCGTGGCTGATCGTCGCGCGCTTCTCTTTGACGACCCGAAACCCGCGGATCTGCGGCCGCGCGCGTGGGAAGTAGCGCGCGATCTCGCCAAGGAACAGCTCGCGCAGGGCCTCGGGCTGATCATCGACGAAGCCCCGCGCGCCCGAGATCGTGACCGAGAGCAAGCTGTCTTCAGCCCCGCTTGCGGACGCCTGCGTAGACGGGTTCATCCTGGGCAGCGAACGGTCGCGGGGTGCATCGCGTGCGCCGGTGTTGGCCTCGATGCGGTCTCGATCCCACAGCCAGTGCATCGGGCTGGCGATCAAGCCGACGAACGGCCGGTCGAGCAGCGGCTCGTCGAGGGTCACCCACAAATTCACGATCGGCGAGGCCTCGAGCCGGGCGACGTCTCGAAACACCACGTGCTCGCGGGCGGCCTCGGGCAACAGCTCGAGCAGCGCCTGCGGAGGCACGGCGCTGACGACTTGGTCCGTCGCCAGCGTCTCGCCGGACTTGAGGGTCAGCCCGACCACGCGACCGTCGGCGTCGAGCTCGAGCTTGCGGGCGGGGCTGGCAAACCTGACCGCGCCGCCCCGAGCTTCGATGTAGTCGATCGCCCGCTCAACATACACCGCCGACAGCGGCCGGCGCGGAATCACCAAGCTCGAGGCCTCGCGCGAGCTCATGAACGCACGCTCGAGCACCGCGAGCAGCATCGCCGCCGAAGCGACCAGCGGATCGTCGTTGAGCACCGCCCAGATCAACGGCTCCCAGAACGCCGCCCGGATCTGCGGCGTCTGCCCAAGCCGGCGCAGCCAAGCATCACAAGTCTCATTGTCGTCGGGCCGCGCAATCTCCCCCGGCAGCAACAGCCCCGCCCGCAGCGCCGCTGCCCGATGCATCAGCCCAAGCCCCCGCATCCCAACCAGCCCCGCCGCGAGGTGCAGAGGAGCCGGCAGCGTCGGACAAGCCAGCTCGACCTTTGCCCCCCCCGGCTTGAGCATCGTCATCGCCAGGTTGCGCTGAACATCCAGCGCGTCATCCGGCACCCCGATCACGCGCATGAACGACAGCGTCTCCCGATAGCACCCCATCATCAGGTGCTGCCCATTGTCGATCTCGCGCCCCGTCACCTTGTCAAAAAACGATCGCGACCGCCCCCCACCTTGCTTGGCAGCCTCGACCACCAACACCTCGCGCCCAGCCGCAACCAAGCGCACCGCCGCCGCCAACCCGGCAAAGCCTCCGCCAACGACGATCGTGCGTGATCCCCCGCCCATGGTCGCCGCAGGGTACTGCCGACACCGCGCCCTGGCGCCCGCACGCGTTGGTCTGGATCACAGCCCGCACCCACCCCCAACATCGCCAACCCACCCGGGGGACGGAACCCTCTCCGCGTGT
>NZ_JMCC02000126.1 GCF_000737335.2 Enhygromyxa salina | reverse complement strand
CAGTACGCCCGGTACAGCTGCGTTTCGGCTCCTCAATCTCGACGAAAATCCCGGCGCGACGCGATGCATTGCACCACGGGCTGCTAGCGGATCTTCGATGAGCTGATCCCACATGGTTATCGATCAGGCTAGGCGCCGCGCAGAGAGCCTGTCAATGTCAACTGTCCGAGCGAACCGACAGTTCGAGCGCAGCGGGGCCACAGCTCGCTCATCAAGACCGACAGTCGGGGTGGGTTGCGACCGACGGTCCGGGACATCGGGCCGGGCGTTTGGACGAGCGTGAGAGACGCCACCGCGTGTGTCGGGCCGCCGGGGTGGCTCCTCGCCACGTGGCACCAAGGCGCCCGCGGGCCGGCGAGAAAGCTCGCCCACGCTGACAGCAGCGGTGGGAGGCGGCAGGTTTCGAGGTCGGCTCGGGCGATCTGGCATGATACGCGTGTGCACACGCGTCCCCACTGGTTTCAGCTCGGGCGAGGGCCTCTCGCCTGCTCGCGGACGGCTTCGTGGATTGGCTCGTCTCGCGCCGCGAACTCTGTCTGCCTCGCGCTGAGCCTCACGCTCGCTTGCAACGACGACACCGTCTCCGCCGACACGGCCACCGAGAGTGACAGCAGCTCGAGCGCCGAGTCGAGCACCGACACGACGCCCGGGATGACGACCGTCACCATCGCCGAGGAGTCCGACTCAGAGAGCGAGTCCGAGTCCGAGACCGGCGAGCCCGAGCCATTTTGTGGCGACGGCAACATCGACAAGGGCGAGGAGTGCGACGACGGCAACATGGCCGACGGCGACGGCTGCTCGGGCGCGTGCATCTCTGCGTGCGGGATCGAGTACTGGGTCGACATCACGATCCCAGCTGGGTGGTTTGACGTGCAGGCCATGCAAGCGCTGCCGTTCGGGCGCATCGAGCTCGCGGGCGACGTGGAGATCCCCGGGAGCGTGGGTCGCCTGCGCTACACCAGCTACATGCAGAGCGAGTTCGAGAGCGCGGTCGAGAGCGCTCCGCTTGGCTCCGCGGGGACCGTGGAGCTGCCGCAGACCCACCAGATCACCGCTGTCGAGATCACCGCGAGCGGCGAGGATCTGCTCGCGCTTGGCACGACCACCCAGGTGTTGGTCGTTGATGAGGCCCCGGTGCAGTCGTACTGGCTGGCCCGCTTCGCCGTCGATGATCTCTCGGTCGTGTGGCGCGTGGACTTGCCCGGCGATGATCCCGAGCTGCGACCCATGGATCTGTCGGTGCTCGCGGCCGGGGATCCGGTCGTCACGCGGACCCAAGTGGTCGCCCCCAACGACAAGGACATCGAGGCCCAGCGCCGCTCGTTCGTCGATGGCAGCGAGGTCTGGACGAGCACGTTCTCGGGCGAGCTCAACGGCGGCTGGTCGCTCGACGAGGCGGTGAAGGTCGCCGTGGGCGCGGGGGATCGGCTGTGGCTCGGGGGCATCGTGCGGGTTGATTGGCAGACCTTCGAGTCGACGATCATCGAGCTCGATCCCAGCGACGGCGCGAGCTTGTGGTCGGGCGTGCCGCTGCCGGATCCAGGCAACGCCTATGAGCAGCGGGTCTGGGATCTGGCGGCGGGGCCCAACGGCGAGGTTGCGATCGGCATCAACGTGATCGGGCCCGCGACGCAGTTTCACCACTTTGGCGCGTTCATGTACGCCGATCACGAGCTGGCGTGGGGGCTCTCGCCCGAGCTGCTGCCGTGGGAAGAGGGGGGGCCGTTCATCTCGCCGCGGGTCGCGTTTGACAGCAACGGCGACGTGTTGGTGACCGGCACCTATACGCATGACTTTGGGATCAACTCGGCCGCGCGGCCGTGGGTGATTCAGCTCGCCAGCGATGGCACCCAGCTGTGTAGTGCCCGCGTTGGCGAGGGGCAGAACGCGGCGATCGTTCCGCGCAATGGGTTCTTTGGTGACAACCGGGCGGCGCTAAACCTGGACACCTACGGCCCTGGTGGCATGGGACCGGGCAGCGCTGGGAACTGGCTGGTGGGGCTGCGCGGGCTGTGAGCTCAGTGTTGAATCGTCACGTAGATGCGCCCACGATAGTCAGCGGGCGCCCGCAGCTCGAGCGCGTACCGACCCGCGTCGAGCTGCAGTGGACCACTGAACGAATCTGGCGCCGTCAGCACCTTTCCGCAGGGCTCGCACTTCGCCACGGTCAGCTCGACTCCAGGTATTTCCTCGCCGTCATCTAGGCCCCACATTCCCAGAATGTAGATCTCGTCGGCGTCAATCTCGAAGCGCCGGGTGAGCCACATCTCGTCGCCTAGCGGGCCGGCCATGATGTCGTTCGCGCAGTCGATCGTGAAGGTCTCCTCGACCCTGTGCTGGCCGTCGACGCTGACGAGGCCGAGGTCGGGCGCAGCCTGTGCCGCCCCGCACGCGAACACGCGCGCCTGAAAGTCGCTGAAGCGGTTGCAGGATGATCCGAGCTCGGGTTTGAAGTCCGCGAGCAGTTGCTGGGTCGTCATACCGAGCACGGACTCGAGCGCGGCGGACAGGGCTGGGCCGTCGGGGTATCGGCCGGTGATACGGCAGACATCGAACACCGCGTCCACGCCGAAGTGCTCCACGAGGTAGGCCACGAAGCGGCCGGCGATTCCGTACGCGGGATAGCGGGGGTGCGAGGGCGCTTCCAGGAGCGGCACCAACAGATCGAAGTCGCTGGACTTCGCGTTCCGTCCCAACTGGCCGTCATAGAACACGGCCAGGCCTTCGCTGAGGACGTGAGGGCAGCTCACCGTTGCGGCGACAGCCATGTGGACGACTTCATGGTCGTGTGGAAGCAGCGGCGAGTGGATGCATTGGGAGCTCGGTAGATAGCACGCGAAGATGTTGTCACCGCACGGGAGATCAGCGGCGTACTGTGCGGGCGAGTACCAGCGAAACGGCCCAAGGTGCTCTGTCACGCCAAACTCCACCGCGAGCGCACCTGCGTAGGCGTCGACGTATGCGAAGGTCCCCGCGCAGGTCTCGTCCGCGGTGCGGTCGCTGCCATCAATGTCGATCCACTCGCCTTGGAACAGCCAGTTTGGTTCGTATGGTTCCGTGCACGCGCTGCTGCCGAGTAAGAGCACGATGATGCCCGCTGCTCCGAACGCGCTCACTCGACTCTCGATGCTCCAGATGTCGGCCTTGGCGTAGTTTCGCCTCTTCATGGTCGGGACTTCAGTGCTGGATCTTCACGTAGACGCGCCCGCGAAAGTCAGCGGGCGCCCGCAGCTCGAGCGCGTACCGACCCGCGTCGAGCTGCTCTGGACCAATGAATGCTTCTGGCGCCGTCAGCACCTTTCCGCAGGGCTCGCACTTCGCCACGGTCAGCTCGACTCCAGGTATTTCCTCGCCGTCATCTAGGCCCCACATTCCCAGAATGTAGATCTCGTCGGCGTCAATCTCGAAGCGCCGGGTGAGCCACATCTCGTCGCCTAGCGGGCCGGCCATGATGTCGTTCGCGCAGTCGACCGTGAAGGTCTCCTCGATCCTGTGCTCGCCGTCGACGCTGACGAGGCCAAGGTCGGGCGCAGCCTGGGCTGCCCCGCACGCGAACACGCGCGACTGATAGTCCTTGAAGCGGTTGCAGGATGATCCGAGCGCGGGTTTGAAGTCCGCGAGCAGTTGCTGGGTCGTCCTGCCGAGCACGGACTCGAGCGCCGCGGACAGGGCTGGGCCGTCGGGGTATCGGCCGGTGACACGGCAGACATCGAGCACCGCGTCCACGCCGAAGTGCTCCACGAGGTAGGCCGCGAAGCGGCCGACGATCCCGTATTCGACGGAGCCGCTGGGGTGGGAAGGAGCTTCCATGAGGTCCACCAACAGCTCGAAACTGCTGGTCTTGGTGTCCCGCCCGAAGGCGCTGTCGTAGAAAACCGCCAAGCCTTCGTTGAGGACGTCAGGGCAGCTCACCGTGGCGGCGACAGCCATGTGGACCAGTTCATGGTCGAGTGGGAGCACAGGCGAGTGGATGCATCGAGCGCTCGGGAGATAGCAGGCCAAGATGTCGTCGCCGCAGGGGAGCTCAGCGGCGTATTGTTCGGGCGAGTACCAGCGAAACGGCCCAAGGTGCGCTGTCACGCCGAACTCCCCCGCGAGCGCACCCGCGTAGGCGTCGACGTATGCGAAGGTCCCTCCGCAGGTCTCGTCCGCGGTGCGGTCACGACCGTCAATGTCGATCCACTCGCCCTGGAACAGCCAGTTTGGTTCGTATGGTTCCGTGCACGCGCTGCTGCCGAGCAAGAGCACGATGATGCCCGCCACAGCGATCGCGCTCAGTCGACCCATCGGCTGTCCCCGAACGTGAGTGTCCACGAACTGCCGCTGCCGTCCTCAAACTCGACATCGAAGCTGTCGATGCTCCAGGCGCTGGGCTCCCTGGTCAGCCATATGTCGGTCGAGTTGATGGCCATGAAACGGTTGGACCCTTCGGCGGCGTCGACACCGGATACCACGAATTGCGCGGCTCCCTCCGGGATCTCATAGCCCAAAACATGGCCGGTGGTAGGCTCGATCACCTTGTACCCGAGTGCCTGCTTCCAAAGACGCACTTGCACCCGCTCCGCGACCAGCGACGCGACGCCGTTCGTGATCACCACCGCGTCGTCTTCGAACACGTCGAACTCTTCGAGGGTGAACCCGGTGCCATTGGCGTCATAGGAGAACGCGGCGGCCGGGCAACCCCGGGGGCCGCACACAGCGTCGAAGCTCGCCGCCGCCGTGACCGCCCCCCCGAGGATCGACGGACCTGCGAGATCAGCGTCGAGCGGAACGGCGAGATCGACACCCACGAAGATGCCGCCGTTGGGGGTGTGCCCGTCTTCGAAGATCTGATCGTTGTTGCCTTGGGCGTTTGTGCACGAGATCCACTCACTCTCGTCCTTCGGCAGGCTCACGCCGTCGATCTTGGTGGGGGTCGTGACGCTGACCACGACACCGGTCACGTCTCCGAAGTCGCCGAGGGTCCAGTGCGACACCACCTGCGGCAGTTTCGCTGAGTTGTTGTTCAGCAAGCTGTCGAAGCACTCCTTGTAGTTTTGCGCGATCCACACCTGGATAGGTGCGACTTTCTTGGCAAAAATGCCAAATGAACCGTCATTGACGCCGGCTTGCAGGCGCTCGGCGAGCGTGATGCAGAGTTGCTGATACATGTCGTATGCACAATACCGCTTGTATACATCTGTATGCTGATAGTCGAATTTGCCGCAGCACGCGATGACTTCGGCCGCGGCGTAGGGTTGAATGTTTTCGTCGAAGTAGTTGCTCTGCTCGCACCACCCGGCCCCGAGCAGGTCGGCGCACGATTTTCCGCCGACCGAGAAATCGAGGCGGGCGTGTAGCTCTCCCGCGCACTGGTACTGGATGCCGATATCGCCTGGACCGGAGAGATTGTGGTGACATTCGTCGGATGCCATCTGCTTGGGGGTGCCGTCGCCAGTTTCGCCCGTGTCGGTCTCGAGGCCACCGGTCTCGAGCGTCCCGGTCTCGTCCCCCGCGGTTGCGTTGGTTGATTCGCACTCTCCAGTCTCCTGCTCACCGCCCTCGAGTTGGGTGCAATCGATCGAACTTGGGTCCTTGGTGACAGGGTCTTTGCAGCCTCCGATCGCTAGCGCGGCGAGCGATGCGGCGAGGGATACCCGCTGAAGGTGGGCGTGAGCGCGAGTCGACATCACGCCTGGGGTCTACTCGATCTACCCCCACACGCTCATGGCAACATTTTCGTGTCACTGACACCCAGACAGGCATTCGGTGAAATAGCCCGATCGCCTAATCCCAATCAAGTTCACGTCGGTTGTCATGGCTTCGCGAATCCCACGTTGTCATCGCACCCCAGGCGCGAGCTGATCCATCGTCACCCTCTACGTTTACCCTGATACCGCCGCAGCAACCCCGTCCGGGGGCAGACATACAGCTCATGCCAGCGGGTCCCGTAGATCGGCCGCCACCCGTCTCGATCGAGGACCATCGGCACGCGCCCCTCGTAGCGAACATCGAGCGCGACCATGCGCTCGAGGTGCTGAAGAATGTGCAGATCGATCGCCTTGCGAACCCGCAGATTCGCGCGAAGCTCGGAGTAGACCTGATCCCACGGCCGCCCGAGGTTGCTGAGCAAGAACCGCCGCAGCGGCTGCAGGTTTTCATTGAGCCACTTGCTGCGCCGCACCTTACCGGGCATTCGCCCATGGGTGGGCTCGGACTCCCACTCGCGGCGATGCTTGGACGCGCGCAGGGTCTTGAGCCGCCAGCCACCGCGGGGGCGCTCGCACAACAGCTTGTTCATGTCAGTACGCATGGTCTCACTCACTCTCGGATCAGCTGCTCACCGCGTCGGCCGCCAAATCGCCAGCGGGCCACGGCGCTGCCGCGCTCGAATTCATAGTGGGCCATTCGGCGGGTGGCCTCGCCGAGCGCGATGTTGGCCTGGGCCTGCGCCTGCAACAGACCAGCGAGGCGCGCGAGGGCCAGCCTGCGATTGGCGTGCTGGCTGCGCTCGCTGGTCGCCCGGACCCCGAGTCCGCTGGGTCGATGCACGATTCGCACTGCGCTGGCGCAGGTGTTCACGTGCTGACCACCGGGCCCGCCCGCGCGGTCGCAGCGGATCTCGAGCTCGCTGGGATCGAGCAGCAGCGCGGGATCCCCCGGCAGCGCGGCCGGTCGCGCGTGCAAGCTGACGCCAGCGAACCACCGCTTGCGCGCGCCCCTGGATCGACCTTGGCGCTGCTGCAGGCGCGGCATCACGAGCTCGTGGGTGCCAAGCAGATCCCCCAGCGCGCCCCGGGCATCGGCGAGGTCGCCCAGCTCGAGCTCGAGCGAGCGTGGCTGCGCTTCATCGCCCATGAACGCGACGGCGCCCCGGTCGAGCCCACGCGCACGACACAGCGCCTGCAGGGCTCCGCCGAGCGCCGCGACAAACACTCGAACCTCTCGCGGCCCCGTGCCCGCGCTGATCATCAGCACCGCGTTCATCGCTTCACCGTCACCAGGGGCATGAGCGCGGCCACCCGCGTCGCCGCGCCGGCTTGCTCGAGGCTATCGACGACCACCTCGACGTCCTTGTACGCGTCGGGGTGCTCCTCGTAGAGCAGGTTCTTGTCGTCACAGATCACCCGCGAGCCGCTTGCGGTCCGGGTCAGCGTCTTGCGCTTGTGCTTGTGCGCGACCTTGGCTCGGGCCTCGCTTCGGGTCATGCGGCGCCCGGCACCGTGCGCGACCGAGCACAGGCAGCCTTCGTGCCCAAGCCCGCGCATGACGTAGCTCGCGGTCCCGCGGGTGCCAAGCACGACGGTTGGCTGGTCGGCGTGGGCGGGCGCGCAGCCCTTGCGATGGACCCACAGGTCACGCCCGTTGGCGCGCTCGAGGTTGACGTCGTTGTGGGTCAGGTCAAAGCTGCCGCGCAGGCGGCCGGGCTTGGCGGCACCGATCGCGTCGAGCATTCGCCAGCACAGCACCAGCCGGTTGGCCCGCGCAAACCGACACGCGCCCGCGAGCTCGGTCAGGTAGGCGTCGCGGTCCGCGGGGCTGGTGAGGCAGCGCTGCCCCCAGCGCAGCGCCAGCGCGCGACCCAGACCCCGCGAGCCGGAGTGGGCGAGCACCGCAAAGTCGCCGCGGCGCAGTCCCCAGCGATCCTTGGCCTGCGTGCTCGCGTTGGCGTTGCCGTAGACCGCGTCGATCTGCGACAGCTCGAGAAAGTGGTTGCCACCACCCACGCTGCCCAGCGACGAGCCGTAGTTGGCGGCGAGCTCGGCGAAGGCCTCGGGCAGCTCGCCGCTCGCCGGCAGGTTGTCGCTGGCGTCCGCGTCAGAGCGCTGCGCGAGCTCGACGAGCGACGCGGGGACACCCGGCACGCGGCACAGCCCTCGCGGGCCTTCGCGCCACACCGCTCGCAGCGCGGCGACGGGGTCGACCTCGGGCAGCGGCGGCGCCTCGGTCTGCTCCCGCACGCGCCGCTCGAGTCGATCACCGCTGAGCTTGAGCTTGGCGAAGGTGATCACCCGGGCCCCGCAGCCCGCGTCGCCGCCGACCAGGGCCGGCATGATGCGACCGTCAAAGCCCAGCGCGACGCCGATCGGCACCGTTGGACCCGGATGCAGATCCGGCATCCCAACCGCGCGCGCGCAGCCTTCGTAGGTCGCCACCCGAGCGAGCTGCTCGATCGCGGCGCCCTCCATCCAGACCTGCTCGTTGGCCATCACCGTGGCGTGCTCGGGGAGCCGCGCGGAGGACATGACCCGATTGTCCATGGCCTCGCGGGGAAGCCGGGCCCCGCGCGAGGCGGGAGGGTTGGTCTCGAGAGTGCCCATGATGGGTGGGCACAGAGCAGGACCTGTTCCTACACCTAAGTAGTTGAAATTATTGATATTTGCGAGCTGATGATGAAAAGCTCACCAGCCTGAATCGATGAAAGGTTCACCGACTCGAGGAATGATTCACCGCTGAAGCGGGAGCCGCTAACCTGGGATCGCCGAGACCAAGCCGCATTCCACGGGGGCGAAGTCCTCGAGCCGGACCGCCCAATAGCCACTGGCGTCAGCGTTGCGCAGGTAGGCGGTGACCTCGAACGCGGGCTCACCCGTGTCCCGCAGCGTGAACGCCTCGAGCGTTGGCTTTGCGTGATCTTGCTGCGCGCGGACGAACTCGATCAGCGGACCACGGACGCGCTCGAGGTCGGCGCACAGCTGCTCGGCGTGATCGAACAAGTGGCGACCGAGCGTGGTGTCGTTGTGGTCGTGGTGAAACAGGTAGCGGACGCCGTTGGCGTCGCGGCCCACGCGTGGATCACCCGGGTTGCCGCGCTCGAGCTCGATCAGGTTCAGCCCGCGATTTCGCTCCCACTCGGGCTCGCTGTTCCACGTGAGCCGATACCAGATCTGGTGCGGAGCGGGCAGTGCGAGCTCGTTTACGGCATCTTCGAATTCTTGCCGGAGCTCGCCCGGCAGCGCCTTGGCTTCAACGCCCGCGCGAGCCACGAACGCCGGCCACGGCTCGCCCAGCTTGCGCGAGATGCTGCGCTGAAACACGCGCGAGCGGTGCGGGTGGGCCATTGGCAGCGCCTCTGTGAGCGCGCCATCACGGTCGAGCACCAACACGACAGCGACCGTCGCCGAGCCCCGGTCAGTGAGGGCGTCGATGACGGTCGGTAGATCTTCGAAGGACCACGCGGCCTGGGGCCGCGCGTGTGATCTGTAGCGTCGGGCTATTTCGATTGCTTCACCAAGTCGCATGTGACCCCCAGTCTCGCGAAAACCAGGGCACAAGGCAAAGGTGCGACTAGCCAACTCTGGTCACCGCATCATGGCGCACGCGCCGAGTGCGACCATCGTGCGCTCGTGCATCGACGCGTACCAATTAAACATCGTCCTATACGACGACTGGGCGAGACCGACTCGTCAGCTCGTTCCCTCGTGCTCGAACAACACGGCGTCGAACAGCCCGCCGGGGGTCGAGGTCCGCGCCCGGCGGTCCGCCTCGCGGAACGCGGCCGCGAAGTCGTGCCCCGCTCCGATCGCGTCGTAGAAGCCCTCCGAGAACGCCAGCGCGGCGCGGTCGTCGAGCGGGCCGTGCATGGTGACGAGGACCGGGACCGCCGTGGGGACCCGACCAGCCGCCGAGCTAAAGCAGCTATTGAGCACGACGCAGCGCAGCCGGCCGCGGGGATGTGCGTATTCGTTGAACAGCGCGGCGAGCTGGGCGGGTGGCACGAGCTTTCGGCCGCCGTCATCGAGGATGATCCCCAGCCCCTCACCGTGACCGGCGATGTGCACGACGTCGTATTGTTGCTCGAGCAGCGCGCGCGACAGATCCGCGAATGATGCCGCCGCCCGCGTCTCGAGCACGATCTCGTCGCGCCGCGAGGCCCGGGCGATCGCCGCTTGAATCACGCGTTGCTCACGATCCACCGCGAGGCTGTCGAGGTCTTGCGGGTTGGCCGACACGAACAGGATGCGGACCAAACGGTCGGTCGGCCTGCGCCCGTCCGTACGCGCGGGCAAGCTCGGGACCGCGCTGGGGTCTGGCGCCAGCGAGGCGAGCACGCGCAGGATCTCGTCGTCGGAGTCGCAGGTGATCGCCGAGATGCCGGCCTCGTCGAGCTTGCTGCGACCCGCCGAGCTGAGCGCCGCCGTTCGCAGCAGCGCCCAGTGGCGTGGCGGCGCGCCCTCGGACAAGCCGCGGGTCTGGTCCACGATCGCGCTGAAGATCGGGTCGTCGAGGGTCGTGGCCACGAACAGCATGGGCGTGGCGATGAACAAGGACGACAGGACCTTGGCGTGAATCGGATCGCGCCACGCGACCTGGGCGTGCTGCTCGCGGGTGAACACCCACGTCGAGCGATCGGGCAGGGTTCCATGGGTCTTGAGCAACCAGTTGGCCCGTTGAACCAGGCCCATGCTCGGGCGCACGTGGGTGACCAGCCGAGACGCGAACGCGCGCTCGAGCAGGCGGTCGAGGTTGGGTGTGACGATGCCCTTCACGCGCGGGCCAAGTCCCGCGAGCACCCGCGCGAGCGCAGGCGGCTCGAACCCGTCATCACAGAGGGCACGCTCCACGACCATGCAGAAGCGCGCGCGGGTCAAGTCACGCTCGAACTCCGTGAACGCGTCGCCAAGGTCCCCACGCGAGCTCAGCTCCGCCAACTCGCGTCGGCGCTGCGCCGAGGTCTGCTCGGGGAGCGCGTCGAGCAGCAGGCGAGTGAGCTCGCGGCGTGTCGGCAACCCCGCCGCGCCGGGGAGCTCGTGACCCACGTAGATGACGAGCGGGGTCGCGAGGGCGCGGAGCTGGTCGAGGTCGATGGACGTACGCATGATCAATCTTGGGTTGGGAGGCACGCTTGGGAGACGGGTTCGTCGCCGCGGGTACGCGCCAGGCGAGCGCAGGCGAACTCGATCTGCGCCGCGACGGCGATCGGCCAGGTCCGGACGCTGCCGTCGGAGCAGCCCGCCGCGAGCAGCTGATCGTCTGGCGAGAAGCGAAGGGTGCTGACGGCGTGGCCATTGCAGCCCGTGGCGGCGTGGTCGAGCGCGCGCCCGCTCGCGTCCCACAGCGCGATCACACCGTCGTGTTTGTCGCCCGCCGCGATCAGGGCGCCGCTCGAGGCGATCGCCACCGACTCGATCTCCCTTCCGACCATGGCGTCGCTGGCCAGGACCTGGGGACGCTCGAGATCGTCGAGCGTCCAGACCACGACGGTCGCGTCGCTGCCCCCACTCACGAGCTTGCTCCCGCTCGCGTCGAAGGCCAGGCTGGTCACGTGTTGGTGGTGGTCCGCCAGCCGAAGCGGTGAGCTTGCCCCGCCAGACGCCGGGAACTGCCAGAGCCCGAGCGCGCCGTCGTCCCCGCCGATCGCGAGCTGGGTTCCGTCGTTGGAGAGCTCCAGGGTGCGCGCGCGCATGCCCGTGGGCCCCTCGAGGACCGCCCGCTGTTGGGTGATGTCCCAGACCACGAACGCGCCGTCGCCCGGACACAGCAGCGCCAGCAGGGTCGAGCTTGGCGTGATCGCGGCAGACCGCGAGGCGCACCCTGCTGGGGTCGCGGCCGCGCTCGGCTCTGCGTTCGCGCCAAGCGCCCACCGAAGCAGCGCTCCCTGATCGGAGTAGGCCAAGATCTGGGTGCCGTCGGCCGAGAAGCCCAGCGCGCTCACCCAGCCGTGGTGTTGCAGCTTGCGTGGAAGATCATCGGTGGATCCAATGGACCACACATGCGCGCTGCCGGCAGAGCTGCCGGACGCGAGCTGTCGGGGATCTACCGGGGAGAAGCGCAGCGCCTTGACCCCCTGATAGTGAGGCGCTGGATCTTTCCACCAGTCGCGGGCGTCGAGGGCCAAGTGCACGAGGCTGCCGTCTTCGAACCCCGCCACGATCTCGTCGCTGCGCGGGGTGAAGGACAGCGCCGACAGCTTGCCGTTCAGACCCACGCGCGCGACCCGTTCGCAGGTGCCTGGATCCCACAGCTGCAGATCATGGTCGAGACCGATCACGACGAACCAGCGACTGTCAGGCGCGAACATGGTTGGCGCGGCGGGGTCGACCTCGTCGATCGTGCACAGCGGATGCAGGGTGCTGTCGCCAATCAGCACGCTGTTCTTGGACTGAAGCGTTGCGAGCATCGACCCGTCGGGCGCGTAGGTCACGAACTTGAGGGCCTTGCCGTCATTGGGAAAGTTCAGCTTGACGGCCGTGGCCTCCTCGCCCGTCGTGAGATCCCAGGTTCGTGTGAAGTTGTCGTCTGCGGTGGTCGCCACGTATCGCCCGTCGGGCGAGATCGCGAAGTCGCGCAGGTAGCTGGGGACCGCCACGCGATCGAGCACAGCGTCGGACCGCATCGCTCGAATCACGACTTCGCTGCCGGACTGGGTGCTGGTTGCGTGGGCCAGGGTGTCGTCGCCGGCCGTGATGCCGGTCGCCCTGTGCTGGGTTTGTGCCGCCCACAGCTGCTCGCCGCTCACGGCATCGTGTGCGCTCACGCGCTTCTTCGTCTGGCGCAGCGCGAGCTGGCGGCTACTTGTTGAGAAGCTGGGTTCCAGTCCTTGCAGCGACACGCCGGTTGGGCTGCCCACGCTGTCTGTCAGCGTCGTCCGGCCATTTGCGCCGGACAGCGCGACGAGCTTGCCGTTTGGCGCAAACACAATGTGGCGGACCGAATCGGTGAGGCCCTCGAGCATGTGGTGCTGGTGAGCTTCGAGGTCCCAGCGGTCGACGCTGCCGTCGGCCCTTCCGGCCCAGACCTCGCGCCGATCCGGGCTGACGCCCAGTGCTGTCACGCCGTGGCCGGTGGGCGGGGTACGGCCAACCACCCCGAGCACGACCTCGCAGCTGGTGGCGCGCCGCAACAGCTCGCGCATCTGCGGGGAGTCGTCTGTCTGGGCGTCGAGCGTGCCCAACAGCGCTTCTTTGCATCGGCCGTCGGCCAGCAGCTGCGCGAGCTCGTCGCGGCGTCGCTTGCGTTGGGTGTCCAGCTCTCGATTGCCAAGTTGTTCCTCGGTCGTCGCAAGCGTCGAGCGGGTGGTGTGAAGCTCGGCCTCGCGCTGCTGGGTGAGCGCGGCTTGGCGCCGAATTTCGTGGTCCACGATGACGCCCACGATCACCAGAACTGCGGCGACTGCAGCCCACCCGGCCGCGCGAAGCCACGCCGCGCGGGTCATCGCGCGTTGAAATTCGCGTTGGTTCGACGCGTCGCGGCCGTGTGGCCGTGCCTGCCGCAGCGACTGTCGCTCGGGGCCGCGGGGCAGGCTGCGCCGAGGTCGACCCTGGGCGATCCAGTCCTCGCTTCGGCGCGCGAGCGCCTCGTCGCGCGCGAGCTGGGCTTGATGCGCCGCGATCCATCCCCGCAGGCAGTCCCACTCGCGCAGCAGCGCCTCGTGAACCAGATCGACGAGCGCCGCTTGCCCCTCGCGTCGGGCGACCAGCAAGCGTGGGCCGGCGCTACCGCACAGCACACCCAGCAGCAGCTCCCCCTTCGCGCCACCACCGGCGAGCTCGAGGGCTTCGGCGCGGGGCAAGGTCCGCCCAACCAGGCGCCCGCCATCGAGCTTGACCATGGCGAGCAACAGCGTCTTGACGCACGCGCGCTGCTTGGCATCGAGCGCGGTCAGCAAGGCATCGGCGCTGCGGCTGAGCGCTCCCGAGACGCCGCCAAGGGCCTCGTAGTTGGCGAAGGTGATCATCCCGCGGCTGAGCGCGTGGGTGTCCCACAGGCCGCGCATCACATGGGCGACCAAGGGCAGCGCCGCATCGTCGGTGCGCACGATGACGTCGGCGTTGGGGCGAGCGCTGCGGAGGTGTTGCTCTGCGTCGCTGGCGATCCGCTCGACGAGGTCGCCCTCGAAGCTGACACCGAGCTGGGCCGCGGGCTCGGAGATGGCCGCGCGCAGACCCACGCGGGAGATCGGGGCCAGCGCATGTCGCTCGCCACGCTCGTTGAGCAGGCGCGCGAACGGTGGCAGTGAGCTCGCCAGGAGGGCGGTGAAGTCCGCGCGCAGCGTCGTCACCAAATAGATGAGCTGCTGCTCGAGCAACGCCGTCAGACACGCGGAGAAGCGCGCGCCCTCGTCCGGTGACGCGAGCGTCACGATCTCTTCGAGTTGATCGACGACGACCAATACGCCGACCCCTGCTTCGGTCTTCGCTCGCACGAACTCGGCGACCCGCGCCGGGCTGTCGAGCTCATCGACGCGCGCTCGCTCGGTGTCCTGCACCTCCGCTCGCGCGGACGCCGAGACCAGCGCCTGAGCCAACGCCCGACATGGCGCTCGCCCGGGGCGCAGCTTGGCGATCTGCCAGCGCGTGGGCGTGCCCTCTGCGAAGCCCCTGCACAGCGCGGGGATCAGCCCCGCATGCACAAACGAGCTCTTGCCCACACCGCTCGAGCCTTCGATCGCCAGCCATCGTCGATGCCGTGAGGCGGGACCCCCGAGCCGCGCCGCCGCCTGGCTGACCTCGGCTCGGCGGCCGTGAAATACGCCCGCCAAGGCGTCATCGAAGGACGCCAAGCCGGGGTAGGGGCAGTCTGGCAGCCGCTGGCTTGGTGCGAGCTCGCGCGCTTGGCCGCTCGCGTCGAGGGCCTCGAGCACGGCCACCGGCTCCCCCACGATGACGTGCAGCCCCCGGCGCTCGAGCAGCGCGCGTTGCTCGATGCCGCAGCGCTCGACCACCACGAAGTGACTTGGCAGCTGCGCGTCGCCGCCAAGATCGATCGAAGAAAACAGCCGCTCGGCGAGCTCCTCTGCCGGGTCGAAGCCCACGAACAACAGGCAGTGAGCCTGGTACGCGCAGACGAGCAGCCTGCGCCGAAGCGAGCGCTCGCCAAACTCGGCGTCGAGCGCCGCGCGGGTCAGCACCCACGTCTCGGGAAATTCCAGCGCCCCGCACAGCTTGACGATCAGCTTGGTGCGGCGGGCCATGTCGGAGCGCGGCGACGCGAAGCTTGGCCATTGGTCCTCGAACGCGCGCTCGACCATGCGATCGATCCCGGTTGTATGGACGGCGCGCAGCTGATCACCCAGCGCCGCGATCGCCCGCGCCAGGTCCGGCACCGGCCGACCGCGATCCGCGAGCGCCCGCTCGACGACCCGCTCGAAGCGGGCGCCCAGCCGCCGCTGAAGGATCTCGAGGCTCTCGCTGATCCGGCCCGCAGCGATCCACTCGCGCAGCGCGACAAAGTCGAGCTCACGACCGGTCGCTTCGGCGTCGGCGAGCAGCTTGGTGGCCAGCTCCGCCATGCTCGGGAGCCCGGCGCTGCGCCCAAGCCCCGGACCCACGCAGATGATCAGCTCGCCCCGGTCGCGGGCCTCGAGCAGCTCGATCGGCACCTCGACGTCTGCGCGTGGATTCAAGCGGCACCGCCCGCTGGCGCGCGCGGTCGAGGATCGAGCTCGCAGCGGATCAGGGTTGCCGCCCACGCGCGCGCCAGCTCGGGACCGGTTCGAGGACGTGGCTGCGAAAGGTGCCCGCGCGTGCGTGCACGGCGGGGCCGCGGCTGATCGCTCGGAAGTTGGTGATCGTGTCCCCCGGGAACGAGATGCCCGACCATGATCGGGCGCTGGCTTGCCAGGATCACGATCGCCATGGGATGGGCTCGCTCCCCTCGCGCGCCCTTGGGCCAGCTCAGCTCGAGGCTTTGTCCCGGTTGATGTGGCTGCCAGCCGATCTGCATCGTCTCGCCACTGAGGAGCTCGCGGCCGTCAGGCTCGCTGGCGTCGAGCAGCTTCGGGCGGCCCGCGACGTCGATCATGAATGCAGACACAAACCATTCGCCGGGCTCGCTCGTCCGCGAGATTCGTACATACAAGCGATCGCCCACGTGCGCCCGGGGCATCTTCATATCTGTGAGGTCGCAGCAAGTGTTGCGACCCACCTCGGGTGCGTGGCGGCCCCAGCTCACCACAATTGGGCCCGCATCGCTGGGGGCGCGCGAGCGGGCCACACCAAGCAGCAATCGTGCGCGCGCCCAGTCCTCTAATTGCTCGACCGCGGCCGCGAGGCCCCGCGCATCATCGGCAAAGCAGGATCGCGTGAATTCATCGTTGGCGCTGCGGGTCTCCAGGGTTTCGTGGTGCACACACAGCACGTCAACCGCGGCACCCGTCTCGCCGTTGGCCACCACCAACCAGGGTGAGTTTCGCACAGCGGCCGCCAGCGTCGCGGGGCCGATGACGCGCACGGGTGTCCGCTGACGGACCCCCAGCAGGTGCGCGCTGGTGCCCGGCTTCGCCGCCACATCATCGCCAACCGGCTCGAGCAGCGCGCGGTTGAGATCCGTGGCCACGACCCGCAGGCGACCTTGCCACCGGGGTTGCAGATCGTCGTTGAGGGTCAGCCCAGCCAGGCCCCACTCATCACCGATCTGCACGCCTTGCAGCGCGCCCGCGCGAATGAAGCCACCGCGACCTCCCTCGCGTGGCACAAACCCGATCGTGCGGGGGAGCGGGGCTTCCCGGTCCGAGAACACCAGCCGCCGACGCGGTCCCGCCAAGCTCACCCATTGATCTTCGCAACCCAGGAGCCAGATCGCTTGCTCGCGGACCCGATGGACCACGGCGTCCCAAGTCAGGCGATCCACCCGCAGCGCCGCCTCGCGCACGACCTCGACAAACAGCTGGGTCAGGCGGCCAAGGTGACCGTCTGCCTGCGTGGTCGGAAAGGTCCGACGCAGCGAGGACGAGGCCGCCAAGCGAAGGATCCGGGGGTGACTTGGGGGGCGCGAGATCGGATCGAGCGGGGCGTCCCCGAGCTGCGAGGCCAGGTCGCGGAGCCAAGCGGGGGACGCACTCAGGGGCCAGATCGGCCCCCTGACCAGTCGCGCTGAATAGCAACAATCCAAGATCGCGCTGACATTGCCACAAATCCGATCGATCCTCGCCAAGCCAAGGGAGAGCTCAATATCGAGCACTGCCTCGAAGCTCCACGCGGGAGTGGGTCGGGCGGCCGTGATATAGAACACCGGGCGGCCGCCCAGCGGTGGATTCGCGTCGCCAATCTCGACGATGCCACCGTGCCCGGCGAAGTAGAACAGGCAACTATCGTCGGGCTCGATGCGCGCCTCGAGCTGCGCGAGCGCGGCGAGGATCCCCGCGCGCTGGGCCGACGCGGCTTCGACTCGCGTGATTGTCCAGCCCCCCAGATCGCGCAACAGCCCCTGCATTGCGGCAAGACTTGGACCTGGGCGAAATCGCTGCTCGGGGTGATCGTCCTCCACGCCGATCAACAACGCGTGCTTCATCAACCCCGATGTGACACGGCGGCCGAAGTTGTTTGAGCGGGCGCGCGCGCGAACACGTGAGCATGTTCACCCGCCCGCGCTGAACCAGACGTGGCCGAGCGCCACCTCTCATTGGCATGAGAAGGCGAAGCGAGCGGAGCGGAGCAGGCAAGTTCGGTTCCCCAATTACACGCGGTGATCGTAGAACCGACCCCATGCAGACCCCGCGCGACAGCATGAGCGGCGCCGCCGAGAGCACCATGCCGGCGGAGATCGCCGGGCTCGACGTCGAGGTCCAGGCGATGTTCGAGCGGGTCTGCACCCGCCTGGGTCTAGCGCCCGAGCGACCGCACACGATCGGCCGCTACCAGATCCGCGGATGGATCGCCAACGGCGGCATGGGTGAAGTCCACCACGCCTACGACATCGAGCTCGATCGCGAGGTTGCGATCAAGTTGGTCTTGCCGCGACCCATGAGCAACCTGGATCTGCTGCGCGAGCGACTGCGCCGCGAAGCCAAGCTGCTGGCCAAGCTCGATCACGCCAACGTCGTCACGGTCTACGACGCCGGGGTCGAGAACGGCCGGGTGTTCCTGGTCATGCAGCTGATCACGGGCGTCACCTTGCGCGAGCGGCAGGCACGCAAGGGCTGCACCCTGCGCGAGCGCCTGCGGCTCTACAGCGAGGCTGGACGGGGTCTGAGCTTCGCCCATGCCCGCGGGATCGTTCATCGCGACTTCAAGCCGGACAACGTGTTTGTGGGCGAGGACGACCACGCCCGCGTGGGCGACTTTGGGCTCGCGCACATGCTCGACGAGAGTGAAATACCCGGGGAGCCCAAGCCCGGCGAGCCGCGCAAGCTGTCGATGCGCGTGACGAGAACGGGTGAACTGCTGGGCACGCTTGGCTACATGGCGCCCGAGCAGCTCGATCGCCAGCGCGCCGACGCCCGCTCGGATCAGTACGCGTTTTGCGTGTCCCTGTGGGAGGGTGTCACCGGCGTGCGGCCCTTCGTTGGTGTCAACGCAAAGGCCCTGCTAGAAGCCATGGCCGGTGAGCCCCGGGGCGGCGAGTGGTTGCCGCGGCGGCTGCGTCGGGCGCTGCGTGTTGGGTTGGCGCTGCGGCCCGAAGATCGCCACGCCAGCATGGTCGAGCTGCTCGCGGCCCTCGATCGGGAGCTTGGCCGGCCCAAGCGATTGGTGCTCGCCGGCCTTGGAAGTGTGCTTGGCGCGGCCGCGATCGCAGGTCTGCTGTTTGGATGGTTTGGCCTTCGCGCGGCCAACCCAGAGTGTGAGCTCGCCGATGAGATCGCGGCATTGCCCGCCGGCCCCCATTGGTCGGCGCTGAGCGAGCACACCTCACCCGGGACGTCCGCCCACTTCGAGCGCTACATTCGCGAGCTCGAGAATGGCGCGCGCGAGGCGTGTCTCACCAATAACCTCTCGCTCGAACAGCAGGTCAAGACCCAGTTTCGCACCCTCGCGCTGACCATTGAAGCCATACCCAACTACACCCATGAGCAGATTGGGCAATTCATCGATGAGTTCGAAGATGCGCTCGCGTCGAGGCCGAGCCAGCCCTTGACCCCCGAGATGGCCACCTTCGTCGAGCAGACGTTGGCGCCGCTCGAGGTCAACCTGAGCCCAGATCATGTTCGGCGGGCCGCGACCAAGGGCCTCGACGAGCTAGCCCGAACGAACGTCGACCGGGCCGAGATCTTGCTGCATCGCGGTCGCGCCAATTCATGGCTTGGCGACTACGCCGACGCCGTCGCTGACTTCAAGCAGGCCCGCAGGTACGCCACCGCCGGCCTAGATGAGGATCGTGAGCTGCGGGCCAACATCGGCGCGGCCAAGACCACGATCATGCGGCGCAGCGAGCACCTCGAAGCCGGCGCCGAGCTGCTCGAGCTCGTCGAAGATCAGCTCTGGGCGTTCCGTGAGCCGCTGCTGAGTGTCCGACGCGCCGACTTTGTCGAGCTCTCGGCCACGCTCGCGCGTCACCAGGGGCGTCTAGATCAAGCCCTGTCGCTGCAGCGCCGGGTGGTCTTGCGTCACGCAGTGTTCTCTTCTGCCTACGAGCTCGTTCCTGCGCTGGTCAACCTTGGCAACATCAACACGGATCGGGGCGAGATCTCGGCCGCCGAGCGGAGCTACCGGCTGGCCCTCACTCTCGACCGCGACGACGCCGAAGCTTGCTTTGGTCTTGGGTTGCTGCTCGTCAACGAAGATCAGCGGCCCGACGAAGCCCGCGAGCTGCTCGGCCGTGTGCTCGCCACTGAAGGACATGATCTGCACGTGGCCGCGGCGTACGTCCTGCTGGAGCTCGAGATCTACGCGGAAGAATCCACCGCGTTGGTTCAGCGCCGGGACCAGCTGATTGCTCTGCTTCGCTCCGATCGCCCGCGCGCAGCCATGGTCGAGCGCGAGGGGTGGGTGTTTGCGACCCTTGGTTTTGCGGCTCAGGGCGAGTTTGGTCCACAGTTCGAGGACGCGCTGCGTCAGATCCCCGCCCCCGACGGCGAGCGCGAGCAGTTCGCGTTTGCGCAGCTCGAGTTGGCGATTGCGGAATTCGCCGCTAGCAAGGCCCAGCCCGCCGTTGCCACCCGGTTTGCTGCGAGCGCGCTGACGCGGCTGCAGCAGCTGCCCCATTCGCCTGCGCGGGCACAATCAGAGAAAACCGCGCTCGAGCTGCGGGGTTCACCCGATTCACCCGATTCCAGCACCAACACCAACGCCCGCACGGGCACGACCGAATGAGAGAGCACGCTTCACAATGACCGATCCATTGTTTGTAACCGGTGAGGACCCCCTCAACCTCGATGGCACCCTCGACACCAGCCCCGCGCTGCAGCTGCTTCACGGCAGCGACAGCCTCGCCAGCTATGATCAGGCGCTCCACGCCGAGCACGAAGATCTCGACGATCCATCCGGGGTCATTCGCGTCAAGCTGAAGGACTTCGCCAGCGGTGGCGACAACTGGGAGATCACCGCCGCGCACACCAACGCCGCCGGAACGATCACCTGGACGCGCGGCACCGACCACGCCTACTACGACTTTGGCCCGATGACCTCCGAGCAAGAGGTGGACGTCACGGCGACCAGCGACGCTTCGCCGCCCGCGACCAAGCAGCGGACCATCCGCATCAAGGCCTCGCCGATCGACGCGCAGCCCGATCGGCCTCGACGCTGAGTCTGGGCTGTGGTCGGGGCTCCTTCGGCGTGTTAGAAGCGCCCCGATGGACCCCGACCTCGAGTTGTTCCAGCGCTGGTGCAACGGTGACGACGCCGCGGCGAAACAGCTCGTCGCGCGCTACTTCAACGATCTGCGCGTGTATTTCGCCCGGCGGCTGTCCGAGCTCGACCAGGAGGATCTCGTACAAGAGGTGTTCATGCGCTTGGTCGCGGCCCGCGACCGATTCGAGCGGCGCTCGACGGTGCGCACCTTTATCTACAGCATTGCGAAGAACGTATATTACGAGTCGCTGCGCAAGCTACATCGGCCCAATGGCACATTTGATCCAATCTCCGAGTCGCTCGCGGCCGTGAGCGGTCGGACGCAGTCCTCGATCCTGGCCCAAAACGAGGCCGAGCAGCTGATGCTCGACGCGCTGGAGAGCGTGCCAAGCGAGCGGCAAGAGCTCATCGAGCTTCACTACTTTCACGATCTGGCGTTCAAAGAATTGGCGGACCTGTTCGAGATCCCGGTTGGCACCGTCAAGTCCAGGATGAGCGCGGCGCGGGACGCCTTGCTCGCGAAATTCATGGAGCTGCTTGGACCTGACGGGGGCATGTGGACAGACGAAAAGCTCGCCCACGGGCTGGCCTCGGTCAGCGTGGCGGTCAAGCAGGGCCGTCGGCGCGGCTAGTCCCGAATCAAGCGCTGCGCGCTCGACTCGGGCCGACTATGTCTTCAAGGGGGCTTTCGAAAGCCCCCTCGCTTCGGCGGCGGAGCCCCCTTCGCTCACCCAACGCTCGCCTGTCGGCTAGTGGCCTCGAGGGCGACTTCGTCAACGGTCGGCTGATCGACGAGGTGACCCGCAAGGCGTGGCTGCTACACTGCCACGATGCCGTTGCCCTTCGAGGACCGGGTTGGCCTGACCCCCGACCAGCTCGAGAGGCTCGAGGCCGTCCTCGCTGGGCACCACATGCTGCAGGACGTCGTTCGCTGGCGCATGGTCAGCGACATCATCACGCAAGACGAGTACTCGCTCGACGTGATCGTGGCCTGGGATGACGGCCTGTTCTTGGTCTACGACACGACCTGACTGGGCGGGCTCACGGCGGTCGCCGTGTGGGACCATGTGCCGAGCGCCGACGCCCTGCTCGACGCCCGGCTCGCCCGCGGCTGGCTGCCCACGCCCACTGCCACGCGTGATGGCGATGTGATCATGGGCCACGCGGCCTGTCGATTCCCGCCCAAGTCCACCTGAGTCCAGTCGCGCGGAGGCCACGAGACCTGGGACCCGGCCAATCTGGCCACGCCAAGTGCGGTCGAGGCGTGACCGACGTCGCCCGCCGAGCGATCACGACGCTGTGTGTTTTTGGCAGCGCGGACAGTAGTAGGTCGAGCGGGCCAGCCGACCCTGGCGGCGCATCTCGATCGACTTACCGCACTCTCGGCAGGGTCGACCGCTGCGCTTGTAGACCCACAGCCGCGCGCGGCCCTCGAACCGCGTGCGCCGGGGACCGCCGCGATTGAGGTTGAGGCGCATCAGGTCGCGCGCGCGCTCGAGCAGCGCGCGCAGCTCGGCGGCCTCGAGCGCGGCGACGGGCGCGAACGGGTCGCGGCGGTCGAGGAACAGCAGCTCGGACTTGTAGACGTTGCCGATCCCGGCGACCGCGGACTGACGCATGATGGCGTCGCCGAGCGCGACCTCACCGAGCGCGCGCAGGCGGGCGACGGCCTCGTCGAGGTCGGCGCCGGGATCGAGGAGATCGGGGCCGAGCTGGGCCAGCATGCGGCTGCGCAGCAAGCCTTGGGGACCGAGGAACTTCAGGATCTCGGGTTGGCGGCAGATCGCCGCGTGGGTCTGGGTGTGCAGGGCCAGCGACGGGCGCGGGCCCGAGCCAAGCGCGACGTTGCCCGCCGGGCGGATCGACCAGCGCCCGTTCATGCCCAAGTGGGTCCAGATAGCGACCGGCAGCTGATCCGCGCGGCGGGCAATCTCGCCCTCGGCCGCGAGGGCCACCAGTGGCGCGCAGTGGATCAGCAGGTTCTTGCCGCGGGCTTCGACGCGAACCACACGACGGCCGGCGATCTGCCAGTCGTCGACGGCCGCGAGCTCGCAGGTACAGGCGATGAGCGTCTGGCCGTCGAGCACCGGTCGCAGGGCCGCCGCGATGCGGTGGATCGTGTCGCCTTCGGGCACGGCGACCGTGCTCTAGCACGCGCGACGGTGAGAACCAGTTCCGGCTGTCCGCGCCGCGACGCGGCTCAGCTCGGGCACATGGGGTCTGCGGGCCGGCCGAGGGCGCGCCCAGGCGGCGGGCACACCGCCAGACAAAGCTCCAGACAAAGCCCCAGGCAAACCCATAGTGGGCCCGGTACAGCTCCGTGAAGCGGCTCCGAGCATTCCTGCCACGCCGATTCGCCCCAGACAAGTCGAGGGGCAGGGCACGGTGAGCCGTGGAGCAACTGTCAGCGGGCGGGCGGAGGTGTTCGGGGGTCGGAAAGGGTGATGATCCTGGGAGCCGCTGCTAGACTCGCGGGTATGGCTTGGTCTTCGATCATTTGGACATCTCCGCTGGTGGTCGTGATCGTCAGCGGTTGCATGCTCGACAACCCTGCGTTCGACGAGTCGCGCCAGACCGCGGCGGACGAGGGCGACGAGAGTGGTTTGACCGACCCTGAAGCTGGGGATGGTGTTGGGGAGACCGGGACTGGCGACGGTGATGGCGATGGCGGGACTGGCGATGGTGATGGTGACACCGATACCGGCGACGGTGATGGCGATGGCGATACTGGTGACGGTGATGCCGACACGGGCGACGGTGACCCCGGCGTCCAGTGTGATGGCCTCGGAGCGGAGATCTGCGGGCAGACCGGCGGCTGCGCGCTGAAGATCTACACACACCTCGAATACAGCAACAACAACACGGTGTGCCTGGGCGAGACGTTCTTCGAGGGCTGTGTCACCGTAGGCGAGTGTATTGTGGTCGAAGGGCCGTTTTGGTGTAACGACGAGCTGGAGGAGTTCATCGCGGTCCCGGAGATGGGCTGCCAGCCGAATGTTGTCGCTAACCTAGACCTCATGATTTGTGAGCCGCCGGGGAACACCCTCGAACCTTGCTGATCCGCGCGCGGGCGCGCCCGTCTTTCTGCTAGTTGCGCGCTACTTCCACGTACGTGGGCAGAGCAGGATCACTCTAATCTGCTTATGAATCTAGCAAGACCCGCGAACTCAGTAAATCAATTCGAACAACCTCGTCGTCATGCTCGAGTGCGACATTTTGGAGAGCGAACGCTAAAAAATTTATCGCCTGTGAGAGATCAGTGGCATCAGCCACTGGGCGACAAGATGCTCCGTCGTCGAAGGTGAGCGACCAAGACCGTGGGTTCATTGTCGGGCCCCCGCCGAGTGTTGAGTGACGCGAAAACCCTCGGGTGCTAGCCTACACCCCCCCATGCCCTACCGAGCCTGGTTCTCCTGCGTCGCCGGCTGCGCCGGCCAGCACCCGCTGTCTCAGGTCATCTACCGCTGCCCAACCTGCGCCGGCCTGCTCGAGGTCATCCACGACGAGCAAGCCCTCGCCAAGCGCTCACCGGCCGCGTGGATGCAGCTGTTCGACCAGCGCTTCCTACGAACCAGCTGGCCCTACGGCAGCGGCGTGTGGGGCAAGAAGGAGTGGGTCCAACCCATGCTCAGCGCCGACAACGTGGTCTCGCTGTTCGAGGGCGGCAGCAACCTGTTCTGGGCCGAGCGCTACGGCGCGCAGCTCGGCGTCCCGGACTTGTGGATCAAGCAGTGCGGCACCAGCCACACCGGCTCGTTCAAGGACCTCGGCATGACCGTGCTGGTGTCCACGGTCAAGCAGATGCGCGCCGACGGTGCGCCGATCCGCGCGGTCGCGTGCGCCTCCACGGGTGACACCTCGGCGGCGCTGGCGGCCTACGGTGCGGCGGCCGGGATCCCGGTGATCGTGTTGCTGCCCGCCAACAAGATCACGGCCGCGCAGCTGGTCCAGCCGATCGCCAACGGGGCGCTGGTCGTCAGCCTGGACACGGACTTCGACGGCTGCATGCGGGTCGTGCAGCGCTTGACCGACACCGACAAGGGCGACAGCGGGATCTACCTGGCCAACTCGATGAACTCGCTGCGGGTCGAGGGCCAAAAGACGATCGCGCTCGAGATTGTCCAGCAGTTCGACTGGGAGGTGCCCGACTGGGTGCTCGTCCCCGGCGGCAACCTTGGCAACATCTCGGCGATCGCCAAGGGCTTCATGGAGATGCAGCGGCTGGGCATGATCTCGACCCCGCCGCGCTTGGTCTGCTGCCAGGCCCAGGCCGCCAACCCGCTGTACCTCGCCTATGAGCGGGCCCGCGCCGCCAACCGTGAGCTGCAGCTGGGCGACTTCGAGGCCGTGAGCGCGCAGCCAACCTTGGCCTCGGCGATCCAGATCGGCAACCCGGTGAGCTTGTCCAAGGCCGTCAAGGCGATCGTTCAGACCAACGGGATCGTGCTGCAAGCCAGCGAAGCGCAGCTGGCGAACGCGAGCGCGCGGGCCGATCGAACGGGCTTGTTCTCGTGCCCGCACACCGGGGTCGCGCTGGCTTGCCTCGAGCAATTGATCGAAGCGGGGACGATCCATCGCGACGATCGCGTGGTCGTGGTCTCGACCGCCCACGGGCTCAAGTTCACCGAGTTCAAGACCGGCTACCACGAGCAGCGCTTGGACTTCGACAGCCGCTACGCGAACCGGCCCGTCTCGATCACCAGCGATCCCGAGCAAGCCGTTGGCGAGCTGCACCGACTACTCGACCAACACGACTCACTCGCTGGGCTCGGCTGACGGCTCTTCGGGCTCGGCTGACGGCTCGTCGGGCTCGGCTGACGGCTCGTCGGGCGCGTGGCAGCGCAGCCCGGCCGGCGGGTCGGGGAGATCTCGCGTCGCCGTGAACCCAGCCGCGATCTCGCGGGTGGTCTCCGCCCGCTCACCCGGATCCGGGTGGGTCGACAGCACCGCAAACCCCTTGCGCATGCTCTCGGGCATGGCCTCGTACTCTTCTTCGAGGCGCTCGAAGAAGGTCGCCATGCCGATCGGGTCCACGCCCGCCGCCATCAACAGCGCACGGCCGCCGTCGTCGGCGTCGCGCTCTTGATCCCGGCTGTGTGCCTGACCGACCAGGCCCTCCGCTGCGTAGGCGATCGTCTCGAGCCCCGTGCCGCCGAACACCAGCGAGAGCACGGTCACCGCACCGAGGCGGCGCATGACCGCTCGCATGCCGTGGCGGTGCGTCACGTGGGTCATCTCATGCGCGAGCACGGCAGCGATCTCTTCACCGTTCTCTGCAGCCTCGAGCAGGCCCATGTTCACGGTCACGTATCCGCCAGGCAGCGCGAAGGCGTTGATCTCTTCGGACTCGACGACCACGAAGTGGAATTCGAACTCGCTGTTCGCCTCGTCGACCAGCGGTTGGGCCAGCTCTTCGACGTAAGCCAGCGGACCAGGATCTGTGCAGTGAGTCGCGGCCGGAGCCACTTCTTCCCAGCTGCTCTCGCCGAGCTCTTCGTCGACGCTGACCGGCACGAAACCGACCATGCGCGGCGGGAGCACCCACATGACCAGCCACAAGAACACGCCGATCCCCAGCAGCGCGAGCAGGCCGTTGCGCCATAGCTTCTTGCTGTTCTTTTTCTCGCCAAAGCCCCCCTGATGCTGCTGAGCGGTCATGGCTGGTGGCGGGGGAGGGGGCGGCGGGGTGTAGCTGCTGCCCCCCGCGTCGCCGCTCGAAAACGCTGGCGGAGCCTGGCCGTGAGTTGGGGGCTGCGCGTAGGGCTGTTGCTGCTGCGCGTAGGGCTGTTGCTGAGCGTAGGGCTGTTGCTGCTGCGCGTAGGGCTGTTGCTGCTGCGCGTAGGGCTGTTGCTGCTGCGCGTAGGGCTGTTGCTGCTGCGCGTAGGGCTGTTGCTGCTGCGCGTAGGGCTGTTGCTGCTGCGCGTAGGGCTGTTGCTGCTGCGCGTAGGGCTGTTGCTGCTGCGCGTAGGGCTGTTGCTGCTGCGCGTAGGGCTGTTGCTGAGCGTAGGGCTGTTGCTGCTGCGCGTAGGGCTGTTGCTGCTGCGCGTAGGGCTGTTGCTGCTGCGCGTAGGGCTGTTGCTGAGCGTAGGGCTGTTGCTGCTGCGCGTAGGGCTGCTGTTGTGGAGCAGCATGGGGCTGAGCGTACGCTGGCTGCTGCGGAGCAGTGTGATGCGTTGGCGTGGGGTGAGCCGCATCAGGCCCGCGCGGCCCAACGTACCCCCCAGCCGACGCCGGAGCAGCGCCCGGTCCCTGAAGGTAGGGATTGGAAGGAATCCACGCGCCCTGTGAGCCCGGAGGTGGCTCGGGACGCGTGGGGTCACTCGGATGTCCTGGTGAACCCACTTGCGGCAGCCCCACCGAATATCCGATTGTTTGCCCCGTCCTGCAACCCGCCGCGGGCTCCGCCGGCGGTTTGCACTCGCTTTTCCCTTTCCCACCCCCGACTTTTCCCGCTCACCCTCGCTGCGCAGTCACGCGCAGTCACGCGATCTCGCGCCAACTCGCGCGCCTCTCGGAGAGCTCATGCAGCACCAAATCGAATTCGGGCCGTCCTTCGCATGGTTGAAGGTCCAGCTCGCTCCCAACGAAATGATCCAAGCCGAGGCTGGGGCCATGGTTCGCCAGACCCCTGGCCTGCAAATGGACACCCGCCTCAACGCCGGCCGCAACGCCGGCTTCTTTGCGAAGTTCAAGGCGTTCTTCGCGGCCATCGCCCGCAAGTTCCTTGGCGGCGAGACCATGTTCGTCAACGACTTCCACGGCCCTCAAGGTGGTGAAGTCGTGCTCGCGCCGTCGCTGTCTGGGCACATCATGCACCAGCAGCTCGACGGCAACCGCACCCTGTTCATCCAGGCCAGCGGCTATCTCGCCAGCACCGGCAATGTCGACACCAAGCTGCGCTTCGGCGGGCTCAAGTCGATGATCGGCGGCGAGGGCTTGGTCCTGCAAGAGTGCAAGGGTACCGGGGACGTGTTCATCAACAGCTACGGCGGCATCACAGAGATCCCCGTCAACGGCTCGTTCATCGTCGACACCGGCCACATCGTCGCGTTTGACGGCAACATGAACTTCAAGCTCAAGGGTGTGTCCGGCGGGCTCAAGTCGTTCTTCTTCTCCGGTGAGGGGCTCGTCTGCGAGTTCACGGGTCAAGGTCGGGTCTGGATTCAGTCTCGCAACCTCGGCGCCCTCGTCGGCTGGATCACCCCTCACCTGCGCTAACGGAGGACGACCCAAATGGAATTTCAGATCCTGTATCGGCCGGCTCACTCGCTGGCGATGTGTCAACTCAACCCCAACGAGACCGTGCGCGCCGAAGCTGGCGCGATGGTCTCGATGACCCGCAATATCAACGTCGTCGCGGCGGCGAAGAACCCCAACGAGGGCGGGCTCAAGCGCCTGTTCAAGGGGCTCAAGCGGATGGCGCTTGGCGGTGAGTCGTTCTTCACGAACACCTACACGGCCATGGACCAGCCGGGCCACGTCAGCTTCGCGCCTTCACTGACCGGCGACATGGTCGTCCATCAGTGCCAGGGCGAGCAGCTGGTCATCCAAGGCAGCAGCTACGTCGCGGCGCCCGACAGCGTCACGATCGACACCGCCTTTCAGGGCTTCAAGGGCTTCTTCTCGGGCGAGTCGCTGTTCTTCTTGACCGCGACCGGTCACGGGCCCGTGCTCATGAACGCGTTCGGAGCGATCGAGACCATCGACCTCAACGGCGAGATGATCGTCGACACCGGCCACATCGTGGCGTTCACCGCCGGCATCCAGTACTCGGTCGTCAAGGCGTCCAAGGGCTTGATCTCGAGCTACCTGTCAGGCGAGGGCCTGGTCCTCAAGATGCAAGGCCAGGGGCGCATGTACGTCCAGAGCCGCAACCCCAACGAGTACGGCTCGACCGTCGGCGGCATGCTGCCCCCGCGCGAGAACTGATCGAAAGGACTACGAGCCATGCAACACCAGCTCATCGATACTCCCGACTTCGGGATGCTCCAAGTCACCTTCGACCAGCCCGGCGAGGTCATCGTCGCCGAGTCCGGCGCGATGGTAGCCATGGACAGCGGCATCGACATGAAGACCAGCATGCGAGGTGGCCTGCTGGCCGCCGCCAAGCGCAAGCTGCTCGGTGGCGAGTCGCTGTTCCAGAACACCTTCACCGCCGGTGGGGCAGGCCAGCGCCTGTACCTCGCCCCCGGTCCCGAGGGTGATCTCCGCGCCATGAACCTGCAGGCGGGCCAGAGCTTCTTCCTTCAAAGTGGCGCCTATGTGGCCCACGTTGGGGATCAGCTCAACCTCGACACCAAGTTTGGCGGCGTCAAAGGCTTCTTCGGCGGCGCCGGCTTCTTCATGCTTCGGGTGACCGGGCCCGGCACCGTGTACTACTGCGCCTACGGGGCGCTGCACGAGATCGACGTCCCGCCCGAGGGCTACACGATCGACAACGAGCACCTCGTCGGCTTCACCGAGGGCCTGCAGTACAACGTCCGCAAGTTTGGCGGCATGCGTGGGCTGTTCTTCTCGGGCGAAGGCCTGGTCTGCGACTTCTCCGGCCAGGGGAAGATCTACCTGCAGACCCGCAACGCTGGGGCGCTCGCGGCGTTCCTGCACCCGTTCCGCCCGGTCCAATCCAAGGGCTGAGCCAGCCAGCTGGCACACGCAAGAGCGGCCGTCCCCAGGATCTGGGGCCGGCCGTTCTTGTTTTCAGCGCGGGCGAGGGCTTCTCGCCCGCTTGCGGCGAGCTCTTGGTCTTACTTCCGGGCTACGAGCCGGAGCGGCTGAAGGTCGTGCGGCTGCGCAGTCGCTCTTGGACCTCGGCCAGCCGGGTCTGGATCTCGTCGTTGGTCTCGCGCACCAGCGCGCCAGAGGCACTGATCGCGTCGGGCGAGACCGCGGTCAGCAGCGGGGTCGAGTGACCGCTGGCGGCGGTCTCGTCTGCGGTGACCGTACCGAAGCGGTCGCGCAGGGCCGTGATCTTGGTCCGGGCGCCGAGCCGCTCCGTCCGCTCGTAGCCAACGAACTCGCAGGCGTTGTGGAGCTCGCCCCACCGAAACGACTTGATGTTGGTGCCGAGCCACGAGGCCGCCTTGGCCAGCGCCGCGTTGTGCCGGGCTTCGGTCACGACCGCGACGGCGAGGGCCTGATCACGCATCTGCTTGTTGGCCCGCCGCCACTGTTGATTGTTGGGCGCGGTCGCACCCCAGGCGCAGATCATCAAGCTCTCGGTGGTCGGTCGGGCGACAGCCTCGAGCCATTGATCCCACAGCTTGTCCTGGAACGGGACGTCCGCCTCCATATAAGTCACGAGGCACCGTCCCACTTGGAGCCACCGAAGCTCGCGTTTGCCCTCAAACGTGACTTTGTTGGCCATGGAAGACACACTACTCGTCTTCGTGGCGATTGCTAGGGGTCGCTCGCGCCGCCAATTGTAATATGTTAATAGTGGCACCCGGTGAGTGTGGCGTTTCGGGACAGCGCGTCGACTGGGTCTAAATGACCACTGTGGCGGTCTGGAACATACGAAATACGGCGTTCTATGGGGGCATGGCGGTCATTCTCGCGACTGGGAGGAGCTGATCATGAGTGTCGTGAATAGTGAGTGCTACTTGTGGGACAGCGTGCGCTAAATTGAACATTGGAAGGAGCGATTGCCGCGATGCTCGATATCGAACGTGATCTCGAGGCGCGCGGCGGGCGGACTTCACCGCGCCGCCGCGCATCTCCGCGACCGTTCGCAGAGTCGGCTACCCTCCCGCCAACCGATGCCAAAGCCCCCCAAGTCAGCCCCCGCGAGTCCCCAGCCGAGGTCGCGGCTCGGCCGCGTGCGGTCACGTGTGCGAAGCGGCGTGCGGCGGCTGCAGGCTTCAGCGCACAACGTCCAGGAAATGGTCGAGTTCGGCCGGCTCGCGGATCCATGGGGCTCGCCCTACGAGATCGTTCACGCCAGTCAACACCATCGTCTGCGTCGCTATGCGAGCGTCGATCCAGCGCCTGGTGAGCGCGCGGCACCACGCGAGCCCGCGAGCGCGGTGCTGCTGGTGCCGCCGTTGATGGTCACCTCCGAGGTCTACGACGTCGCGCCGGATGTGTCGGCCGTGGCCGCGCTGACCAGCGCAGGTCTGGATGTGTGGCTCGTCGACTTTGGTGCGCCCGAGCGCGAAGACGGCGGGCTCGAGCGGACCTTGGATGATCACGTGCTCGCGGTTGACGACGCGATCGCACGGATCGCCACGACGACGGGTCGACCGCTGCACTTGGTCGGCTACTCGCAGGGGGGAATGTTCTGCTACGTGGCCGCAGCCTACCGCCGCTGCCAGGACGTCGCCTCGCTGGTGACCTTTGGCAGCCCGGTCGACATCCACCGCAACCTTCCGGCCGTTGACGCGGCGCTGGGTGGCCGGGTGATCGGAGCGGCGCGCCGGGCCGTCGCCAAGCCGCTCGCGGGGCTCGACGCGCTCCCAGGGGTGCTGACCGCGACGGGCTTCAAGGCCCTGTCACTGCGCAAAGAGCTGCAGCAGATCAGCGAGTTCCTGGCCAAGCTCCACGACCGCGACGCGCTGATCAAGCGCGAGAGTCGGCGTCGGTTTCTAGGTGGCGAGGGCTTCGTGGCGTGGCCGGGTCCGGCGTTGCGTACCTTCATCGACGAGTTCATCGTGGCCAACCGGATGAGCGCGGGCGGGGTCGTGATCGCCGGGCGGACCGCGAGCTTGGCCGAGCTCACGGTCCCGATCTTGTGCTTCTACGGCGAGCGCGACGACATCGCGCGGGCGGCCTCGGTCCTCGCGATCGTCGAGGCCGCGCCGCAAGCGGAAGTTCATCAGATCCCGCTTCCGGCGGGTCACTTTGGCTTGGTGGTGGGCTCGACGGCGACCCAGCGGACCTGGCCCACGGTGTGCGAGTGGGTCGCGTGGCGCGACCACGACGGTCCGCGACCACGGCTGCTCCCTGCGCCAGCTTCGAGCCAGACCAGCCGTGAAGTCGAGGACGGCTACGACGAGATCGAGGGCCTCGAGATCGAGGCGGACTTCGAGCCGATCGTCGACATCATGGGTGACGCCGTGGGCTCGCTGGTTGGCTCGGTCAAGGACGCGGTCGACCAAGGCAGCCGCGAGCTCGGCGAGGCGATCGACGACTTCCGCTACCAGCTCCCGCGGCTGCGCAAGCTCGAGCGACTCGACGCGAAGACCCGCGTCAGCCTGGGCCTCGAGCTGTCGGATCGGGCCGCGCGACACCCCGATCGAACCTTCTTCTTGTGGGAGGGGCGGGCGTTCTCGTATGCCGAGGCCGACCGTCGGGTCGACGCGATCGTTCGCGGGCTGATCTCTCGGGGTATCGAGCCACGCGCGCGCGTTGGCGTGCTCATGCATGGGCGGCCCAGCTACCTCTCGGTCGTGGCGGCGATCAACCGGCTGGGGGCGGTCGCGGTGTTGTTCAAGCCGGTGTCCGTTGGCTCGCCAGCTGACGGGGACCCAAGCGGAGCGGAGCATCAGTCTGCGGTCGAAGTATTGCGCACCGCGGTCGCGGGCGCTGGGCTGGTCGCGTTGATCGCGGATCCGCTCAACGTCGCCGACGCGATCGCGGCTTGGCCTGGCGAGCAGCCGGTCCTCGTGCTTGGTGGTGGCCGCCGCGATCCGGCGCGTCCGTTGCCGAGCGCGTGCCTGGACATGGAGCTGATCGATCCAGATCTGGTCCCGCTCCCCGACTGGTACGTACCCAACCCCGGGCGCGCCGCCGATGTTGCGATGACGATCGTGACCGCGCGCGCGTGGTCACCCCCGCGTGAAGCCAACATCAGCAATGGTCGCTGGGCGGTCTCGGCCTACGGGGCCGCGGCGACCTGCTTGCTGTCCAGTCGTGACACGGTCTACTGCGTGCTGCCCCTGCATCACGTCGCGGGCGCGCTGGTGGCGGTTGGCGGGGCGTTGGTTGGGCGGGCGCGCTTGGCTCTGGCGCGCAGCTTCGACGTTGCCAGGTTCTGGCCAGAGGTCCGGCGCTATGGCGCGACGGTCGTGTTTTATGCCGGCGAGATGTGTCGGGCGCTGATCAACGCCCCGCCCTCGGCCTCCGAGCGCAACCACTCGCTGCGCTTGCTGGCTGGCTCGGGCATGCGCGCGCAGCTGTGGCGCGATCTCGTCGAGCGGTTTGGACCGATCGACATCCGCGAATTTTATGCTTCGACCGAGGGCAACCTGGTGCTCGCCAACGTCACCGGTAAACGTGGGGCGCTGGGGCGGCCGCTGCCTGGCACCGACGAGATCGCAACCGTCGCGTATGACTTCGCGCGCCGCGACTTCGAGCGCGACGCCCAAGGGCACGCGCGTCGGTGCCGGGTCGGCGAGGCGGGGTTGCTGATCGCCAAGGTTGGGCCCACGCACCCAAGTCACGGCAAGCAGGGCAAGGCCGGAACGGACGCGGTCGCAACCTTCGAGCGCGGGGTATTTGGCGGCCGGCGCACCACCTGGTTCGTGACCGGTGACATCGTTCGCTGCGACAGCGACGGCGACTACTGGTACGTCGATCGCAGCAGCCACCTGATCCGCGGGCCCCATGGTTGGATCGCCAGCCGCCAGGTCGAGGACGCGCTGTTCGAGCTCCCAGGCCTGGATTTCGCGGTGGTCTACGGGCTCGACCGGGCCCGGCTCGAGCCACGACTGCGCGAGCGCGTGGGGGTTGAGGTCGAAGGTGCAACCCAGGTCGTCGTGGCCACGGTGATCGTCTCGGAGCCGGAACGCTTCGATCCCGAGCCGCTCGCTGCCCGCGTCGCCACGCTGCGCCCCGAGCAGCGGCCAAGCCTGGTGTTGCTGCGCACTCGCGTACCGCTGACCGATGGGTTTCGCCCGCTCAAGACCCCGCTGGTGGCGGCGGGCGTCAACGCGGAGGACCCCGCGCTGCTGATCTGGGACGCCGAGCAGTCACGCTACGTGGGCCGCGAGTAGCCGCGCCGCCGACCCGGCGCTATATACTCTGGCCAGCCGTCTCCATGCCGACGATCTTCGTGTTCTTGCTGGACCTGCTGCTGACGGCACTCGCCGTCGAGGCTGCAGGCTGGATCGTTCGGCTTGGCTTTCACCCCGACGCGACCTTGGGTCTGCAGGGCACGACCGTGGCCGCGAGCGCGGCGATGTTCACCGCCGCGCTGGGCTGCTACCTGACCGGGCTCCACGCGCCCTCGCTGCTGCTGCAGCGCAAGCAGATCGTCGCTCGGGTCGGGCTGGTCAGCGTGGGCGCAGGGCTCGCGACCTTGGTCGTCGCGTATTTCGTCTGGTATCAGCCGATCGGCCGGACCGGGCTGGTGTTGATCGGCGGGCTGACCTTCGTCGTGCTCACGAGCTGGCGGCTGTTGTACGCGCGCTTCATCGCCAAGGGCCCGCGGATCCCGATCCTCGTGCTGGGTCGCGGTCCGGTCGAGCGTCGGTTTGCCGGGCGGCTCAACGCCGTCGCCCACACCCGCTACGAGATCCGTGGGTTCGTCGAGGGCGGCGAGCTCGCGACCGAGCTGCCACCCGAGAGCAGCGCGGTCGTGCTTGGTGAGCCGATCCCCGACGGGCCCGAGCCACCCGTGCTCGGTGCGCTCGAAGATGTCATCGAGATCTGCCAGCGCGAGCAGATCGCCCACGCCGTGATCGTTGGGGTCTCGGGTCTGAGCGAGGCGCAGGTCCGGGCGATGTCACGGCTGCAGGCCCACGGGATCCGGGTTCGGACCGCGGCGATCATGTGGATGAACGTGGCCTTGCAAGTGCCGATCGACATGGTCGACGCGCGCTGGGTGCTCAACACCTTCGAGCAGCTCGATCGCCCGGTCGTGCTCGCCGCCAAGCGCTTGCTGGATCTGTTCGTTGCTGGCGTCGGCCTGCTGTTGTTCGCCGCGATGTTTCCCGCGCTGTGGCTGATCCAGCGGATCGACTCGCCGGGTCCGTTCTTCTACAGCCAGGATCGGGTTGGCGTCGCCGGCCAGGTGTTTCGCGTGCACAAGATCCGAACCATGCGCGTGGCCGAGCGCGAAGAGCAGCGCTGGGCCAGCCAGGCCGACGACCGCACCACCGCTTTTAGTCGGCTGCTGCGAAGGTCGCGGATCGACGAGTTCCCGCAGTTTTGGAATGTCGTGCGGGGCGAGATGTCGCTGGTCGGCCCGCGCCCAGAGCAGCCGAAGATCGTCGAGGAGCTCGAGCGCAAGATCCCCTACTTCGGTTATCGGCACCTGGTGAAGCCGGGCATCACCGGGTGGGCGCAGATCCACCAGGGCTACGCCGCGTCGGTCGACGAGTCGGCCGTGAAGCTCTCGTTCGATCTTTATTACGTCGGGCGGCTGAGCATCTTGATGGACCTCGACATCATGCTGCGCACTGCGTTCGTGATGGTCGCCCGGATCGGCAGTAGGTGAACATTTTGCGTTACGACTACATTCGTAGTTGACAGCCCGACATCCGTAGTACTACACCTGTCGTCGTGGAGCAGCTCAGCGATGTCCAGCTCGCGTTCATGCGCGCGCTGTGGGCCCAGCCCGGTTCCAGCGTCACGCAGGTCAAGGACTTCTTGGCCATGGAGGGGCGGGATCTCGCCCCGACCACGGTGGCGACGCAACTTGGCCGGCTGGAAAAGAAGGGCCTCGTCGATCACGGCGTCGACGGGCGGGTGTTCTTGTATCGGGCCAGCGTGTCCGAGCAGGAAGTTCAGCGCTCGGTGCTCGCGCGCGTGACCGATGGGCTGTTTGGCGGGGACATGACCGCGCTGGTCCATCAGCTGCTCGAGCACGACGAAGTGAGCGCGGCCGACCTCGCCGAGGTCAAGCGCCTGATCGAAGCCAAAGAAGCACAGGAGGCACCATGAACATCACCTTGGTCTTGAGTTGGATGCTGACCTACCTGATCCACAGCACGATCTTGGTGCTCGCGGTGTGGTTGATCTGTCGGGGGATCCGGCCGCTCGCCCAGCGCATCGGGCCCAGCGGTGAGAACCTGGGCTGGAAGCTGGCGCTGGTCGGGGGCCTGGTGACCGCGACGGTGCAGGTCGCTGCGGGGGTGACCCCGGCTCTTGGCGCGCTGCAGCTCGAGACCGGGCCCAAGCTGGTCGAGCGCGCGGCACCGGCTCCGGCCCGGTCCCCGCAACCCGCCGCGCAGCTGGTCCCCGTTGGCCAACACGGCGAGTTCGTCGCGATGGGGGCGCGTCCGCTGCCCAGCGTGAGCGCGGCTCCGGTCGCCGCCGTCGAGCCCGTGGTCGAGCAGACCCCCGCGCCCGTGTGGCCCGTGTTGCTGTTGGTGGCGTGGCTGCTCGGCGTCGTGATCGCGCTGGTCCGGTTGGCGAGCTCGGTCCGCGGCCTGCGGCGGCGGCTCGCGGATCGCAGCGAAGTCCTCGAGGATCCGGTGCTCGAGGCGTTCTTGACCCTGTGCCGTGACGCCGAGGTCAACCGCAAGATCCGCCTGACCCAGTCGACGCGGATCGCCGCACCGATCGCGCTGTGGCGCAACGAGATCGTGATCCCCCGTCGGGCCGTGGAAGAGCTGTCGCCAGCGGCGATGCGCTCGGTGCTGGCCCACGAGCTCGCGCACCTCGAGCGTCGTGATCCGCACTGGCTCGCGCTCGCGGCCGTGCTCGAGGCGCTGTGCTTCTTCCAACCACTCAACCGCTTGGCGCGACGGGGCATGCAAGAGTCGGCCGAGCTCCTGTGCGACGACTGGGCGATCGCACACACCGGTGACGGCGTTGGGTTTGCCAAGTCGCTGGCGGAGGTTGCGAGCTGGACCCACGCGAATCGTTCGTCGTTGCTGCTGGCCGGGATGCTCAGCGGTGAGCGCCCGCTCGTCAGCCGGGTCAAGCGCGCGCTCGATGGGGATCCGCAGCGCTTCGACCCGGATGACGGCGCTCGCCCGACGCGGCTGCTGGTTGGGCTTGGCACCTTGTCGGCGCTGATCATGTTCGCGCCTGGGGCCGTCGACGCCAGCCCGCCCAAGCAGGCCGCCGCGGACAAAGACAAGCACGAGACCCGTGAAGACCGGCGGATCCGCAAGGCCCGGGATCAAGCCGAGCGCGACGCCGCCAAGGCCGAGGCCCGCGCGCGCAAGGCCCGGGAGCAGGCCGAGCGCGCCGAACAAGAAGCCGCCCGGCTCGAGCAAGAGGCCGCCCGGGCCCGCAGCCAGCTCGGTGGCGACGCCGCGCATGGCGGTCAGCACCTGATCATCCGCGACGGCAAGGACTACCTGATCATCGACGAGAACGGCCTGCGACTGCACAGCGACGAAGCGGACGTCGAGATCATCGATGGGAGCAACCCCAAGATGCGCGTGCGGGTGCACGAAGATGATCTGAACCTCGACTTCGACGTCGACCTCGAGACCTTGTCCGGCATGGCCGAGATGTTCGCGGGTGAGCTGTTCGGGCCGGACGGCATCAGTCCCGGCGAGCTCGAGTCGCTCGAGAATGACTGGGAAACGTGGGGGCATCAGCTCGAGCGTGAGCTCGAAGGGCAGTTTGAAGACGCGGCCCGGCAGCTGCTCGAGCACCAGCGTCGCCACCAGCAAGATCGGCCCGGCATGGCACCGACTCCACCAGCGCCGCCGCGTGTTCCCGCAGGGCCGGGCGCGGCCCCAACTCCGCCCACTCCGCCCTCGTCGCCGCATGCTCCCGCGGCGCCGGTCAAGCCGCCGCTGCCGCGTGGGTGGGCCCCAG
>NZ_JMCC02000125.1 GCF_000737335.2 Enhygromyxa salina | reverse complement strand
AACAAACGGCCCCGAGGAGCGAAGCGACCAGACGCGCCAGCGGCTGCAGTCGGCGCAGTCTCGAGCTGTATGTGGGGGTCTTAGGAAAGGTTGGTCTTGGTGACGACGCCGCGGAACATGTTGAGCGTGCGCTCGAGGCTCTCGGCGACCTCGCCGAGCGAGCGTAGGTCGTTGCCGGCCCGCTCGGTCTTGGCCCGCTCGAGCACGGCCTCGGCCTTGGCGATCGCGTCGCGGCCGAAGCTGGTGCCGCTCATGATGCCCTCGACCTGCGGGAACAGCTCGCGGACTTCGGCCATCAGCCCGTCGACCTTCTGCCGCTCGCGCTCGAACTCTTCGCTGGCGCGGACCTCGACCATGTAGCCCTGGCTCTGCTCGACGAGTCGCTGCAGCTCTTCTTCGGTCAGGCCCGAGGTCGCGGTCACGGTGATCGATTGTTCGCGACCGGTGTCGAGATCCTGGGCGGCGACAGACACGATGCCATCAGCCGAGATCGAGAAGGTCACCTTGACCTCGACCTGGCCCTTGGGGGCCTGGCGCAGGCCCGACAAGATGAACTCGCCGAGCAGTTCGTTTTGGGTGGCGTCGTCGCTCTCGCCCTGCAGCACCAGGATTTTGACCGAGGTCTGATCGTTGCGGACCGTGGTGAAGATGTGCGCGGCGCTGGTCGGGACCGTGGTGTTCTGGGTGATCAGGCGGTGGAAGGCGCCGCCGTGAACCATGATCCCCAGGCTGTGCGGGGTCACGTCGAGCAGCAGCAGATCCTGCTGATCGTCGACGAGCGCCGCGGCTTGGATCGCCGCGCCAAGGCCCACGACCTCATCGGGGTGCACGCCCTTGCATGGCTCGAGCTGAAAGAACTCGGCCACGCTGCGCTGGACCAGGGGCATGCGGGTCATGCCACCGACGAGGATCACGTCGTCGATCTCGCTGCGGTCCACGCTGGCTTCGCTCAGGGTGCGCTCGCAGATCGCGATGGTGCGGTCAACGAGGTCACGGGTGAGGTCCTCGAGCTGATCGCGGCTGAGGTTCTCTTGCAGGTGGTGGGTCTCACCGCTCGCGGTCGTGTACAAGAACGGCAAGTCGATCAGCGTCTCGCGCACGGTCGACAGCTCGCAGCGGGCCTTCTCGGCCGCGTCGCGCAGGCGCTGCAGCGACATTCGATCGTCGCGGATGTCCACGCCGCTGCGCTCTTGGAACACCTGGATCAGCCAGTTCATGACCCGGACGTCGAAGTCCTCGCCGCCCAAGAAGGTGTCGCCCGCGGTCGAGACCACCTCGAACACGCCGTTGCCGATGTCGAGGATCGACACGTCGAAGGTGCCGCCGCCGAGGTCATAGACGGCGACCCGGCGCTCGAAGTCCTTGCCAAACCCGTACGCGAGCGCGGCCGCGGTGGGCTCGTTGATGATGCGGATCACGTCGAGACCAGCGATGCGACCGGCGTCCTTGGTCGCTTGCCGCTGGTTGTCGTTGAAGTAGGCCGGGACCGTGATCACGGCCTTCTCGACCTGGCCGCCAAGGTACTGCTCGGCGACCATCTTGAGCTCCTGCAAGATGAAGGCGCTGACCTCGGAGATGCTGTAGACCTGATCGCGCAAGACGATCCGCACGTCGCCGTGGGGGCCCTCTACGATCGAGTAGGGGCACGACTGCTGAACCGCGCGCACGGCCGGCGAGTCCCACTTGCGGCCGATCAAGCGCTTGGCGGCGTAGACCGTGTTGACCGAGTTGGTCACCGCCTGGCGCTTGGCGATGTGGCCGACGAGGCGCTTGCTGCTCTCGGAGATCGCCACCATCGAGGGCGTGGTCTTGTACCCGCCCTTGTTGGGGATGACCGTGGGGACGCCGTCTTCGACGATCGCCACGACCGAGTTCGAGGTGCCGAGATCGATGCCAACGACGTTCTCCATGCGGATCCGTACTGCCTTCGGTGCAGGGCTCCGGGCACTGCACAATCGACCCAGGCTAGGTCAGTTTGAGTGAATTGAGAAGGGCGCGCGTTTGCTGGCTGGGCGCGAGCTTGTGGGCCTCCTCGGCCTGCTCTTTGGCGGTCGCGGTCTGCCCGGCAGCCAAGAACGCCGTCGCACAGGCCAGGTGGGCCTCGCCGCGCGCCTGATCCTCGAGTTGCTCACCGTGCGCTCGAGCCTGCTGCATGATCTCGAGCGCGGTGATCGCAAATTCGCGCGCCCGTGCTGGATTGACCTCAGCCACCGCGGAGGCGGCCGAGGCCAGATTTCTGAGCGACGGATGAACCTCCGCGGCCCGAGCGAGGTGGTGAGCGGCCTCCTGCGGACGGCCAGCCCGGCGCGCGGCGACCCCCTGCTCGTAGCTGGCGTCCGCTCGCTGTTGGCGAGCGATCGTGAGGCTGTCTCGCCACAGCTGCTCGTACTCGCCGTGGGTCGGGTCTTGATCGTGGGCCAACCTGAACAGCGTTGCAGCGGTCCCATGCCGGCCGACCTCGCGCTCCTTGTGGGCTTGCGCTGCCTGCTTCGCGGCGTGCTTGCGACGGACGGACAGCGCACGATCTCGAATTCGCGCTTGCCGATCCTGATCGCGCTGTTTTCGCGCCGCCGCTTCCAGCTTTGCAGCCTCGGCTGCGCGTGCCTCGGCTTCGACGCGGGCCCGATCTGCGGCGGCGTCAGCTGCGGCTTGGGCCTCGGCCGCGACCCGATCGCGGCGAGCCTGCTGGGCGTGGACCTGGGCGAGGTGGGCGTTGACCAGCGGCTTGCGCTGCTCGTCATCGAGCAGGATCTCGTACGAAGCCCGCGCGCGGCGGAACAGATCGTCGAGCACCCCGCGGAAGCCCCCGAGGTTCTGCCCGTAGAACGAGTCCGGGTGGAACTCGCGGCTGACCACGTGATAGGCGCGGCGGATCGCCTTGATGTCGTCGACCGGCTCGATGCCGAGCAGCTCGAAGTGTCCGATGTGACGCAGGCGATCACGCAAGGCAAGCAGGCGCCGCTGGCGATCGAGGTCGACCTTGGCGTCGGGCTGCAGCCGCGGATCCGCATCTCCGACCGGCGTGACATCCTGAAGCATCGCGTGGATCCCCGAGTCCGCGGCCCTGTACGCGTTGCTGGCCTTGTGGGGGGTTGGCAGCGACGGCTCGTCACCCGTCGCGCCAGAGTCGTCACGGCCAGCCTCCGTCCGCTCGGCGGCCTCTTGCGCCATTCGCATCTGGGCCTCGAGCAGATCGCGACGACGGGTGCGGGCTCGCGCGCGCAAGCTGCCGCCGCTGCGGCTGGGCTCCGTGTCCGGGGTCTGGACGGGCGCGGGCGCGTCCGCGGACGAGAGCACGCCATAGTCCAACAGCTTTTGCAGCGCCGCCCGGGCGGCCTCGCCGGGCTGTCCGCTGGCGGCCACGACGTCCCCAACCGTTGGCGCCTCCGCGCCCGCAAGCGCCTCCACGCGGCTATAAATGAAGAATTCGAGGGGCGTGAGCGGCAACTTGCGCAGATCGACGTCGCGGTTCACGACCAACCGCGCGTCGACTTCGAGGCCCATTGCGTTCAGGTTATCCCAGGCCGCGCGGCTCGACCAACGAATCTGCAAGAGCCGTCGGCGGTCGCCCGCTGGTCAGTCCCGGTCACCGGGGGTCTGGAGCTTGCCCCGCGCGGATCCACCAGCACCCGGCAAGCTCGCGCGCGGATGGGCCTGTTCATAGAGCTCGAACAGCCGCCCCATGTCGAGATGGGTGTAGCGCTGGGTCGTCGACAAGCTCGCGTGGCCAAGCATGGACTGGATGGTCCGCAGGTCACACCCACTCTGCAGCAAGTGAGACGCGAAGCTGTGACGCAACCCGTGGGGTCCCACCACCGCCCTCGCGCCGGTCGCTTCGCAGCGCTTGTAAACCAGCTCACGGGCGACACGCGAACCCAGCCGCCCGCCACGGGTCCCAAGAAACACGGCCTGCGCTGGGCTGCGGGCGTTCATCAGGTCGGTCCGCGCGGCGAGCCAGGCGTCGAGCGCCTCGGCGGCCTTGCGCCCAAGCGGGACGACGCGCTGCTTTCCGCCCTTGCCTGAACGAACTCGCACCGTCAGCCGCTGCCCCTCGCGGCGCAGATCCTCGAGGTCGAGCCCGACGGCCTCCGAGACGCGCAGGCCAGCGCCGTACAGCACCTCGAGCAGCGCACGGTCGCGCAGACCCACCGCCCCTTCGCGCTGCGGCGCGTCGATCATCTGCCCGATGTCTTCGACGGGCAGCGCGACCGGCAGCTTGTTGCCGAGCTTCGGCCGCCGGATCAACGCGACCGCGTTCTCCTCGACCAGCCCCTCGCGCCGACAGAACTCACCGAAGCTACGCAGCGCCGACAGCTTGCGACCGATCGAGCTGGCCGCGAGCTTGCCGTGGAGCTCGGCGAGGTGGGCCCTGACCTCGCGCACGCCGAGATCGGACAGCCTCGCAGGCCGTGCGCGGCGGGTCTCCACGCTGTCGATGAAGGCCTCGACGTCGCGGCGATAAGCGACCTGGGTGTGCGCCGACAGCCGGCGCTCGGTCTGCAGGTAGACCATGAAGCTGGCGAGGGCCGAACGCATCCCATGGATGATCACCCCAACACTTCGACGCGCCAAAAAATCGCTGAGAGCCCCCTTCGCTCACCCCAAACGCTCGCCTGTCGGCTCGTACTACGAGCGCGGGGTCGACTCGCCGGGATCGCGCAGCTCGAGCCGAGCCCAGCGCTCGAGCAGGGTTGCGACCGCCAAGAAGTCCTGCGGCCCGAGCCCTTCTGCGACCGCCTGATCGTAGATTCCACGCACGGTGCTTGCGGTCGCCAGCGGCACGCGGCGACGCTCGGCCTCCTCGAGCGCGAGGTGCAGATCCTTGTGCATCAGGTCCAGACGAAAGTGCGGCGCGTAGTCGCCGGCTTGCAGGTACGGGGTCTTGAACCCACCGATCCCGCTCTGGGCCGCGCTGTGCTCGTAGATCTCCGCCATCTTGGCGACCGGCACGTCGAGCAGCTTGGCGAGCGTGTAGCCCTCGAGCAGACCTTGCAGCATCACGGCCTGCGCCATGTTGAGACAGTACTTCGCGGCCTGGCCCTGCCCGACCCGCTCGCCAACGTGCACGTGGTGACGGCCCATGATCTCGAACAGCGGCACCGCGCGCTCGAACAGCGGGGTTGGACCACCCACCATGAAGGTCAGCCGCCCGCCCGCGGCGCCCAGCTTGCTGCCAGTGATCGGCGCGTCCAAGCACCCAACCCGACGCTCCGCGCAGGCCAGCTCCAGCGATCGCGTGAGCGCTTGGCTGGTCGTCCCGCAGTCGATCAGCAAGTCGCCCTTGGACAGCCCAGGCAAGATGCCTTGCGCGCCAAACACCAGCTCGTGCACGGCCTCGTCGCCGCTGACACACAAGATCACGGTCTCGGCCGCGCGCGCGGCTTCGATCGGGTGCGCCGCGATCTCGCAAGGTGGCGCTGCCGGGCCTGCGTTGGCGGCCAGCTCATCGACCACAGCTTGCGCGCGGGCACGAGTGCGGTTCCAGACGATCACCTCGCGACCCGCAGCGACGAGGTTGCGGACCATGCCCGCCCCCATCGTTCCGAGCCCCAAGAACGCGATGCTGCTCATGCGCGACAGGGTACGTCACTCGCCGTAGAGCGGCACGGGGATCAAGGTTGAGCCATCGAGCCGCTGCTGCAAGCGCTCGTACTCCTCGTGCTTCACCCCGTGGGTACCGACCAACACCATGTGCCCGGTGAAGTTGTGGCGATTGTGGAAGTCCACGAGGGTGTCGAGCGCGGCGCTCAGGTGGTCGGAGCCGCCGGGCGTAATTGGCGGCACGATCGCCAGGTACACGCGCATGTCCGCGGGCGCGACCTCGGTCAGCTTCGTGAAGATCCGAACAGCGCCGTTTGCCAGCTTGGCCGGGCGGATCGTCGAGCGGTTGATCTCGTAGACGTGCTCGCCGGTGACCGCCGAGCTCATGTGGAACACGACCAGCTGCCGGTACGGGATCCCGGTGGTCTTGCTCTGCATCTTGGCCAGCGCGATCGCGTTTTCGATCAGCCGACCGATCCGCACGCTGCCGACCGCGACGACCACCGTGCGATCCTCGGTCTCGATCGCTGTCGACTCGACTGTCTCGATCACCCGCCGATAGTAGCTATGCATGGCGCGCATCAAAGGCCGATGGTTGTAGAGCAAAATCACCCCGACCACGCCCGCCATGACGATCCCGACGAGCGTGCGCAGCTCACCGATCTCGCCGCTGTAGCTGATGTACATGCTCATCAGCGCGTAGCCGAGCACAACCAGGCCGATCAGCGCCGCGACGGGCACCTTGGTGCCACCGATCGTCAGGTTGAAGGGCGCCCGGTAGATCCGACGATCCTCGGCCCTGAATTTGCGCAACAAGATGAACGCGATCACGCCCGAGAACAGCACCAGGCCAAAGGTCACCCCATACCAGCGCTCGAGCTTCGACAGATCCCAGTCGCCCTGAATCGCCAGCAACAAGATCGCAACCAGCATCATCCAGTGGATCCGCGAGAACGCCCCGCGCTCGTTGGGATCCAGGATCATCCGGGGCAGCAGGCTGTCGCGCGCCATCGTCTGCCACAGGCCCCGGGCCCCCGCGAACCCGGTGTTACACGCGCCGATCAGCATCAGCGCCGCGTTGGCGACGATCACGATCTTCCACAGATTCGCCAGTCCCGACGAGCCAAACACGCCCAGGAAGCCCTCCTGCCCGAGCACCGCGAGCAGATAGCTCGAGCTCCCAGTCAGCTGCTGGGGGCTGAGGACCAAGAACAACAAGATGCTGAGCGAGCCGCCGATCCCCAGCAGCAAGGACAACATCCAACGATAGATCTTGGCGACATCACGGCGCGGCGAGGCCAGCTCTTCGGGGATGTTCATCACCGACTCGACCCCCGACGCCCCCAAGATCGACACGCCCGCGCCGGCGAGGATCACGGGCGCGCCAAGCCGCAGCAGCTGATAGAAGCCCGGCAGATCGTGGATCAGGCCGTGGTGCTCGTGGGTGTCACCCTGCCCGCCTGCCTCGGCGGCCGCGACCACGGCCTTCGGCAGCGCGGCGCCGTCCATGAACCGGCTAAAGTCCGCGCCGTTGATCATCAGGTAGACCAGGCAGATCACGATTGTGATCCCCATGACCACGAGGTTGATCAAGAAGATGGTCTTGCTGACCTGGATGCTCTCTTTGAGCCCCTGGTTGTTGAGGATGAACAGCATCACCAGCGGGGGCAGCATGATCACCGCCGTCGCGCTCATCACGGCGCTGAGCATCAGACCGATCAGCGCCGTCACGCTCACCGAGATCACCACCCGACGCCACTGGCTTGGCATCACCCACACGCCAAAGCCGATCGAAGGGATCATCGACAGGCCCATGGCCATCAGCGTGCGCGGGCCCGAGGCCTCGGCCACCAGCGAATACAAGTAGTCCGAGTAGGCCAGCAGGCTGACGATCGCGGTGGCCACGTACGAGAAGCTGATCACGATCCCGACCATCGCCGCGGCCAAGATCGCCAGCTTGCCGAGGTGACCCAGCGCGTAGCGGGTCATCACGTAGGTGCCGCCGTTGCTGAGGGTCAGCAGCACCGCCTCGACGTAGAGCGGCGCGAGCAAGAACAACAGCAGGTACAGGCCGATCTGAAACAGCGGGGTCGCGTAGCCGATCCCCGCCCCGATCAAGGCGCCCGAGCTGTAGTACGGCGAGGTCAGCGGGTCCGGCCCGACCAAGTACAGGCCCTCGCGCCAGCTCAGTTGATGCGGGACGGCCTCGACCGCACCTCCGGGTGACGATCCCGCGCTCGAGCCAGCGGGAGCCGCGGACGCTGGGGTGTCGCCGGACGCAGCCGCCGACTCATCGGAGGGATCCCCAACGGCTGAATCCGCAGGCGCTTCGCTGGCCCCGTTCTCGCTCATTTCGAGCGCTGTATGCACGACCCACCCGGCCCAGACAAGACCACGGCGCCCCCCCGGATTGGTCATCCGAGTGAACGCCGTGTTCAGCTCTAGCAGCGGTCCGCGGACCGGGTGGCGCCGCTACTCTTTGACGTCACGCCAGAAGTCGTCGGGGACCTTGTGAACCTGGACGAAGCTGGAGTCCTGGATCACGTAGTACCACCGCTCAAACCGCTCGGCGAGCATCTGGGCCCGGGCCTCGCCGCGTGGCTCCCCATCGACGGAAGGGGCGCCCTGATCCCGGCGCGCGTCGTAGCCAACGTTGACGAACATGTAGCGGTTGGCCCGCGACGCGTCCTCGCCCTCTTCGACCGCGTCCTCTTCCCCGCCGGCGCTCAACGCCTCACCGGTTGCGTAGGTCACCTCACCAAAGAACAGCGTGTAGATGACGCCATCATTCGAGATCAGGTGAACTTCGCCCTCGTTGCCAAGCAGCGACAAGCGCGGCGGCTCACCGACCAAGAAGAAGCCCTTCGACTTCATCTCGAAGGGATCGAGCCGGGCGGCGCGGGGCCGCACGCCGACGATCTTCATGCGATCCGAGGCGCCGACGATCTGCTTGACCTTGGTTGGGTTGAGCTCCTTGCCCTCGGGTGCCGCGGCCGGCTGGGGCAGCGGCTCCTCCCCTTCCCAGGTCGCCGGGTCGATCCGCGCGCCATCAGGCCCAAACACGGGCGGCGCGGCCGGAGCCCACTCGACCGAAGGCTGCCCGTCGGGCCCGAACGCCCCCGAGTCGGACAGCTCGAAGTACATCGGGTTGTCGTTCTCGAGCTTGGTCGTCTTCTCGCCGGTGACCGGGTCCGTGCCCTCGACCACGCTGTAGCTGTTGCTGAGCACGGCGACGATGTCGTCGGACTCCATCTTCAGCAGGTCATCCTCGATCCAGTCGGTGAACTGGGTCGAGACCTGCGGATCGAGCTGCACGGCGTAGACCCGGTTCTCGCCCGGGTAGCGCACGAACTTGAAGCCCTGCCGCTCGGGGACATCCTTGCCGATGATCACGTCGACCAAGGTGGTGCCCGAGGCGTCCTTGATCGTGACCCGACGCCCGCGCGAGTCCTTGGCCGCGGCTTCGTCCTCGGGGTCGACCACGCCAAACTCCGCGTGCTCCTTGGGATCGTCGCTGCGGACCACGTCCTTGGTCACGCTGATGAACGAGGCCGCGGCCTTGCCCATCTGCTCGGTCCCGTCGGCCGGGTAGTTGTTGTGGCTGGGGATGACCCACTTGCCGTCCTCGAGCTTGACCGAGAAGCTGGTCAGCTGCGCGGACTCTTCGTCGTAGTCCTTGACCTCCAAGAAGGTCGCGGCGTTCGGATCGACGAACTCGGGGAACAGCGCCTCGCCGGTGTCTTCGAAGGTGGGGGGGGCGACCTCGACCGGGCGCATGCTCATCGCGCCGGCGAAGCTCAACAGGGCGAGCACGCCCATGATCACGGTACCTCGCGTCATCAGGAGTCCCTCCGCTTGCGGCTCTCGGGGATCGTCGAGCTCTCGCGCCGACGCTTGCGTATGAACACCAGCAGCCCAAACAAGATCGCGGGCAGCGGTGGAACCAGGATCGCGGCGACCCGGATCCGGTCACGAACTTCATCGACCTTGCGCGCGTGGTCGGCCTTGATCTTGTCGATCTCCTGGGCCTTCTCGCGCTCGATCTGCTCGGTCTGACCTTGCAGCCGCCGGTTCTCGGCCTCTTCGGCCGCGCGGATCTTGATCTCCTTGGTTCGGTCGTCAATGCCGGTCTCGGCGCGGATCGCCGCGACCGCCTGATCCAGCGACGCCTGGGCCTCTTTGATCTTGGCCTCGGCCGCCTCGCTGGCGGTCTTGAGCCGAGCCTGGCGCTCTTCGTTGGCCTTCTTGGTCATGTCGTCGACCTCGGACAGCCGACGGAATTCCGGTTGGCGCTTGCGCAGCTCGATGAAGCGCTGGTCGTCGAGCAGGCTGTCGATCGCGTTGAGCAAGAACGTGACGTTGTCGAAGCGCATGTCGATCAGGCCGTCGCCGTCGAGATCGCCGCCGCGCTCGTGGAAGCTGAAGAAGCTGTCCGCGAACATGTCGAGATCCGACAGCACAATCGCGTTGATGTCTTTGCGGCTGGAGTCGCCGCCGCCCATCACCCGAACGCCGAGCTGCATGTTCTCGAGCCCGTCTTGCGCGGCGAGCTGGTGGTAGTCCTGCGGGACCCCGCGAAACTGCAGCCCGAACAAGAAGTTGCTGTCGTCGACGAACGACCCGAACGGGTCCCAGCCGCCCTTGCTGCCGGTCGTGAGCACCGGCGTGACGCTGGTCTCGGCGCCCGAAAGCGGGCGCAGCTCACCAGCGAACAACAGCACGATCTGCGCGAGGCCATCCACGCTGACGTCGCCGCCCGCGAACTGGCTCTGGCCCCCGCGCTGACCCAACACCACGATGCTGCGCGGCGCCTCGGCCAGCTGCGGCTCGGGGTTCTCGAGGTCGAAGGCCACGTGGTCGTCGGGCCAGTCGAGGCCGATCGACGCGAGCAGGGCCCGGTAGTTGCCCTTGTCCTCGGCCGGCGCGCCGCCGCCCATCATGCCGCCCTGCGAGGGCGGCGCGATCATCGGCTGACCGGGCGCGAGCTTGGGATTGAAGAAGGGCATGGGGTCCGCGATGATCAGCGCCGGCCGCCCCGCGAGCAGGTACGCCTGGACCACGTCGAGCCCCGGCTGCGACAGGCTGGAGACCTGCGGAATGAACAGCACGTCGACGTCTGGCGGGATCGGCGTGCCGGGGTTGAGGCTGCGGACCTCGTACTGCTTCTCGAGCTCGTCGACCACGCGCCAGCGGGGGATCCGCCGGCGACTCTGGAGGTCGAAGTCGCCCATGATCTTGGTGTCGTCGCGGATGATCCCGACGACCCGCTTCTTGGGCTGGGTCACGACCTCGAGCGCCCGGACGATCTCGTATTCGACCGACAGGCCGCGATCCAAGAACGGCACGACCTCTTCGCGCGGACCCGAGGTGAACGCCATGCCCAAGAACACCTGCATGGTGTCGACCTTGCCGCCGTCGGCGCTGACCAGCGGCCGGGGCACGATCCCGTACTTTTCGATCGCCTCTTGGGCCTCCTCGGAGAACGGGCCGGGCTCGTAGATCCGGACCGTGAGCCCTGGACCGCCCGAGGCCTCCATCTCGCGCAGGATGTTGAGCATCCGGCTGCGCAGCGGCACGTAGGGCCGCGGCACCTCTTTTGAGATGTACGCCGTGACGACGACTGGGGGCACCAGCGATGTTTCGCCCTCTGCGTTCTCGACCTCGGCGCCGATGCTGCGGATCAGCGTCTCGGTGTCCGGGGTGATCTGCGAGAGACCCTCGCTGGTGAGATCGACGCGACCGTTGGATCGCTGGGCCATGTAGGTCGTCGAGCCGACGATCACGACCAGCGCGAGCAGCCGCGCGAGGCTATGGATTCGAGGTTTCATGGTTACCAGTGCCTCCGCCCGAGCATGAAAGTGCAGAGGTAGACGAGCACGACCGCGATCCCGAGGAAGTACACGACGTCACCCAGACGCACGATGCCCTCGCCGAAGCCGTAGAAGTGCCGCTCGACGCCGAGCAGCCCAAACGTGTCTTGGAAGCTCTCGAAGGTGCCGGTCAGCCACACGATCAGCGCGAGCACGCCGCCGCCCACGGCGACGTAGCCGGCCGAGTCCGCGTTGCCCTGAACCGCCACCCAGATCAGGGTTGCGGCCCCGGCGATCAGCCCACAGCCAACGATGCCGCTGGCCCAGGGGGCGGAGCCGGCGAACACCAGGCCCGCGCAGCCGACCGCGCCAACGATGAACGCGACGGTCGCGTTGCTGCTGAACATGGAAGCCAACAGCCCCACGCTGACGAACGCGACCCCGACCAGCCAGTAGCCCAAGTAGGTCGAGGCCATCAGCCCGCTGTCGGGATCGCCGAGCTGCGCGAGCACACCCACGTGGGCCAGCGCGAAGCCCAGGCCGATCGTGTAGACCCCGAGCGCGCCCAGGTACTTGCCAAGCACGACCTCGATGTCGCGCACGGGCATGGTCAAGAGCAGTTCGTCGGTGCCGCGGCGGCGCTCTTCCGCCCACACGTTCATGGTCACCGCTGGGACGAACAGCATCAGGATCGCCGGCATGACCTTGTTGAGCAGCGCGAGGTCAGCGAGGTTGCGGGCGAAGAAGCCCGGCTGCAAGAACGCCCCGGCGCCGGTCGCTGCGATGAACAGCGTCAAGAACACATAGCCGGCGGGGTTGCCGAGGTAGCTGCCGAGCTCGCGCTTGGCGATCGCCCGGATGACGGTCCAATCGATACCCATCAGTTGGCCTTCGCTTTCTTGGTAGTGCTCGCGGTGGCGCTCGCGGTGGTCTCTTGGGAGCCCCCCGCCAGCGCGTAGAAGCGCTGCTCGAGGGTCTGATCGCCCTCGCGCAGCTCGGCGACGGTCCCGTCGAACACCAGCCGGCCCTCGTGGACCATGATGACCGTGTCGGCGACGGCCTCGACCTCTTGCAGGATGTGGGTGGACAGCAAGATCGTCTTTTGCTGACCGAGCTCGCGGATCAGCTTGCGAACCTCGCGGATCTGCAAGGGATCCAGGCCCGAGGTGGGCTCGTCGAGGATCAGCACGTCGGGATCCGAGAGCAGCGCCTGGGCCATGCCAACCCGCTGCCGGAAGCCCTTGGACAGCTTGCCGATCGGCTTGTGCAGGACCTCTTGGATCGCGCATTGCTGGACCACGCGGTCGATCGCCTTGTCGATCTCGCCGAGCTTGCGGACCTGCGCGAAGAACTCGAGGAGCTCGCGCGGGGTCATGTCGAGGTACAGCGGGCCATTCTCGGGCAGATAGCCAAGGCGCCGCGCGAGCTCGATGCGAGACTCGGCGACGCCGGGATCTTTGCCCAGGACCTCGACCGAGCCGGAGCTGGGCGCGAGGTAGCCGGTCAACATCTTCATGGTCGTGGACTTGCCCGCGCCGTTGGGCCCAAGGAAAGCCGCGACGGTGCCCTTGCGGACGGCGAAAGACAGCCCGTGAACGGCCACGAAGTCGCCATAGACTTTCGAGATCGCGTTCGCGCGGATCGTCACTGGAGCGGATGAGGTGCTCATGGTTCGCTCATTGGGTCGAGAACATGGGTGGGTTCGATAGGTCGACGGGGGTCAACTGGGGCCCCGGCGCCAAACGAAACGCTGTTGCGGTCGAGATCGTCCATCGGGACATGCTCGGGGCCCGCGAACAGCTCGGGAGGCGTTCTAATCCAGACTATCGACGGCTTCAAGCCTGGCGGCTCCCCGGCCCCGCCCCCCCGCGAAAAAGTCGCCGCGGCGGGGCCCTGTGACCCGCTACCGAGATCTACCGTGACCCGGCGCGGCGCGTGAACCAACGCATCGAGCCGGGATCCACGCAAGCTCGCGGCCGCCTACGCAGATGTTTAGACTCCGCCCCATGCTGCGGTCCCGCTGGCCCCTCCCCTGCCTGCTCGCGCTCGGCCTCACGGCGGCGTGCACTGGCACCCCGCCCGAGTCCGACGGCGCTGCCCAACCACCGCCGACGACAGATCAACCAAGCGAGCCCGCCGACGCGCCCGATCCAGACGCCGCCGAGCCCGATCCCGCCGAGCCCGACCCAGCCGCGCAAGCCAAGCCTGCGCCGCCCCCCGATCCCTGGGGCCCGGTCACAGAGGCCCAGCGCAGCACCATGCTCGCCGGCGACGAAGAGGCCCGGATCAAGACGCCGATCCACTACGTCAAGACCAACGAGCGCCGTCACGACGTGTGGTTTCCGTACCTCGAGAACAAGCGCGGCATCTATGTTGGCGTCGCCGCGGATCAAAACTACACGCTGATCGGCGTGGCCAAGTCCGAGTTCGTGTTCTTGATGGATCTCGACTGGCGCGTGACCGAGCTGCACCGGGTCTACGAGGTCTTGATCGAGGCGTCCGAGGATCCCAAGACCCTGCTCGATCGGTTTGACAGCGACAACGAAGAGGCATCGGTCGCGCTGATCCAAGAGGCGCTCGCCGGTCAGCTCAGCGAAGACGAGCTGCGTAAGTGCGTCAACAGCTGGCGAGGCGCCCGCGAGACCGTGTTTCGCCACCTCGAGAACGTGATCGTCCGCGACCGCGACGGCGAGAACACCAGCTGGCTGTCCAACCCCGACTACTACGCGCACATCCGCAAGCTCTACCTCAGCGATCGCGTGCGCATGCTGGTTGGGGACCTGACCGGGCCCACGACGCTCGCCACGATCGGCGAGGCCGCCAAGGGCCTCGGGCTCCCGGTCAAGGTCTTGTACCTGTCAAACGCCGAGGAGTACTACGACTACACCTCGCAGTATCAGGCCAACATCAGGGGCCTGCAGGGCGCCGACGACTCGATCGTGCTGCGGACGATCTACTCCAAGGACTGGGTCCACGCCGACGCGCTGTGGAACTACCAGGTTCAGCCGCTCGCCGACTATCAAGCCCGGGTCGGCGAGCCCAACAACGCTCGCCGCAACCGCATGCTCAACGGCGCGGACAAAGACAAGCTGATCGAGCGCAACCCAGACGGGGTCAGCGGCCTGAGTCGGGTCAATTATGCGTCCCTGTCCGCGAGCCCGGGGACCGGAGAATGAGCGGGGCCGCGCTGCTCGAGTGCAGCCCCGAGCAGTTCACCGCGCGGCTGCGTGAAGCCGGCGGGCGCGCGTGCTTGACCTGGGATCACGAGCAGGGCCGCGTGCGCCCCAGCCACCCGTGGCTGGCCGAAGTCGCAACCTGGCTCGCTGGCGACGCCCGTGACTTTCACCGCCACGAGGGCGTGTTCATGGCGGTCGGGCCCGAGACCGGCGCGCTGATGACCGCGACCGTGCACACGAGCGTGCGCGGGCAGGCGGCCGGCGGCCTGCGCCAGTGGCCCTACGCAACGATCCAAGAGCTGCTGCGCGACGGCCTGCGTCTGTCGCTGGGCATGAGCCGCAAGAACGCGCTGGCCGGCCTGTGGTGGGGCGGCGGCAAGGGCATCATCGCCCGGCAGTCCGTGGAGCAGGCCCGCGACCCGGGCTACAGGCGCGCGCTGTATCGCGAGTACGGCGCGTTCACGACCTCGCTGCGCGGCGTCTACATCACCGCCGAGGACGTGGGCACCCAGCCCGAAGACCTCGCCGCCGTGTTCGAGACCACTCGCTTCGCGACCTGCGTCCCGCCCAGCGTGGGCGGCAGCGGCAACCCCTCGCCTGCGACCGCCAAGGGCGTCGTGTGTGCGATCGAGGCCGCCCTCGATCACTGCGGTCGCGGCTCGGTCGCTGGCAAGACGATCGCCATGCAGGGCGCCGGCAACGTCGCCACGTACATGATCGAGGAGCTGCTTGGGCGCGGGGTTGGGCGCGTGATCGCGGCCGAGATCTCGGCCGAGCGCTGCGAGCTGCTGCGCCGGCGCTTCGCCAAAGCGCCCGTCGAGCTGCGCCACACGGAGATCGGTGATGTCTCGATCTTCGCCGAGCCCTGCGACGTGCTCGCGCCCAACGCCCTTGGCGGCGTGCTCGACCCAACCACGATCCCGATGATCCAGGCCCCGATCGTGTGTGGCGCCGCCAACAACCAGCTGCTCGATGACCGCCGCGACGACAAGGCCCTCGCCGCCCGCGGGATCGTGTACGTGCCCGACTTCGTGGCGAATCGGATGGGCATCGTCAATTGTGCGAACGAGCAGTACGGGCAGATCGGCGGGCCGGACAAGGATCCTGCGATCGAGCGGCACTTCTCGCGTGATTGGGACAACGCTGTGTTTGTGGTGACCAAGCGGATCTTGGCGCACGCCCAGACGAGTGGCATGACCACCGCGGCCGCTGCCAACGAGCTGGCGGACGAGGCGGGGCGGCAGCCGCATCCGATCTGGGGGCACCGTGGGCGGGCGATCATCGACGGGTTGCTGGCAGACGGCTGGGCGGGCTGAGCGGGGCTCGCCGCTGGGGCGACGCCTGGCGGCGGAGAGGTCAGTCGCGGCTTACTGCTCGCAGCAACACTTGACCGCTTCGTTGACCTGCCAATCGATTGGTTCGTCACACTCGCGCTCGATCTCGAGCCCCGTCAGATCAGCGTCTTCACAAAGCCCGATGTCATAGTAGAGCCGATACGTATAGCCACCGCATCCGTTGGCTACGCATGAGGTTCCGTGTGCTTCACATGCCTCGGCGCAGGTCGAGATTTCACTCTTGGCGGAGCATTCCGCGTAGGTCGGAGTGCAAACCCCGGCCATGCATTCGCCAACGCCGGGGAACTCCGGACCGGCAGGTTGACACATCCCGTCGCAGTCGGAGTCCGCGGGAGGAGGGCCGCACGCAACCAGCATGGTCAACGCGAACACGACTCCCCTTCGCATCAGTATGCTCCTCCGAAGCCGGCGGGATAGAATGAGTGCAATGCGACACCGCCGAGCATGATGGCCCTACTCCTGCTCGCAGCAACACTTGACGGCCTCATTGACCTGCCAGTCGATTGGTTCGTCACACTGGCGCTCGATTTCGACACCGGCCCCTCCCGAGTTTTCACAAAGCCCGATGTCATAGTAGATTTGGTACGTATATCCTCCACAGCCGTTGGCGACACATGTGGTGCCTTGCGCCTCGCATGCCTCTGCGCAGGTCGAAATGTCGCTCTGTGCGGAGCAGCCCGCGTAGGTCGGAGTACAGACGCCTTCCTTGCATTCCCCAACGCCGGGAAACTCGGGGCCGGCGGGTTGGCACATTCCGTCGCAGTCGGAGTCCGCGCGAGGAGGGCCGCACGCAACCAGTAGGCTCAACGCGAACAAGACCTTCCCTCGCATTAGTATCCTCCTCCGAAGCCAACGGGATAGCTCTCAGCCGGCGAGTGCAACGCGACACCGCCGAGCATGATGCTCCTACTCCTGCTCGCAGCAACACTTGACCGCCTCGTTGACCTGCCAGTCGATCGGCTCGTCACACTTGCGTTCAAATGTGAGACCGACCACGCCGGAATTTTCACAGAGTCCGATGTCATAGTAAAGTTGGTAAGTATACCCTCCACAGCCGTTGGCGACACATGTGGTACCTTGCGCCTCGCATGCCTCTGCACAGGTCGAAATGTCGCTCTGTGCGGAGCATTCAACAAAGGTGGGGGAGCAGACGCCCTCTTTGCATTCTCCAACGCCGGGAAACTCGGGGCCGGCGGGTTGGCACATGCCGTCGCAATCGGAGTCCGCGCGAGGGGGGCCGCACGCAACCAGCAGGCTCAACGCGAACAAGACTTTTCCTCGCATTAGTATCCTCCTCCGAAGCCGACGGGATAGGACCCAACCGGCGTGGTGAGCGGTGGTTCGCAAGCAAAATCGACCTCGTTCGGCAGACAGCGCCACAGTGGGCTCCCTTGGCTCGGGTCGTCCGGCTTGTACCATAGAATGTCGGAGCAGCCGTCATCATCGAAGTCGGCCACGTAGGGGCTGTAGTCCTTGCGTGTCGACAGCACGCGGGACGTGTAAGTCTGGTTCTCGGCGAAGTACCAGATCTTGGATGTCACCCCAACCACCTCCCCATAGGGAGCAAACCAGAGAATGTCGTCGACACCGTTGCCGTCGAAATCACCGACGAACGGGCGATAGTCGTGAGTGACTTGCGTACTGGAGGCGGCGAAAAAAATGCCGATACTGCTACTCTCCGACCACCACATGATGTCCGCGCCGTCGCCGGCGGAATACCAGAGTATGTCTGCCATGGCGTCGCCGTTGAAATCGCCGACGATCGGCGTGTATTCGATGGCCGCATCGAGACCCAGTGACCCAGTGGTGTCCGCAGGGCCGTTCGCAGCAAAGTCGTAGTCCGGGAGCCCCGTCCAGCGCCAGGTCGAGACCTGGTCATTCTGAGGATCGTACCAAACGATATCGTTCCGTCCCCCCTCGAACCCGCGGAAGCGCCCCGCGATCGGGTACGCGTACCCGGCAAAGTCCATCGGGTACGTGACGATGTCGCCATCCTCGAGCACCAGCAGCGCGTCCTGCTCGGGCCCGGGCTGGTACAAGAGGATCTGATCTCCGTTCCCGCTCCCAAAGCTGCCGACAACCGGCACCGAGAACCAGTCCAGATCCAGATTGACCGGGTCGAGCCCCGCGCCATCGTTGAGCATCAACGAGTCCGCCAGCGCTGGCCCCGGCCCGTGAAACAGCACGTCTAGATCGATCGCGCCACCGCTCAGCAGCGCCGGGCTTGGCCGCACCCGCCCCTCGCTGTCGAAACCATCCATGCACGGAGGCGCGCTCGCGTCCGCGCACAGCTCCTCCACCGCGAATTGGATCGGCTGCCCGGGCGCCCCGGTTGACGACCAGCGCTGCATGCGGGCGCTGCGGCTGGTCTGCCACAGGATCCCCGTCTGCCCGAGGCCATCGTACGCATAGTCGTCGACCTGGCTCACCACGCCCATCATCGACGCACGCCGCCGTCCCCACGTGTACTGGTAGTACGCGCCCAGCCGATCCCACGCCGAGAGCCACGGCACGTTGTCGTTGACGCCGGCACAGAACTCGTTGGCCATGACAGAGCTTCTGTCGGGTGGGGTCAGACCCCGCCAGGGGATCTCACCGAGGCCGTTGCAGCCACTGTTGGGGTCTTGCTCCTCGGGCCAGCGCAGATGCTCATGGGTAAAGCCGAGCACGTGGCCCAGCTCGTGCAACGCGTTGATGCGCGCCTCGTCCTGGTTATGGAAGAAGCGCTGCAGTCCAAACACGATCTCGGCGTCCCCATCGATGTTGGCGGGGTCTTCAAACTCGTATTGAGCGATCGCCTTGATGAAGGCCCGGCCCCCGCAAGCCCCCGTACACTCTGGTCCGGTGCGCACACGAAAGTGTATGCCATTCTCGCCCGGCTGACATTGGCCCGAACCCTGTGCCCCCGGGCTGTCATACTGCGCCAAGTGAACGAAGTTGACGTCGCCGGCCCGCTCCCACGCCCGCGTGGCCCACTCCATCGTCTGGATCAGCAGCGCGACGTGTTCTTCGTGGAGCGCTTCGTTGGCAGACGATGAGGGCAGGACCCAGCCGACGCACCACGTGAGGGTGAGCTTGCGGCCCGAGCTCCACGCGGCGTCGAAGCCCGCTGCTGCGTAGGCGGCCGCGGTTGGGACTGGCGGGTTGGCGGCTTTGCTTGCCTGCTCGTGCAGGCTTTCGTAGAGCGCGTGCAGATCGGCGTCTGTCATGGCCTGGTCGCCTTCGACAAACCAGTAGTTGCCGACCCGCTCGGCGTAGCTCGCCGCGAACGCCTCGAAGGTCATGTGGCCGAACGCCGGATTGATCGGCGCAGGCACGACCGGGTCGAGCTGCTTCGCTGGGGCTGTGAATTCGACCCGACTTTGATGGTTGGCCAGCGAGCCACCGAACGCCTCTGGTCCGTTCAGATCCTGGGGGACAGGGGCGCCGTCAATTGCGTACCAGTTCTCTTCACAGTCGTCGCCGCCCGGCAACGGTGGGTCTGGATCCCCGCTCTCGCTGCCGCCAGACTCACCCAATGGTGGAATGACCTCATCTGGGGCACAGGCCATTAGCGCTAATGTGGCTAACAGAACGCTCAATCCAGAATACCGTGAGGATCTCATGCGGGCCTCGTCTAGCGGAACGTGATTACGGGCGCCAGATAGGCCACAACCTGCGTAGATATGCGCAGCGACGGCTCATCTCAGTATATGCTGCACCCGTGTCAGGGCTATCGTATGACCGTGGCGTCGGGAACTCAAGGGTTTATTTGGCTGGCAATTGGATCGCGGAATTGAGCCATCGACGCTGGCCGCATCCGTGCAGACTCGCGTTCGATTGGGACCGGATCTTGGGCTGTGGCGTCTACGAGGCCGCGTGCATGCGAAGGCGGAAAGCCGAGCTGCGCCCACCGATCTCGTCCAGCTCGCCGCTTCAACGGGGCTGCCTTCATGCGTAGGCGGAGAGGTGATGACCATGCTCGACTGCCCGTTCTCCAAGAGGAACGTGTGGGCGGTGGCGAGGCCGGCTGCGCGCAGGACTGGGCGCAGCCGGTGAGCATGGCGAGTGTGAGTGCTGCTGCGCGCCCGGCTACGCTCACTCGCATGTAGTGCTGCCGCGCGCCCGGCTTCGCTCACTCGCATGTGACGTCGCCCTCGTCGTTGATCCACTTGCCGGGGCAGTAGAGAACCTTGGCGCACGTGTTGATGTGCTCCACGGCGATAGTGACGCAGCCCTCGCCGCTCCACGGCTTGGCGCTGACGGACTGACAGCAGAAGTGTTGATCGTGCCTGGTCTCGGGGTGGCGCCTGTGGTCGGGCGTGGTGGGCGTGGGTGGTGAGGGCTGGGGGCTGGGTTGGGCGCAGCCGGCGAGGATTGCGAGCGTGACCGCTGCGCTGCTGCTCACCCCTCGCATTTGACCTCGCCGTCCATCTTGGTGAAGGTGTTCGCGCAGTGGAGCACGCTCGCGCATGAGTCGACCTGGTTGGCGCCGATGGTTACGCAGCCCTCGCCGGTCAACTTGTCCGCGTCGACGGTGTGACAGCAGAAGTAGTGGCTGGGATCGGGGGGCGGGGGCGGCAGTTCCTTGTCGTCGGGCCCGTCCGGGTTGTTGATGCCGCAAGCGGCGAGAATGGCGAGGATGGTGTGCTTGATGAACATGGGTCCACGCTAGGGCCGTGTCGCACGTGGGGCAGGCCCGGACGCTCGGCAAGTCCTGCACGTGCTGACACGGCGCAGCGGCGAGCGACTGACGATGACGGTCGAGCATCGCGCCGCCGCGTCGACTGGGCCGCACGAGCTGTGCTTGCGGACCGGAGCCGGGGCCGCGCTCGCGCTCGCCGAGGCCGAGGTCCACACTCCGGCGGCCCCGACACCTCGGCCTGCCCAGCGGATCCTCGAGGTGCTCGCGGCTGCCGAGGGACCGCTCACGCGACCCAAGAGGATCGTGGGGGCGGTGGCGAGGCCGGCTGCGCGCAGGACTGGGGGCTGGGCTGGGCGCAGCCGGTGAGCATGGCGAGTGGTGAGTGCTGCTGCGCGCCCGGCTTCGCTCACTCGCATGTGACGTCGCCCTCGTCGTTGATCCACTTGCCGGGGCAGTAGAGAACCTTGGCGCACGTGTTGATGTGCTCCACGGCGATAGTGACGCAGCCCTCGCCGCTCCACGGCTTGGCGCTGACGGACTGACAGCAGAAGTGTTGGTCGATCTGCTGGTCATCCGGGGGCTCGATCTCGTCGGGCGCGTCCGGCGGGTTGGAGTTGATGCCGCAAGCGGCGAGGATTGCGAGGATGGTGGGTTTGATGAACATGGGTCCACGGTAGGATCCTGTCGCACATGGGCCAGGCCCGGACGCTCGGCAAGTCCTGCACGTGCTCGTGGGTGGGACCCGGGCCGTGCTTGCAGGGCAGATACACCAGAAGCACGGGGGCTTCTGGGGCGGTTCTAGCCGTGCCTCGGGGTGGGGCCGCCTTCATCCGAAGGCGGAGAGATCCTGCACGACGCCGAGCTCACCGAGCTACGCGAGACGCTTCAACGGGGCCGCCTTCATCCGAAGGCGGAGAGGCGAGAGGGCCCCGGGCTCCAACGGGGCCGCCTTCAGGCGAAGGCGGAGAGCCTTGCCCGAGCAGCTGATCGGTCGCGCCGATCTTCCTTCAACGGGGCCGCCTTCAGGCGAAGGCGGAGAGGCTCTCCGCGTCCGGGTCTTGGCGTCCGGCAAGGTGCTGCTTCAACGGGGCCGCCTTCATGCGAAGGCGGAGAGCGAGGACGCTACCCGCGATCGATGGGTGGGGGTCAACGCGCTTCAACGGGGCCGCCTTCATGCGAAGGCGAAGAGCAAAGACCATGCTCAACACATTTCGCACCCTGCTGCTTCAACGGGGCCGCCTTCATGCGAAGGCGGAGAGGTGTCGGTCGTGTCGCCGCCGGGCTTGTAGCTGCGGCTTCAACGGGGCCGCCTTCATGCGAAGGCGGAGAGGTGAGTATCGGTTCGCCACGGCCGAGCGCGACGGACTCAAGGCTTCAACGGGGCCACCTTCATGCGAAGGCGGAGAGATCAGGATTTCCTGACGCTCGACGAAGGTGATTTTGAGGGGCTTCAACGGGGCCGCCTTCAGGCGAAGGCGGAGAGAGGCCCTCGCCGTCAACACCTGCTCGTTCTCGTCGACGTGGCTTCAACGGGGCCGCCTTCATGCGAAGGCGGAGAGCCCCGACATCCACGGAGTCGCGGGCGAGGAGGTGCTGAAGCGCTTCAACGGGGCCGCCCCATGCGAAGGCGGAGAGGCTGACCACTTCGAGGCCGGAAACGAGGTCCTGATCCAGCTTCAACGGGGCCGCCTTCATGCGAAGGCGGAGAGACGCGGACTCGATCCGGCTTGGTCGTCAGCTGATCGCTTCAACGGGGCCGCCTTCATGCGAAGGCGGAGAGCAACAGGTGGTGATGCCCGCGCTGCGCCAGTTGTCGCTTCAACGGGGCCGCCTTCATGCGAAGGCGGAGAGTTGTCCGATGTGCATGGTCTTGGGTCCTCTGTGGGTGCTTCAACGGGGCCGCCTTCATGCGAAGGCGGAGAGAAGTTAGCCGCTGGCTTTGCCCTCCCGATCATGCCGCTTCAACGGGGCCGCCTTCATGCGAAGGCGGAGAGGCCGACCTGGCCAACACGATCTCTGTGCTGGAAGCGCTTCAACGGGGCCGCCTTCATGCGAAGGCGGAGAGATGGGCCACAGAATCGAAGCACGGCGAGCACGGGGCCCGCGCCGCTTCAACGGGGCCGCCTTCATGCGAAGGCGGAGAGAGATCCACCGAGGTTGTGGTCGGGCGCAAATCGCACTCGAAGCTTCAACGGGGCCGCCTTCATGCGAAGGCGGAGAGGTTCAGGAACCGGGGAAAACGAAGCCCAGCGATCGGCTTCAACGGGGCCGCCTTCATGCGAAGGCGGAGAGCGGGCTCTGGTCGAGTTCTCCGCTGCCGACGAGCCACGAGCTTCAACGGGGCCGCCTTCATGCGAAGGCGGAGAGGTGTCGATCGACTGGGGTTGGGCACGCTCTGTCGAGACGCTGCTTCAACGGGGCCGCCTTCATGCGAAGGCGGAGAGTAATCATGATGCTGGTCATCGCTGGGCAGCTGTTTTGGCTTCAACGGGGCCGCCTTCATGCGAAGGCGGAGAGGTGATACAAGCTAAGGCGATCGCTGCCGTTGATGCCTGGCTGGCTTCAACGGGGCCGCCTTCATGCGAAGGCGGAGAGCTGCAGCCGAGCACAGACCGGACTGTCGCCGCCTACATGCTTCAACGGGGCCGCCTTCATGCGAAGGCGGAGAGATGCGACGACTTTGTACCGTTGGCCAACTTCGCCAGCTTCGTGCTTCAACGGGGCCGCCTTCATGCGAAGGCGGAGAGGCTCGACTGGGCAAGCGAGGATGAGTTGGCCCTGATCAACGCTTCAACGGGGCCGCCTTCATGCGAAGGCGGAGAGCCTCATCAACCCTGACCAGCGCCTGGGCTATTCCTCGCTTCAACGGGGCCGCCTTCATGCGAAGGCGGAGAGAGCACGCTCGCAACGTACCAGAATCACTACGCAATCCACCCCCTCCTGCACGCAGGGCGATACCGCGCGCAGGTTACCGCTGTTCATGTTCCCCCAGCCACTTTTCAAACAGCGTTTCCCCTCAGGAAAACATCCCGAATTCCGCACAATGCACGCAAGACCGGGAGTTAGCTGCACGAGAGCCCGCGTGCAGCTCTGCCACCACAGTTACACTGAACACCAACCCAGCTCAATACTGAACATCACCCAACCTCAGACACAGCATGCGCCAGTCGCGGCAGGCCAAAGACAAAAGCGCACAGCCGACTCCCGCCCCCACACACTCCCAACTCCTCCCGCTACCCCCCAACCGCCCTTCGAACACGAGTCAACACAGTCACCCGCACCCCCAACACCCCCCAACAACATGAACCAACTTAGTTTTGGGGTACCCCCCCCTACCCCAAAACTACCCCGACTCATCTCCGCAGCCCCCACCCCGGCCCGCCAACACGAGCCGACACACCCTCGCCGACCCCCCGCACCCCGCCCAAGGTCAACCAAGACGTCACCAAGGCCCCCCGACCTACCTCAAACACCCCCCTACCCCAACCCAGGGCCCACAGCGCAGCGATCAGCCGCGCCAGGGCCCCGATCCGGTCAGCGACTCACCCGTCAACTGGCGCGTCATCGCCCGCGGCGACCTCGGCGCCCTCCTCGTCCTCCGCCTCATCCCCATCCCCCGCCCCAGCCCCACTCCGCTGCGGCCGCAGCGTGATCATGGGCTGCAGCGCTGCTTCAACCAGCTCCCGCGTCGCGGGCTTGGACTCATCGAGCATCGTCAGCACCAGCGTGCTGTAGCGAACAATCCGACGCTGCAGCTTGGACCGAAGCACCCGCAGATCCGCGCGGGACGTCGTGTCTTTCCCGCTGCGGCGGTCCACCATACTCTCATACAGCGCCTGGCAGCGCTGGATGATCGGCAGCAGCTCCTCACCGCCAAGATCGAGCAGATCATCCGCGAGATCATCAGACTCAATCAGCTCGAGCAGGTTGGCCATCAGCTGCGACTGCTCGGGATACGAGCGACTGAGCATCTCGAGCGAGCCCTCCCCAAACAGCCGCACGCTGAGCTCGCCCGCGCGCGTAGCCTTGGCGCGCACCGCTTCGAAGTCGACCACGAGATCATCATCCTCCATGAGCACATTGAGCCCCGGCCGCTCGTAGCGGGCCCAGCCGCGCAGGCGATCGCGGAGCAGCGACCACAGGCCGTCGATCGCGTTGTCGAGCTCGAGATCCGCGCTCACGGAGACTTCATTGGTCTGCCGCAGACGGATGACCATTGCCTGCTCGGACTCGTCAACGACCTCGCGCATCGCGAGCTCGGCGGCCGCGATGTAGGCCGGCGGATCGTCAGGCATGCGCGACGACAGGGCGTTGCTGAGCACGACGAGGGTTTGCAGAGGGAGCTGCGGCGCGGTTTGATATGGCGTGAGCTCGAGACTAGCGAAGGGATCCATTGTTGCCATTCCGGGCAGAGTACACGCTGGTGTCAGAGTGTCGAGATAAAATGAATGTGGCGATCTGTCCCGATGCTGACATACGACACACAAACCCGGCCCGCGATCCGGCTACTCGACACCAATTTCAGCCCGCGCCGCACCAAGCACCTGCGCACGGCCACGCCAAAGCCGAGAGCGAACGGTATTGTACGGAACCTCGAGCTCCGCGGCGATCTGCACGTTCCCTCGCCCAATCAGCGACAAGCGCACGACCTCACGATAGACCTCGTCCACCTGCCCGACGGCGCTGTCGAGCGCGTCGTGATCGGCGACCAGCCGCAACACGTCATACGGCGAGGGCCCACTGGCGACGGGTTCATCGCCATCGCGCAGCTCCAAGGTCCTGAGCCGGCGCTTTCGGTACAGCACATCAACGATGATCTTCTCCGCTACGAGAAACGCGAAGCCCCGCAACGAGCACCGGCCTGCGTACCAGCGGACCACGCCAAGCCATGTCTCTGCCGCCAGATCGTTGGGTTCTTGTTCCGGTACGCGGCGAAGGAAGTAGGCAACCAGCGCACGATTGACGCGCGCGAACGCCTTCGGCGTCAGCTGCAACTGCCATGAATCCCCAACCCGCGCCCGGGGGCCGGCTTTGTTCGGATCACCAAGCCCCCTCACCCGCCGCGCCAGGGCCTGGGGTTCTGCGAGCGGATCGTCGAGTTGGGGGAGCGTCATGCGGCCTGATGGCACGACTCGCCGCCATGTCGCGAGCCGCTTCACCAAGCTCGCAGGCCAACATCATCGCGGGCTGGGCCCGCGGCGATGCGTACCCGCCCTGCTGGGCGCAGGAGCAGTCACGTTGCTTGGTATCTAGCTGGCTCAATAGCTGGGCGTTGACTGCACGGGGGTGAGCCGCGCGTCATCGAGGAGCTGCTCGAGCAGCTGGTGGGCCCGAAAGCGACGGGTACGAGCGGCGCTGAGCGAGATGCCTTCGCGGCGGGCGAAGGACTCGTTGTCGCCGCCTTCAAACTCGTGCTCGAGCGCGCGCCGATACTTGTCTGGCAGCTGCGCCATACAGCGGATCAGCAGCTCGTGCCGCTCTTTGGCCTCAACTCCCGACGCCAGCCCGCGCGGGGGTGAGTTCACCTGGGCGTCGAGCTTGGCTCGCCGGCCCCACGCGCGCGCGGCCTCGCGCCGGCTCGACATCGCATGAAGGCTGGCCACCCGTCTGAGATAGCGCGCGAACGAATCGGGGTGCTCCGACTCGAACGCGTGGATCTTTTGCAAGAGGATGAGGCTGGCGTCCTGCACCAGATCCGCAGCGTCCTGTTCGTTGAAGCGCTTGTTGCGAAAGAACGCCCACAGCTGATCGCTGGCCCACGTCATGAGCGCGCCCAGGGCCTCGTGATCACCCGCCTGTGCCCTGCGGACTAGATCGTCGAGCTTCACGTCGCGCAGGGTACATGAGTCCTTCGCCGGCTGACTGTCCGAACGGACACTCTTGCAGGTCTTGGCCTGTCGAATTGCGCTGGACATTCCGAACCCGCGGCGCAGCCGTTACAGTAAAGAAGTGGCGGCGGGCGACGACGACGACGACGACGAACTCCCCGATCCCGCCGATCTTCCAAACATCGCGGATCTTCCAAGTCTCGATGA
>NZ_JMCC02000124.1 GCF_000737335.2 Enhygromyxa salina | reverse complement strand
CCGCTCGCTCGGGCTCCGGCGGCGCCATCATCCGCCCCACCAGCCGCGGCGCGAGCTGTGGCTCCGACGCGTGCGTCACACTTGGTATCCCGATCGTCACCACGCTCAACGTCAGCGTGGCCACTACGATCGAGCTCATCAACTCGCGGGCAAACTCCTGCATGGTTCGTCGTTCGCCCACAGCAAACAACGAACCGCGGCACGGGGCAAGCGAAAACCCGTTATTTCCACGCGGGCCGGGCCGCGGGCGGAGACGCAACTCGAAGTGTGGCGGCTACACGCGTGGCACTGGGCGGGTCACAGGTGCCCCTTGCAGATGTTGACCCAGCCCTTCACCTTGCCGCTCGGGTGGTTCCGACCTGCCTTGACGCACTTCTCCCACCGCTCGCTCTCCATCAGCGCCTCGACCTCGAGCTTGATGTTGTCGTTGCGTTGCGACTTTGACCAGCACTTGCGCTGCCCCGTCAGTCCCAACACGGCGTCCCACTTGAACGCTTTGGCGGCCGCTTCCGCGTCGTCACGCACGCGCTTGCACTCTGCCGTCTCGTGCTTGGCGATACTGGGTGCCTGAACTTCTCCGGTCTCCGTGCCGGTTTCGTCACCCGTCTCGGCGCCGGTCTCCGTGCCAGTCTCCGTGCCCGCGCCAGTCTCCGTGCCGGTCGCTGCGTCCCCAACATCTAGCGGCGCCACGACTTCGCCAGCGTCGGGATCGACCTTCGTTGCGTCGTCGCCCGCGTCAACTGCCACCGCCGAGTCTGTGGTCTCGGTCTCGGTGTCCGGGCCGCCACCTTTACCCGTGAAGGCCACCCACAGGCCCAAGATGATCACCAGCACGACCCCGACCAGCAACACATAGTAGATGGGCGGCGTCGGGGGCTCGACCACGACGGGCGGACGCGGCTCCGCGACCGGAGGAGGGATGCGCTCGATCTCGTCCGTTGCGTCGTTGGGATCGGGCGGCGTTGGCTTGGGCGTGACCTTGGGCGCGAGACCGCGGGTCAGCGAGGCCTCGAACGCGATCTTGGTCGCCCCGCTCTCGCGCGGGAGCCTGCGCAGCACATCCTCGAGCCGGGCCAGAAATAGCTGCGCGGTCTTGGGCCGCCGCTCGGGCTCGACCGCGAGGCAGTCGTCGACCAAGGAGATCAGATCGTCCGGGAGGTCGTCGCGCTTGGACCCGATCGAGGGCGCGGCCTCGCTGGTCTTGCGGGTGACGATCTCGAACACGTTGGTGCCGTGAAACGGCGGATCGCCAGTCAGCAGCTCGAAGAACATCACGCCGAGCGCATAGATGTCGAACAGCTCGTCAGCCTGGTGCCCCTTGGCCTGTTCGGGCGCCATGTACTCTGGGGTCCCAAGCGCCTGGCCAACGTTGGTCAGGCGTTGTTCGCCAGCGGAGCGCTCGGCCGACGACGAGATCCCAAAGTCCAAGACCTTGACGAGCTCACCCTCGTCGCGCCCGCGGTCGACGAGCATGACGTTGTCGGGCTTGAGATCACGATGGATGACCCCAACCTCGTGCGCGGCTCGGATCGCCCGACCGACGTCACGCATGATGTGGCACGACCGCGCGACCGCCATCGGGCCAACGGTCTGCACCTCTTCGAACAAGTTGCGCCCGGTGAGGAACTCCATCACCAGATACAGCCGCCCATCCGCGAGCTCACCCGCGTCGAACACCTCGACGATGTTGGGGTGGCCGGCCGCGCTCGCGGCCCGGGCCTCTGCGCGAAACCGTTGCGCGACCGAGGTCGTGCGACTCCAGTCGTGGGTGAGAACCTTGATCGCAACCGAGCGACCCACGGTCACGTGCTCGCCAAGATAGACGTAGCCCATGCCGCCGCGGCCAAGCCGGGACAGCACGCGGTAGCGATCCGCGATCACCGTGCCCGCGTCGATCAACTCTTTGGCGTCGAGCCCCGGCGCCGCCGCGCCCAGCCGCGCCGACCCGCGCGAGTCACGGGGTGCCGTCTCGGTCTGGCCGCTGTCTTCGAGGATCTGCGTACCGGACGCGGCCCGGTGCGAGCTCGTGAGCTCACGCAGCAGCTCGGCCCGCGACGATGACTCGACCTCGCGCGCGTTGCCAAACAGCTTGCGCATGAAGTCCGAGACCATCTCTTGGCCCATCTCCGGCGAGTGATCCGCCAGCCATTGGTTCAGCGCCAGCATCATGGCTTGCGCGCTGTCCCAGCGCTTGTCGCGATGGCGCTCCAACCCCTTGGCGACGATCTCGTCGAGGTGCGCGTCCACCCGGCGACTGCGCGAGCTTGGTGGCGGAGCCTCGAAGCGCGAGACCGAGTCGGTGCTCATGCCGTCGGGCGAGCGCAGCGGCCGGCCCGTCAGCAGCTCCCACAAGATCGCGGCCACCGCGTAGACGTCGGCGCGACCGTCGAGCGGCTCGTGCCGGGCCTGCTCGGGGCTCATGTAGCCGACCTTGCCAAACACCACGCCCGGCAAGGTGAGGCTGGCCTTGAGGCTGGACGTCGCGAGGCCGAAGTCCGCCAGGCGGATCGCACCTGCCCAGTCGATCAGCACGTTCGAGGGCGAGACGTCGCGGTGCACGAGGCCCAGACCCGGGAAGGTGTGGGCGTAGTGCAAACCGCGCAGCACCTCCCGGCAGGTGTGGACCGCGAGCGGGACCGGGAACGCCCGGCCGACCTCGGCGCAGCGATCCCAAACGTCCGCAAGGTCACGACCCTCGATCGCCTCCATCGCGATGTAGAGCTGCCCGTCGATCTCCCCCGCCGCGCGGACGTCGACGATGTTGTTGTGGTGCAGACGGACCACCAACCGCGCTTCATCGAGGAAACGGGTCATGTAGTCGTGATCTGGCAGGTTGGCCCGCAAGAGCTTGACCGCGCACATGCGGGCGAGCGGGCCCGAGCCCACGCCGGCCAGATAGACCGTCGCCATGCCCCCCTCGCCAAGCGCTGCGAGCAGCGTGAGTTCTCCAAGGACCCGTGGCGGATCGAGCCGCTCGAGGGCGCCCATGACCATGGCCGGGACGCTACCACGCCGAGCCCGATTCCGAGTAGACTTTGCCGGCTCAATGCCCGACTCGCCCAAAGCGCGCACGGCCCCGGGGATCCTCTACTACGACCCCAACCCCACGACCGCGAAGCTGGCGACCGCCAGCCTCCGTCTGGCGGGCTACAACGTCTTCAACGCCGCAGGGCAACGAGACGCGGTCTCGATGTTCAAGGTACACGGTGCCAGCGGCGACAATTCGATCGTCGCGCTGCTGCTGGACGCCTCTGCGGATCCAACCGTCAGCGCGTCGGTGCTGCGCGAGCTGGTCCGGCTGCCAGGCGCGGCGAACCTGCCCGGCATCCTGATCGTGAGTCGGCGCAATCCAAACCCGATCCCTGCGGCCGCTGGCCTGCCGACGGTGCGGCGTCCGTTCTCGAGCCCCGCGCTGCTCAAGGTCGTCAGCGAGACCGTCGCGTCGATCGACGCGGCCAAGCTGCCGGCCGACATGGACGACGTCCCGGACCAACGCAAGGTCCAGCTCGCCCGGTTGTTGGCGAAGCACTTCCCCTCGCTCGGCGACCTCGACCACCTCGACATGGGGGCGGTCGAACAATTGTTCACGGATCTAGAGGGCGCCGAAGAGCTCCCGAGCCCGCCCGGCGAGCAGGCGATCCATGTCGATCTCGCAGCGCAGCGGCTCGAGTCGTTGCTCGAGATGCTGAGCGACGACTCGGTGACCGGCGTGCTGTCGATCTCGTCCGTCGGCCGCGAGGCCCGGCTGCACCTCGCTGGCGGGCAGATCCGCCTGGCCGAGTATTTTGGCGACGACGAAGATCTCAAGCTCGGGCGCTTCGTGGTCGAGGGCGGGTTCATGCGCGACGACGAGCTCGAGGCCTTCATCGTCGGCCGCGATCCCGCCGGCCGGCCGCTCGGGCAGCGCCTGGTCGAGGCGGGGTTCATCACGCCCGGTGAGCTGGCCACGGCGATCCTCGCCCAGGCCCGCGAGATCACCTGCCACGTGCTGACGTTTCGCAAGGGCGTCGCCGGCTTCGTCCCGCTCGCCGAGCTCGAGGCGTCGTCGGCCGCGGGCGCCGACGAGAACAAGGTCGAGCTCGCGGTCTCGGAGGCGCTGCTCGACGGGCTGCGCCGCCTCGACGAGAACGCGATGATGGGCCCGCACATGCCCGTGCTCGAAGACATCTATGTGCGCGACGACGCCAAGGTCAGCCGCATGGCCCGCGAGGTCCTCGCCCGCGATGAGCTCGAAGTGCTCGAGCTCATCAACGGTCGCAACTCCGTCAAGGACATCGCACGGCGCACCCGCACGGGCACCTTCGCGGTCTCGCGGATCGTCTACCGGCTCAGCAAGTCCAACGTGGTGCGCAGGCGCGTAACCCCCGTGACCGTCTAGGAGCCGGCTGCTCCCCGAGGAACTTCAATTGACTCCCCCGCCTCAGGTGCCCCCGCGCCCCGCACCTCCCCCACGCGCTGGCAACTCGAAGCTCGCCGCGCCGGTGGTCGCGCCCAAGCCCAAGGTCAAGGTTGGCGCGTGGAAGACCATCATGGTCGTCGACCCGGACACCGACAACCGCAAGCGCGTGATCGGTCTGCTGCGCGAGGCCGCCCTGCGGGCCGGTAGCTCCGACACGGCCACGCCGCCCCCGCCCGACGCGCGCACCCTCGCGGTCCACGAGGCCGACAACGGCAGCGCCGCTTGGGCGTTGATCGAGGTCGTCAAGCCCGACCTCGTCGTCGCCGAGATCTTGCTCGAGGGACTCAGCGGCATGCAGCTACTTCGGCGGCTCCGGGATCGCTACGGCGGCGAGGCCCCCGCGACCATGTTCGTCACCTCGATGAGCAACGAGGTCGACCGCTACTGGGCGCTGCGCAACGGCGCCACCGCCTACGTCATCAAGCCCTTCGACGACGAATTTTTGCGAACCCGCGCGACCAAGTTTTTTGAAGATCGGGTTGACGGCGGCCTCGACTTGGATTCGAACTGGATCGCGGATCCGTAGGGACCCAGGACTCAGGACCATGCCCGACAGCTCGCAGGCCGTCACGCGCAACATCCGAGTGAGCGTCCACGCTCACTACATCGAGCCGCGCTCGCGTCCCGAGGACGGACTCTGGTTCTTCGCGTATCGCGTCGAGCTCGAGAACGTTGGCGACGAGACCGCGCAGCTGCTCAGCCGGCACTGGGTGATCACCGACGGCGAGGGCCGCGTAGAGGAAGTCCGTGGACCCGGGGTCATCGGCGAGCAGCCGGTGCTTGGCCCCGGCGACAAATTTCACTACACGTCGGCGTGTCCGCTACCGACCTCGTTCGGGACGATGCATGGCAGCTACCAAATGGTGACTTCGGAAGGCGAGCGGTTTGACGCGAAGATCGCCCCGTTCTCGCTGAGTCTGCCCCACTCGGTTCACTGATCAGGTTCACTGGTCGGGTTCACTGGTCGGGCGGCATGACGAGCGGTCGGTAGCGCGTCGAGCTGGTGACACCCGTGCGCTCGACCTGGCCGGCGTCGACCAGGCGACGCAGGGAATCGAGCAACTTCCAGCGCGGCCCACCCACGCGGACCCGCAGGTAGCTCGCCGACACGGGCTGCCCGCCTGCGCTCTGGATCGCCTGCAGCACGCAGACGTCGAATTCTTCACCGACCAACCGCTTCGCCCGCTCGAGCGCGCCTCGATCGATGACCGGCCCGCCGTCGCTGGGTAGCTCGAGCTCGACGGGGGTCTCGACCAGCTCGCGGATCGTGATGGTCTGCAGCGTCGCGCCAAACTGGCCCGTGAAGCATTCTTGGAGCTTGCCGAGGGTCAGATCTGGCCGCGAGCGGAGCACGGCCACGAGCGCGCGGCGCTCGGCTTGGTTGAGGATCGTTTCGAGTCGATTGATGAGCTGCGTCATGTTCCTGCCCGGGAGATGCGGCACGTCGGCGCTCCCGCACGTGCCGGAGGCCATGGGGATTGTCGTCAGATCGATCGAGTTGATCCCACGACGCCGCGATCTGTTTTCAGCGCGGGCGAGGGCTGCTCGCCCGCTTGCGGACACCTTCGTTGTCAGGTTCACCTAGGAGCCCGTGGTGCATCGCATCGCGTCGCCTCGCGCCGGGATTTTCGTCGAGATTGAGGAGCCGAAACGCACCTGTACCGGGCGTACTGGAAGTTTCGGCGACGAAGAGCTCGGCGGAAAGACCAAGCGAGGCGGCGTGAGGCGTTGCACCACGGGCTCCTAGACCTAGAGCAGCGAACTGTTTTCAGCTCGGGCGAGGGCTTCTCGCCCGCTTGCGGACACCTTCGTGGACTGGTTCACTAGAGCAGCGAACTTCTGCGAACCAGGTAACATTTGCCCGGTCGGGCACCGATTTCTTCAGTCGGACCCGAGCCTGGGTTGTTCACTCGCGCCGCGACAGCGGCTCGCCAACCAGCCGCATTCGAGCGCCAACGAGGACCTCGACGTAGGCGGTCTCCGGGGGGGCCTCGAAGGTGCGCCCGCGCGCTTGGGTGAGCACGCGATCATCCGCGGCGAAGGCCGTCCATCGCCTGACCGGCTCGCCCTCGTCAAAACCGCTCGCAGGCGCGCTCCAGTGACCCGTGTGTGGATCCTGCTCGAGCGAGGCTGCGAGCAGCGGGAGCTCGTTGGGTGCGTCGCCATTCGGCAGCCCGAAGAACCCGACGTCGACGTCGACGTTGCGCCAGTCGCAGTGCACGTGGCTCTCGTACTCGACGAGGAAGCCTGCGTTGTTGCTGCACGCGGCCTCGAGCGTGGCGAGCGGGACCTCGATCGGATCGAGATCGAAGCCGTCGCCATAGATGTGCCGCGACGAGCCCGCCCCGCCGACCATCGCGTTGTAGGCGGGCGGCCGATATCCCGAGTTCACCGAGATCGGTCCGACGACATCCCGCAAATCTTGAACATAGGCGACCGCGTGCGGTTGCAGCACGGCGTATCGTCCCTTCCATGACTGTGCAAATTCATCGAGCGTGAAGTTTGCCGCGACCTGGGCCGACTGATCGATCGCGTCGAGATCCAGGTAGCGCACTGGCGCGCGATAGTTGGGGTTGCCCTGGTAGGGCGCCGGGTAGTCGTACCCAGCCGGAAGCGGCGCGGGCACCACGATCGGAAAACACACGCTGTAGTCATCGTTGGGGCCGGGGTAGCAGGCCTGGTCCAAGATCGGATCGCCGTCGCCATCGCCATCCCCGGTGTCGGCGTCGCCGTCCCCGGTGTCGCCGTCGCCTGTCTCCCCATCCCCATCTCCGGTGTCGCCATCCCCATCCCCATCGCCGGTGTCGCCATCCCCATCCCCATCCCCATCGCCAGCGGTCTCACCACCAAAGCCCTCGTCGCCGGCTTCGCACTCGCACGGCAAGAAGCCGGTGCCGTCGATGCGACACCACGCCACGCTGCCCAGGCCGCTGGCACAGGTGCACATCTGCCCTTCGCCTGGATCACACACGATCCCCACATCCTCGGCGCCGGTGCCCTCGCTGCAGCCAAGGAACAGCCCCGCAGGCGCGGCGAGCAACAGACAGAGCAAGGCGCGATCGGTCCAGGCTGGCATGTTGGTGATGATCCTCGGAGTCCACCGCTGCGGCAAGCCGGGCGATCACGCCCCACGGCCGGGGCTCTCGTCGTTGCTTGGACCACGAGTTTCGCAGCCGTCACCGCGGTGCTGGCACTCGATCGCCCGACCCTGCAGATAGCTTGAAAACCATCCTGACTGGGGCCGAAGAGGTTCCTGCGGCCGCCCTGTGGCGCCCCGCGAGGACCCAGCTCATGTCCAGCTCCACTCGATCCAAACGTGTCCCTCGTCTGTTTCTCCTGCTCGCGCCTGGACTGTTCACGAGCGCGTGCGCGCTGGTCTCGACCGACGTCGCCGTGCGCGACACGCATTCTCTCGTCCCGCACGACCCGGCAGGCCCGGTCATCGCCCGCGGGATCGTCCACGGCCAAAACCTCGCGCTAGAGTCCCGCCCATCGTCCCACGCCGCCGCGCTGCTCCCCGCGCACGCGCACTATCGCGTGGTGCTCGACGGACCCGGCGAGCTCGCGCTGGTCGTCGTCAACCCGGCCGGAGCTGTCGCAGGCCGCCTCCACATTCACCCGCTCACGCACTCGCTCGGTGGCCCCGCCGCCAGCATCGTGCTCGACGAGTTCGACGGCCCACCCGCGCGCATCGAGGTCTGGACCACCGTCGAAGGCCTGCGAGGCGAGGCGGTCGTCGGCGGCCGATCAGCACGCTGGCAGGTCCGCCTCGACACCGCCGGCGCCCTCGTCGGCGAGACGTGGAGCGCCAGGCAAGGCTCCCGCGGTCCCGAGCTCTCCCAGCTGCGTCGCGCTCGCGCGATCGGTGCCGACCTCGGCCAACTCGGCGCGCAGCTACAAGACGGCGGCGCACTCGAGCCCACGACCGAGCGCGAGCTCCTCGAGCTGCTGAGCTTCACCGAGCTCGCCCTCGAGCTCAGCGTCCGCGCCTGGGAAGGCCGCGGCCGCAGCCACCTCCCCACCCTAGACATGGACCCCTAACCGTCTCAACACCCCCACAAGACAAATGCCCCTTCAGGAGCAAGCAAAGCGAGTAACCCCGCAGTGCGAAACACACAGTGGCCTCCACCCGCCCTACGTCCCCCGTCCCCCGTCCCCCGTCCACCGTCCACCGTCCACCGTCCACCGTCCACCGTCCACCGTCCACCGTCCACCCGCCCAACGCATGCCATCCGCCGTCCACCGTCCACCGTCCACCGTTCACCGTCCACCGTCCACCGTCCACCGTCCACCGTCCACCGTCCACCCGCCCAACACATGCCATCCGCCGTCCACCGTCCACCGTCCACCGTCCGCCGGACGTCCACCGTCCCCCATCCCCCCCCAACGCACCCCCTACGCGCGCGGAAGGACACCGATGGAGCGCCCCCCGGAGGCCGTAGGTACCCAGACAAGAGCCCCCTCCCAGGGGGCCAATCATACCCCCGCAAACAAACACCCAATGGGAGCGAGCGAAGCGAGTGACCCGCAGTGCGAAAGCGGCCGGGGGGGTCTAAATCAGCTTAATTGTCTTCGGCACGGAGGAGCGAGCTGACGTCGTCAGCGATCTCGCGCAGCACCGCGCGACCGACTTCGGCGGTCACCGCTTGCTGCCCATGCGGATCAACCCGCAGCCCCGGCAGCTGAGCGCGGCGTGACTCGAGCATGTGCTCGACCATCGCCACCACCTGCCGACGCATGCTCTCGCGACCTGCCTTGAAGGCGATCCGAGCGACCTCTTCGTCGTACGCGTCGAAGGTGTAGGGCGTCTGCTCGTGGGACTCCTCGAGCGCCTGCCAGAAATCGTCGAAGTCGGCCCAGGTGAGGATTTGGAAGCGGTTCGAAGGTTGCGCCATGCTCGAACTCTCTGGTGGTCTCGACCCGGGTCAGCAGCGCTCCTCGTCGCTCACTGGCACCGTGCGATCCCGTGACCACGCTACCACGGTCCGAAGTCCGAACCAGCGAGGCGCGATGCCGAGCGAGACCGCGCAACGGCGTGTTTCGACCGTTCTGCGACCACGGCCACGATTGGCGAACTGCCGCAGCGCCAGACCGTCACGCTTTTTGTTCGTCGCCCCGAGGTTGCGAGCCGCGCGCGTAGCGTGCGCGAGGCCGGCGCCAGCCAGCCTCAGATCCCCATCTGCTTGGCGATGATCACCTTCATGATCTCGTTGGTGCCGGCGTAGATCCGTTGGACCCGGGCGTCGATGTAGGCACGCGAGATCGGATACTCGAGCATGTACCCGTAGCCGCCATAAAACTGCAGGCACTCGTCGACCACACGACCGAGCATCTCCGAGTGCCACAGCTTGGACATCGAGCACTCCTTGACGAGGTACTCGCCGGCGGCGTGACGGCGGATCACGGCGTCGCAAAAGTGCCGGCCAACCTCGACCTCGGTCGCGCACTCGGCCAGCTTGAACTGGGTGTTCTGGAACTTGACGATCGGCCGCCCAAACGCAGCGCGCTGCTTGGCGTAGGCGATCGTGTCCTCGAGCACCTGCTCGGCGGCGCTCTGGCAGATCACCCCGACGACCAGCCGCTCTTGCTGCAGCTTCTGCATCAGCATCATGAAGCCCGCCCCCTCGGGCCCAAGCCGATTCGCGGCAGGGATCCGGCAGTCTTCAAACGCGATCTCGGCGGTGTCTTGCGAGGCCAAGCCCATCTTCGCCAGCTTCTTGGCCCGGATGAAGCCCGGCGTGCCGCCCTCGACCACGAACAGCGAGACCGCGCGGTGCGGATCATCGGAGTTCTCCGTCTTCGCCGCGACGATCACGAGGTCGCACAAGAACCCGTTGGAGATGAAGGTCTTCGAGCCGTTGATCACGTACGCGTCGCCGTCGCGCTTGGCGGTGGTGCGGATCGCCGCGAGGTCCGATCCGGTGTTGGGCTCGGTCATGGCGATCGCGGTGATCAGCTCGCCGCTGACGCACCCGGGCAACCACCGCTCGCGCTGCGCGTCGTCGCCAAAGCTGTGAATGTAGGGCACGACGATGTCGGAGTGCAGCGGGATCGCAAACCCCGACTCGTACACGCGCGCGAGCTCCTCGCAGACGATCACCGAATGCAAGAAGTCTCCGCCGGGGCCGCCCCAGCGCTCTTCGACCCAGGGGCACAGCAACCCCGCGGCCCCGGCCGCCTGCCAGGTCTGACGGTCGACGCTGCCGTCGGCCATCCACTGGTCTTGCTTGGGGACGACCTCGCGCTTCATGAACGCGCGGACGGTCTGGCGATAAATTTCGTGATCTTCGTCGAACAGCTCGCGCTTCACCTGCGTACCTCGGCGCCGCAGTGTACACCTGGGGCGTGCCACGGCAGCGCAGCGCGACTTGTACTTCGACGCCCGACCCAGCCTCGGCGATTCGGGAGCCAACATGACCCGACCGCAGCTCGCCAACGCCTTCACGCCGCGCGCCGGCGTGCTGGATCTGTGGGAGATCGATCTGGCCCGCCCGATCAGCGAGTCGGATCGCAACCTGCTCACGGTCGAAGAGACCGCGAAGGCCGACCGCATCATCATCGAGTCCAAGCAGCGCCAGTCTTACCGCGCCCGCGCCGAGCTGCGCCGGATCCTGGCCCGCTACCTCGACGCGGAGCCGGGCGCGCTGTGCTTTGCGTATGGCGAACAGGGCAAGCCGGCGCTGCTGCCCGATCCCGAGCGCGGGCCGGCGCCGCTGTGCTTCAACCTCTCGCACTCGGGCACGGTCGGGCTCGTCGGGGTCATCTTCGGGGCCGCAGACGAGCAGCTCGGGGTCGACGTCGAGGAGGCTCGCCCCGGCCGCGAGTTCGCGTCGATCGCCGAGAGCTTCTTCGCGCCCGACGAGGTCGAGGTGTTTCGCAGGCTGCCAAGCACCGAGCACACCGCGGCCTTTTATCGGGCGTGGACCCGCAAAGAGGCGTACCTCAAGGCGATCGGCACCGGCCTGAGCTTCGCGTCGTCGGCGTTCTCGATCAGCTTTGGCCGCGGCGAGCCGGCGCGTCTGCTGCGAACCGAACGCGCCGGCGACCACCCAAGCCGCTGGCGCATGATCGACGTGCCGTGCCCAGCTGGCTACGCAGCCGCGGCGTGTTGGAGCGGCGCGCCGCTCGAGCTGCGCCACTACTTTGCCCCGTGCTCGGCCCCACCCTTGGCCGCGCGCGGCGCCTACCCGCCGTCGATCTGACGCGGCCTGCTACAGTCGGGGCTCACTCATGCTGCACGCGTCCATCCACATCGATCTGCCCAGCGAGCCCGAGCTGCGCGAGCGGACCCTGTTCGACTGGTTCTCGCGCCTGATCGGCCGTGAGCTCGACCCCAGGCACACGCACGACGTCGCCACGGTCACGGGTCTGAGCGTGTTCAAGCCCGTCACCGAGGCGCTCGCGCAGGTTGGCATCACCGACGTCCTCAACCTGATCGTCGACCGCAAGCGTGTGTACGTGGACGTCAGCGAGGACTCGGGCGACCTCGCCGCCGCGGCCGCGCAGCTCGACGCCTCCGGCGCGCTCGAGCGCGAGTTCGAGGTCATGACCCTCACGCTGTCGGACCGCCGCGAGGGGCTGCGCTGCCTGGTCGAGATCACCCTCGCGCGACGGGTCAGCTCACTGGCCACGGAGGAACAGTCTACGAAGGTGTCCGCAGGCGAGGCAGAAGCCCTCGACCGACTCGAGAACACTCCAGAGCTGCGTCTGCGGTTCGTGGCGCGGCTCGACAGCATGCAGATCGCTCGCGGCGACACCCCGCTGAGCTACGCGCAGCGGCTGCGCGTGCTCGCTCGGGACCCCAGCGGGCTGCAAGCCGGGCGCGAGCGGTTCGCCGCGCTTGTCGAACAGACCCAGCGCGCGCTCGCCCAGCAGCTTGGCCCGCTGTGCTTGGCCAGCTCGGTCAGCCCCGTCGAGCTCCGCCTGATCCGTCCGGGCCCGCGGCAGCTCGACCACTTTCGGACCTTGAGCTGGGGCTCGGCCGTGCGCCCGCCCAAGTATCGCCCGCTGCCGATCCCCGCGCGCAAGGGCGCGTACGACCAGCCATTTTATCACTACTACTACGATCCCTACTTCGACTTCGTCGCGTGGGTGACCTTGTCCGAGATCATCGCTGGCCGCGGCTGGCAGGGGCTCGCGTTCGAGGTCGTCGACCCCGACGGCACCCGCGTGTTTCGCTCGGATGGTGAGCGCCGCGAGGCTGCATCGGCGCTCGACGACGGCCTCGCCAAGCTGGTCGAGCTCAGCGAAGCGGGCGTGATCGTGGATCCCCAGATCCCCAGCTTTGGCGACCAAGATCCGGGCGAGATCGGCGATCCCCGCGTCACCCGCGGGTTCGCCGGTGACCTGGGCAGCGCGAGGTCGGAGGCGACCAGCGTCGACGTGGGTGACCACGACGCCGGCTGCGGCGCCTCGTGTGGTGGCTGCGGTGCCGGCTGAGCTAGAAGCCGCTGAGCCAGCGTGCCAAGATGAAGCCCGCCCCATGAGCCGTGAGCCATGAGCACCGCCAAACAGCGCGCGCGCCTCGTCGAGCTGCTTGGCGACAGCTTGCTCGCCAGCCCCTGGCTCGGGCGGCTTGGACGGATCAGCTTCCTCGGCACCCTCGACGCGCACCCACGCAGCCGGCGAGCATCGACCCGGCTCGAGCACTCGTTGGGCGTCGCGACCCTCGCGTGTCAGGCCTCGGCGGCGCTCGAGCTGCAACCCGAGCAAGCCCGCTTGTTCGTCGCTGCGTGCTTGCTGCACGACGTTGGGCACTACCCGCTCTCGCACGCAGCCGAGCCTGCGTTCACCAAGCTGCTCGGCGCGGGGCACCACGAGGTCGGCCGCTGGATCGTGCTTGGCGACGGGCCGATCCCGCGCCAACGCTCCCTGCGACCGGTGCTCGAGCAGGCCAACATCGATCCCGAGACGACCTGGGCGATCATCGACAACAGCGACACCCTTGCCCCGCAGCTGCGGCCGCTCGCCGAGCTGCTGAAGGCCCCGATCAACCTCGACACCCTCGAAGGCATCAACCGGGTCGCGCGAGACTTTCGACTGCGCCGCCGCAAGCTCCCCGAGCGGATCTTCACTTGGGTCGACGGCGAGCTCGGGATCAGCCGCGCCGCGCTGCCGGCCATGGATCGATTCTGGGCGCTCAAGGACCACGCCTATGATCGCGTGATCAACCTGCCCTCGAACATCCTGGCCGAAGCGCGGCTGTGCGAGCTGGTCGCCGCCAAGCTCGACCGCGACGACCCCGAGATCATCGACGCCCTGGACCGGTTCGACGATCCAGCGCTGCGAAGGCGGCTCGGCGCCGAGGCCCTGACCCGCGCGCTGCTCGACGGCGGCGAGGACGGCGACTACGAGCTGTGGACCTCCGAAGCCTACGGCGAGATCGTCGGTAGCTCGCAGACCCACGCTGGCGGTGAGCGGCGGCCCGTGCTGGTCCGCACCCGCAAGCGCTACTTCATCGATCCGGGCGTCGAGCCGAGCGAGCGTGGGCTCGCGCTGCACAGCTGGTCTCTGCGGTTTCGCCACGAGCGCACCCAGGGCTGGCTGGTCTCGCGCCGCCAGGATCAACTCAGCCTGCCCAACCTGGATCCGGGCTTGGAGTTGGCCTGGGTCCCGGAGATCTGACCGTGCCCGAGCGCCTCCCGACCGCAGACCTCGTTCAGCGCTCGGCCTTCGTCGAGTGTCTGCCACGGATCGGGCTCACGCCCGCGCAGGTCCCCGCGATCCTGGCCGCCGAAGCGTTCTCGCGCAGCCGGCTTCGGTTCGCCCGCGCCCGGCTCGCAACCCTGACCAAGGCGGACCCGCAGCCGTGGGAGGGCTGCGCTGCGTTTGCGTTGGGCTCGCTCGGGCGGCTCGAGGCTTCGGCCGAGTCGGACCTCGATCTCGCGTTCATCTACGACGGCGGGCGCGTGACCCAAGACCAAGCGACGCAGCTGCGCGCACAGGCCCTCGCGCGGCTGAGCGACAGCTTTGACATCCCGCAAAAGACCTTTGACCACGCCGTGGATCTGCGCCGCTTGATCCACAACATCGGCGGCCGCGTCGACACCAACGAGACCCTGACCTACCGCGCGCTGCTGCTGACAGAGGGCGCGTGGCTGGCCGGTGCGGGGCGCGACACCAAGCACACCGTGTTTCGCACCTACGCCGACGCGCGGATCTCTCGGGGCCGGTTCTTGACCTCGCTGGGCAACGATCTGCACCGCTACTACCGGACCTTGTGCATGGACTACCGCCACAAGGTCGAAGAGCTCGACAAGAGCTGGGCGATCCGGGTGCTCAAGCTTCGTCACTCGCGCAAGCTGTGGCACCTCGCCAACCTCGCGCTGCAGTGCTGGGCCGTCGACGCGATCGACGACGACGACTCGCGCGACGTGAGCCTGGCCGCGCGGGTCGGCTGGCCGTCGCTGCTGCGCCTGTTCACCGCGCTCGATCACTTTGGCGCCCCCGAGCTCGCGCGTGAGCCCTTCGTGTGCTTCGACCACTTCTTGGCCGCGCTGGCGACCGCCGAGGTCCGCGACGAGCTCGGATCCCTCGACTATGAGCGGCGCGACGAGTCGGCGGTGTACCGCTCGCTGCACACCAACGCCACCCGGCTCGACGCGGCCGCCGAGCAGATCGTCGACCTGCTGTTTGGCCGCTGCCGCGCGTTCATGGTCCGGTTTTGTATTCTCTGAGATGAGGTCACCCCCTGGCCCACGTTGTTCGCCAACCACGCTCCGCTACTCGTGAAGCGTCTTGGGTGGGTCCTCGAGCTCGCGCCAACGCCCCATGAACAACAGCCAGCGGGCGGTTCGCAGGAAGGCCAAGTCGTGATCGAAGAGCTCCACGTTCACGCCGCGTCGCGCAAGCTCGTTGGCGTAGACGTCACCAGCCGTGCAGCGTCTCTGCCGTGACCAAGCCCGGCAGCTCGAGCAAGAACCGGGTCCCCACGCCAAGCTCCGTCTCGAACGAGAGCTCGCCCCCGTGCTCGGCGACGATGCCGTGGGACAGCGCGAGGCCAAGCCCGGTCCCCTCGTTGCGGGACTTGGTCGTGAAGAAGGGATCGAAGATGCGGGGCTGAACCTCAATCGGGATGCCGCCGCCCGAGTCCTCCACGCCAATGCGGACCCAGCCCGGCCGCGGAGAGCGTCCCACCCGAACGTCGATGCGCTTGCCCGCGGCCGACCCCGGCTCGTGATTCTTGAGCGCGTCACGAGCGTTGGTGACCAGGTTCATCACGACTTGCTGGATCTGCTGGCTGCGACAGCGGATCAGCGGCAGCTCGGGCTCGGCCTCGAAGCTGAACGCGATGTGATCGCCACGCAGCACCGAGCGAACCAGCGACAGCGTGGCCTCGACGACGTCGCTGGGACGCGCGGCCTCGGGCACGTCTTCGGCGTCCTGCCGCGAGAACGCCAGCAGGTTGCGCACGATCGTCGCCACGCGTTGAGACTCGTGGGTGATCTCGCCGGCGAACTCCATCACGACCTCGGGCTCCGAGGCGTGCGCAGCGATCAGATCCGCGTAGTTCATGATCCCCTGCACGGGGTTGTTGATCTCGTGAGCGACCCCGCTGGCGAGGGTGCCGACCGACTCGAGCCGTTGTTGCTGACGCAGCTGGCCCTCGAGCTGCTGCTTGTCGCGCTCGGCCTGCTTGCGCGCGGTGATGTCGGTGGCGACCGCGACCGCGTTGCGGCGCACGACCTCGCCGTCGCGCCCCAACGCGCGATGCAGCTCGATCGGAGCGACGCGCACGGCGTACCAACGCGGCGGCTGCCGATGCGGCAGATGCGGCACGTACTCGAGCTCGAGCTCGAAGCGCTGGCCCGCGAACAGCACGGCCTCGACGGCCTCGCGCCAGCGCTGCGCCGACTCCGGCTCGAGCCGCCCGGCGTCGGCGTCATCGCTGGCGTCGTCCACATCGCTTGCGCGGTCCGTGTCGGCGGCGTCGTCCGCCTTGGAGTCGATGCCAGTCAGCGGCCCGCTGTGGTTGCGGAACACCACACGCCCTCGCTCGTCGAGCAACGCGATGAGATCCGGGGCACCGTCGACGAGCGAGCGCCAGCGGGCTTCGCTCCGGTGCAGCGCGCTGTACAGCTGCGCGTTCTCGAGGGTGCTGGCGGCTTGGCGGGTGATCAGCTTCAAGGTCTCGACGCTCGTCGAGCTAAAGCCGCGGGTCGTGAGCCGGTTCTCGAGCACCAGCGCGCCGAGCCGGCGCTCGCCCTTGAGCAGCGGCAGCGCCAACACCGAGCGAACGTCCTTGGCTTCGAGGTACGCGTCACCGGCGAAGCGCAGATCGACGCGGGCATCATCGAGCACCACGGCCTGCCCAGTGCGGACCACGAAGTTGATCAGCGTGACCGGGGCCAGCTCGACAACATCGCGCACCAAGGGCGGATCCGCGAGCAGCTCGCGGGTCCCGTCGGCGTTGCCCCGGGCGACCAGCGTGAGCTCCCCCGCTTGCTCGAGCACCAGCAGGCCGCGGTCCGCCCCGACGCTGGTCAAGGTCGCGTCGAGCAGCCGCCGGATCACCTCTTCGAGCCGAAGGTCCTCCGTGATCGCCCCAACGCTGCGCAGCACGGCGGCCAGATCCAGCGCAGGGCTGCTCTCTGAGAGCGAAAGCGACAGGCCGGCCGTCTGGGTCAAGATCGATCCCGTTAGTGGATCGGAGGCGGGGTTGCGCGCGCGCTCGCTTCGGCCAAGGACGAACAGCTCGCCGTGAGCCTCACGCAGCTGCGCGAGCTTGGCCTCCGCGCCCCAGGCCGCGTATGCGTCCCAGGCCCGGCGCCGCGCACCACGAACCAGCGCGCCCATGTCCTCGCGCTCGAGCAACGCGGCGAGCTGCTCGGCGGCGAGACCCTCGAGCCACCGACACCCGCGCTTGCGGGCCTGCGCCCACGCACGATCGAGCGTCCGCACGGCCGGCCCGATCTGCCCCTTGCTCGCCAGCCGGAGCCCAACGGCGATGTCGACGTAGTGTCCATAGTTGGTCGGGCTGTGCTTGACCCAGCGCCGGAGCAGGCGCTCGGCCTTGCGCGCGCTCGCCTGCGCGCCTGCGACCGGGACACCGCCCGCGAGCACGACGGCGTAGTAGGCCACGCAGGTGAGCACGCAGGTCCGGGCCACGAACCAGGTGTTGAACGCGACCTTGGCGATGTCGTGAACGCTGCGCAGACAGGTCGCCAGGCCGGCCTCGTACTCACCAAGGACCAGCTGGATCATCGCCTTGAGGGTCAGCGCGACATACAGGTTCGTGCGGACCCCGGCTTGGGCAAACACCTCGTCGGGATCGAGCATCCAACCACGCGGCGCGTCGCCGCTGCCCTCATCGGGTTCCGCTCGCGGCTCGAGGCCCGAACCCGTGAGCGCGTCGCAGGCCCCACGCAAGGTCCACATCACCACCCGCATTTGATTGGGGCACTGGCGGCCAACATCGCCAATCACGCGAACGCAGCGACGATTGAGGACATGCAGGTGCGTGCCCAACTCCAGCTGCAGGTCGGCGCCAAAGCCCCCCATGAACGCGGCGGGATCGAACTCGCCGGCCTCGAGCGCGGCTTGGTAGCAGGTGTCGTACAGGCGCGCGATCTCGGCGAACGACCGACCCCGATGCAGCGCCAAGCCGCCGCCTAGCGCGATCAAGCGAGACATCGTTGACGCCGTCGGGTCGCGCCGCGCGAGCGTCAGGCCCAAGTCGAACAGCGCCATCCCGTCATCGACCCGGCCAAGCCCGCCACACACCCCGGCCGACAGCTCGCTGAGCGCACGCGGCAAGCTGGGGTGGAAGCCGCGAGCCCGGATGTTGAGCGTGTGCTGACCGACCAGAAACAAGAACAGGTTGAAGCTAACGGTGAACGCCGGGTACTTCAGCTGCGCGATGATGCCGATGATCGCGAGGTCGCGCGGTGCCTGGCAGCGCCGCATCGCGTCGACCGACGCGACGTTGAGCCTGCGGCCAAACCTCCAGGCGCGCACGATGCTGATCCCTGCGCGCGCGCGGCCGAGATCCTGCGGAATGTTCACTCCCAAGCGCGCGAGCGCGGCGAGGCCCAGCTCGACGGCCTCTGGGTGGCGCGTGTCGACCCACAACAACCGGACCCGCCGGGCCACGACCTCACCAAAGTGGTGGTCTTCGAGGCGCCAGTCGAGCAGCTCGGCGAAGGCCTGATCCGCCTGCTCGCGGCGCCCGGCCAACGCCAGCGCGTAGGCCAGGTGAAAGTGGAGCTGAAACACCAATTCATAGTTGGCTGCCTCCACGCCGCGCGTGGCGACCTCTTGCCGCTGGGCTTCGGTCAGCGCGATGCCCTGGCCAAGGTAGCGCTCGGCCAGATCGTAGGCGGCGGCATCCAAGGCTCGCTCCCCCGCGCGCAGATCCAAGCGCGCGAGCTCGAGCCGCTGCGCGTCCTCGAGGTCTGCCGGGAGGCCCTCGTGAAGATGCTCGACGACCTCGAACAGCCGCTGTTCGCCGCCCCCAGCGCTCTCGAGCAGCTCCTGCCCGATCGCCCAGTGCAGTCGCTGGCGCGCCGCCGCATCCAAGCCGCGCTGCGCCGCGTCCTGAATGCTCTCATGGGTGAAGCGATACTCCGCCCCCACGCGGGCGAGCAGCCCAGCCTGTTCGAGCTCGAACAGACTCGCCGCCAACTCCGACCGCGGGTCGTCACACACCGTGGCCACCCGCGCGACGTCGAAGCGCGGGCCGATGCACGCCGCACGACGGATGACGTCGCGCGCCTCGTGGCTGAGCGCGTCGAGCTTGGCGCTCATCAGCGCGACGGCGTCATCGGGGATCGGCTCGGCCTCGACCGCTGCCTGATCCCAGCTCCAGCCGCGCTTGTCTGGCCGCAGCAGCCCCCGCGTGGCCAGCTGCGTGAGCAGCTGTCCGATGAAGAGCGGCACGCCCCCGGTCTTGCGCGCGAGCGTCTGCGCCAACACCTCGGGGTTGGCGACGCCGGGCAAGCTGTCGACGACCAGCGACTCGATCGCCGCGCTGGGCAGCCCGGTCAGCGCGAGCTCTTGCACCGAGCCACCAAACGCCGCGCGCACCGACGCGAGCGGGTGGTCGGCGCTCAGCTGATCCGTGCGCAAGCTGAGCAGCAGCAGCAAGGGTCCGCCGTCGCCGTGCATCAGCGCCTCGAGCAGTCGCGCGCTCCCTTGCCCGGCCCAGTGCAAGCCTTCGAGCGCCAACACCACCGGCCGCTCGTCCGTACACACAACCGCGAGCAGACGCTCCAGCGCGATCTGCAGACGGTTGCCCGCTTCAACCGCGCCGAGCTGCGCGGGCACTTCTTGCGAGCCAACGATGAGCTCGAAGATCGGGCACAGCTCGACGACCACCCCGGCGAGACCGGCGAGCCCGGCCAGCAACTGCCGACGCCAGCGCGCGAGTCGGGCATCGCTCTCCGACAGGATCTGCTCGAACAAGCTGGTGAACGCCTGGACGAAGCCAAGGTAGGGCTGCTCGCGGAACGGGTCGAACTTGCCGCGGATCATGTAGCCCTCACGAGCCACGACCACGACCTCGAGATCGCTGATCAACGCCGACTTGCCGACCCCGAGCGGCCCCGTCAGCGCGATGCTTCGTCGCTGCTTGGACGCCGCGACCGCGGCGAACGCCTCGGCCAACGCGGCCCGCTCTTGCTCGCGACCGTAGAGCCGACTGGACAGCACGAAGCTGGTTGCGAAGTCCTCGCCACCAAGCTCGAAGCTCGCGTCGTCCTGCCCGGCTTCATGCAGCGCTTGCAGGCTGCGAAGATCCGCGGCGAGCCCAGCCGCGGTCTGATAGCGACGCTCTGGCGCCTTCTCGAGCAATTTCATGACCACGCGCGACAGGCCGTCAGGCACCGCCGCTCGCAGCGAAGCTGGTGACGCGGGCCGCTTGGCGAGGTGCGCGTGGATCAACTCGAGCGGGGGCAGGTCCGCGAACGGCTGGCGGCCGGTGAGCAGCTCGAAGAAGGTCGCGCCAAGCGAGTACAGATCACTGCGAAAGTCGACCGGCCGACCCGTGCGACCGGTCTGCTCGGGCGAGATATACGGCAGCGTGCCAATGAACACATCGCTGTCGTAAATGTGGCGACGCTCGCTCTCGAGCAGCACCGAGATGCCGAAGTCCGCCAACGAGATTCGCTTGTCGCTTGGATCGATCAGAATGTTCGTTGGCTTGATGTCACGATGGATCACCCGCGCGGCGTGGGTCCGCGCGAGGATGTCAGCGATCTGCGTGGCGATCTGCCAGAACACCTCGAGCGCCAGCGCCTTGCCGGCGGCAAACTGGGCCAGATCGACGCCTGGCACGCGCTGGAGGATCAGGACCAGCTGATCGCCGACGCGGCGCAGCTCGAGGGCCTTGACGACGCCGTCGAGCTCGAGGCTGCGAATCAGCTCGAACTCGTGCTGGACCCGATCTTCATCGGTCTCGTCTTCGATGTCGAAGACCTTTGCGACGACCTCGTGGTCATCTCGCTCCGACACCGCGGCGTACACACGCGATCGAGCGGACTCCCGCAAGAGGCGAGTCGCTCGATAATCTGCCAATGGTAGGGCCATGTGGATGATGACGCCGCGCGCCAGTCTACCCCGCAAGTCTGGTGAATTGGCTGAAAAGGACACGAGGCGATCGGCAGATCGACGCGGCGCGGTAGCGCCCCAACTTGCGTCAGTGTGTGAAGCGCGAGACTGCGAGAGCGCGCGCCCAAGCACCGCGGGCGCACACCCTCACTTGCAGCGAATCCACGCGTCGCGCTCGAGCCCGCCGTTGTCACCGAGCGACAGCTGCACCTGCGCGATGAAGCGCTTGGCGTCTTCTGGGTAGCCCGCCGTGGGTCGCAGCTCCATCACGCGCGCGACGAAATAGCGATTGAACGCGCGCAAGATCAATTCGCGCAGATACTTGGCGAGGATCGAGCCCCACGAGATCCGAGGATCGAGCCGGTCTCCGCCCATCACAAAGCCAACCTCGATCGGGCGTGGAGCAAGTCCAAGCAGCCCGTACTGGCTGCGATCACGTCGCTCGAGCAACACGTCGATCCGACCAGTCGGCTCGGGCCACACACGGCACAGGGGCTCGAGGTAGGCCTGCCGCCCCCCGGCCTTGTCACACCAAAGCGCGATCGTGTGCGCGTCGATCCGGTCGACAGCGTGCTTGGCCAGGCGCAGCACCGCGTGGGTCGCCCAGGTGTTCTTGGTGCCCTCGCGCAGCTGCTCGGCCGCGAGCTCACGGTTGACCCGGGCGGCCGACACGACGTCGGCGCGATACCAAAGCGGCGTCACACCGCGCGCGTCGGCGACCTCGCGCAGGCGCCCCGCATCATGCTCGAGCCGCCCGCGATCGCCCGCGATCGGCAGCGCCTCATCGAGCATCGACCACCACGGCGCCCTGCGATCCTCGGGCAGCTCGAACTCGCGGACGAGCACGAGCTCGAGCAGCTCGGACACGCTGCGCGGGATCTGGCCGTACACCCAGCCGACCGTCGCTAGCGCGGTGCGTTCGATGCGGGCGAGCTTGTGGGTGCCCGTGTGGATCTTCTTGCTGTCGCCGACCTCGAGCCGTCCGTCGCGAAGCCCGGGCGGACCCACGACCGACGCGAGCGGACCCAGCAGATCGTCAACGGGGCCGCGATCTGTACTGGCGCCCGGCTTCGCCTGCACCGAAGTCGCGAAGCCGGCGACGACCAGCGGACCGAGCGTCGGCCCGAGTCCTGCTTCGTCAAACCCGGCTCGCGCCAGCACGCGGGTCTGTCGCCCCCGCTTGCTGGCCGCGCCAGCCGGACTCACGTGCGGCCCACCGCGCGCTCGCGACAGACCTGAGCGAAGCGCGAGAACACGGGGTTGCCAGGGGTTCGATGGGCCCCACCCTCGTCCGATCCATCGAGCCACTCGGGGTGCCACTGCACACCGACCGCCCAACGATCCGCCCGAATCACTTCCAACGCCTCGATCACGCCATCGGGCGCGCGGGCGCTGACAGCCAGCGAGATCCCCACGCGATTGACCGACTGGTGGTGGATGGTGTTGGTCAGCAGCGTCAGCGCGCCGTCACTGGAGCCGGCGCGCCCGTGGTCACGGAACGCCTCGCCCAGCCACGACTCGCGCTCGAGCGCGACCTCGTGCTCGATGATCTCGTAGCGATCCCAGTCGCGGTGCACGAGGCTGTCGGCGACCTGGGTCTCGATGTCCTGATACAGGCTCCCGCCAAGCGCGACGTTCAACACCTGAACCCCGCGACAGATCCCGAGGATCGGCTTGCCGAGCGCGAGCGCGACCTCGATCGCCGCGAGCTCGTGCTGGTCGCGGATCAGGTCGCCGCCCCACTCGGGGCGAAGGGGTTGCTCGCCGTAGCAGACCGGCGCCACGTCGGCGCCGCCTTGCAAGAGCAAGCCGTCGCACCCGGCGATCGCCTGCTCGAGCGCTTCTTTCTCGCGCAGATCCAACAGCTGGATCGGCAGCCCCCCGCCGCGCCAGACCGCGTGCGCCATCTTTTGCTCGCTGAACTGCAGCGCCTTGCCCTTGAACAGCGCGCGCTCGGGGTCTTCGTGGATGATCGCAGCGGTCAGCGCGATCCGTGGTCGATCCGCGTGGCGCACGGTCACGCGGCGCCTCGCTGAACCAGGCCCGAGCGAACCAGCAGCGGATCCAGATCGGGATCCTGGCCGCGGAACTCACGGTAGAGCTCGGCGGGGTCGCGGCTGTCACCGCGCGCCAGCACCCGCTCGCGGAACCGCTGCCCGACCTCGCGGCTGAACACGCCGCCCTGCTTGAACTGCGAGAACGCGTCGGCGTCGAGGACCTCGGCCCACTTGTAGCTGTAGTAGCCCGCGGCGTAGGCCACGGACGACGAGAACAGGTGGCCAAACCCGCAGATCATCGCGTAGTTCGCTGGCAGCGGCGCGACCGAGAAGCGCTGCATCTGCGCGTTACAAAACTCGAGCAGCGGCGGGGCCTGCTGATCCGGCGCGAGCAGCTGCGGGGCGTAGTCGAGGTGCAGCGCGAGGTCCAGGCTCGCAAACCCCAGCTGCCGCATCATCGCGGTCGCGCTCATGAAGTTGCGCGCGCGCAGCATCTTGTTGAACAGCTCGTCGGGGATCCGCGCGCCGGTCTTGTAGTGACGCGCGAACAGATCGAGCGAGGCCCGCTCCCAGCACCAGTTCTCCATGATCTGCGAGGGCAGCTCGACGAAGTCCCAGGCCACGTTGGTGCCGGCCAGGCTGCGGACCTCGACCTCGCTCAGCAAGTGGTGAAGCAGGTGGCCAAACTCGTGGAAGACCGTCTCGACCTCGCGGTGGGTCAGCAGCGCCGGCTCGTCACCCAGCGGCTCGGTCAGGTTGGCGCAGATCAGGCCAAGGTGTGGGCGGCCAGCGCTGGGCAGCCCGGTGATCAAGCTGTTCATCCACGCGCCGCCGCGCTTGTCCTCGCGCGGGTGCAGATCCGCGTAGAAGCAGCCAAGCTCGCGCGCGCCGTCGCGGACCCGATAGGTGCGAACGTCGGCGTGCCACTTGGGCAGATCGTGGATGACCTCGACGCTGATGCCGTACAGCCGGTTGACCAGCTCGAACATGCCTTCGAGCACGGCCTCGAGCGCGAAGTAGGGTCGCAGCTGCTCTTCGTCAAAGTCGTAGCGGGCGCGGCGGGACTTCTCTGACCAGTAGCCAACATCCCAGCCGGCCAGGCCATTGTCGGAGGTGTCGGGCCCGTTGGCCGCGGCCTGCTCGCCCAGCTCGCGCGCGCGAAACTCGACGAGCTCCGCGACCTCGGCGGCGAAGAACGCCTCGCTGCGATCGCGCAGATCATCGACGAACGCCCGCGCCGTCTCGCCCCGCTTGGCCATGCGGTCTTCGAGGATCAGATCGGCGAAGCTCTCGTAGCCCAGCAGCTTGGCCTTGGTCTCGCGCAGCTTCAGGATCTGGGCGATCAGCTCGCGGTTGTCTCGCTCGCCGGAGCTGGCTCGGGTCGCGTAGGCCATCCACACCTGGCGACGGATCTCTGCGTCGTCGAGGTAGGTCAGCAGCGGGATCATGGACGGGGCGTGCAGCGTGAACCGCCAGCCTGCCACGCCCTTCTTGTCGGCCGAAGCCTTCGCGGCCGCGCGCGCGCTGTCGGGTAGCCCGGCCAGCAGGGCCTCGTTGGTGATGACCAGCTCGTAGTCGTTGGTCGCGTCCAACACGTTTTGGCTGAACTTGGTCGTGATCTTGGCGAGCTCGACCTCGAGCTCCGCGAGCCGCTGCTTGTCGTCTAGGTCGAGCTCGGCCCCGTTGCGGCGGAAGGTGTCGAGCAGCTTGGTCAGCAACCGGGCGTGGGTCGCGTCGAGCTTGGCGGCCGCTGGGGTGGCGGCAAACGCCCGCAGCGCGGCGTAGAGCCCGGGGTCTTGATAGACCCGCGAGCTGAACAAGCTGACCTTGGGCTGGACCGCCTCGTAGGCCGCGCGCAGCTCCGGCGTGGTCGCGACAGACTCGAGGTGACCGACCACGCCCATCGCCCACTCCAGCCCGCGGCCAAGCTCTTCAAACGCGTGCAGGGTGTTGGCGGTCGTCCGGGGTTCACCGTCCGGCAGCGCCACGATCGCCTGCAGCTCGGCCTCGGCCTGGTCGAGCAAGTGCGCGATCGCGGGCTCGACCTGCGCAGCGTCGATCTGGTCGAACGCGATCGAGAAGCGCTCATGGACGAGGGGGTTGGCCGCGAGGGTCATCGATCGTTTTTGGCGCTCCCCGGCGACGAGCGCAAGGGTTGGGCTCGATTTCGTGTCGGGGGTTGCCAACGGTCGGGTGCGAAGCCGGCGATCGGGGCCTATAGTCAGCTCGTGCGGCACACCCCACACGCGGGCCTGTCCGTGGTGTTCGCGGGCGGCGGTTGCAAGACCTTCTGGGGCATGGGCGTGCTGCGGGCGCTCGAGGGCCTGCTGCCCCCAGTCGACAATTGGGCGGGCACCAGCGCCGGTTCGATCATGGCCTTGGTCAGCGTCAGCGAGCGCGTGGACGAGTCGCTGGCCTACTTTCTGGACATCACCAGCAAGAACCCGCGCAACTTCTATGCTCACCGCGCGCTCGTCGGCGGTCCCGTGTTCCCGCACGACTCGATCGTCCGCAGCACGCTGCGCTTCATCATGGACGGCGGCGGCTTCGCGCGGATCCGCCAGGCCGCCCCGGTCCACATCTTGATGTCCGTGTTGCGCGCCGAGTCACCCATGCTGCGGACCTGCGTCAACGCGCTGCGCAGCTTCGAGCAGCGCAACCGAATCGGGCGCGTCCACGGACCCAGCTCGCCGCCGCCGGGGATCGACGCCCGGGTCGTGCGCTCGATCGACGCCGCGGATCCCCAGCAACTGGTGGAGTGGGCCGTGATGTCGGCGAGCACGCCCCCGGTCACGCCCGCGCCTAGTCACGACGGCCTGCGCTACCTCGACGGCGCGCTGGTCGACAACGTCCCCGTCCGCGCGCTGCCCGAGCAGGCCCACCGCGGCCGGATCCTCGTCCTGCTCAGCAGCCCGTTCAAGGTCGCGCGCGTCCCGTTGCGACTACCCGAAGGCGGCCGGATCCTGTACCTCGCCCCCGCCGACGAACTGCCGGTCACGACCTGGGACTACACCTCGCCCGACAACGTGATGGCCACCTATGAGCTTGGCCAGCGCGAGGGCACCGTCCTGCGTGGGCGCGTCGCCAGCCTGCTCGACGACGTTGGCTAGCGTCCTCGATACCCCAACTTCGGTGTATTCGAGTCGAGTTTGCGCCCGCGCATCCGAACAAACATAGGTCTCCCGCCCCGCGAGGAGGTCGCTTCGGGTGAGCGACGGAGGCCGCACGAGTCGGGGGCCGGGTCGTGCTTTTGGGGTGTGCAGGGGTCGATGTGCTGATCCGGCAGCGCGCACGACCCGTGAGGGTCGCTCCGGGCACGGAGGGCTCAAGGCGCTAATTTGCGTTGTCATGGATCGCTGTCGGCGAGGTCGGGCTGTGGCTTCGGTGACGCACTCGCAACGCCCTCTTATTGTGCCCGGAGCGACCCTCACGGGTCTTCTGTGCGCTTCTCGTCGTTCGAGACGGCGGCTACACGCTCGGGATCGAGGGGCGTCTTGGAGTCCAACAATGCTGGTTGCGGTGGTTGCACTCGGGGGGGTGCACTCGGGGGGTGCACTCGATGGTTGCGGTGGTCGTTCGAGTGCTTTCGAGTGGTCGCGCAGATGCAGCGACAGCGTTCCACGAGCACGACGTCGACCTGGGCGCTGTCGCACGCGAGCGTCCGAGCGGCGTGCAGCGGCCCGGCGTGGCGTGGCGTCGCGTCGCCCAAGAAGCCGCCGATGACAACCGCTCGCAACCGGAGCCGAGCGTGCGCAGGCGATGCTCGAGGTACGCCCGCGAAACCAATGGATGCCGGCACGCGTGGACAGTTGCCCGATCGAGTGGAGCGGTGGTTGACCAAGAACTGCCCGATCCCGAGCGCGTAGCTGCCGTCTCGAACGACGAGAAGCGCACAGAAGACCCGTGAGGGTC
>NZ_JMCC02000123.1 GCF_000737335.2 Enhygromyxa salina | reverse complement strand
CTCGAGCGTCATCGACAAGGCCCCAAACGCGTCGGCGAGGCCTCGCGCGCGCGGTCGCGATGGCGCGCCAGTCCAATCCACTGTTCACCGCCCAGCGTCACGGCGTCCGCGATCGCCCGACGCAGAGGCTCGAGCTCGGTCCCCGGCTCCGCGCTGACACCGATCCACTCCGGCCGGCGACGACCGAGCTCTTGCTTGTTCTCGACCCGGATCAAGCTCGCGCCCGCGGCGATGTTCAGGTTGTCGTGGTCGTCCCGCGACAAGCCGACGCTCTGATCCGCGCCCTCGACCCACACGATCACATCCGCGCTGGCGATCTGCTCGCGGCCAAGCTCGACGCCCGCGACCTCGATGTTGTCAGCGCTCTCGCGCAGCCCGGCCGTGTCGACCAGGCACAGCTCCCGCCCTTCGAGGGTCAGCTCGGCCTCCACGTAGTCGCGGGTCGTGCCCGCGGTCGCAGACACCAGCGCGCGACGGCGACCGAGCAGCGCGTTGAACAGCGCGCTCTTGCCAGCGTTGGGTGGCCCCGCGATGACCACCCGGGCCCGCGAGCGGGCCAAGCGACCGCGCTCGAAGCCCGCCAGCCAGCCCTCGACCGCCTCGCCCAAGCTCGCCGCCGTCGCTGCGAACCGAGCCTCATCGCGCGCGTCCACGTCTTCTGGAAAGTCGAGGTTGGCCTCGATCTCCACGCGCAGCAGCTCGACTTTTTGGCGGACCGCCTCGACCTCGCGCCCGAGCTCGCCGGCGACCAACCGGCGGGCCTGATCCAGCGCGGCCTGGGTCTGCGCACCGATCAGCGCCGCGATGCCCTCGGCCTGATCCAAGCTCAGCCGCCGGTTGCCAAACGCTCGACGCGTGAAGTCCCCGGCCTGAGCTGCGACCGCGCCCGCTTCGAGCACCGCCTCGAGGATCTGCCCGACGTTGCGGGCCCCGGCGTGCACGTGGAGCTCGACCACGTCTTCGCCCGTGAACGAGCGTGGCCCAGGCATCACCCCGACCAAGGCTCGCTCTCCTCCCACCACCAACCGACGCACCGCCAACACCCGCGGCGCCGGCAGCTCTCCCATGATCAACGCCTTGGCAATCGAGAGCGCCTCCGACCCACTCACGCGAATGATCGCCACGCCTCCGTCGGGCGACCCCGTCGCGACCCCGGCGATCGTGTGGTGCTCAGGCACCGACCCTCCTGCCGATGTACTCGACCTCCGCTCGCGCGGTGTCGGACGCAAGCGACCCACACGATCGTCGCCGCTCGACCCTCGCGCGCCGTAACTCTCGCTCGGCCGTCGAGCGCCGTCGCTCTCGCTCGGCCCTCACCGACCATCGCCCTCGCTCAACCCAAGCGTCCGCCCAAACGTCGAGCCCCGTTTGGGGGCCACTCACACCCTCGCGCACAATTGGCCCAAGCGCGGTCACCAACGCCTGTGGGGGCCAAACTAGTCCCGAAAGACAACGACGTGCCGCCGTCGTCCTTCGCCCTCGGACTCGGTCCGCAACCCGTTGAGCTCGCTCATCGCCATGTGCACGACGCGGCGCTCCATCGCGCTCATTGGCTCGAAGTGGTACGGCCGCCCGCTGTCGATCACCTTCTTTGCGACCCCTTGAGCGAGGTCCCGCAACGCCTTCTCACGCCGGTTGCGGTAGCCGCCAACATCCAAGGTGATGCGCATGCGCCCAAGTCCCTCGGCCTGCAAGATCCGCAAGGTCAGGTACTGGAGCGCGTCGAGGGTGGCGCCATGTCGACCGATCAACAGGCCGCCCTCTTCTTCGCTGGTGTTGAGGTCGCAGTGCAGGCCGTCGTCTTCAACGTCGATGTCGACCTCGACTTCGACGCCGAGCAGACCGAGCACTGTCTCGAGGAAGGAGCGAACGACCGGCACCGCCTCGGTGATGCGTTGCTCGAGGTCGGCTTCCTTGCGGCTGTTGGCTTCTTCGGACACGTCAGGGCTCCCTGGGGGTGGGCAACTCTAGTGCGTGACGGCGCCCGATGGAAGGGGTGTTCTTACTTGGACTTGGGCTTGGACTTGCCCTTGCCCGTGCCACCCGCGGTGACGACCTCGGCGGCTGCGCCGGGCTCGTCACCCTTCATTCGCAGCTGCACGAAGCTCTGGATCAGCGACAACACGATGTTGGCGAAGATGTAGATGCCCAAGCCCGAGGGCAGGAACAGCATCATCACCACGAAGATGCCCGGCATCATCCACTGCATCATCTTGGCCTGCTGGGCGTCGCCAGCGGTCGGGTTGATGCGGGTCTGGATGAACATCAGGCCGCCCATGGCGATCGGCAGGATGTAGAAGGGATCCGGCTGGGTCAGATCCGGGAGCCACAAGAAGGTCTCGTGGTAGAGGTCGACGACCGCGCCAAGCATCGCGTAGAGCGCGATCCAAACCGGGAACTGCAGGACCATGGGCATGCAGCCGGCGAGCGGGTTGATGCCGGTCCGCTGAAACAGGGCCTGCATCTCTTGCTGCTGCTTGACCTTGTCGTCGCCGTACTTCTCCCGGACCTTCTCCATCTCGGGCTGCAGCTCCTTCATCTTGCGCATGGAGGAGTACTGCTTGATCGTCAGCGGCAGCAGCGTGAGCTTGATGACGACCGTGAGCATGATGATCGCCACGCCCCACACGCCGGTCAGCGAGTAGAACCAGCGAAGCAGCGACAGCATCATCGTGCCCAAGAACTTCGACAGGCCGCCAAACCAGCCCCAGTCGATCGCCTCGGTCAGATCCGCCGACTCGGGCAGCGCAGACAGGCTCTCGCTGACCGGGAAGTCCTTCAGCATCGAGTCGACCTTGGCGCCGACGTAGAGGCCGAATTCGTAGCGCTTTTGCTCACCCGGACCGAGCGTGATCTCGCTGCCGATCCCGGTGTTGATCATCGCCTCGCCAGCGTCGTCGCTGCTGACCACGCAGCCCGCGAGCTGCTCGGTGGGGACCAGCGCCTGCACGAAGTACTTGCTGTCGAGCGCCCACCAGTCGAGCTTGCCGGTGACGGTCTCGTTCTCGTCCTCGACGTCGTCGAAGTCGAAATCCTTTAGAGGGCCGTTGCGGATGTTGCAGCCGCCGCCGTCTTCCTCGGGTGTCCGACACAGGGCGCGGTGGATGTCGTAGCGGCTCTGCGAGGCCGACATGCCCATCCGGGTCTTCAGCTCGATCTTGTGGATCTGCTGGCCCGCGCCATGGTTCTTGACCGCGACCTCATAGCGAGCTTCATAGCCATCGAGCAGCGTCAGGGACTCGACGACCTCGATGTCGCCCTGCCGGCGCGTGAGCTCGACGCTGCGATCACCGGTGACCCGCAGCTGGCCCGGGATCCGCGACCACTTGAAGTCGGTCTGTGCGGCGACGAACCCGAACTCGAGGGTTCGCGCGCCGGCCAGCAGCAAGAAGTCGATCCCGCGGTCTTCGGCGGCGTCGTGAAATTGATCGGCGAGCGGCTCGACCGCGGTGATCAACCCGCCGGGCTGGTTGTCGACGGTGATCGCCAGCAGGTCGTTGGCGAGACGATGCTCGACCCGCTCGACCACGGGCGCGGCCGGCCCGGGTGGCTCGGTCGCCGGATCTGCGGGGTCGGCCTCGCTGGGCTCGATCTTCTCGATCGAGTCCTTGGGATCCTTGGCCTTCGTTGGATCTTTGCTCGCGTCGTCGCCCGCGGCGTCGAGCTCCGCTTGGGCGTCGAGCTCGGCCTGGGTCGGCTGGGGCGGTGGAAACAGGTAGCTGTAGCCGACGAGGATCAGGACCGAAATGACGACGGCCAGCGCGACCCGATGCTGCATCTTGAGCTCTTGCAAGACGTATCCCTTCTAGCTGGCCTTGGCCGGACTGGGCGCCTCGGACAAGGCGGAGCTGCCGCCGTCCGTACTGCTGCGTGGCGCTGATCGTGGCAAAGGCGGCGGATCATAGCCGCCAGGATGCCAAGGATGACAACGCGACAGCCTGCGTAGCGTGAGCCAACTGCCACGGATGAGCCCGTGATCACGCAGGCACGCGCATCCGTAGTGTGAGCAGCTGGGGCTGAAGCGACAGCTGGGCCCGAGCATCGGTGACAGCGTGACTTGATAGATGCGAACCAGCCCGATCGCCAGCAAGCTCGGCGCGCGGCTGATCCCCCGCCAGACGGACCAGAGCATGCTCGTGGGCGGCTGGTTCATGGGATCGTCATCGCTTGCGCGCGCCAGGCTGCGGGCTGACCAGATCGCCGCGTCGAACCAGCGCCTCGAAGTCGTCGAGCACTTGCGCGAAGGTAGCGCCAGCCGCCTGCTGCTTGGCCACCCACACGATGTCCAGACCTGCAGGCAGCCGCGAGCGATGCTGGCGAAACACCTCGCGGACCAACCGCTTGATGCGGTTGCGGACCACGGCGTTCCCAACCTTGCGCGTCACCGTGATGCCCAAACGAGTTGGCTGCGGTTCGGGTGGCGAAGCGGCATCGACCGGACCCTGGGGGGCCGCTGTTAAACGCGGCATCACGAACACCAAGAAGTGGCGAACGTGATGTTTGCGTCCACGACGTTGAACCCGCAGGAACTCGCGCCGCTGCTTGATCCGCAGTCGCGCGGGAAAACCAAGCGGGCGCACGAGATCCTTTGCGCGAGCTCGGGTTCAGGAGCGATGCCCCCGGAACAGAGCTCGCAGCGCGGCTCACTTGCCGCCGGTTTTGGTGCCGAGGCGCTTGCGGCCCCGACGACGACGACCCGCGATGATCTTGCGGCCGTTGCGGGTGGCCATGCGGGCTCGGAAGCCGTGGGTGCGGGCCCGGCTGAGGTTGTGGGGCTGGTAAGTTCGCTTCGTCATGTCGGCACGGGACCTGGCTTCGACCCAAAAACAAGGTGACTGGAGTCGTTTGGACCAGTCCTGGGGGCGAAGGGGCCGGATCGATAGCAGCGAGCATTGACACTGTCAAACTGGTGTCAGCAAGAGCGAGGCTGTCATCAACTCGGGCGAGACTTCTGTCAGCGCGGTGTTGGGCTGAGACAGATCGCGTGCCAAAAAATTGAGGCGGATGGCCACTCGAGTGATCCAAAGATCATGGATCGTCTCCAAGCACGCGAGCGGGCGGGTCTAGGGGTCGCGCGCTGGATCCAGGCGATCAGGTGGGGCCCGCAAGTCGGCTTGTCATGCGAGTTTGCGGCATCGAGGCGGCGCAAACTCGCTGCTCTTGCGGGCGGGTCTACGCGAGGACTCGCGCGGTCTCGATTTCCCGAATAATTTCAACGACATCAAATTTGGAGGCCAGGTGTCAAGACGGACACAGCGCAGAACACGCGCGATTCTCGTTGGGCTCCAGACCAAAAATCTCTTTGAAATTCAGTGATTTACGATCATTTGGCGGGTCACCGCTTGCCCTGTCCTGGGACGGGTGAGTACAAACCCAGCCTCGCGGCGCCGGCCGCCCCCCGCTTGCCAAAAATGGGGGTGCGAAAAGCGCCGACATTGACACAGCGACCTCGCGCCAACGCGAGCGAAGCACCTCGACTCTGGAAATCCACAATTTCCACGCAGTTGTGGACGGGGCTCTTCAGCCTCAAAAATTGCTCAATGATTTCACGGAGTTCCAGGTTATCCACAGGCTGCTGAGTAGCTGTGGACAGGAGGATCATGGCGGATATTTGGAGCGAAGCACTGCACGGGCTCGAACCCCGACTCGACCGGCAGACCTTCGACATGTGGTTACGACCGATCCGCCTCGCGAGCGTGGACGGTGACCTACTCCAGCTTCGCGCACCCAACCGCTTCCTCAAGGAGTGGTTTGAGACCCACTACCTCGACCTCGCGCTCGACGAGCTCGAGTCGCGTCATGAGCGCAAGTTCAAGGTTGCGATCGAGGTTGTCGAGGAGGCGCCGCCCGAGCCGACCGAGCTGAGCCGGCCCCACCTCGAGATCGTCGTGGATCATCCCGCGACCCGCCCGACCACACATCAGGTCCAACAGCCGGCCGGTCCGCCGCGAGGGCTGCACCCGCGCTACCGCTTCGACTCCTTCATCAAAGGTGGCTGCAACGAGCTCGCCGCGTCCGCAGCGATGGCCGCCGCCGACGAGCCTGGCACCCGGTTCAATCCGCTGTTCATTTATGGCGGCGTTGGGCTCGGCAAGACCCACCTGCTGCACGGGGTTGGCTACGAGCTGTATCGCAAGGATCCCAACTTGCGGATCGTCTACCTGAGCGCCGAGCAGTTCATGAACGAGTTCGTGACCGCGGTGCGCAACAACGAGTTTGACCAGTTCCGCGCCCGCTACCGCCGCGACTGTGACTGCTTGTTGATCGACGACATCCAGTTCATCGCCGGCCGGGATCGCACGATGGACGAGTTCTTCCACGTCTTCAACGCGCTCTACGAAGCCGGCAAGCAGATCGTCGTCACCGCGGATCGCGTGCCCGCCGACATGGCTGGCATGGAAGAGCGCCTGACCTCGCGGCTCAACTGGGGCCTCGTCGCCGACGTCCAACCCCCCGATCTCGAGACCCGCATCGCGATCATCCAGACCAAGGCCGCCCGCGACGACCTCGAGCTCTCGCCTCAAGTCGCGCTGAGCATCGCCGAGCTGGTCCGCTCCAACGTCCGCGAGCTCGAGGGCGCGCTGCTGCGTGTCACCGCGTTCGCCCAGCTCCGCGGCGTCGAGATCGACGCCGAATTCGTCCGCTCCGTGCTCGGCAAGACCGCCACCGACAAGCCCCCGATCACGATCGAAGCGATCCAGAAGGCCGTCGCCGCCTACTTCTCGGTCAAGATCAGCGAGCTCAAGGGCAAGCGCCGTCACCGAGGGATCTCGCGCCCCCGGATGATCGCCATGTACCTGTGCCGGCAGCTGACCGGCTCGAGCTTTCCAGAGATCGGGATGCGCTTTGGTGGAAAGGATCACTCGACGGTGATCAACGCCTGCAAGCGGATCGAGGCGCTCGCCCAAGCCGACGAAGACCTCCACGCGGCCGTCGAGTCTCTGCGCGGACAGCTGGCGCCTCGAGACTGACCGACAGCGGGGCGTCGACCCATGCGCTCGCATGGCGGGCGCGGCGTCCGGCATACTGCGAGCGCCGACCGACAACGGCAGGAGCGGTCCCAGATGCGCCTGGCGTCGTGAACTCGAGCTGATTGGCGCTCTAGAGCGAGGATCTTGGGGTACAACAGCCCGTACGCCCTCCCATGCAAGATCCCTCTCGTTCGGATCCGAACGCGCCGCCGCGGATCCCCGACGCGCGCCGGCAGCGGATCACGCTGATCCAGACCCGCCGCGTGCCCAACCCGATCCGGCTGGCGCGCTACCACCGGGCGCCCGAGATCGGGCCGACCGTGCTGTTCTTCTCGGGGGGGTCCGCGCTGCGCAAGACCAGTCGGGTGCTGACCGAGTACACGCACAACTCGGTCCATTTGATCACGCCCTTCGACTCGGGCGGAAGCTCGGCCAAGCTGCGCGACGCGTTTCCGATGATCTCGGTCGGGGATCTGCGCAATCGGCTGATGGCGCTGGCAGACACGCGGCTGCTCGGGCACCCGGAGGTCTACCGGCTGTTCAACACGCGGCTGGCCAAGCGCGGTGAGCAGGCGCTGCTGCGCGAGCGCCTCGATGCGATGGTCGGCGGCACGGATCCGCTCGTCGCCGGCGTACCGATGCCGCTGCGCAAGTTGATCCGCAATCACCTCGGGTACTTCCGCGAGCACATGCCGGCCAGCTTTGACCTGCATGGGGCCTCGATCGGCAACTTGATCCTCGCGGGGGGCTACCTCAACAACCGCAGCGACATCGACGCGGTGATCTTCTTGTTCTCGAAGCTGGTCGCGGTCCGCGGGATCGTGCGGCCCGTCGTCGACAGCAACCTGCACCTGTGCGCGCAGCTCGAAGACGGCACGCTGGTGGTGGGGCAGCACGAGATCACCAGCCGTCAGTCCCCGCTGTCGGCCCCGATCCGCGCGCTGCGGTTGACCGAGGCGATCGGGTTGGACGCCCCGGTGCCCGAAGCCGACGCCCAGATCGATGATCGGACCGTGCAGCTGATCGACGAGGCCGAGCTGATCTGCTTCCCGATCGGCAGCTTCTGGACCTCCGTGATGGCCTGCCTGCTGCCGCGAGGGGTCGGCGCTGCTGTCGCCCGCGCGGGGTGCCCGAAGGTCTACGTGCCCAACTGCGGCGAAGACCCCGAAGAGCGCGGCCTCCCCCCCCACGATCAAGTTCGCGTGCTGCTCGAGCAGCTGCGCCGCGACGCGGGTGAGGACACGCCGACCGAGCTGCTTTTGCACTTCGTGCTCGTCGACAGCGAGCGGGGCGAGTACGTGGGCGGGCTCGACATCGACGCGATCGAGGCCCACGGGGTGGAGGTGATCGACACGCCGCTGATCAGCGACGAGACCGCGCCGCTGCTCGAGCCCCGCAGCCTCGTCGAGCTGCTGCTCTCGCTGGTCTGAAGCTACGAGCCGAGCGCGACCCAAGCTGGCGCTGAACCGCGCGCAGCTCGGCCGCGCTGGCGTCTCACGTGTCGCGGCGCGCTCGGGGTAAAACAACGCTGTCATGGTCGATCCGTCATCTGCAGCGGCTCGCGACCCCCGGGTGTTGCTCGAGGCTCGCGGCTTGGACATCGATCGGCCGGATGGGGCGCCGCTGCTGCGCAACGTCGAGCTCGAGCTGCGCGAGGGCGAGATCGTCGCGCTGCTCGGCGGCAGCGGGGCCGGCAAGTCGACGCTGGTCAGCGCGCTGCACGATCGCGCGGCCCTCGACGCCGCCGGGTTCTCGGTCCGGGCCCAGCTGCTCGAGCGTCACGCCGGGGTCGGCATCGTGCCGCAGCGGGGCGCCCTGTTCGATCATCTGGACGTCGCCGGCAACTTGGCGCTGGCGATGCGCAACGCCGACCCCCCGCGCGAGATCACGGCGGGGGCCCTGCAGGACTCGCTGGCGAGCGTGGATCTGCCCAAAGACTGGGCCGGCGGTGAAGCGCGCGAGGTCGGGCGGCTGTCGGGCGGCGAGGCCCAGCGGCTCGCGGTCGCGCGCACGCTCGCGGGTGGGCGGCGGATCTTGTTCCTGGACGAGCCCTCGGTTGGCCTGGATCCGCTGCGCGTCGAGATGCTCGCGGATCTACTGCGCGCGGAGATCCTCGAGCGCAAGGCGGCCGCGCTGGTGATCACCCACGAGCTCGAGTTCGCGGCTGGGTTCGCGGATCGGTTTTGGTTCATGGATCGCGTCGAGCAGCGGATCGTCGAGCTCGATCCGCTGGCCGAGGTCGCGTTCGGCGAGCGCCCCAGCGCGCGCAAGCAGCTGAGCGAGGCCAAGCGGCCGCGGGCGCTGCGTCGGCAGGTGGCCGCGGGGATCGGGGATCAGATGATCGCCCGGCTCGCCGAGGATCAGGATCCGCAGGGATCCCTCGCCCCGCGCGGCGTGTTGGCGCGGCTGGCTGCGCGCGCGGGTGGGGCGGCCAAGCGCGTCGGCGCGACCGCGTTCGGCGGGCTCGAGATCGGCCCGCGCGTGGCCGCCAACGCTGTGCGGGCGCTGCTGCGGCCGCGCGACTTCATCGAGGTGATGATCCCGGTGCTCAAGCAAGCGCTGTGGCGGCCGGCGGCGTTCTTCTCGATCGTCTCGCTGCTGATCGGCTTCACGCTGCTGTACATCCTGCACCGCTCGATCGGCGGGGGTGAGCTGCCGATCCGGCCCGAGCGGGTGTTCTCGCTGATCGGCTCGATGCACGTGATCGCCCTCGCGCCGCCGCTTTCGGGGATCTTGTTCGCCGCGACCTCGGCCAACGCCGTGGTCGCCTGGCTCGGGGGCATGTCGCTGACTCGCCAGACCACCGCGCTGGAGGCCTTGGGGATCAGCAAGGCCCGGTACCTGTGGGTGCCCGCGTGGCTGGGGCTGGCGGGCTCGTACCTGGTCATGGCCGCGCTGTTCACCCTGGGCATGGTGGTTGGGGGCGTGATGTACCTCGAGCTGCGGGTGCCCGAGCTGGATGGGGGCTGGACCTTCGCGTGGGAGCTGCTGACCGCAGACATCGTGGATCCGCCGCCCGAGCGCGCGGTGTTTCGCCTGCGCGCGCTGGGGCTGTGTTGCGTGTACGCGCTGGGGATCGCCGGCGACGCGATCGCAAAGGGCTCGCTCGAGAAGCGCTCGGCCGAAGACGTGACCGTGGCGATGGTTCGCAGCGTGATGGTTGCGACGCTGTGGATCGTGGCGCTGGAGCTTGGCTCGCTGGTGTTGATCTACGCGGGCGATTGAGTGGATGTGACGGCGCAAAGCGGCTCACCATCGCTATCCCCGCTCCGTACAAAACGATCCGTTCTGATCTGGCGGCTCGGCTACACTCGAATCATGACTCGCACCGCGGTGGTCTCGGTCTTGCTGCTCGCGTCTGTGGCCTGCGATGGACGCAGCAGCCCCGCGGCGCCCGGAGACGCGAACGCTGCGAGCGAGCCTGGGGCGACCGCCGCGGACCCGCCAACCCAAACGATCTGCGAGCATGCCCGCGACCGGGTCGTCGAGTTGACCGAGATCGACGGCCAGTTGGCGGAGCAAGACGCGCCCGCGGACCAGCGGGCGACGGCGCGCGAGCGTGGCGAGGCGCTCACGCAGAGCGTTCGCCAAGCGTTCGTCAGCGTATGTCTCTCGCTAGATAGCGAGGATCTGCGGTGTATGGCCAAGATTGACCACTACGCCGACGCAGCCCTGGCCGCGAAGCGCGGCGACCATGACTGCGGGGTGACGGCTGCCGGGGGCTGCGAGCAATGGAGCGCGGCTGCCCATGAGGCCGAGGCGAGCTTCGGGGGGTGTCACGAGGTCGTCGAAGAGGTCGTCGGCAGGGCGATGGCCCTCACCCGACCCAAGCCAAAAAATTGGCAAGTCGTCGGCACCATGGTTCGCAACAACGAAGTTCGCGACGAGGACGAGCGCTCTGTGGGCACCTTCGAGGCCGGGGACGAAGGTGGCAAGGCCGATGTCCGCTTGGGCGCGGCGACGGTCGACGGCCCCCTCGACCACGACTTCGTCCGTCGCATCGTTCGCGCCCACGCTGGGGAGCTGAGTGCCTGCTACAGCGCCGGCCTGAGCAAGAACCCGGCGCTGGCCGGCGCGGTCACCATCGAGTTCACGATCAACGCCGAAGGTCGAGTGTCCACGAGCGCGCCCGTCGACCCGGACACCTTCGGCGATCCCGGAGTCCCGAATTGCATGGCCAAGGCCATGAAGAAGTGGCGGTTCCCCGAGCCCTTGGGCGGGGGCGAGGTCCGGGTGAGCTTCCCCTTCACGCTCGAGTAGTTTGAGGACGGCGCGACAGCCAGGCGACCAGCTCGAGGTGGGCGGTGTGCGGGAGCGTGTCGTAGCCGCGCAGCGCGATCAGCTGGTAGTCGGGGCGGAGGCGGTCGAGATCCGCGGCCAAGGTCTGCGGGCTGCAGCTCATCAGATGCACGCGGGGCGCAGCGAGCTCGCGCAAGGCCGCACACACGGACTCGCCAAGCCCAGCGCGAGGGGGATTGGCGACGATCAGCGCGGGCGTGGGGCTCGCGGCGTCGAGCCACGCACGCGCGAAGTCCTCGACGGTCTGGGGCTCGATGCCCAAGCGCGCGGCGGACTCGGGGTACGACTCGCAGGGGATCACTCGCTCGAAGCGCTCTCGCAGCAAGCGAGTGGTCACGCCTGCGCCAGCGTAGAGATCGAACGCCAGCTCGCCGGGCGGCATGGGTTGGCCGTCAGGCAGCGCGACGAGATCGCGGTAGGCGAGCGCGGCGACCTCTGGGTTGGGCTGCAAGAACCCGAGCGGCCCGAGCTCGAGACCTGCGTCGAGATCCAGCTGCGCGAGCCCGGCGATCACCTGCGGGGCGCCGCCGCGGATCGCGTTGCCCGAGCTCGACTGCACACTCCAGGCAATCCCATCGGCGATCCCGAGCTCGTGCAGGCGCGGCCCGAGCTCGCGCGCGGCCCGACTGGGCTCGGCCCCGCAGATCAGCGTGAGCAGCAGCTGGGCGCCGTTGGTCTTGGCCCACACGTAGCGCAGATCCCCGCCCGCTTCGCGCCACGGCTCGATCCCAAGCTCGTTGGCCTGCAGCTCGAGCGCGTCGAACCCGTCGCGGATCCGGGGATGATCGACCAAGCAACCGCGCATGTCGGCGATGTGATCCCCGCGACGCTTGCCGGCCGCGCGGCTGCCCAGCCGCAGCCGGCCCGGCTCGCCTCCGACGACGCGCTTGCTCGACCAGCGATAGTCGAACTCGGCGCCGCCGATGATCCCGCCAGAACCCTCGAGCTCGAGCCCGTACTCGCGCAGGATCCACGCCCGCTTGGCCTCGCGCTGCGCGTCGAGGTTCAGGCCCATCAACGGGCAGCCGCCGCAGCTCGGCTTGGGTCGGCGATCCCCCGGGGCGCGCTGGTGCTGCTCGTGGCGGGAACACGGCGGCTCGCGCCGGCTCGGGCTCGCGCGCAGGAGCTCGTTCACGCGGCCGTGCGCGCGCGGGGCATGACGGGCGAGCGCTTCGATGCGGACGCTCGCCCGCTCGCCGGGGAACAAGCCGGGGACCAGCAGCGCCCGCTCGTCAGCGCCCGCCTCGAGCTTCGCCAGGCCCTGGCCGCGATCGTCGATCCCGATCGCGTCGACCTCGAGCAGCTCACCAACTTTTGGAATTCCGTTCATGTTCATCGTCACAGGGTCACCACAAATCCGAGCTGGGCGAGGACCTCGAAGTAGCGCGGGAAGGTCTTGTCGACGCAGCGTGGGTCGTGGATCTGAACCTCGCCGACCATGGCGAACGCCATCGCCATGCGGTGATCCAAGTAGGTGTCAATCGCGACCCCGCGTCGCGGCCCGTTGGCCGGCGGCTCGATGTCCAAGCCATCTTCGTGCTCGACAACCTCGGCGCCAAGCTTGCGCAGCTCGGTCGCGCCCGCGGCCAGGCGATCGCTCTCGTGGTGACGCAGCACCTCGACGCCGCGGATCCGCGTGGGCCCGCTGGCGAACAGCGCGAGCACGGCGGCGGTCAACGTCATGTCGGGCATGTCGGTGAGATCCAGCTCCTGCCCGCGCAGGGCCGCGCCGCCGCGGACCGTGGTTGAATCGGGGGCCTGCTCGACGTTCGCGCCAAACCGCTCGAGCACCCGACAAAACGCGGCGTCACCTTGCAAGCTGGCGCTGCCGAGCTCGGGGATCGTGACCTCGCCGCCCCAGATCAACGGCAGCGTGAGCAGGTAGCTGGCCGCCGACGCGTCGGGCTCGACCACGTAGCGCGGGCAGGCTTGCAGCGCGCGCGGCTCGACCACCAGCGCCGCGCCGTCCTCGGACCAGCCGGCGCTGCCGCCAAACGACTCGATCACCGCGAGCGTCATGTCGACGTAGGGCCGGGCCGGGGTGCCCTCGCGCAGCTCGATCCGCACGGGACCCAGCGCGCTGCAGCCGGCGATCAACAGGGCTGACACGAACTGCGAGGAGGCGGGTCGCTCGAGGACGATCCGCCCGCCGCTGAGCCCACGACCGCCCAGCACCCGCAGCGGCAGCGCGCCCGGGGTCCCACGCCACTCGAAGCGCGCGCCAAGCTCGGTCAGCGCGGCCAGCAAGGCGTTCATCGGCCGCTCGCGCATCCGCGGGCTGCCGTCAACGATCACCGCGTCCCAGCCGGGCTCGCGCGCACCAGCCAGCGTCGCGGTCAAGAAGCGCGCGACCGTGCCGGCCGTGCCAACGTCCAAGCTTGGCTCGCCCGTCGCCGCGCCCACCCGCGGATCCCCGCCAAGCTCGAGGCCGTCGGCGATCTCCAACCCGGTGCGCCGCACCGTGATGCCCAGGCGATCCAAGCAGGCGAGCATCAACACGGTGTCGTCGGCGTCGAGGCAACCCTCGATCCGCGTGGTCCCGCGCGCGATCGCGGCGAGCAGCAGCGCGCGATTGCTGAGGCTCTTTGAACCCGGCGGTCGCAGGGTCGCTCGGATCGGTCCGGGCGGTCGGCCTACCGTGATCATGTCGCTCACGCGCGCAGGATACTCGGCTTGCGGTGAGCCCAAAGCCCCAGCGGCCCCTCAGCCCGGCTTGGTCAGCAGCAGGCGAGCTGGCACCGGCCACTGACCAAGCTCCTCGAGGGTCATCTCGTCGATCGCAGCCTTGAGAAACGCTCGGAGCTGGTCCTCGTCGAGCCCAAACATGCGGCGTTCATCGCGGGTTGCCTGGGTGCGGGCAGCGGCGGCCTTGGGCTTGGTCGGCGGCCTGAAAAGTTTGGCGATCGGCAAACCGTGCTCACTCGCCCACGCTCGAAGTTCAGCGGACACAGCTCGACGCAAGTACTCGAACCAGGCGCGCCGGAGCCCGAGCGCTTGCAGCTCCCCGAGCAGCTGCCGATAAGGACTGTGCTCGGAACGCCAGGTGCTGGCGACGGCCAGCAGCGCGGCGCGTGTCGGATCCTCGTTGTCCTCGGCAAACGATTGCAGCAGCTTTACCTGTCGCGTGCGATCAAAGCGAGGCATCTCGACATAGCGCTCCGGCTCGTCCGCGACGCCGTCTGGGTCTGTCTCGACGTGACAGTCCGACAAATCGACCCAGCCACGATGAGACACGTCGATGTCCACACACGCGTTCCAGATCGTGTGTACGATCTCGTGATCCTCGACAGGCATGCTCGCTGGTTGTGTGAGGCCACCGAACACAAACCATCGATCCTCTGACTTGGGACCGAAGCGGACCACGCCGATATCTGTGGCCGCGGTGAGCAGCTCGGTGAAGCTCGCGTATCCGTAGCTCTCGACGGTAAAGCCGGGCAGTTTGCGGCGAACCTGGAGGCCGAGCTCCGCGAGGTGGACCTCCGGCTTCCCCAACTCATCTGCGAGCGAGCGCAGTGCAGCATCGAAGTCGGAGAGTGATCCCATGAGGCCGAGAATGGAGACGAAAATAAAGGCAGAGGACGAAACCTCTGCCTTTGAATGACCAGCTGTCGCTGTCTGACATCCTACGAGTAAAACTCGCCGATGCCTCCGCTGAAGGGTGCTCCGCGGTCTCTGGCAGTCTGTCCCATGCTAAATAGCGTGTCAAACATGGCGTCAATCACGATCAGGCGTGCCGTGCGCATTGCGGAGACCCTCGCGGGTCCTCCAGAAGGGTGGCATCTAGAGCAGCGAGAGCCGAGCACCAGCGCAATCGTCGTTCGCTGCGCGGAGCCCCCCGTAGTCTTCGCCGAGCCGATCGCCGTTGCCATGCTCGGCGCATGGGCCACCTACCAGCGCACGCTTGGTCGAGAGATCATCATCGACCCCACCTTGCAAAGCCCGAGCGCGTTCCGGTCGGGCCTGCTCTCCGCCCTCGCGGGCCGAACCACGGGTGGAGCCGCAAACAGTCGATTCTTCCGCTTGGTGACTGAGCAGGAGGCGCAAGACAAGCTGCCCGATTATGTCGAGGCCATGTTGAAGAGCGCGCCCGAGGCCGAACAAATCGCTCTGTACTGTCTCTCAGACCTGATCCAAAACGTGTTCGATCATGCCCGCACCAATGGTGCGGGTGCGTTCTGTGCCATCGCCTTCGACAAGCGCACCAGTCGGGTTCGCCTCGCGGTGGCCGACTGCGGTCAGGGCATCCCGGCAACGATCAAGCCCCACTACGAGGGTGACCTCGACAACCAAAATTCGCTGCTCCTCGCTTTGGAACCCGAGCTCTCTGGCAACTCCGCCCGAGACGGGGTCAATCGCGGCGTCGGACTGTACTTCGTGCGACGACTCGCCCTCGCCGCCAGTGGTGGCTTCTGTGCAGTCACAGAGGAGCTGTCGGCGCGCGCGTCTGCTCACAGCCCGTCCGACTTCGTTCCCAGGATCGTCGCCCTGCCGCACAGGTGGCAGGGCACTGCGGTCGCAGTCACGTTCAAAGCGATCGGCGCCGAGTATTCGGGCCCCATGCAAGCCATCAAGGACGAGATCGAGGGACGCGGGCCTCGATATGCCGACATCCGGTTCTTCAAGAAATCAGCAAACGCTCCCGACTGGCAGCGCGTGAAGATCGACAGCGACAACGGCAAGTTTGCGATGGATCGCGGTCGGGCCACTGCGCTCGCCCAAGACCAAATTCTTCCGCTGCTTCGCCTGGGCGCCAAGGTCGAACTCGACTTCACGGGTGTCGCCAAAGCGACCCAAGCGTTTTGCCATGCGCTCATCGTTCCACTGCTCCGCAGTGGCGGTGCCAACGTGCTCGGGCGCCTCCAGTTTGTGGGGTGCTCTCCCCGCACGCGATCACCGATCTGCTTTGCGGTGAACTACGCGAGCACGACAGACGACGCCTGAAACCAGTGTCTGCGGTAGCGTCCGGGGCCCGGGCGGGCAGGCAACGCGAACTGAGCAAGACCCTCGGGCTCGCGGCGCCCACGCTGTGCACAAACTCCTGGTCCCCCCGGCGCGATCCGCCGAGAATCCCAGTATGCGTCGCCCTTTGTTTGGTCTCACCGCCCTGCTTGGCCTGCACTCGCTCGTCGCGTGCACCCCCGACGCCCCCGGCGACGAGGGCTTCACGTTCACGACCACCGCCACCAACAACCCCGGCGACGGCGACGGTGACACCCAAGAGACCGGGACCTCGAGCGGCGACGGCGACGGCGATCCCGGCGACGGCGACGGCGACTCCAGCTGTGGCGACGGCGTCGTGCAGGCCGGTGAAGAGTGCGACCTGGGCCCGCAAAATTCCGAGTCCGGTCAGTGCACGCCCAACTGCTTCATCGCCGCGTGCGGGGACGGCTTCGTGTACGAGGGCTTCGAGGAGTGCGACGACGGCAACGGCGTCAACACCGACGCGTGCGTGGCCGGCTGCAAGCTGGCCAGCTGCGGCGACGGCTTCGTGCACGAGGGCGTCGAGATGTGCGACGACGCCAACGACGACGACGCCGACGGCTGCAACAGCATGTGCCTGCCAGGCTCGTGCGGCGATGGGATCATCCAGGACGGTGAGCAGTGCGACGACGGTAACGCGGACATCACCGACGACTGCCCCGCGTGCGCGCTCGCGTTTTGTGGCGACGGCTTCACGCAGGCCGGGGTCGAGGCCTGCGACGACGGCAACATGGACAGCAACGACGCCTGCACCCACCCGCTCTGCGAGGAGAACGTGTGCGGCGATGGGATCCTCTACGAGGGCGTGGAAGCCTGCGACGACGGCAACGACGTCAACGGTGACGCGTGCACGCTCGAGTGCGCGACCGCGGTGTGCGGCGACGGCATCAAGTACGTCGGGGTGGAAGACTGCGACGACGGCAACGACGTCGACGACGACACCTGCACCAACGCGTGCGAGTTCGGGGTCCTGGCGTGCATGGGCGGCTCCGTCCAGATGTCGATCAGCCCCAACAACGACATGATCGTCTGCGACGATCCCAACAACCAAACTTGCGAACAAGACATGGAGACCCTGTGCCCGCCCGGGTGGGGTCTGTGTTCGTACCAGCAGTTCGTCGCGCGCAACGACGGCTGGAACTACGCCGTCAATAACCAGACGATCGTCGTCGCCGAGATCTACTGCCGCGGTGGCAGCGGCGCCGGTCACTTCACGATTGGCCCCTACGGCAACCCGGGCACCCTCTCGACCGACATCCCGCTCAACTGCGGCTACGGAAGCTCGCGCGACGCGTGTCCTTCCAACTTCGGCTGCAACGAGCAGCAGGTCCAGGCGCTGTGCTGCGCGCCAACCAACTCGTGCGGCAACGGGGTCGTCGACGACGACGAAGAGCAGTGCGACGACGGCAACCAAAACGAGGGCGACGCTTGCCTCAACAGCTGCACCAACCGCTCGCCGGGGTGCTGACCGGCCGCCGAATTATCGCCTGCAGCTGGCGTCGGCGTGAAGGTCAGAACCGGCCGGCGACGCCAAACCCGTAGGTCTGCGCTCCGAACACGGGCACCGGCACCAGCTGCGCGGTCGCGGCTTGCTTGCGTCGGTGCTGGTGGACGCGTGGACTGCCGAACCCCACCAACATCGCACCGGTGACCGTCGCCGCCGCGCCCACGAACATCCCAACCCCGACCGAGGCTGGGGGCCGATCCTGGCGGACGTAGATCACGGTGGTGCCGGCCAGCAGACCCAGCCCGCCAACACCCACCAGCGAGCCCGCGACGACCATCCCGAGCCCGGGCGGCGGGCGTTCGGCGGGGTGCATCGCTCGCCACCCGTCGAGGTCCATGCCCGACGCCTGCTCCCACTGTCGGTGCGCGGCGCGACGTCGCTTGGCGTAGTGAATCCCCACCGCGCCCGCGGCTACGAACGCAGCCCCGATCGTGAGCGGTGCGACCCCGAACACACCGACACCGTCCGGGTCGCTGACCAAGAAGGTTGTGCCAAACGCCACGTTGCCTGCGCCAACGATGACACCGACGACACCCAGCGCGAGCAACCCGTGACCCCGCGGCGGTGGACGACTCGGGGTTGGCGTTAGCGTTGGCGTTGGCGTTGGGCCGGCGACGGGTGGCGCCGAGTCGAGGGCGGTCGGCCGCTCCGACTCGCTCGTTGGTTGATCGCTCGCGGTCACCGGCGACTCAGCCAGCGCTCTTCCGGGAGCCAACACGCACAGCGACATCGTGAGCACGAACAGTGAACGGGCGCGAACCATCCCGATCAGTCTACAGCCGCAGCAGGCGCTGCTCGGGCCAACCACCCACCGAAGAGCGCGGTTTTCGGTGTGGTCTCGCACGGGTTGTGAGCGAGGGACCGTGCGCTTTCGCGATCGGCGATCGAACACGCCCGCGAGCCGTTCGCGTCGCGCGGCAGCCAACAGCACAGACCCGCACCAAGCCCGCGTGACCGCGAACGTAGGGCTTGGCGCGGATCGCTAAACAGGCAAATACCCGTGTGTACTCGCACGAATTCAGCGTTCTATCGTGCGACGCCGCACGCGGGCGTCCAACCCAGAGTCGCCGGGTGGCTGCTATTTTCCCTCCACATGGGTGACGGTGCAGCGCAGACCATACAGGTCGAGTTCGAGAAGGACCCCTCCTCCTACAAGCACTGGAGGGTCGAGTACGACGGCGGGATCGCCAAGGTCATCATGGACGTGGACCCCGATGGCGGTCTGGTCCCCGGCTACGAGCTCAAGCTCAACAGCTATGACCTCGGGGTCGACATCGAGCTCGCGGACATCGTGAGGCGCATGCGCTTCGAACACCCCGAGGTCCGCACGGTGCTGCTGTCCTCGGGCAATGATCGGGCGTTTTGTGCCGGGGCCAACATCACGATGCTCGGCCAGAGCTCGCACGCGTGGAAGGTGAACTTTTGCAAGTTCACGAACGAGACCCGCTGCGAGCTCGAGGACGCGACCAACAACAGCGCGCAGACCTATATCGCGGCGTGCAACGGCACCACCGCGGGCGGCGGCTACGAGCTGGCCCTGGCCTGCAAAGAGATCTACCTGCAAGACGACGGCAACTCGGCGGTCAGCCTGCCCGAGGTCCCGCTGCTCGGCGTGCTGCCCGGCACCGGCGGCCTCACCCGCCTGGTCGACAAGCGCAAGATCCGGCGCGACCTCGCCGACGTATTCTCGACCACCGCCGAGGGTGTGCGCGGCAACAAGGCCGTCAAGTGGAACCTCGTCGATGGGGTCTACCCGCGCTCGAAGTTCGACGCCAAGGTTCAGGCCCGGGCCGCGCAGCTGAGCGCCGAAGCCAGCGCGCAGATCCAAGCCCAAGACGGCGCCGGGGCCCGCGAGGGCGTGAAGCTTGGCCGCCTGCAGGTCGAGCTTGGCGGCGACGCGACCACGACCACTCGCCAGTACACCTGCGTGAAGCTCGAGTGCGACGCCACCACCCGGATCGCAACCTTGAAGGTGCGCGGCCCGAGCGAGGCCGACCTCGCCCTGGTCCGCGAGGGCCCGGCGGCGATCCACAAAGCCGGCGACGCCGTGTGGGCGCTGCGTGCCTACCGTGAGCTCGACGACGCGCTCTTGCAGCTGCGCGTCAACCACATCGGGATCGGCCTGGTCTTGGTCGAGGTCGAGTCCGACGTCGCGCGCACGATCGCCTACGACCAAGCCCTGCTGGAGGCGGGTGACCCGGCCAAGCACCCGAGCTCGCAAGCGTGGTTCACCCGCGAGATCGTGTTCTTCATGGCCCGCACCCTGCGGCGCATGGATCTGACCAGCCGCTCGTTCTTTGCGATCGGATCAGCGGGAACCGGCTGGGGCGGCAACCTGCTCGAGCTCGCGCTCGCCAGCGATCGCTTCTACCTGCTCGATGATCCCGACAGCCCGGTCGAGGTCGGCGCCAGCGAGATCAACTGGGGCCCGCTGGCCATGAGCCACGGCCACCACCGCCTCGCGGTCCGCTTCATCGGTGAGCCGGATCAGCTCGAGGCCTTGCGCGGCAAGAACGGCGAGGTCCTCGCCCCCGAGCAGGCCGACGAAGCTGGGCTCGTGACCATGCTGCTCGACGACATCGACTGGGACGACGACACCCGCGTGGCGATCGAAGAGCGCGTGAGCCTGTCACCCGACGCGCTGACCGGGATGGAGGCCAACCTCCGGTTCCCCGGCCCAGAGAACTGCGACTCCAAGATCTTCGCCCGGCTCACGGCCTGGCAAAACTGGATTTTCATTCGGCCCAACGCGACCGGGCCCGAGGGCGCGCTGACGCTCTACGGTCGCCCGGAGCGCCCGCGCTTCGACTGGGAACGAGTCTGAACCCTCGCGACGAGAAGGACACCAACTGATGACGGCAAGCACCTCGGTCGACCTCAACAGCAAGATCCCCAACAACGTCGGCCTCGCCGACGACACCAAGCTCCGCCGTGCGCTCGAGCGGTGGCTGCCCAACTACCTCGAGTGGTGGAACGACATGGGCCCCTCGGACTTCGCCGACAAGCCGGTCTACCTGCGCACGGCGGTCAGCGTCGACACCGACGGCTGGGCCCACTACGACCACGTCCGCATGCCCGACTACCGCTGGGGCATCTTCTTGAACCCGCGCGAGGCCAGCACCTCGCAGATCCGCTGTGGTGACGACGCCGGCAAGCCAGCCTGGCACGAGGTCCCCGGTGAGTTCCGCAACTCCTTGCGGCGGATCATCGTGACCCAGGCCGACACCGAGCCGGCCTCGGTCGAGCAGCAGCGCTTGCTCGGCCACATGGCGCCCAGCCTCTACGACATGCGCAACCTGTTTCAGGTCAACGTCGAAGAGGGCCGGCACCTGTGGGCGATGGTCTACCTGCTCCACAAGCACTTCGGCCGCGACGGCCGCGACGAGGCCGACGAGCTGCTCAACCGGCGCTCGGGCGACGTCGACAAGCCGCGGATCCTGGGCGCGTTCAACCAGCCTTGCGATCACTGGCTGAGCTTCTTCGCGTTTGCGATGTTCACGGACCGCGACGGCAAGTTCCAGCTCGCCGCGCTGGCCGAGTCGGGCTTCGACCCGCTCGCGCGCACGACCGAGTTCATGCTGACCGAGGAGGCCCACCACCTGTTCGTCGGCCAGACCGGCATGCAGCGGATCATCCAGCGCAGCGCGCAGCTGCAGAAGCTCGATCCCAACGGCGACATCCGGGCCCAGGGCGGGATCGACTTCGACCTGATCCAGCGGACGATCAACTACTGGTTCACCTACAGCCTCGACCTGTTTGGCGGCGAGGTGTCCAACAACGCCGCTGATTTCTTCGGCTCGGGGCTCAAGGGCCGCTACCGCGAGATGAAGAAGTACGACGACCACAAGGCGATCGGCGGCACCTATCGGCTGCCCCACGTCGAGGCCGGCGTGCTGGTCGACAAGGACATCCCGCTGCGCAACGCCCTCAACGCGCTGCTGCGCGACGAGTACGTGGCCGACTGCGAGAAGGCGCTGCGCAAGTGGAACAAGGCGCTCGAGGCCGAGGGCAGCAGCGTCCGGCTCACGCTCCCGAGCACCCGCTTTCACCGGCACCAGGGCATCTACGCCGGGCACCTGTTCAACCCGGCGGGCGAGCTGATCAGCGAGCAGGAGTTCGAGGCCAACAAGCACCGGTGGCTGTTGGTGCCGGAGGACAACGACTACCTGATCTCGATCATGAAGCCGGTCTACGAGCCCGGGAAGTTCGCCAACTGGATCGCTCCGCCGTCGCGTGGGATCGAGGGCCAGCCGGCCGAATTCGAATACGTTCGGCTGTAGTTTAGCCCCCCACAGACACCAACCACTTCGCTCGCTCGCTTCGCTCGCTCTTCTGAGGCTAGCTGTTCGCCCTGGCATGTGTGGCCCCCACCGGGGGCTCTTCCTCTTGCCCCCGAGCGATTATGGGGGGTGGGCGGCGAGCGAGTTCTCGCTGGCGGGCATGTGTGGCCCCCACCGGGGGCTCTTCCTCTTGTCCCCGAACGGTGGGGGGTAGGCGGCGAGCGAGTTCTCGGTGGGCGGGCAACCGGGGCGATTGTGGGGGTGATGAGTGGGCGGTTCGCGGCGGGCTGGCGTGTGTGGCCTGTTGTCGGGGTTGGGGTGGAGGCGTACGGTCACTGCATGAGCCGCAGTGCCCGCATGATCCGCGCGACGCTGATACTTTGTCCGGTGCTGCTGGCGGCATGCGCGACGCCGCCGGTTGTCAGCGAGACGCCGCTGCCGCCGCCGCCCGTTACGGATACGAGCGACCCCAAGCCGGAGCTGAGCGTCGACGCGCAATTTTTCGAGACCGCCAGCCAGCTGCTCGATGACTACTTCGACGCGTACCCGCTGCGCGCGGTCACGCTTGGGCTGCACAAGTATGACGGCCGGATCCGTGACGCCTCAGCGGACGGCCTGGCGGCCGAGATCAGCCGGCTGAAGATCGGGCTGGAGCTGCTACGCAGCTTTGAGCCGGCAACGCTGAGCGCGCGCGCGCAGGTCGAGCAGGCGGCGTTGATCTCGACCTTCGACGGGGAGCTGTTCGAGCTCGAGGTCCGTCGCTCGCCGTGGCGCAACCCGATGTTCTACATGGCGGATGTCGAGCTCACGCCCTACATCAGCCGCAACTACGCGCCCTTGGCCGAGCGGGCCGCAGCGCTGGGCGAGGCGGCCCAAGCTGGCGTCACCCATCTCGAGCAGGCCCAGCGCAACCTCGAGGACTACCTGCCGCGGCCCTTCGTCGAGACCACGCTCTTGCAAGTCCGCGGCACGATCAGCTTCGTCGAGGTCGACGTCCCGCTCGCGCTGCGCGGGCTGACCCGCGACGACCAAGCCAAGCTCGACGAGGCCCTGGCCGCGCTGGCGACCGCGCTGCGCGGCTACGAGGCGTTCCTGATCGAGCGTCAGGCCAGCGCCACCGACGAGTTCGCGCTTGGGGCGGATCAGCTGCTCGAGATGCTCGCGCGCTCCCAGGGTATCGAGCTCGATCTCCCAACCCTCACGCGCATGGCAACGGCCGACCTCGAGCGCAACCTCGCGCTGGTCGAGGCGGCGGCCAAGCAGATCAATCCGCGCAAGTCGGTCGCCCAAGTCATGGCCTCGGTGACCGCGGACAAGCCCGCGCCCGACCAGGTCCTGGCCGAGGCCACGCAGCAGGCCAACACGGCCCGGCAGTTCCTGATCGACCATGACCTGGTCACGATCCCGGGCTCCAACGCGGACCCAGACACCGACCTCGACACCGTGACCCAAGCGATCGTCGAGGTCGTCGAGACGCCCCCCTTCATGCGCTGGAACAGCGCGTTCTTGGACGCGGCCGGGCCCTTCGAGCAGACCCCACTGCCCAGCTTCTACTACATCTCACCGCCGGATCCGGCCTGGCCCGCGGACCAGCAGCGCGCCTACATCCCTGGGCGCACCGACCTGCTGTTCATCACCGTCCACGAGGTCTGGCCTGGCCACTTCCTGCACAGCCTCCACGTCGCCCACAACGACTCGCACATCCTCCAGTCGCTGTGGAACTTCACGACCGGCGAGGGCTGGGCCCACTATTGCGAACAGATGATGTGGGAGCAGGGCCTGTCCGACGACCCGCGGGTCCAGCTGGGCCAGCTTCAAAACGCGCTGCTTCGTGACGTCCGCTTCGTCGCGGCGCTGGGGCTGCACACCAAGACCATGAGCGTCGACGAGGCCACCGAGCTGTTCGTGACCAAGGCGTTTCAAGATCCGGTCAACGCTCGGCAGCAGGCCGTGCGTGGGACCTTCGATCCCATGTACCTCGGCTACACGCTGGGCAAGCTGATGATCCTCGACCTGCGCGAGGCGTGGCTCGCCAAGCAGCGCGCCGCCGGGGCCGACGACTCGCTCCGGCGCTTCCATGACGAGCTGCTGAGCCACGCCGCCGCCCCGCTCCCGGCGATCCGCAACTCGATGCTGGGCGAGTGAGTAGGACCCCGACCGCCGAAGTGAGCCAGCGCGCAGCGCCAGGTGCTCTCCACAGGCCGGGGATAATTGTCCGGGGACGGCGGACCGCGCCGATCAGCAGGGGAAAACAGACCGTTTCGTCCACTGTGATCCCCGGGAGATATCCAGAGAATTCGCAAGTAAAATCAAACAGTTGAGTCAGTTGCCCCCAAATCCACAGGACAGATCGAGATCGAGAGTTCTTTTTAAAATTTAAGTACCTGATCACCTTACCCCGCGCGAACAAATGGAGCCGCGCAAACGCTCTCCCAACCGACCCGACGGACTGGTACAACCCTGCGAGCAAGGACCCCGATGGAGTTTGAGATCGACCAAGCCCGCTTCTTGTCGGCGCTCACCCTGGCACAGACTGTCGCTGATCGGCGCAGCACGATGCCGGTGTTGGCCAACGTGCTGCTGCGCGCGACCACCAACGACGAGCTGGTGTGCTGCTCGACCGACATGATGATCGCGCTGACCGAGACGGTGGCGTGCAAAGTCAGCGACCCGGGCAGCCTCACCCTCGGGGTTCGCCACTTGCACAACGTCGTGCGCACGCTCCCGTCGGGGGCCGTCAAGGTCAAGAGCCTCGACAACTCGTGGGCGCAGCTGCTCGCCAGCCGCTCGGAGTTCAAGCTCATGGGCATGCCCGAGGGCGACTTCCCGGAGCTGCCCGATCCGGCCGGCGTCTCGTTCACGCAGATCCCCAGCCACAAGTTCGTCGACCTGATCGACAAGACCCTGTTCTCGGTCTCAACCGACGAAGCCCGGGTCAACCTCAACGGCGCGCTGTTCGAGTCCGACGGCGCCCAGGCAACGATGGTCTCGACCGACGGCCACCGCCTGACCAAGTACAGCATCGCGCTGGAAGGGCCGGCGCTCGCCAAGTCGATCATCATCCCGCGCAAGGGCATGGACGAGATCCGCAAGGTCCTCAACCGCGTCGAGGGTGACTGCAAGATCGGCGTCTCGGACCAGTACCTGTTCGTCCAGGCCGAGGCGCTCACGCTCTCGGTCAAGCTCAACAACGTCACGTTCCCGCCGTGGCAGCAGGTCGTCCCCAAGGACTTCCAGCGTCGCGCTGGGATCGGCCGCGAGGAGCTCATGGGCGCGCTGCGACAGGCCGCCGTCATCGCTCCAGAGAAGACCGCCACGGTCAAGCTGCAGCTCGACAAGGGCAACCTCGAGCTCCACGCCGACAACCCCGAGCTCGGGGCGATCAACCTGGATCTGCCGGTTGACTATGAGGGCAGCTCGCTGACCGCCGGGTTCAACGCGAACTACCTGATCGACGCGCTTGGGGCCGTCCACACCGAGCGCATCTACCTGGACTTTCAGGGCGAGCTGGATCCGTGCGTGCTGCGTCCCGCCGCCGACGACGGTGAAGAGGCCGCCCAGGCCGACTTCCTCGCGGTCGTCATGCCGATGCGGATTTGAGCCGCCGGGGGTCGTCGTGACTGCGGCGGGCAGCTGGTTGTTCGCCGACTGGCGTGTCCGGTTGCTGGGCCAGGGAGCTTGGGTGGCATGCAGCTCGGTCGGCTGACGCTCGCGGACTTTCGCAATTTCCGCGCCGGGCCAGCCGAGGGGGTTGGGCAAGTCATCGAGTTTGGCCCGCGCTTCACGGTGCTGTGGGGCCACAACGGAGCCGGCAAGACCAACGTCCTCGAGGGGCTGTACCTGATCTCGACCTTGCGCTCGTTTCGGACGGCCGACCTCAAGGCGATGTTGCGGCGCGGCTGTGATCACGCCCGCGTCGAGGTCGAGGCGTTCGACGACGAGCTCGGGCTGACCACGCGGCTCGAGGTTCGGATCGATCGCACGGGCCGCTCGACGCGACGCAGCGCCCGGCTCGACGGCAAGCTGATGCGCTCGGCGGTCGAGTTTTACGGGCGCGTTCAAGCCGTGCTGTTCACCCCGGAGGACCTGGGGATCCTGCGCGGCTCACCCAGCGCGCGGCGGCAGTTCTTGGACCGCGTGGTGTTCGCCCGCGAGCGCGCCCACATCGGCGACGTGCAGACCTACGACAAGCTGCTGCGCTCGCGCAATCGCGTGCTCAAGGCCGAACCCGCGGACCTGCGCGCGAGCGAGCGGACCCGCCTGCTCGACACCTACGATCACGGCCTGTCCGAGGTCGGCGCCCGGATCTGGACCCGGCGGGTCGAGCTGGTCGAGCAGCTGCGCGGGCCCTTCGCGGCTGCGTTCGCCCAGATCCACGACCGCGACACCCTGGCCAGCGGCAGCTTCGAGAGCGGGCTTCGCTACATGAGCCGGGTCGCGCCAGACGCCGCGCCAGCGCAGGATCAGCAGACCGCGCTCGAGGCCCGGCGCGAGACGCTCGCGGCCGCGCTGGTCGAGCACCGTCGGCGCGACGAAGCAGCCCGACGCACCACTGTGGGGCCCCACCTCGACGACCTCGAGGTCACCCTCGACGGGACCGCCGCCGGCGACTTCGCGTCGCAGGGGCAGGCGCGCGCGCTGGTGTTGGCGTTCAAGATCGCCGAGCTCCGGGCCGCTCGCGTGCGCAGTGGCCGGGCGCCCCTGCTGCTGCTCGATGACGTGTCCAGCGAGCTCGATCCGGTCCGCAGCGTCAAGCTGTTCGAGGCGCTCGCGGCCGAGGTTGGGCAGTGCGTGTTGACCACCACGTCCGCCCACCACATCGAGCTTGGCGCAGGTCTGGGGGCCGGCGTGGATCGTCGGGATCTCGAGCTGCGTGACGGGATGATCGTAGCGGCGAGCTGAGGCCCGGTTGGTCGTGATCACGTCCCCAAAAGCCGGGTGGAGCGCCCTCCGGTGGCGGTTGGTACCCAGACGGGGCCACACATACCCCCGCGAACAAACGGCCGATGGGAGCGAGCGAAGCGAGTGACCCGAAGTGCGAAGCCGGGCCGGGGGGGTCAAAGCAAAGTGTGAAACCGGCCGTGGGGGATGGAGCGCCGCCCGGTGGCGGTTGGTGCCCAGACGAGAGCCCCCTTCCAGGGGGCCACACATACCCCCGCGAACAAACGGCCGATGGGAGCGAGCGAAGCGAGTGACCCGAAGTGTGAAACCGGCCGTGGGGGTCAAAACAAAACAGCCGATTTCCTCGGCCCAGGCGCCGGTAAAAGCGCGATCCCAGCCTGGTAAGCGATCTGCTTCGGTGCTATGTTGCGCACCGTCCCAAAGCCCCTCGACTGGCCGCTGACAAGGGCTTGCGGGAGCTGACGGCAGCGGGATTCAGAGGGCGTGATTGCAAGCGCGGGCACGCTCGACATCAGCAAAGACATTCATGGACGCCACGGATAAAGACGGTGCCAGCGTGACCCCGCATTCGAGCCCTGCGGGTGTGAACCCCAACTACGACGAGACCTCGATCGCCCACCTCGAAGGGCTCGAGGCCGTTCGCAAGCGCCCGGGCATGTACATCGGTGATACCGACGTCACCGGTCTGCACAAGATGGTCTTCGAGGTGCTCGACAACTCGATCGACGAGGCGCTCGCCGGGTATTGCAAGTCGATCCACATCACCTTGCACCCCGACGACTCGATCAGCGTCGAGGACGACGGCCGCGGGATCCCAACGGGCATGATGGAGGTCGAGGGCAAGCAGGTGTCTGCCCCCGTTGCGATCTTCACCAAGCTCCACGTGGGCGGCAAGTTCGACAACCAGGCGTACAAGGTCTCGGGCGGGCTCCACGGCGTCGGCGTGACCGTCGTCAACGCGCTCTCGGACTGGCTCGAGCTCGAGATCTGGCGCGAGGGCAAGGGCTACACGGCTCGCTTCGAGCGCGGCGAGGTCACCCAGGATCTCACGGTCAGCGGGCCCACGACCAAGCGTGGCACCCGGGTCTTGTTCCACGCGGATCCGCTGATCTACGGCACGGTCAAGGTCGACTTCGAGACCCTCGGCTCGCGGTTCCGCGAGCTCAGCTACCTGACCGAGGGCGTGTCGATCACCCTCACGGATCTGCGCCCGATGATCGGCGGCGCGCCCAAGCGCGAGCAGGTGTTCACGGGCGAGGGCGGCGTCGCCAGCTTCGTGGACCTGCTCACTTCCAAGCGCACCAAGATCGGCCAGCTGATCGATCTGCGCTCCGAGGTCCCCTTCGAGTTCGAGGGTCACGACCACGAGCTCGGGGTCCAGGTCGCGCTGCAGTGGACGGACGCCTATCACGAGCACATCCACTGCTACACCAACAACATCGCCAACCGTGACGGCGGCACCCACCTGACCGGGCTGCGCACGGCCTTGACCCGCGTGGTCAACACCTACGCGGCCGACAATAATTTACTCAAGGGCCACAAGTCGGCGGTCAAGGGCACGCTCGCCGGCGAGGACGTCCGCGAGGGGCTCGTCGCGGTCATCGCCGTCAAGCACCCGGACCCCAAGTTCAACAGCCAGACCAAAGAGAAGCTGGTCTCCAGCGAGGTCTCGGCGTTGGTCCAGACCGCGGTCACGGAGGCGCTCAACCGTCACTTCGAAGAGAAGCCCAAGGACGCCAAGCTGATCGTCGACAAGGCGCTGCTGGCCGCCCGGGCTCGCGCGGCGGCCCGCAAGGCCCGCGAGACCATCACCCGCAAGGGCATCCTCGACGGCCTGAGCCTGCCGGGCAAGCTGGCCGACTGTCAGGCCAAGAACCCCGAGGAAGCCGAGCTGTTCATCGTAGAGGGTGACAGCGCAGGTGGCTCTGCCAAGCAGGGCCGGGATCGGCGGACCCAGGCGATCCTGCCGCTGCGCGGCAAGATCCTCAACGTCGAGAAGGCGCGGATCGACAAGATGTTGTCGAGCCAAGAGATCATCACCTTGATCACCGCGCTCGGCACCGGGATCGGCGAAGACAACTACGACATCGACAAGCTTCGCTACCACAAGATCATCATCATGACGGACGCCGACGTCGACGGCTCGCACATCCGTACGTTGCTGTTGACCTTGTTTTATCGGCACTTCGTCGACATCGTCGATCGGGGCTACCTCTACGTCGCGCAGCCGCCTCTGTACAAGGTCAAGTCTGGCAAGCGCGAGCACTACCTCAAGAACGACGCGGGGCTCGACGACTTCATCATTGACAACGCGATCGAAGACCTCGAGCTGTCGATCAACGGTGTCGCGGTCGCGCCCAAGATCCTCGCCGAGATCGCCCACGCCGGGGTCCGGCATCGCAACTTGCTCGAGCTGCTCGAGCGTGAGCATCGCCAGCCGGTGATCAACGCGGTGCTGGATCTGATCCAAGAGCGCGGCCGCGACGTGGTCGAGGCTGCGTTCGTCAACGCCGACGACGAAGCGCTCGCCGAGTTTGGCACCCAGGTGGTCGAGCGGGCGCGCCCGCACCTGCCGCTGACCAAGATTCAGAGCCAGGTCGCCCGGGTCAAGATCCCCGGCGACGCCGACGAGCTCGAGCGCGCCATGATCCGGCTCGAGGTCTACGCCGACGGTGTGACCGTGCACGAGGATCTGGGGCTCGCGCTGCTGCGCTGCTCCGAGATGCGCGAGCTCGGGCGGATCCGCGAGGAGCTCGCGTCCAAGGCGAGCGGCAACGGGTCGGACAAGATCCAGCTGCGCCGCAAGACCGAGCTGATCGCGGAGCCCGAGCGGCTGCTCGACGTCGTCGACTCGGTCGGCGAGGTCGGTCGCAGCGGGCTGCAGATCCAGCGCTACAAGGGCCTCGGTGAGATGAACCCGGATCAGCTGTGGGAGACGACTATGGATCCCGAGCGGCGTGCGCTCTTGCAGATCAAGGTCTCGGATGCCGACCTCGCCGACGAGGTGTTCACGGTCCTGATGGGTGACGACGTGGCTCCGCGTCGTGAGTTCATCACCGAGAACGCGCTCAACACCCGCAACCTCGACGTCTGAGCTGGGTTCAGCGCGGGTGAAGTGGATTCAGCGCGGGCGAGGTCTCTCTCCCGCCTGGCGGTGTCATTCGCAGACTGGGTCACTGCGGGCAGCGAAGTGGTTTCGCCCGGCTGAGCTTCTTGCCCACTCGCGGGCGGCGTTCACTCCGGCGCAGCGAACTCGCGGCTTTGGTCCAGGTTGGGCCTGGACGTCGGGGTTTGGAGTGCTCCATCATCGTGAGCATGAACAAGCCTGGACTTGCGCCGCTCTCCTTCATCGCCGCCGCGATCGCCTTGCTCGGCTGTCCGGCTGACGACGTCATGACCGACACCATGCCGAGCACCGTCAGCACGACCATGATGACGGCAGCCACCCTCGACACGGGTGATGGAGACGGCGACCCAGACACCACGGGTGACGGTGACAACAACTGCGGTGACGGTGTCGTGCAGCCCGGCGAGCAGTGTGATCTTGGTCCGATGAATTCTCCGACCGGTCAGTGTACCCCCGACTGCACGATCGCCTCGTGCGGCGACGGCTACGTGTGGGCCGGCCTCGAGGAGTGCGACGACGCCAACAACAGCAACACCGACGAGTGCGTGGAGAACTGCAAGCTGGCCGACTGCGGCGACGGCTTCACGCAGACTGGCGTCGAGGAGTGCGACGACGGCAACCAAGACGAGGCCGACGGCTGCACCACCATGTGCGTGCCTGCGATGTGCGGCGACGGGATCGTGCAAGAGGGCGAGCAGTGCGACGACGCCAACCTGCTCACCGGTGATGACTGTCCCGCCTGTCAGCTGGCGTTTTGCGGCGATGGCCACATCCACGGCGGCGTCGAGCAGTGCGATGACGGCAACATGAACAGCAATGATGCCTGCGTGTACCCGCAGTGCGTTCCGAACGTGTGCGGCGATGGTCACATCAACGTTGGCGTCGAGCAGTGCGACGACGGCAACGACGACGAAAACGACCTCTGCGCCAACGACTGCACGTTGACTTAGCCCCCCCGCGAGCGACTAGAACTTTGCCGAATGCGGACGCTTCGCGTCCGTTCGCTCGCTTCGCTCGCTCGTCGGGCCGGCCGTTTGTAGGCGGGGGTATGAGTGGCCCCCCGAGGGGGGGCTTCGGCTGTTTAGCCCCCCCGCGAGCGATTTCGACTTTGCCGAATGCGGACGCTTCGCGTCCGTTCGCTCGCTTCGCTCGCTCGTCGGGCCGGCCGTTTGTAGGCGGGGGTATGAGTGGCCCCCCGAGGGGGGGCTTCGGCTGTTTAGCCCCCCCGCGAGCGATTTCGACTTTGCCGAATGCGGACGCTTCGCGTCCGTTCGCTCGCTTCGCGTCCGTTCGCTCGCTTCGCGTCCGTTCGCTCGCTTTCCGTCCGTTCGCTCGCTTCGCTCGCTCGTCGGGCTGGCCGTTTGTAGGCGGGGGTATGAGTGGCCCCCCGAGGGGGGCTTCGCTACACGTAGCGGACGTGCTCGCGTTGTCGCTGGACGGGCTGCTTAGCCCCCCGCGAGCGGTTTCGACTTTGCCGAATGCGAACGCATTCGCTCGCTCGTTCGCTGAGCGGTGGCTTCGCTACACGCAGCGGACGTGCTCGCGTTGTCGTTGGACGGAGAGTGGTCGAAGTCGACGGGGTTTAGGCTTCGCCGGGGTCAGTCGAGGTACTTGATCTCGGTGACGGTGGCGTTTTCGACGGCCAGTTCGACTTCGCTGGAGGTGCCGTCGCAGTCCGTGTTGATGCGGACGTAGTCGCCGATCTTCGGGCCGCTCGTGCAGCGAATGAAGGTCTGGTACTGGACCACGCGGCCGCGGGCCTCGATGTCGCGGGTGCTGGCGGGCAGGCCCCAGGCCATGTGTGCGGCGAATTCCTTGAAGCCAACCTTGATCTCGCTGGTCTCGACGGCGTTGCGCTCTTCGCTGGACAGCTCCAACCACTTTTGCCAGAGGCCGGCACCCTCGAGGAACCCTTGGCGCTCGGACTCCTTGAGCTTGACGTACTCGAGCTGCTGCGCGTCGTCGTCGATGACGTAGTAAAAATTGCGCGCGGGTGTGGGCAGCCGGTCTGGGTTCGGCGTGCAGGCGGCGAGTGAGAAGATGAGCGCGATGGCGCCGAGGGTCCGTTGGGCCATGGCGGCGCATCATAGAAAACAGGTCCCCGGGAGCAAGAAGTGTTTTGCAAAGCAAATGCAAACCAAGTGTAGCCCGCGGCCCGGACGGCAGCGGGCTCGTCGGGCCGACTGGGTCACGCCAAAGTGCGCTGTCACCGGGATCCAAAATGCGCCCAAAGGGGTGTCTGCCCGGTGGATTTTGACTTTTTACGTTGCGCGTGGTACGAGATACGGCCCGCCGCAGTGCGCTCGCGGCCAGAGGGCTCCTACCATGGCCGAGTTCCAAGTTGGCGATAAGGCCGTATATCCCGGTTACGGGGTCGCTGAAATCACGGGCATCGAGAACCGAGAGATTTCGGGGACCGAGCAACGCTTCTATGTTCTGCGTGTGCTCGGCAAGGACATGACCTTGATGGTCCCCATGAGCAACGCCGACTCCGTCGGGCTGCGCAACCTCATCGGTACACCCGAGGTCACAGAGGTGTTCGAGGTCCTCCGTCGACGCGGCGAGAAGATCTCCACCGCGACCTGGAACCGGCGCTACCGCGAGTACATGGAGAAGATCCGCACGGGCTCGCTGACAGAGATTGGCACCGTGATGCGTGATCTGTGTCTGCTGCGCAGCGACAAGGATCTTTCCTACGGCGAGCGGAACATGCTCGAGACCGCGCGGGCGCTGCTCGTGCAGGAGCTCGCGCTCGCCAAGGGCGAGTCCGAAGAGGCCGTCGAGGCTGAAATCGAAGCTTTGTTTTAGACCCCCGCGGTCGGTTTCGCACTTCGGGTCACTCGCTTCGCTCGCTCCCATTGGCCGTTTGTTCGCGGGGGTATGTGTGGCCCCCTAGAAGGGGGCTCTTGTCTGGGCACCCACCGCCACCGGGGGGCGCTCCATCTGCTCGGTCGGTTTCGTACTTCGGGTCACTCGCTTCGCTCGCTCCCATTCGCGGGGGTATGTGTGGCCCCCACCGCCAGCGGGCGGCGCTCCATCTGCCCGGACGGTCACTCGCTTCGCTCGCTCCCATTGGCCGTTTGTTCGCGGGGGTATGTGTCCCCTCGAAGGGGGCTCTTGTCTGGGCACCCACCGCCGCCGGGGGGCGCTCCATCTGCCCGGTCGGTTTCGCACTTCGGGTCACTCGCTTCGCTCGCTCCCATTGCCAGCGGCTGCAGTCGGCGAAGTCCAAAGCCTATGTGGGGGTCGATAACGCCCAGTCGGCGGGCGCGGGCGGCAGCGGCGTGTTGGGGGTCTTGCCGTCCATGCGATGCGCGACGAAGTCCGCGACGGTCGGGTGACGCAGGTACGGGTTCTCGCGCAGCTGGGCGTCGAGGGTCGCGGTCGGGGTTGGGCCGTAGTTGTGCCCCGGATACATGATCGTCTGGGCCGGGAGGCCTTCCACGAGCGACTTCAGGGTCGCGTACATGGTCTGCGGCTCACCCCCGACGAAGTCACACCGCCCGCAGCCATTCACGAACAAGGTGTCGCCGGTGACGATCCCATCGCGCAGCCGGTAGCTGCACGATCCGGGCGTGTGCCCGGGCGTGTGCATCATGGTGATCTCGAGGTGTTCGCCCACGCGGACACGATCGCCAGGCTTGGACACCTGCAGGTTCTCGCACCGAAACCCCGAGAACTCGACCTCGGGCGCGAGCATGTGAACCGGCACGTCGAGCGTGCCCAGCAGATCCTCGACGGCGTTCACATGATCGAAGTGGCTGTGCGTGCACAAGATCGCCGCGATCTCGACGTCGAGACGCTCGGCCTCCGCGAGGATCGTTGGCGCGTGCCAAGCCGGATCCACGATCGCAACCTTGCGGCTTGGCCGATCCCCAATGAAGTAGATGAAGTTGTCCCAGGGCCCGAGCAGCAGCTGGTGAACGAAGGTGCCGTGGTTGTCAGACATACTGGCCTCAGAACGTGATGAGGGACCGAATTGACCAGCCCTCGTGCATCGGGTCGATCTCGATCTCGCTGGCCCCGCCGACCGCCATGCCCCGCCAATTGCGCCTGAGCGGCTTGTTGGCGGCGTGAGCAACGGCAGCGCGCGTCGTCATCACAGCCACCTTAGACCCTCCCGGCCGCTTTGCCACATCCCCGAGGCTGGAGCGCCACCCGGTGGGGTTTGGTGCCCAGCGAAGCGAGTGACCCGAAGTGCGAAACCGTCCGCGGAGATGGAGCGCCGCCCGGTGGCGGTGGGTGTCCAGACAAGAGCCCCCTAAATGGGGGCTCGAACGCATCGCCTGTGCCTATGGGACGCACGATGTGCGGAAGAATCTAGCGACTACTCGTCATCGACCGGCTTGGGCGGCTTGACGGGCTTGGGCTCAGCTTCAGCTTCGGGGGCGGCTTCTGGCTCGGGTTCGGCGGCCTTGGGGAGCTCGGGCTTGGCGATGAAGTCGGTCGGGATCTCGCCCGTCATCGAGTCGAGGAACGCCAGCATCTGGGTCATCTCCTCGGGGCTGAAGGGGCCGGCCCGCTTGGTCTGATGCTCGACCATCTTGGCGACGATGTCGGTCAGCGTGGCGATCGAGCCGTCGTGCAGGTACGGGCCGGTCTTGGCCACGTTGCGCAAGGTCGGCACCTTGAACACGAAGCGATCGCGCTCGTCACTGGTGACCTCGAACCGGCCGTTGTCGCGCAGTCCTGGCCAGGGCTTCTCGGTGCCAACCTTTTGATAGGAGGCGCCGCCAAAGTTGAACCCGTTGTGGCAGCTCTGACAGTCGGTGTCCAAGAACAGCTGCATGCCCGCGAGCGCCTCGGCCGACAGGGCGGCGTCGTCGCCAGCGAGCCACGCGTCGATCGGCGCGGGCGTGGTCAGCTTGCGCTCGAACGCACCGATCGCGTTGGCCATGTTGTCGAAGCTGACCGGCTCTTCGGCGTCGGGAAACGCGGTGGCGAAGGCTTCAACGTAGCCGGGGATCGCGGCGAGCGTGGCGACCACGGTGGCGTCGTCGGGCATCGCCATCTCGATCGGGTTGAGCACGGGGCCTTTGGCCTGTTCTTCGACGTCGGCCGAGCGGCCATCCCAAAATTGCGCGAGGTGGCCGGCGGCGTTGTAGACGGTTGGCGAGTTGCGCTCACCGAGCTGCGCCATGTGGCCCTGCGAGGTCGGGAGGTTGTCGACGCCAAACCGATCCAGCGCGTGGCAGGCGTTGCACGAGATGTCGCCGCTGGCCGACAGCCGACCATCGTAAAAGAGCATGCGACCCAGGTTGACCTTGGCTTCGGTCGCGGGGTTGTCGGCTTTGGGAAACTCTGGCGGGAGCACCCCGAACACCTTCGAGGCCCGCTCGCGCAGCGCGGCCGGGTCGAGCTCGGCCTGCTTGGGTGGGGTGAGCGGGACCCGACCGGCGTGGACCTCGATCTGGGAACCATGGCCGTCGCCGTGCTCGCCGCCACCGCCGCATGCCGGCAGCGCCAGCGAAGCGAGTGCGGCCAGGACACCAGCCGGGGCGATGACGCGTGACGGAAGCTGGCCGGGGCTGTTCATGCCGGCATGGTATCCGCCGGGCACACGGTTGCAACCGCGTGCGTGCAAGTCTCGAGTCCACGGTCTTTCCGGTCGCCAACGCGACCGATTGTGAGTCGGTGCTTGCCTGGCGTGGGCTTGCTTGTCACGATCGCACCCCGTGGATCGTCAGCGCGCTTTCAATCGTTCGTTCGTGTCCCTCGCACTGGTCGGCCTGACCACGCTGTCGCTCGGCGCGTGCTCGAAGGCGCCCCCAGCCGACGTTGCTGATCGATTGTGGGTTGCGCAGATGCCCACCGGACCGCGCGACCAGATTGACGCGTTCGTGCTGACGGATGTCGGCAAGTACAGCGGCGGCAGCTTCTATCACGGCTCGCTGTTCCGCGGCGTCCACGACAGCTTCAAGTGGACGACCAAGGCAAAAGATCGCGGGGTGATCCACATCCTTCAGACCCAGCACGACGTCGAGGTCCGCACCCAGCCTTGCAAGCCGGATCGCGGGTTTGATCAGTGCATCCTGCTCGAGGGTGACCCCAAGAAGATCGTCCGCTACCAGTCGCGCAAGCGCTGGGCGATCCCCCGCAAGGGCAAGGCGTCAGATGTGCCAGCGCTGCTGCTCGAGCTGTCCGAGGACGACGAAGATCTCGAAGCGGCTTTCATGACCCCCAGGGACGATTGATGACTTCGCCTCGCTCGCTTCGCTCGTTCGGATCTGGTTAATTTGTGCGCGGTGGCATGTGTGGCCCCCTAGAAGGGGGCTCAGCTGCTGTGAGCGGAGGCCTTCGAGTAGGAGCGGAGACCTTCGAGTAGGGGCGGAGACCTTCAAGTAGGAGCGGAGACCATCGAGTAGGAGCGGAGACCTTCGAGGTCGTCGTCTCGGCGAGCCGACTGGGCCACGCACACCAACGATTGGGTCGGCAACCCTCGTACTCACTTTGGGCCTGGTTCGGGGGCTTTTGGCGGGGCTTCGATCGGTGGTTGGGCCGCCGGATCTGCCGGGACCTGCTCGCGCTCGCTGGGGAACAAGAACGCTGACGGGTCGATCTCGACGTTGACCTCGAAGCTGGTGATCTCTTCTTTGAGCTCGATCAACGCCTTGATCGAGCTGCGCTTCTTCATGGAGAACTGATAGCCCTCGACCACCTGGTAGTCCTCGGCGTAGGCCTCGATCGGCAGCGGGCCCATCGGCGTGACCTGGGTGGTCTTCATGTAGCGGATCAGCTTGGTCTTGGTGTCGAGGCCGATCACGATGTTCGGTCCACCGTTGGACACGAGCTCGACCTCCCACACCTCGACGCCGTCGTTCGTCACCTTGCCAAGGGTGTTGGCGGCCGCGAAGTGCTGCTGCCAATCGTGGCCGGGGAACATCAGCGAGCTCTGCAGATACGACTGCGCTTCTTCGCCCTCGAGGAGGCGCAGGCCGGTGATCGGTTCGTCGACCCAGATGTTGGTTCCATCGTAGCCAGCGCGGCTCTTGCCGACGCCCTCGACCTCTTGCTCGAGGTAGAACTTGCCGCCTTTTTGCCACCACATCTGCATGGTGCCGCGCAGCTTCTGCTCGCCAGTGTCGATCGTGCCGACGGCGTGGATGGTCTCGAACTTGTTGATGATGTCGGCCCCGCCCGCGGCCTCGACGTGGGCCGCGAGCAGCTCGGCGCCGGCTGGCAGTTGAACCGCCGGTTCGCTGGGAGCCGCGGGCTCGTGCTTGGTGCCGCCTGCGGGGTCGGACTTGGGGGTGGTCGTGTCTTGCGAAGTGCAGGCCAGCAACGCCGCAAACGCAGTGATCAGGAGCTTGGGTGGGCGCTGCATGACTCGTCTAGTTGGGTGGGGCTAGTTGGATGGGGTGGGGGCGTCGGGGCCGGCCGCGCGCAGATGAGCGACGGCGGCGTCGAGCACCGGATCCCGGCCGGCGGCGTAGTCGGCTCGAGACTCCGTGACCGCGAGCTCGGGGACCACGCCCTCGCCTTCGGCGGCGGAGCCCTTGCCAGAGTGGTAGTCGCCAACGACGTACTGGATCAGCCCGCCGTCGGGCAGGGTCTCGATCATCGATGGCAACGCCATCCCGGGGCTGGGCCCGGCGCCCACGATCTTCACGCGACCCGCGTCGCGCATGCCAAGCGCGAAGATCTCGGATGTGCTCGCGGTGCCCTCGTCGACGAGGATCACGATCGGACCATCGAACGCGTCGGGGTTGGGCTCGACGTTGAACTCTTGGTTGAACTCCCGCATCTGCAGCACGCCGAGGCTGGCGCCCTCGCGCAGGAACATGCGGGCGATCGGGATCGACATGGCCCCGACGCCGCCGGGGTTGCCGCGCAGGTCGATGATCAACGCGCCCATGCCTTGCTTGCGAAGCTCGTCGACGCCGGCGCGCAGCCGCTCGGTCATGGGCAGCATCCAGAAGTTGAACGCGAGGTAGCCGACTTTTAGTCCGGTCGGGGCGGCGTCGGGCTGCTCGTTGGGGCCCTCCGCTGGGATCATCCGCCACTCGACCGTGGTCGGGAGGTTGCGGAGGTTGCCAAGGCTGATCCGCTCGCCCTCGGGCAAGAAGCACGCGACCTCGAGCTCGCGCTCGGCGTCGGCCTGGGTCGGATCCAAGAAGCTCAACCGCTTGGTGCCGTCCTCGGGGCAGTTGAGCTTCGCGCCGATCGCCTGGGCGATCATGAACGCGCCCTCGGCCGAGCGGCCTGCGTGAGCTTCGACCGCGCTCGCGGCCGCCTCCGCGATCTCGTCGACGGACTCACCCGCGATCTCGGTCAGGATCGCGCCGCGGGGTATGCCGCTGGCATGATCGTCGACGGCCTCATCGACGACGACCGCACGACGCTCGGACCCACCGGGCTCGAGCGGCAGCCAGCGCACGTTGATCGGGACCGTCGCGGGGCCGCTGTCGCGCGCGCGCGCAGTGGAGCTGGGTGTTGGCGCGGTCGCGTGCAGGTGGCTCTGCCCGAGCAGACCCAGCAGCTCGTTGATCGCGACGTAGGCCGCGGTCGTGTCATCGCCGGCCGCGAGGATCTGCTTGGCGTACTGCTCGCGCAGGGCCGGCCAGTCGAGGCAGGCCAGGGTTGGATCGTAGTGCTTGCTGCCGACCGTGCGCCAAACTTGCTCGAACGCGGCCATGTGCGGCGCGTCTGGCAGCGCGGGCAGGGTCTCGTCGTCGAGCGCGTCCCACGAGCGGCAGTTGGGCGTGTGGGGCGGGCCTTCGGCCTCGAGCGCGGCGAGCGAGTGGGGATCGGGTGGCTTGGGGGTGTCTTTGCAGCCCAACGCAGACAGGCAGCACAGGCACAGGCCAAGCACGCCCAGCCGGCCAGTCACGCTGGCGCTCATGCGGTGGTGAACAGGGGGCGCGAGCGTCACTCGTAGGTGACCATCTCGAGCGCGCTCAGATCCATGACCACGATCTCTTGGCGGCTCAGCTTGAGGATGCCTTCGCGCTGCATGCGGTTGAGTGCCCGCGAGATCTCTTCGCGGACGGTTCCAAGCCGGGCTGCGACCGTGTTCATGTCGAGCGCCCGCGGGATCACGTGGGCCTTGCCCTGCTCGGCGCCGCTGCGGATCGCCAGCGTGTACAAGAAGCTAGCGAGGCGCCGCTGCACCGAGCGCAGCGACAGATCCAAGATCAGGTCGATCAGGCGGTTGGCGCGAAAGGCTTGGTGCCGCATCAGCGCGAACGCCATCGCTTCGGACTGCGACAACAACTTGATCACCAAGTCGGTGTCGAAGCGCCACACGTCGCCGTCTGTCATGGCGAACGCCGAGGCCGCACACTGCACTTCGCGGGGCAAGAAACCCTCGCCGATCAGCTTGCCGGCCCCAGCTAGATACAGGATCTGCTCGCGGCCTTCGGAAGAGATCAGGCTGAGCTTGAACTCGCCAGATCGGACCAGGAACAAGCCCGGTCCTGGATCACCGCGGCGGAACACCGGGCGCTTGCGCTTGATCTCCACTCGCGTGGCGCTTTCACTGAAGGTCTTGATGACCTCCTCAGGGACCTTGTCCCAACCGGCATACCGCAACAGATGGCTGCGGATCTCCTCGGCTTCGGCGGGCTCGATGGCCATGCGGCGAGTGTAACGGCAAGCGGAGGATCCGCCAAAGCAAGACCCACCCGCTCGGACGGTGTCGGAGCGGGCGGGTCGCCTGGGAAGTCCACTAATCAGACACCCAGTGGTGCCTTAGCCGAGAATGCGGCGAGCTGCGGTCACGCTGCGCATCACACCCAGCGCCCGGGTCGAGGGCTGGCCGCCCAACGCCGCGATGTGCAGGGTCTCGCCGAGCACCTTGATCGACTTGACGCTCAGGTCCCGATGCTCGCCGTTGCGCTTGATCGTGGCCTTGGCACGCCCGCGAGACACAATTGGTGTGATCGCCGCGAGCATCTCCAAGTCGAGATCCGTGCAGCTGCTGGCGACCAACATCCCGTAGTCATCGGCGATCAGGACCACGTCGAGCTCGCTGCCGTCAGCGGCCGCCGACAGGGCCAACTCGATGGCGTCGCCGGTGCCTTTCGAGCGCTGCTTTCGGCGTTCGACGACGCGACGGCCGGGGCGGGGGAGGGGAGTGACACGAATGGGTGAGCGCGCGGTCGAGTTCATGGGAGGCGTCCTCGGTTGGTACGCGCTTATCCTACATGTAGGATAATGTGCTCGGCCAACAATTTGCTTTTTTTCGTGCCCGGCCGGTTTCGGCTCCCACACCCAAGTGGACCTGGGTGCCAGCCTTGGTCACCATGAAAGGGTGCGCTCGTCCCGGTTGTCGCTGCTGCTTGGTCTGTCGCTGGGCGTGATCAGCACACTGACGATCCAGCGGGCGATCTCCGAGGCTGACGCCAGCAAGGGCAAGGGGTCCGCCGGGGCGCAGCTCGATCGCCAGCAGTTTCACGACAGCCTCGACGTCGTGCTCGATCGCTACGTCGAGCCGGTCGACGCCCCAGAGGTGATGTCGCGTGGGCTCAAGCACATGGTCGCGGGGCTCGATCCCTACAGTCACTACCTGACCGCGAACGAGCGCGACCTCGCCAAGAAGCGCCAACGCCAGGGCGCCGACGCGGGGTTGGTGACCTCGCTGCACCGCGCGGGCAACCAAGCCGGCGCCGAGCTCGAGGTGATCGCCGTGCATCCTGGCAGCCCCGCGGACAAGCTGGGGATCGGCGCGGGGACCCGGATCCTCGCGATTCGGGGGCGGCCCAGCGCGCAGCTGCTCAGCAACGTCGAGGCCCAGCTGCAGCTCAGCGGCGCGGCCGGTGAGATCGTCGCGCTGACGATCGATCGCGGCAGCGGGCCCGAGCTGCTCGACATCGAGCTCGCCAAGCCGAGCGCCGCGGCCGGCGTCTCGGCAGAGTTGATCGACGCGGGCGGCGGCCACTTCGTGGGCGCGATCGAGATCCACAGCTTTCGTCCGGGCACGGGTGATCAGGTCAAGCGGGCGCTCGCCGAGCTGCGCGGCAACGCGGGGGCTCGCGGGCTCGCTGGCGTGGTCTTGGATCTTCGCGGCAACCCAGGCGGTGAAGTCGACGAGGCCGTGTTGGTCGCGGATCTATTCGTCAAAGCTGGCGTGCTGACCCGCACCCGCGGTCGTGGGGGCGTGATCATGCGCGAAGAGTTGGCGACCGAGGCCGGCACGGACAGCGAGACGCCGCTGGTCGTGCTGCAGGATCGGCGCTCGGCCTCGGCCGCGGAGCTGCTCGCGGTCGCGCTGCAAGACAACCACCGCGCCAAGCTCTTGGGTGAGCGCAGCTTTGGCAAAGGCACGGTGCAAGAGGTGATCGGGATCCCCGATGGTTCGCTGCTCACGCTCACGGTCGCGCGCTATTTTTCCCCAGACGATCGTGGGATCGATGGTCACGGGGTCGAGCCCGACGTCGCCCTCGAGCAGCTCGATGGCCGCGCGGGCCTCGACGCCGCAACCCGCGAGCTCGTCAGCCAAGCCCAATAGGCACTCGATGGCGCACGCGGACCAAAGGTCAGTGGCCAGCGTCGAATCCAGTTGGTTGCGACCTGGCATCTGTCGTGGACGTGTGCTCGCGAACCAATTGGTGGGTCGACGAGTTTGATGTACCCACTACACGCCGTGTCAGAACAGCGCCAGATGATCGGAAGATGAGTACAGATCCGCGACTCGACTACCCCGCAACGCAGCGCAACCGCGAGGTCATCCTGGAGGTGCTCCGCGAGGTGCTGCCGGAGCAGGGGACCGTGCTCGAGCTCGCGAGTGGGAGCGGCCAGCACGTCGCGTTCTTCGCGAGCGCGCTCCCGCAGCTGCGCTGGCAACCGAGCGATCATGACGCCAGCGTGTTCGCGAGCATCGCCGCGTGGACGGATGATCTAGGCAACGTGGCGGCGCCCGTGCGGATCGACGCGGCAAGCCCAACTTGGCCGCTGAACCCCGGCTGGGCCTGCGACGCGGTGATCTGCGCGAACATGATCCACATCTCGCCGTGGGCTGCGTGCTTGGGCTTGCTCGATGGGGTGTCACAGTGTCTACGCGAAGCGGGTCCGCTGTGTCTGTATGGCCCGTTCATGCGCGGTGGCGTGCACACAGCACCCAGCAACGAGGGCTTCGACAAGAGCCTTCGCGCCCGGGATCCACGCTGGGGTGTTCGCGACCTCGACGAGGTTGCGCGAGCGGCCACGCGCCGCGGTCTGGTCTTGGACCGTGTGTTCGAGATGCCCGCGAACAACCTCAGCGTGGTCTTTCGCCGCGTGAAGCGCTGAGTTTGACAGCGTGGCAACACGACTTGCGCTGCGGATCGAGCCGGCCCGGCGCGAACGAATGAGATCATTGGGCTTTTGCAAAAGTCGCCTGATTGATGATGTTTCGTCGCCCTTGGTATGCAGAATGCACAACTGTGTGCGTGCGGCATTTTGCCCCGCAAGCACCCGACCTCGAGCAAGACCTCGAGCAAGACCTCGAGCAAGACCCCGAGCAAGATCAAGTAAGGACCGCCATGACCCGCTACGACCGACAAGACCTCGAATTCGTCCGCATGTTCGTCGATTGCGTGACGATCCGTCCGTTCCTCGATGACCTATTACGACTCAAGCGAAGCATGGCGATGTTCAATCGCCCCGTTGGCGTCGAGCGTCCCAAGGACACGTCGACCGTCGCGGCTTGAGCCCAATGTGCAGATGAGTATCGCCGGATAATTGTGCACGGTACTCAGAAGACAGCGCGCAGTCCTAGCGTGGGCAGTACATAGCGAATCGCCTGCGGGTTCACGCAGCCATCATTGGCCATGGCGCCCACGCTGTCCTGCGCGAGCGAGTCACAGCGCAGCACCTCGCGCGCGAAGTTTGCGTTGGCCAGATCCAAATAGAGGTGCAACCGGGCCTGCCGAAGCGCGAAGATCCGCTCGACGCGAACATCGAGCTGCATGAAGGCTGGCATTCGGGCGTCATTGCGATGGTTCGTCCAAGCTTCGACCAAGTCTTCGAGCTGGCCGTTCGCGTCGAGCTGTCGCGTGGTGTAGGGCCGGCCGCTGTTGACATGAAAGCGGCCGCCGATCCGCCACTTGCGGTTGACGTTCCAGCCCAGCACTGCGTTGAGGATGTGACGCTGATCCCAAGTCGCGGGCGCGAACCCGCCGAGCGGGTAGTCCCGCACCGACCACGACAAGGTGTAGGCCAGCCATCCGTAGAGCTTGCCGTTTGGGACCAGGCGCAACATGGTCTCGAGTCCCCAGCTCCAGCCGGACACGCGGATCAGGTAGTCGTCGAACTCGTCGGCCGTTGAAGGATCGCCGCTGGCGTCCAGGCCCTGGCTGAGCTCGTAGTCCTGCATGTTGCTCAGGCGACCGACGTAGGCGTCTTGGCTGAGCACCGCACGATCCGCGATCTCCCAGGTCCATCCAAAGCTGCCCTGAAGGTTGCGCTGCAGTCCGTCCTCTAGCCCGACGCTCTCGATCCCGGGGATCGGCAGCGGCGGGTCGGGGGCTTGGTGATACAGGCCCAGGCTCTGGCGTAGGCTCACGCGCTCGCTGACTTGCTCACGCACGATCACGCGCGGATCGAAGCCGAGCGCGCTCGAGACGGATCGGGCCGCGGGCAAGTAGGGGCTGGGTCCGGTCGAGACCCACAGGTCTCCGCGGATCCCCGGACGGATCTCGATCGGACCGCGGCGATAGGCGACGTCGAAGTACAGCCCCGTGACCGAGACGACCCGCTCGCTCAACAACAAGGACAGGTCTTCGATCGAGCTGGTCAGCTCGCCCGCGCCAAACCCCTGCGGCAGTCGAAAGATCTGCAGCTCTTGATCCAGGCCGGTGTGGAGGGTGACGCGCTCGCCCACGCGCAGCTGGGCGTCGATGCGCGGGGCGACCCGCCATTGATCCACGCGGATCGATTGAACCCCCGAGCGGTCCAGGCCCAGCGTCACGCGGTAGTCGACGCGGCCGCCGTTGCGGACCCGCTGGCGGATCCGCTGATCAATGCGATGAAATTCCAGGCGCACGTAGGGATCGGGATCGTCGTCGATCGTCGGGATCGGGATCCCGTCTTCATCGAGGGTCGACACGAGCGCGCTGCGCTGGCCAAGCTCGTCGTAGCTGCCGAACACGAACGCGGTGTAGCGAGCGCGCGGGCCCAGGTCGTGATCGAGGCGGGCCTGGTAGTCCCAGAACCGGATCTTCACGTTGAGGGCCGGGATCGCCGAGAGGATCAGGCCGGTGTAGCTGTAGTGGCCAGCCAGCGTCAGCGCGCCGCGACCGGGCTGACGACAGCTCGGCTGGGTCTTGCGATCTCGCGCGCAGCTGGGATCGCGCGGGCGATCGAACGGGATCTCGAGCAGCGCGCCAGCGTCCGTCAGGCGTACGTCGAGCTCACCTCGCAGTCGATCGCGCGCGGCCATGCGCGTGCGGCCCTCGACGATCCCGCTCGCGTAGCGACCCAGTCGGACCGGCGCGCCGCTCGGATAGAAGTCGACCTCGTCGATGAAGTAGGGGTGCACGACCGAGGGGCCAATCGCGACGTGAAACAGCGCCGGGACCCGGACGCCGTCGAGGTAGTAGCCCGTGTTGCCCGGCGCCGCGCCACGCACGACCACGTAGGGCAGGAAGCCCGAGACCTGCGCTGCCCCGGGCAGCGACTTGATCACCGCAAAGGGATCGCCGCCCGAGCCCGGGATCTCGTGCAGCTCTTGCTCGCGCAGGGTCGTGCGGCTGACTGCGACCGGGCGCTCGGATCGGACGACGGTGCGATAGCGGTTGCCACTGAGCGCCACGCGAGCGCGCAGCTCGAGGACCTGCTGCTCGCCGCGAACGATCTCGACCTCGAATTCGAGCGGCTCGTAGCCGTCGGCGCGCAGCGAAAATTTGTGGATGCCCGGCTCGAGCCACGCTTGCGCGACGCCGCTCGCGTCGGTCTCTGGTTGTTCGTCGTCGACCGATGGGTCGACGCCAAGCTCGAACAGCCGCGCGCCCGCGAGCGGGTCGCGGGTGCCGTGGATGTAGACCAGCAGTCGCAGCTGACCGTGCGTCGCCGGGCTAGCGTCCGGCGCAGACTCGGACGCGGCCGGGGGCGCGGACTGGCTAGCGTCCGGCGCAGACTCGGACGCGGCCGGGGGCTCGGACTGGCTAGCGTCCGGCGCAGACTCGGAC
>NZ_JMCC02000122.1 GCF_000737335.2 Enhygromyxa salina | reverse complement strand
CGGCCGGCCACGCGCGACCACAGGCAGGCCCGGTAGCCCAGCGCCAGCGGGCCGTGAAACGCGACGCCGCCCGTGCGCGCCTTCGGGCCCTCGGCGCCCAGCGCCTCGAGCTCGGCTAGAAGCAGGTCCTCGGCCCCGCGCGGCGCCGTAGCAAAGAATTCGTGGGTCATCTCGGGTATCAGTCAAACGCAGACGCGCGCGAACCAAAGGCTCGCGCGCGTCTGATCTCGTGGGAAGTAGCGGACGCTACGATCCAAGTTACAGATCGTGCGGTCGAACGGTGCTGCGCCCGTTTTGGGTGCAGCGGTGGATCGCGGCTTGAAGCATCGCGTGGACCTTGTCAGAGACAGCGGCGACGAGCTCGCCATCGCTGCGCAGGCCGGCCTCTCGGACGACCTCTTTGATCTTGGAGCCTACGACGACGATTTCCTTGGGTTTGTTGGCCATGACGGGGACCTCTCGTGTGCTTGGGAGCGTGCGTGGGATTGGTAAATCGGGGTTTGCGGCCGTTAGGCCACACCGCGACGACTGCGGTGCCGCGCACGATAAACGGCGCGGGGTGGGCTTGGCAAAGGCAAATTCGGCCAAAGTGGCCCCGGCACCCACGTGAGCGCTCGATCGAGACGGCGCTGCGATCGCCACCTGGCGATCCCGATCACGCGCAAACTGGCGTAATCAGGGGTATTTTTGGGTGTTCGCGGGCGATCCGGGGGTCCGCATCACAGGCCGACGCGACCGCGTGCGTGGGGCTTGCTCACTGTCCTGTCGCCGCTGCCTGGGCCTGCTCGCGGTGATCTTCGAGCCTCAGCCGGCGCACGGCGGGTTGATCTGGCACCCGTGACAGCGCAATTGAGAGGTGTTGCTTCGGTGCGTCAGCCCACAACTCGGACCACTCGACGACCAGCACGCGATCCGGCCCGGGGAGCTCGTCGTGCTCGAGCCCGAGCGCCTCGAAGGCCGCGCTCGCGACCGGGCCGTCCTCGCCAAGCCGAAACAGATCGACGTGGACCAGCGCGACCGGGCCGGGGTGAATCATGCAGACTGTATAGGTTGGGCTGCACACGCGATCGGGCCGCGCCACGCCAAGCCCCCGCGCGAGCGCCCGCACCAGCGTGGTCTTGCCGGCCCCCATCTCACCGCGCAGCAGCACCACGTCGCCGCCCCGCAAGCTCGCGCCCAGCGCCTCGGCCCACGCGAGCATCTGCGGCTCATCGAACTCGCGCCCAGGGTCTGCGCCCGCGGGCTGGTCTTCGATCGCTGGCATGCCCCGCGAGTGTAGCCCTGCCCGACTTCATGGGTCGATACCAGGGGTGTCGCGACACTCGGCGCGAGGGATGTCATCGTCACACGCGAACACGGTGACCGAGCTCCACCCCTTGTCGACGCAGTAGCTCACGGTCACCTGCACGCGGGTTGGCTCGCCGGGCTTCGCGTACCACTGCTCGACGATCCCGCACTCTTCTTCGTCGCGCACCGCGTTGTCGGCGTTGGCGGCGAGGAGCGGGAGCGGCGTGACGTCTTGCCAGCCGTTGGACTGCATGTGCTTGGCCCAGGCGGCGTCGGCCTGGTCGGGCGTCATGTCGGTCAGCTCGTAGCGGCGGTGGGTCGCCTGATACTGCCCGTCGTCTTGCGCGGGCCGACACATCACCCCGCCCGCGGGACCGATGACCTGCCCCAAGGTCCCGTCGAGCGGTCGCTCGTCGATCACCATGCCCTTGCCCCCGCACGGCTGCTTGCTGCACCCGATCAGGACCACCGCTGTGAGCGACGTGAGCAGGACCCGTCCGATCGACCGTGGCATGTGCCGCGATTTTCGCGCTACCGCCCCTGGCCCGTCAACTGCGAGCGGACAGCCCCGGCGCCGGACTGGCCGCGATTGCGCGTCTGCAGAGGCCGGTGGTACCCATGCGCCGCCATGTCCAGGTCTGCCGCGCGAGCGTGTCGAACGCCCCGAGCACTCGCGCTCGGGCTCGGGATCGTCGCCGCGCTCGGGTCCGGCGCGCTCGGCTGCGACGACGCCGAGCCGCCCAGCTTCCCCGCGATCCCCGAGCCCGAGCAGGCGCTGCGGCCCGAGTCGGTGCGCGGGGTGATCCCAGAGCAGGCCCACGTCGTCGACTATTGGATCGACGCCCGGCTCGACGAGCGCGCCCACGAGATCCACGGGACCCTGCGCATGGCTTGGCGCAACCGGACCGCGCGCAGCGTCGATCGCCTGCCGCTGCATCTGTACATGAACGCGTTCCGAGCCGAAGACAGCGCGTGGATGGCCGACGCCCGGGGCAGCCACCGCGGCCAGAATCTCGCGCGGGATCGCTGGGGCTTCGTCGACGTCTCGCGGGTCTCGCTGCTCGCCCACAACCCCGCGCAGCCGAGGATCGTGCTGGAGCAGACGCCGTCGCAGCCGGGCGTGCCGCTGCGCTTTGGCGAGGACGCCGAGCCTTCGACGATGACCGTGACCCTGCCCGAGCCGGTCGGCGCGGGCGAGTCGGTGGTCCTCGAGCTCGAGTTCACGACCCGGCTCCCGCAGGTGTTCGCGCGGACCGGCTACTACGGCGACTTCCACATGGCCGGCCAGTGGTTCCCCAAGATCGGCGTGCTCGAGGAGCAGGCCGGCTGGCAAGCGCACACCTTCGGGCTGTTCTCGGAGTTCTACGCCGACTTTGGCGACTACGAGGTGTTCCTCGACGTGCCCAGCGACTACGTGGTCGGCGCGACCGGCGTGCGCGTGGGCGAAGAGGCGCCAAGCGAGGGCCGCAAGCGCCTGCACTACCGCGCGCAGATGGTCCACGACTTCGCGTGGGTCGCCGATCCAAATTTCATCGAGCACTGGGGCGAGTACGAGGGCATTCGGATCCGCCAGCTGATCCAGCCCAAGTTCGTCGACGACGCCGACACCCACCTCGAGGCGCAGAAGCTCGCGCTGGCCAGCATGGAGGCCCGGTTCGGCAGCTACCCGTGGTCCACGATCACGATCGTGCACGCCCCCGAAGGCGCCGGGGGGGCCGGCGGCATGGAGTACCCCACGCTCTACACGACCTCGAACATCGCCGACTCACCGCTGCCCGCGTGGGTGCTGCGCGAGCGGATCACCGGCGTGTTCACGACCGTGCACGAGTTTGGCCACCAGTATTTTCAGGGCCTGTTCGCCTCCAACGAGCACGCGCAGCCGTGGCTCGACGAGGGCATGAACACGACCGCCAATCAGCTGGTGTACTGGGACGCCTACGGCGACGATCCGTGGGTCGTCGAGCTGCTTGGCCACCCGCTCACGACCAAGGACTTGATCGCGCTGTCGATGCTGTTTGGCGCCGACCGAGACCCGATCGATCAGCCGGCGGACCGCTTTGATCCGGTCGTGGAGTCGTACGGGGCCGTGACCTACCAAAAGACCGCGGCGGTCATGCTCACGCTGCGCGAGCTGTGTGGGCGCGCGCCGTGGGACCGCGCGATGGCCCGCTACGCGGCGCTCGCCCGGTTTGCCCACCCCAACGGGGCGCTGCTCGAGCGTGTCCTCGTTGAGGAGATCGGGGATGAGCGCGGGCGCCTGGCGATGGTCGGCGATGGCGGGCCGGGCACGGTCTGGCTCGACGTCCAGGACTACCTCGATCAGGGCCTGCGCGGCGCGGCGCTGCCTGACTTTCGGCTGCTCGCGGTCGGCAACCGCCGGGCGCTCGGCGACGCAGGCTGGCACCGCGTCGCCGAGGGCGAGCCGCTGCCGCCCGAGCCACCGCAGGCCGTCATCGCGACGCAGCGGGCCCTCGCCGGCCTGTTTGGCTACGCGCCGCCGATCGGCCCCAGCGGCTTGACGCGCAGCGAGACCCCCGGCGACTGGAACACCAAGGTCGCCGCGCTCGACGACGACCGCGTCGAGGGCTTCGTGGTCGTTGGTCGCCGAACCAGCTTCCGCATGCCCGTCGAGGTCCTCGTCGAGTTTGGCGACGGCGAGCGGCTCACCCTCGTGTGGGACGGCCAGGCCGACCATCACCGCTTCGACTTTCCGGGTCGCCGGGTGACCAAGGCGATCGTGGATCCGCGCATGCAGGTGCTGCTCGAGGCCCGCAAGCTCGACAACGCAGCGTGGGCCAAGGACGCCGCGGACCCACCCGCGGAGCCGCTCTCGGGCTGGCTCGGCGACATGGATGAAGCGGCCGCGCTCGCGGTGCTTGGCGGCCTGGGGATCTGAGCATGGACGACACCCTGGCAACACCCCTGAGCCCAGGCGCGGCGACAGTCCCCCCGCGCAAGCACCCGCGCAGGCGGACGCGGGTGTTCGCGGCGCTGCGCCGGGTCTTGGTCGCCCCGGGCTTCGTGCTCGCGATCTGGGTTGCGAACCTGTTAGCCGCCAAGCTGCTCGCGGGTCCCGGCCGTGCAGCGGCGCGCGCCGGGATGCGCGACTGGACGTGGTTCGACGACGGTCACCGGATTCGGGCGGTCGTCGAGCTGCTCGCCGACGAGCCTGCGATCGCGGCCGCGATCAGCTCGAGCGTGGTCTCGGCGGCCGTGGTCGCCGGGATCTTCTCGCTGCTCGCCGCCCCAGCGATCCTCACGCGCCTCGACGGCCAGCGCTCGCTCGCGTGGATCGTGGGCGCTGTCGGCCGCGAGCTCCCGGCGATGTTGGTCCAGACCGGCTACAGCCTGGTGATTCGCGCGGTCTGCCTGGGCCTCGCGGGGGCTTGCGCGGCCGGCTTGGGTCCGCGGGCCCTGCCGCTGATCTTGCTGCTGGTCAGCTTTCCAGTCTTGGCGCTCGATCGCGCCAGGGCGGCGGTCGTGTTGGATGACGCCCGCCCCTACCACCCAATGACGATGTTGCGCGCGGTCGGCCATGTTGCGCTACGACCGCTGTGGTGGTTGAGCGGCACCGTGATCGAGACCCTCAAGCTCGGCGTGGTGATCGCTGCGCTGCTGTTGCTGATCGAGGCTGGGCCCTCGCCGATCTCCATCTGGGTCGCGCGCGCGGCTGGTCTGGCCGCGGTGATCCTCAGCCTGTGGCGAGTGGCGTTGGCGGTCGAGGATCGCGGCGCCAACGCTCCGTGAACAGAAGCTCCCTCTTTGTCCGGGGCCGAAGATCTGGGACCGTGGGGCGTGCCCGTTCGCGTGCATGAGCCGGGTCGACTCGTGACCGCCGACGCGGGCCGCGTGCACGTGACGCGATACGTCGATGTGATCACGCTCGAGCTCGCGCACCAAGCCGAGGCCGACTACCTGGAATTCTGTCAGGAGATCGGCGGGCGCGTGCCCGTGATGATGATCTCGGAGCGCGTCGTTCCCCTGCCTCCGGTCGAGGTCCGCAGGTTCTGGCGCGAGGCCGCCCGCAAAGAGCCCGGCTACGAGGCCGTCGCGTTGTTGATGACCGGCGTGGTCGGGTTGATGGCAGCCGCCGCGACCCACTTGGGCGAGCAGCTCGTCGAAGTCCTCGGGGTTCGGTTCCGCAGCTTCAAGCAGCCGGCCGACGCCGCGCGCTGGCTGTGTGAGGCAGCCAACTGCGGGCTCGAGCACGAGGAACTCGCCCAGCGCATTGTCGATGTGCAGTCGCTGTGAGCGGACGCGGCGTCACTCTGCGGGGAGACGCCGCGAGTCTCCCTCAGAGCGGGCCGTAAACCCAGTCCCGGCGGGCGTCTCGAGCCGCGGAACTTGTCGAGGACCCTCCTGTCGTGGGCGCCGTGGCAAGTGTTTTCAGCTCGGGCGCGGGCTTTGGGCCCGCTTGCGGACCCCTTGGTGGACGGATTGCGTCGACCCTGTTGCTGAGCGGGTCACTCAGCTGGGGGGCCGTCGCCGCGGCGAGCAACCCCATCCCCAGCTCGACGCCGATCGAAGAGCGGGTCCACGACGTTCAGCTCGACGCGAGCCCCGAGGGCGCGACGCTGATCGTGACCCGCTCGCTGTTCAACCCGGGCCCGCTGCCCGCCGAGGTCGAGCTCCCGATCCCCCTGCCCTGCTCGGCGTCACTCGACGCCGTCGCCGTGCAAGCGCCAGACGAGACCGGCGCGCTGATCTGGCGACCGGCCGAGCTGCTCGACACCGACGAGGCGTGGGATCGCTGGCAGGCGTGGGTCGAGGGGCCGCCCGCCGACATTGAGCCGGCCTTGAACGCCGACACGGCCGTGCACGTGAGCCGGTCGGCGTGGGGCTGCGAGGCGAGCCTCTCGATCTACCCGATCCCGCCCATGCACACGCGCAGCGTGTCGTACCGCGTGTTCGTGCCCAGCGTGTACGCGGACGGACGGCACGTGATCGAGCTGCCCCAGATGTCGCCATACGGCCGCCACGCCACCGTCGAGCTCGACCCACCAGCCGACCCCGCGTTCACCCTCAGCGTCGACGGTCAGCTGATCCTGCCGAGCGGCGCGAGCCTCGACGGCGATCTCGAGCACCGGCTCGAGTTCACAGCGCGCGATCGTGGGAGCGGTCACGCGAGCGCGGCCGACCTCGATCTCGCCCAGCTCGTCGCCTCCACGCCCGCAGCCCTCGCCGCGCTCGACCCTGGCGTCAGCCCGACCGATCTCCCCCACCTGCTGGTCAGCGACTTCGAGGCCCCGAGCGAGCTGGCCCGGCTGCCCAAAGTCCGTCGCGTCGTCGTGGTCCTCGACGCCTCGCGCTCGATCCGTGCGCGGGAGCGTACCCAGCTCGTGAGCCTTGGCGCCGCGTACCTCGAGCAGCTCGCGCAAACGAACGCGTCGAGCCAAGCCACCGCCGAGCTGCTGTTGTTCGACCGTCGGGTTCGCCGCGTCTATCACGACTTCGTGCCCGCCGGCTGGGCGGGCGAGGATCTGCCCAAGCTCGACATCGCCGTCGGCAACGGCAGTGAGATCGGCGCGGCGATCGACGTCGCCCGCGGTCTGCTCGAGCAGCCGACCACGGCCGACGGCGTCGACTGGATCATCGTGCTGAGCGATCTCTACCTGCGCCACGACTTCCCCGTCGACGACGCCCGGCAGGCGGCCGCCGCCGCGACCCCTCGCGTCCACGTGGTCCGCGTCAATCCGAGTGATCGAGTCGAGTTCGCACCTGGCGCCGCCATGGATCCTTGGACCGCGGTCGCGCGCGGCGCCGGGGGCATGCTGTGGGAGATCGGCGCGAGCCGGCTCGACCCGGAGCGCGCCGCCAACGAGCTGATCGCTCCCACCCGGATCTGGTCGCTGGCCCTCCAGCTCGAGTTTGCCGGCGCCGAGCAGCGTGAGGTCGCGCTCAAACCCTGGCTCGAGGCCGGCGCCCACCAACACTACGCCGATTTCGCCCACCGGGGCGCCCCGCTCGAGCGCGCCGTGTTCGTGGGTGAGGTCTGGGGCCAGCGCCGGGCATGGGCGGCGATCCCCACCGATGCAGCCGGGCGCCGGGTCGCCGCGGCCCTCGCCACGGACGACCCGGACGACCTCCTGTCCGACGCGGATCGCACCGCGCTGGCCTTTCACGCCCAGGTGATCTCGCCGTACACGTCGGCGTGGGCGGTGGCCGGCTTCGACGGCCCCGCTGCCGCGCCACGCTCGGGCCTTGGCACGATCGGTCTGGGCGGCTACGGCGGTTCCTTTGGGTGTGGCCACGGCCATGGCCTGCGCACCCACGGGACCCCCCACCGCGTGAGCTTCGACTCCATGGTCCAGGCCGCGCTGGACCGCTGCGGGGCGACCACGGGCCGGTTCGGGTTCGAGACCACGGATCTCGAGATCGTCGCCGTCGACAGCCCTGACTGGTGTATCGCGCAGGAGCTGTGGGATCTGGACATCACCGCGACCCAATCCAGCGGGCGCAAGCGGGTCACGGTCGAGCACGTCGACGGGGTCCTGACCAACCTGAAAGCCGCCAGCCCCGTGTGACCCAGCTCTTTGGCGCCCCCCCTTTGGCGCCCCCCTTTGGCCCTGTCCTTTGGCCCACTGTGGCCATCGACACCCTACCGGACAGGTCCTAGAGAGCGCCCCAACCAAGAGGCGTCTGCCATGACCTCCAAGATCAGCACCAAATTCAACTCCGCGCTCATCAACGCCGCCACGACGGGTCCCTTCTTCCGGGCCCTGTTGGCCATGCGAACCGGCCAGGTGGCCAAGCCCCAACCCCGCCGCCAGCCTGCGCTCGCTGCCTGAGACATCGCCAAGGCAAGCGTCCGCCAAAGTGCTACCCTCGCGGCATGCCGTCGCCGTTGCTTGGACTGGCCCTCGCCTCGACCCTGAGCTTCGCCGCTCCCGGTGACGCCACGGAGGCGCCGATCATCGTCGTTCCCCTGGCGCCCGCTCCCCAGCCGCCGCCGCCCACCGTACCCGACTGGGGGCCAAGCTCGAGCGTGGCGGTCTCTCAACCAGCGCCCGCCGTTCCGCTCGCCCCACCCGCGCCGGTGATCCGAACGCCGAACAAGCCAATGATGGGCATCGGCTTGTTCGTTGGCGCCGGCGTGGCGTTTGGCGTTGGGCTTGGCGGTCGCCTCGATCAGGTCGACCACGCAACCCGCAACTGCGAGCGCTGGCAAGCCAGCTCCAGCGGCGGCGCGCCGTTCAACAGCCTCACCGGCTGCTTCGACTACTTCGACTCCCCCGGCTTGGACGCGAACGACATGTTCGTTGGCGCCGCGTACGGCACCTCGATGGTGCTCACAATGATCGGCTCGGGTGCGCTTGGTCAGCACAAAGCGTGGCAGACCGTCTACGGCGACGGGCGCGTGCGCAACCCCAACGGTCGGTACGTGTTCGGGGCGATCTTCACGGGCCTCGGCGTGGCCTCGATCGCGGCTCACTACGCGCTGGTCTACACCGACGCCCAAAACCCCTGCACCTCGTGGGAGTGCAACGTGCAGCGGCGGGCGCTGTGGATCGCCGCGTCGGATGGCGGGGCGTTGATGCTCAATGCTGGGTTGGGGTTGTTCTCGTGGGCTGGCAACTATCGGCGCAACCTCGAGAAGTATCAGCGTCCGCAGTGGTCCGTGATGCCCGGGGCGGCCCGCGGCAGCGTTGGCGCCACCGCTGCCGTCCGGTTTTAGCGTCCTCGCGCGCCTTTGCTCAGATGCAGGGCTCGCCCACGCAGGCGCCGGGGCAGCAGCGGAGCGCTTGGGCGTCGCCGTCGAGTACGGCGAGCAGCTCGGCGAGATCCGGGCGGCGGCCGCCGAGCTTGCGGTAGGCAACCGTTCCTCCGGTGGTCAGGATGATCACGGCGAAGTCGAGCCCGCCAGCGTGTTCGGGCGCGGTGACGGGGATCAGGCGCGCGGCGAGATCGGCGTCGGGATCGCCCGCGACGGGGGTCTGCAGGGCGACGTCGTTGGCCCAGCGCAGCGCGGCCTCCGGTTCGAGCGGGCGCACGAACACCAAGGTCGCGGCGCGGGCCTCGAGCTGGGCGAGCTCACGATCCAGGCCACGCACCCAGCTCGTGAGCGCCTCATGCTCGGCGCCGCCGATCCAGACCAGCACCACGGGTCCGGCCGCGAGCGAGTCGGCGAGCTCGAACCGGCCCTGATCGGCCAGCGGTAGGCTCAGCGCGTCGAGCTGGTCACCAGGCGCGAGCGCGTCGACGTAGTCGGGGTGGGCGCCGTAGGCTCGATCGAGGATCGGCAGGCGGGTTGGACCGGGCTCGGGTGCGGCGCTGGCCCCCGGTCGCTGACACGCCAGCACGAGCATCGACGCTGACAGCAGCAACGCGAGCTGCGGGAGTCTCATGGCTTCGTGGTGAGCGTGGTCGAAGGCCATGACCGGCGGCGATGGTAGCAGGCGGCGAAGGACACCAAGAACCATGTTAGTGGAGGCGCGTGCACCCGCAGCAGGCCTCCGATCCACCGCTGTGTCGCGGGATGCTGCAGGGCCGCGCGATCACGTGGGTCGACAGCGGGCCGCGCGAGGGGCCTTGCGTCGTGATGGTGCACGGGCTGCCGGGATCGCACCGCGACTTTCGCTGGCTCGCGCCGCCGCTCGAGCGCGCGGGGCTTCGCGTGATCCGCCTCGACATGCCGGGCTTCGGTGGGACGGAGCCCATATCCCCGCGGTTGTCGGCGCTCGCCGAGCACGTGCTGGATCGCCTCGATCACCTCGAGATCGAGCGCGCGGTGCTGGTGGGGCACTCGCTCGGGGGGCCGCAGGCGTTGATCGCCGCGAGCCGCGACCGCGATCGGGTGCGCGGGTTGGCGCTGATCTCCTCGGTGGGTCTGCGGCCGCATCGGGGCTTTCGGGCGATGAGGGGGCTGCCTCCAGCCGTCAACCGCGGGCTTCGTGCGCCGATCTTGCGGCGGCCGCTGATGCGGATCGTGGCGGCTGGGTTTCGTCGCGCTGGGTTTCCGGCGCGCACCTCTGATCGGGACATCCGTCGAAGCTTGGAGGTCGTCGCCGCGGTCGATTTCCGGTTGATCGAAAATGCGGTCGCGGCTTTGTTGGCGCCGACCTTGCTGGTCAATTGTGACGACGATCCCCTGGTCGAGCCCGCGATCGGGTTGGAGCTTGGCCGGGCGTGTCCGAGTGGGCCGCGATTGCGCTTTGACGACGGTGGGCACAACCCGCAGAAGTCGCAGGCGTGCGAGATCGCGGAGGTGCTGGAACCTTGGGTGCGTGAGTGCTTGCTGGCCGGAGATGATCGCCCGCGCCCCGTGTGCAAATGAGCAGGTACAGGTCCTTCGGGCGGGGCACGCTTGCGGGGGCTTCAGCCTAGCCAAATGAGCAGGTACAGGTCCTTCGGGCGGGGCACGCTTGCGGGGGCTTCAGCCTAGCCAAATGAGCAGGTACAGGTCCTTCGGGCGGGGCACGCTTGCGGGGGCTTCAGCCTAGCCAAATGAGCAGGTACAGGTCCTTCGGGCTGGGCACGCTCCTGGGCTCGTGCGAACGTGAGTCCGTGTCCAGCTCGCTTCGAATTTCGCTGCTGCTCGCTTGCACACTAGCCGCCTGCTCGCGCCCCTCGACGACCGATTGCCCCCCAACCACCAACACCGCAACCGCACAAGTCGCCCCCGCGCCCCCCGCCGAGCCGAGCCAGGACGCCCCACCGCCCGCGCCCAAGGTCGAAGCCCTCACCGTCAAGGCCGACGACGGCCACGAGCTGCGTCTGTGGGCGCTGCTCCCCCCCCCCGACCCCGAGCACCCCCCTCACCGCTCCATCCTGCTCGTCCACGGTCGCACCTGGAGCAGCCTCCCCGACTTCGATCTGCGCGTCGGCGACGACACCTCGCTGTCGCTGATGCAGACCCTCGTCAGCAACGGCATCCCCGCCTACGCGCTCGATCTGCGCGGCTACGGTGGCACGCCGCGCGACGCCAGCGGGTGGGTCGAGCCCGATCGCGCCGCCGAGGATCTCGCAGCCGCGCTCGCCTACATCCAGACCGCCCAAGGCGAGGCGCCCGATCTGCTGGGTTGGTCGCTCGGCTCGCTCGTCGCCCAGCTGACCGTGCAGCGGCACCCCGAGGCCGCGCACGCGCTGATCCTCTACGGCTACCCGCGCGACCTCGACACCCGCACCCCGCCCGACACCGCACCCACCGAACCCGCGAACGAAGCCAACACCGAGCCCGCGGCGCGCAGCGACTTCATCACCGAAGGCACGATCAGCGAGGCCGCGATCGCGGCCTACGTCAAAGCCTCGCTCGCCGCCGATCCCGTGCGCACAGACTGGCGCGCGATGGAGCAGTTCGACGCCCTCGACGCCGAGCTGATCACGATCCCCACCCTCGTCATCCACGGCGTCGCGGATCCGATCGCCAGGCAGCTGTGGCAGGCCAAGCTGTTCACCCGCATGACCGTGCCCGAGCGCCAGTGGGTCGTGATCCCCCAGGCTGATCACGCCGCGCACCTCGAGCAACCCAAGCGGTTCACGCGAGCGCTGCTCGGCTTCCTCGACCCCGAGCCATCGCCATGACCCAGGGTCTGGATCGCAAGGGTCTAGATCCCGATCACCCGCTCACCGTCCAGGCTGGCCCCTTCGTCCAGAGCTCCGCGCCGCCGGGCGTGATCAACCTCGGGCTTGGCCAACCGTCGCCGCGGCTGCTCCCGATCGCGGCCCTTGGACAGGCCGCCGCCGCGCAGCTGCGCGAAGGCAACGATCCCCTGGTGCTCCAGTACGGCACGGCCCGCGGGTACCCGCAATTTCGCGACTCGCTGGCCGCGTTCCTCACCGCCGAGTACGCCCACGAAGTCTCCCCCAACGAGCTGATGGTCACCGGCGGCACCTCGTCGGCCCTGACCTTCGTCAGCGAGACCTTCGCCCAGCCCGGCGCGACGGTGATCACGGAGGACCCGACCTACTTCCTGGCCCACGACATCTTCGCCAGCGCCGGCCTGCAGGTCCGCGGGATCCCAACCGACGCGGCGGGGCTCGACGTCGACGCCCTCGAGCAGCTCCTCACCCAACCCGACACGCCGCCCCCCGCCTTCGTCTACTGCATCCCCGCGTTCCAGAACCCGACCGGGGTCAGCCTCAGCTCCGCGCGGGCGCTTCGGCTGATCGACCTCGCCGAGCGCCACGACTTCATCATCGTCGCCGACGAGCCCTACGCTGCGCTGCGCTACTCGCCTGGTGACGAGGACGACTACGCCGGCAGCCTCGCCCGCTACGACCAGGGCCGCGGCCGCGTGCTAGCCCTGGGATCGTTCTCGAAGCTGCTCGCCCCCGGCCTGCGGCTGGGCTGGGCCCACGGCGCCCCCGCGCTGATCGAGCGACTCGCGGCTCACGGGGCCCTGCGCAGCGGCGGCTGCCTCAACCCGGTGATCGCGAACATCGTGCATCACACGCTCGACAGCGGGTTCTTGGCCAGCCACGTCAACCAGCTGCGCGCGGTCTTTGGTGCACGCTGCCAGGCGCTGAGCGAAGCCCTGCACGCGCACTTGCCCAACGCGGCCTTCCTCCCGCCGCGCGGCGGGTACTTTTGCTGGGTCGATCTGGGCTTCGATCTGGGCTTCGATCTGGGCTTCGATCTGGGCCAACGTGTGGACACTGCCACGCTGCTCGAGCGCGCGACCCAGCTGCGCTTCATCCCGGGCAGCCGCTGCGCAGTCCAGCGAGATCTGAGCAGCTTCGTGCGGCTGAGCTTTGCGTTCTACGAGACTCACGAGCTCGTCGAGGGCGTGGCTCGCCTCGCCGAGCTGGCTCACCGCTGAGTCCCTGCGCCCCTCCTTGCTTGATCCCGCTCCTGCGTTTCGCGCTCGCGCGCGATGCGTACGTCAGGACCACGCAGCTCCCAACTGCGAGCGATGCTTTCGTGGGGGAATCGAGTTTGTGTATGCTGGCCGCCCTGGTGGCTACGCCACCACCGGAGCGATCAACATGCCTTTGAACAGCGTCTCCCTTACCGGTCACTCCCGGTCCATCCTTCTTGCGTTGGTACTTCCGCTCGCCTGCTTCCGTGGCGGCAGCGACGAGGTCGGCTCGCTGGACACCAGCACCACGGCGGACACCAGCACCACGGACGAGCCGTGTGACGTTGGCACGCTCGACTGCGAGTGCACGTCAGGCGACGGATGCAATGCGGGGCTCGTGTGCAACGGCGGCATCTGCGAAGAGATCGTCGCGGTCTGCGGCAACAGTGAGATCGAGACCGGCGAGCTATGCGACGACGGCAACTCCGACAACACCGACTCGTGCACGACGTTGTGCATGCCCCCCAGCTGCGATGACGGGATCGTCAGCGGCGACGAGATCGCCGTCGATTGCGGGATCGCAGCGTGCAACATGGGCTGCGACTTCGGCGAGGCCTGCACGATCGCCAACGACTGTCTGTTCCCCGTGTGTGGCCCCGGCGGTCGCAACGACACCAACATCTGTCAGCTCCCGATCAGCTGCCAGGACTGGCGCGCGTTCAACCCCGCGGCCGGCGATGGAGTCATAGCGATCGACCCCGACGGCGCCGCCGGACCGATCCCCGAGATGGACGTGTTTTGCCACATGAGCAAGAGCGGCGGTGGCTGGACGCTGGTGTTCACGGCCAGCGACGACGGCGAGAACACCTGGACGTGGAACAACCGGGCCAAGCTCGCCGGTGAGCCCGACACAGTCGGCTCGCTCGACATGACCCACCTGGACTTCATGTCGCCGGCCTATCACGCGCTCCCAGCCACGGATCTGCTGTTCGTCCACCAGCCCTCCGATGTCTGGGCTCACTACGCCAACGTTGGCGTTGGCGCCCAGACCCTGGGCGACATCATCGTGGCCGCCGGCTCGCCCGTGTGTGACTACAGCCTCGCGGGCAACGGCCACGAGCTCGCGGCCGGCACCCTCACCGAGTCCGGCCAGCTGTGCGACACGGATCTCTACTTCAACTTGGGTGACCACGAGATGGACCTGGTGTCGTGCATGGACTTTGGGTCCGGCTCCAACACCGCGTCGTTTGGTCCGGTGTGGAGCGCTGACAAGGGCGCGGGCTGTCCGTTCGACGACCCAGCGGAGTTCGGGCTTGGCCCGCACGGCCCCTGCGGCGTGTGCCCGATGCAGTTCCCAAGCACGGAATTCAACTATCTCGGCTTCGCCAACGCCCTGAACCTCAACACCGGGGCACAGGGCGCGGGCGAGAACTACATGCAGATCTACGTCCGCTAGAGGATCCGGCCGTGGCCGATACACACGCCAAGGCGACCCTCCAGGACTGGACTCGCTCGATCCCCGCCTCGGCCCTGCTGGCGTCGACGATGCTCAGCTGCGACCTCCCGCTGCGGGCGATCAACAAGCTGCGCGGCCGCGAGTCGCTCGTCGACGCCGGACACCTGCTGGCCAAGGTGATGTGGCAGGCGTTCGCCATGACCGGGGCCACGCTCGAGGTCGTTGGACGCGAGCACATCGACCCCAGCGCGCGCTACCTGATCGTCGCCAACCATCAGGGCTTCTCCGATGTCATCGTGATCGCGACGGCGCTGCGCGAGCTCAAGCCCCGCTACGTGGCCAAGCGCGAGCTCGCCCATGGGTGGCCCAGCATCTCGTATCTGATCACCGCTAGCGGCTCGGCGGTCATCGATCGCAAGCAGCCCGAGGCCGCGATCGCCGAGATCGAGCGACTTGGCCGCGACGCCAAGCGCGAAGGCTGGAACGTCGCGATCTTCCCCGAGGGCACCCGCGCCAAAGATGGTGTCGCCCGCACCTGGAAAGTCCGCGGCACACAGGCCCTGCTCGACGCCACGCGCCCCTGCAAGGTCTTGCCGGTCTCACTCATTGGCGGCTCGGAGCTGTTCGCCCACAACGGGCTCCCGTTCACCGCCAACGTGCGCATGCGCTGCCACGTCCACCCGCCAATTGACCCGCCCGAGCCCAGCGAAGACTTCGCCGCCTGGCTCGAGACCGTCCGCCAGACCGTGTCTTCGGTCCTGTAGGCGGGCCATTCGGAGCCGCCTACAAGATCCTGGCGGCGAGGCCGTCGGCAAACCGCGGGCGCAGCTTCAGGCGATCGAGGTGGACGTAGCCAATGAAGCATCCACAGCTCGACTGGGGACACGGCCGATCCGCGAGCATGGCGTCGAGCTCATCGTCGTAGAGATTGCCGAGCGATCGCTCGACGAAGTGACACCGGCTCACGCGACCGTCGCCGCGCACGAGCAACGACTCGCGGCCAGCTGCGCAGGGCTGTCCCAGGCTCTGGTGGCGCACGGCGTTGTACGAGAACAAGGGATCGATCGCGGCGAGCCGCTCGTGCTCGCCATCCACGTAGTAGCCCGGACCGCGGCTCTTGTAGGCGTTGATCCACAGGTACACGCTCGCGCGCAGGCGAGCCCGCAGCTGCTCGATCAAGTCAAAGTGCTCGCGCAGGCCGACCACACCCACGCTGTAGCGGATCCCCATGTCGTCGAGCGTGGCGCAGCGATCCGCGAACGCGTCAACGCTGGTCTCGCTCGGGTGGAAGGTCGTCCACAACCCCAAGGTCTGCCGCTTGGCCTGGGCCAGCGCTTCGAGCCGGCTCGAGAGGTTGGTCTGGATCGCGACCGCGGCGACGTGAGGCATGTGCGAGAGCTCGACCAGCGCGCTCGCATAGTACGGCCGGATCAGCGCCTCGCCCCACGGCGTGAACAAAATTGAGAGCCGCCGTTGGTGGGCCTCCGCGTCGCCGCACCACGTCACGAAGCGGGCCAGATCGGCCTCGTCTTGGGCGAGCTCGGCCCGCGAGCTGACCTGCTTGGCGAACGGACAATAGCCGCAGTCGTAGTTGCAGCTCGACAGCGGGCCCCGCCAATTGATGTGAAGATCGAACATCAGCGCAGCTCGAAGTCCTTCGAGGCCGCGCGCACGGCTTCGGAGTAGAGCCACGGGGCGATCGCGTCGGCCCACTCGAGCCCCGTCGTGGTCGGCCGCAGGTAGTCAGACTGCGGGCCAGACTCGCGCACGATCAGCTGGTGCGCGCGCAGCTGCTCGATCTCGTCTGGATACTCGTCCTCGACCTGCGCACCGAAGCGATCGGCGTACGCGCGCAGCGACAGGCCCTCGCGCTGCAGCAGCGACTGGATCAGCCAGCGCCGCCGCTGCTCGTCGCCGCTCAGCTCGATCCCGTAGCCCGCGAGCCGCAACTGCGCGTCGCTGCGCTCGATCCAGTCGCCCACGATCTCGCGGATGCCGGCGCTGCCGACCGCCCAATCATCGCTGTAGTGCAGCGAGCGCGTGTACGAGCGCGCGCCAACGCCCAGCCCGATCATGCCGTCGGCCTGGCAACAATAGACCGGCCCCTCGTCGCGCCCCGGCTTGGTCAGCCGTCGGAACATCCGCATCGAGACCTGCTCGTAGCCAAGCGCGAGCAGGTGGTCCCGACCCGCGCGCAGGCACGCGAGCCGCTGGTCATCCCAGCTTCGCTCGCGCCGACCCAGCCCGGTCAGCGGTCGCTGGTAGAGCGGGTACAGATACAGCTGCTCGGGGGCCCAGGTCAGCGCGCGATCGATCGCCGCCACGAAGCTGCGCGGGGTCTGGCCAGCGATGCCATAGATCAGATCGATGTTGAGCGAGGCATCGCTGTGCTCGCGGATCCGATCCAGCGCCTGCTCGCCCAGCGTGACCGCCTGCGGGCGCCCGAGCGCGCGCAGCTCGTCGGCGAAGAAGCTCTGGATCCCAATGCTGATCCGCGAGGTCCCCCGCCCCTGCAACACGGCCAAGCGCGCCGCGGTGCAGGTCTCGGGCGAGGTCTCGACCGAGCCAGGGGTGCCCGCAAAGTCCAAGCCCCAGCGATCGTCGAGCAGCGTGAACACGCGCTCGAGCTGATCGGGATCGAGCAGCGTTGGGGTCCCGCCGCCGAGCGCCCAGCGGGCGAAGCGGGCGTTTGGGATCGCCTCGTGGACCGCGTCGATCTGCCGCGCGAGCGTGTCGATGAAGCGCCCGGGCAGCTCGGCGCTTGGGTGCTTTTGCGTGAACAGGTTGCAAAAGCCGCAGCGGACCCCGCAAAACGGCACGTGCACATACAAGAACAGGTGCTGGTGATCTTCGGTGGCCCACACCTCGTGCAGCGGCCGCGGCTGCGGCAGGGCCCGATAGGCGGTCTTGTGCGGGTACGCGTAGCCATAGCCAACAAACGGCGAGCCCCGCAGCAGTGCGGCGACGTCGGCCGGCCGCGGATCCCGACCGTAGCCGCGGACCCGATTGTGGCCCGCGCTCGCTTCCAGCTCGCTCACGCGACCCCCCGGGCTGGTTGCTGCGCTTGTTCCTGCGCTTGTTGCTGCGGCAGCAGCAGCTCGGCGTAGGGCACGTCCCACACGACCGGGTGCGCGAGGCGGTGGCCGACGTAGCCGTCGTCGCCGTACGCGGTGCCGTGGTCCGAGCACACGATCGCCAGCAGCGGCGCGCGCCGACGCAGCGCCGCGAACAAGGGCGCGAGCTGACCGTCGACGTAGGCGAGCGCCGCCGCCTGGGTCTCAGGATCGTCGCGCTCGCGACCGGGCAGGTAATGACAATTGGGCTGATGCAGGGCAGACACGTTCACGAAGCAAAACACCCGGCGCGCGTCGGGCAGCGCGGCCACGCGATCACAGCACCACGCGACCTGGTGGGCGGTCGAGTCTGGATCGGTGACGCCAAATTCCGGGCTCCAGCGGTGCTCGTCGAACAACCGCGGCATCGCGCTGCCGAGCGGGGTCAGGCCATTGAAGAACCCGACCCCGCCGGCACAGATCGCGTGATAGCCACGACCGCGAAGCCCCGAGACGAGATCGCCAGCCTCGAACACCGCGGTCCGCTCATGGATCGTCTCGCTCCCGGGGAACGCCATCGCAAACAGACGCGGGTGCGGACCCGGCTCGATCGGGGTTGGCAAGAACCCAGCGAAGAAGGCCTGGTGGGCGGCCCAGGTGAAGCTGCCCGGTGTGTGCCGTCGCTCCCATTTGCCCGCGGGGGTCCCACGCAGCAGCGCCGCCAAGTAGGGCGTCTTGCCGTCCCGCAGGGCCTGAACCGCGACGTCGTAGCGCAGCGTATCGAGGGTCAGCAGCAGCAGGTCGTGGGTCCCCACGCAGGCTGCGGCGTCGAGCATGGCCGTGGTTCTAACCTAGATCGCCCGCGCGGGCCCAGCTCGTAATACCCTCTGTCCATGACACGCTTGCCAAGCCCTCGATCGACCTCTCGCTGGCCCGCGCTGCTTGGCTGCGCGCTGCTCTCGCTGGGGTCCGCAGCCTGCAACGACGGGTCCCCCGCGGTCGAGACCAGCACTGAGACCAGCGGCGATGGTGACGGTGACGGTGACGGTGATGGCGACGGCGATGGTGATGGCGACGGTGACGGCGACGGCGACGGTGAGGCGGTCGTCGACTGGCCCACGCTCGACTGCGATCCGCTGGTCCCCGAGCTGTGCGGCTTCCCGTTCCCCAACAACGTGTTCTCCGAGGCCGACCCAAGCACCCCCACAGGCCGCCGCCTGGCGCTGAGCCAAGCGCTGATGCCCAAGTCCAACTACGAGCCAGACCCAAGCAGCTTCAACCAAAGCGACGGGTTCTCGCCGTCGAGCACGATCATGACCTTCATGCCCGGCGCCACGACAACCGGGCTCGCCACGCCGATCACGATCGCCACCTCGCTGTCCCCCGACTCGCCCACGGTGCTGCTCGATACCAGCACCGGCGAGCGCGTGCCCCACTGGGCCGAGCTCGACGTGTCTCACACCGACGACGCGCGTCGGGCCTTCATGATCCGCCCGGCCGTGCGCCTCGATCCCGACACCCGCTACATCGTGGCGATCCGTCAGGTCGTCGATCCGTCCGGGACGCCGCTCCCCGCCAGCGAAGCCTTCCTCGCGCTACGTGACGACACCGCCAGCGAAGATCCCTCGATCGAGCAGCGGCGCCCCCTCTACGCCGACATCTTCGCGCGCCTCGCAGACGCCGGGATCGCGCGCGAGAGCTTGCAGCTCGCCTGGGACTTCTCGACCGCCAGCGACGAGAACATCACGGGCAGCGCGGTCCACATGGTCGACGAGGGCCTGGCCTTGGTCGGCCCGGATGGGCCCGATTATGTGATCGACAACGTGACCGTGGATCCGGCCCCCGGCATCGCCATGCGCATCGAGGCGACGATGACCGTGCCGCTGTTCCTCGACGACCCCGGCGGCGGCGGAGCGATCATCCACGGCGACGACGGCCTGCCCGAGCCCAGCGGCACCGCCGAGTATCCGGTGCTGATCCACGTGCCAACCTCGGCCGCCGACAGCCCGGCGCGGCTGATGGCCTACGGTCACGGGATGCTTGGCTCGCGCTGGGAGATCACCGCCGACCACCTCGAGGCGATGGCCGCCGATCACAACGTGATCGTGTTCGCTACCGACTGGATCGGCATGGCCGAAGACGACGTCGACAACATCGTGCAGCTGCTCTCGACCGGTCACATCGACGACTTCCACACCGTGCCCGATCGCCTGCAGCAGGGCTTCTTCAACGCGTTCGCGGCGATGCGAATGCTGCAAGGCAAGTTCGCCGATGACCCGATCATGCAGGGCGTCAACGGCAGCATGGTCAACCCCGAGGACCCCTGGTACTTCGGCGGCAGCCAGGGCGGGATCTTTGGCAGCTGCTACATGGCGCTGAGCCCCGACGTCACCCGGGGCGTGCTCGCGGTCCCCGGCCAGCCCTACAGCTTGCTGCTCAATCGCTCGGTCAACTTCTCGCAGTTCTTCACCCTGATCAACACGGTCTACGCGGACAAGCTCGATCTGCGCTTCTTCGTCGAGCTGGTCCAATTGCAGTGGGACCGCGCCGAGCCGTCTGGGTTCACGCGTCACATCATCTTGGATCCACTGCCGGGCTCGTATGAAAAGGAGGTCCTGATGCTGGTCTCGATCGGCGATCACCAGGTCACGACCCTCGGCGCCCACGTCATGGCCCGCGAGCTCGGGGTCCCGCAGATCGGCCCGGCCAACCGCGACCTGTTCGAGATCGACGTCGTCGAGCAGCCCTACGTTGGCTCGGCGATGATCGAGTACGGCTGGGGGCTGGGCCCCGAGCCGATCGTGAACGTGCCCATGACCGAGGGCGAAGACCCGCACGGCAAGCTCGCGGACATCCCGATCGCGGTGACCACCGTCGAGCAGTTCCTCCGCACCGGCACCGTCGAGACCTACTGCGACGGCGTCTGCGATCCGATCTGAACCAACTTCAAATGCCCGAGATCACCGACACCATCGCGCGCTGGACCGCAGCGGCGCTGCTCGTGAGCGCGAGCGGCTGCAACGTGGTCCGCATGACCGAGAACCGGCTCGAGCGTCGCTACACCCGGGCGGACTTGTCGGCCCACACGCTGCACGCCACCGGGCTCGAGCTCGCCTACCGCGACAGCGGCCCGCACGCCTCCAGCCAGCACACGCCCGTGCTGCTTCTGCATGGGTTTGGCGCCTCGGCGATCTGGCAGTGGCCGCACCAGGTCGAGGCGCTGGCCAAGACCCGGCGGGTGATCGTCCCCGATCTGCTGTGGTTCGGCGAGTCGATCGCGGCGGTCGAGGACTTCTCACTCGACGCCCAAGTTCACACGGTCCAGCTGCTGCTCGCCGAGCTCGAGCTCGACCGCGTCGACGTGGTCGGGGTCAGCTACGGCGGCCTCGTCGCCCACGAGCTCGCGGTCAACGAGCCAGATCGGGTCCGCAAGCTGGTCCTGGTCGACAGCCCGGGTCGGGCCTTCTCGCTGCCAGAGTACCGCGCGCTGTGTGCCCGGTTCGAGGTTCAGTCGGCCGCGGAGTTCTTGATCCCCACGGACATCGCGGGGGTCCAGGTGCTGCTCGAGCTCGCGTACGAGCGCCCACCCAGGGCGCCGGACTGGGCCAAGCGACAGATCCTCACCGGACTGTATGCGAATCACCCCACGCAGAAGGCCGCGCTGATCGACACACTCGTGGCCGACATCGATGAATTCTCGAGCCGGCCCCTGCCCGCCCCACGGCCAACGCTGGTCGTGTGGGGCGAGCATGATCCCGTGTTTCCTCTCGACGCGGGGCAGCGGCTGACGAAGATGCTCGACGCGACGCTGGTGGTGATCCCCGATGCTCGGCACGCGCCCAACATGGAGCACCCCGAGGCGTTCAATCATGCGTTGATCGAGTTTCTCGACCAGTGAGCGCGCCGTCACGCCGCTCGCGCTGAACCAGACTCAGGCGCCGCGCTGCGACCGATCAACCTGGCCCTGAGCAGCTTGCCGAGCGCCGCGCACCATGCGGTACGTGAGCACGGTCCCGCAGCTCAAGCTCAGGATCTTACCGGCCAGCTCGATCTCGTGGGCCGGGGTCTGCTCGTGCCCAGGTCGGGGCTGCAGATCCGGTCGAACACTGATCATCAGGAGAATGACGCCACACAACAACCCCGAGAACAGGGTCCAGGAATTCGTGATTCGTTCGAACATGAAGACTCCGGTGCGTAGAGCCGCTGCGCGGGAAAAAGGGTGCACAAAATCGACTCGCGGACGCCAAGACGGCGGTGATAGCCTCGCAGCACGCGAGCGGCTGGTTCGCGCGCACTGGTACCATGTGACAGCGGCAGATCTTACAACGAGCGCGAGCGCGCAGCGCGTCGCCATCCATGTCGACGATGTCCGCGTCGAGGTCCTCGCGGGCACGAGCTTGGCCGCCGCGCTGCTCGACCTGCGGATCGGCGATCACGCGCTCCATGCCCCAACCGACTGGGCACCGAACTGGCCGCCGATCTGGCCGCCGATCTGCGCGCCGATCTGCGCGCCGATCACCCCCCGGGCGCCGCTGTCACGGGTCACCCTCGATCAACTTCGATCGTGAACGGTGGGACGCCGCGGGCTCCGCTGGCGCTCCAGCTGCTCGACGGCGCCGCCGGGAAAGCCACCCCCGACGCGCCGTGACTGCGAGACACTGGCGAACATGTCCGCGCGCCAACGTCAGGTCAAAGCCGTCTTTCGGACCTTGCTTGGTGTGCTGATGGTGCTCGCTGGCGCGATGCACTTTCTCAACCCCGAGCTGTACCTGGCGATGATGCCGGACTACCTGCCGCTTCACGCCGCCGCGGTCTACGTCAGCGGCGTCGTCGAGATCGCGCTGGGCATCGCGCTGTTCGTGCCCAAGACTCGCGCGCTCGCAGGCTGGGGGCTGATCGCCCTGTATCTCGCCGTGCTGCCGGCCAACATCTGGATGGCCACCGAGGGCGTGCAGCCGCCCGGCTTGGAGATGTCGCCGACCGCTGCGTGGCTGCGGCTCCCGATCCAGGGCGTCTTGATGTTCTGGGCCTGGGCGGTGTCCCGACCCAACGCGGACGCAGAAGCGACGAGCCCGGACAGCGAGTAGCGGCCCGGGCTCGTTGGCGCGAAGCAGCGGTGCTCAGGGGAGCGCGCCGCCGTTGATCCAGTCGGCGATCAACATTTGATCCGCGTCAGACAATGGGTTCGACGAGACCGCCCCGCCCGTGTTGGGCATCTGGTTGGTCATCGTGGTGTGGGTGCCGGCGATCTTTTGGTAGAAGTAGCTGTTGTCCGCGTCGCCTGGGGTCACGCGATTGAGGTTGGGGTCCTGGGTCGCGGGCACATTGACGAGGTTCGCGAGCGCGACCGCAGCGTTCGGCATGGCAAGAGCCGCTGGCGCGCCGCCAGTATGGCACGAGCAGCTGTTCATGATGATCGGGTAGATCTCGCCCTCGAACGAGATGTCGCCGTCACCGTCTCCGTCGCCGTCGCCGTCCCCGTCCCCGTCGCCGTCGCCGTCGCCGGTCGGGTCGCCGTCTCCGTCTCCGCTCGGGTCTCCGTCTCCGTCGCCGCTGGGATCCCCGTCGCCGTCGCCCGGGTCTCCGTCCCCGTCGCCGCTCGGGTCTCCGTCTCCGTCCCCGCTGGGATCTCCGTCGCCGTCGCCCGTCTCCGATGCGGTCGTCTCTGCGGTGCCGTCATCCGTGCACCCCGCGAGCGCGCCACCAAAGGTCAGCGCCGCGGTAATCGATAGACAGATCAAATGAGTTTGATTCATGGGCGAGAGCGTAACCCGGCGCACCCGAGCCACACAGAAAAAAGGCCCCATGAGTTCGCTGCCCGCGGTGAACCAATCTACGAAGGTGTCCGCAAGCGGGCGAGAAGCCCTCGCCCGAGCTGAAAACAGTTGGGGGATCACGACGACAGTCGAGTGGGCCGGGCGAAGCGAGCCGGATCGCCTTGCAGCGACAGCTCGACCACCCACGCCCAATACCTCGCGCCGGCCCGACGCAGCTGGGTCTCCACGCCGGGCACCCGCGCCCGCGCCCACTCGCTGGCCCCCACCAGCTCGGGCACCACCGGCAGCAGCAACGACCACACGGGCGCGTGAGCGATGCCCAGCTGATCTGCGACCTCATCCCCGATCAACATGCGCGAGAGCCCGCGAACCATGCCGCCACGAAGCTTGGCCAGTTGCCCCGTGGGCCCGCCCGGCAGCGTGGGTGGTGGACCCAGCAGCGCAGCCGTGAGCGCCCGGCTGTCGTCGTCGGGTGGGCCTTGGGTACATTGGATCAGCTCGCGCAGCGCCGCAGCCTCGGCGTAGTCACGCGGCAACAGCTCGGCCTCGGTGCCCATCACCCAGCCAACTAATTTCCACAGATGCACCCAATCCTCGCGCTCTCGTTCGCTCACGTCGAAGCCGAACAGGCGCAGCCCTTCGACGTAGACCTCGGAGAACAGCAGCGTCGTGGCGAGCATGTCGTGTTGGTTGATCGGCATGGCCCAGCGCGCGCGATCCCACCGGCCCGAGGCCCACAGCAAGCGCCGAACTTGCGCGTGCATCAAGCGGACGTGCAGCGTGATCAGCCAGCCCTGGGCACCGGGCTGCATCCCGCCGGGACCACACACCGCGGTCACGAAGCGGGCCGTCTCTGCCACCCGACGCGGCGCTTGCTCGCGCAGCCGGCCCGAGAACGAGAGCGGCTTGTTGCCAGCCGGCGCCACGTAGCCGCCAAGCAGCGCGCGAAGGCTGAGCACGAAGCCACCGAACATCCCCGTCCGCTCGAACAGCCGTCGCGCACGCTCGACGCGATCCCACTCGACCCACGCCGGGACGTCGCGGACTGCCTCGAACAGCGCCGCGACGGGCTCCGGCAGGGCTGCGCTCGCGCTCTGCCACGCCGTTGTGAGATCGAAGCGCTCCGCCTGATCGGCGTGGTTGGCCAACCACTCGATCAATGTGTCGGCTGCCGGATCACAGCGCTCGAGCGCGGCGAAGCTGCGGCTCGCCAGCGGACCAAACCGCGCGAGCGCCCACTGTGCCCTGTGGACCCGCGGGTGGACCGTGGCGCTTGGCTCACGCATGCGCCAAGCATGGACCAATGCCCACGCCAGCGCGACCATCCACCCACCCACCCGATCGGGCGACCCGCCCCGCCCGCGCCAGCAAAGCGGCTGCGCCCGCGCTCGCTTCGGTGCACACTGCACCTGATGGCGCCCCCGACCGACGAGCTCGCGCTGACGATCGACGTCGGCGTCGAGGTTGCCAACACGGAGGCCGAGGGCCCTGGCCGGCGCTACGCGATCTGGGTCCAGGGCTGTCCCATGCGCTGCCCAGGCTGTTGCAACCCAGAGCTGCTGCGCTTCGGCGGCGGCACGCCCCGCACGGTCGCCAGCGTGCGCGATCAGATCCTCGCCGCCCACGCGCGCTCGCCCCTCGAAGGCATCAGCCTGCTCGGCGGCGAGCCCTTCGCCCAACCGCTGGCCTTGGCCGTGCTCGCCGAGCAGGTCCAAGGCGCCGGCCTTGGCGTGATGATCTACTCTGGCTTCACCCGCGCCGAGCTCGACGCCCAGACCGTCACGGAGCCCGCTGTCGGCCGCCTGCTGGCCGCCACGGACTTGCTCGTCGACGGCCGCTACGTGCGAGAGCGACCCGACACCACCCGGCGCTGGATCGGCTCGACCAATCAACAGCTGCACTTCTTGAGCCCCCGCCATGACCCTGAAGATCCAAGCTTGCGCGGCGGCGAGACCATCGAGCTGCGCCTCGTCGACGGCGAGCTGATCATCAATGGTTGGCCGTGGCCCAAGCACGACGGCCCCGGCGCCCCGGGCCTGCCACCGTCACGACCGCGCGACCCCGAGGATCCCAGCCGATGACCCCGCCAACGACCCTGGCACGCCCACCCCAGACCGCGCAGCCGCCTGCGGCGCCGGCCCGAGTGTCACGCAGTGAAGCCGAGCTGCTCACCTTGACCCGCGCGATCCTCAGCCCCGGCCCGCGCTACCTCCCGTCGCTGCGCCAGCAACCCAAGCGCGTCACCCGGGTGTTCTCGATCGGCCCCACCGCCATGGGTCTGCTGCAGCAGACCCTCGCCCGCGGCGTCACCCTCGAGCTGCTGCGCCGGGGTGGTTGGCAGACCCGCCGGACCCTCGTCAACGGCGTCGTCGAGCGCGGCAACCTGTGGCAGCGCCACCCCACCCTGCCGCCGCTTCAATTTGGCCGCCCCAGCTTCGAGCTGCTCGCCTGGCTGCGCAGCGAAGACGTCGGCGCTGCCCGGACGCTCTCCCACGACACGACCCCGAGCCTCGCCGACGACTTGCTGCACTACTTCGCCGCCGCGCACATCCTCCACGCTGGCGGAGATCTGCATCAGCCCGCGTTCGCGCGCTCGCCCTTGTGCCAGCTCGCCTACCCCGACGCGCTCGCCAGCGAACAGCCCTTACCCCAGCTGGATTTGCGCGCCCTCGTTCACGGCGAAGGTGCGATCATCGTCGAGGCCCTGCAGCCCGAGCTCGCCGCCCGCTGGGTCGCGATGGAGCAGGCCAAGCCCGAGATCGGCCAGATCGAGCGCATGACCCGGATCGGCCAGGCCCAGACCCACGTGCTCACCAGCTGGTTTCGCGCCATCGACACCGAGAGTCCCCCCCGCCGCGACCTCGCCGGGTTCTTGGCCGACGCCGCCCGCGAGCTGCTCGCCCGCGGCCCCGAGCGCCAGTGCCCCGACCACACCTGGTGGATCTCCGGCCTCGATCTTCGCGCGCCCCTCTCCGCCCGCCAAGCCGCCTTCGTGGGCGCCGCCGCGTTCTTGCGCGCCCTTGGCACCCTAGGCGTCTGGCTCGACGAGGCCGGCCTCGTCCCCCACTTCGACGAAGACTACGAAGCCGCCCAGCTGCTCTTGTCCTCGTGGAAATACCTCCACCGCGCGCCAGAGCCCCCCGCGCCCCCGCCCGCCCGCGCCACCAACCAAGCCCAGCTCCCCGCTGCGATCCTCGATCGCGCCAAGCTGCTCGCCACCCAACTCCAGTCCCTACACTCCCTGGGCCCCCCAGCTGACGTCACCGAGCCACCATGAGCCGCGCCTATCGCATCCGCATCTCCGAGTCCTTGCGTCGCCACATCGCGGTCGACGACGGCATCCAGTCCAAGCTCGAGATCCTCGACATCCTCTCCCCCGAGCAGACAGCAGCCTTACTCGAGCGCGAGCTACAAGCAGCCGGCTTCGAACAGCGCGAAGACGGCCAGTGGTTCCGCGTCGACGAAGAGGGCGTCGAGGTCCGCGTCGACCCCAAACAGTCCACCGTCACCGTCTCCGCCTCCGCCGATCGCCAGCTCGATCTCCAGCGCGAAACGGTCATCGGCGCCGTAGCCGAGAACGACGCCGCCACCCGCGAACGCGGCCGAAAATTCCTAGAATCCGAGCTAGAAGCCGAGGCCGCCGAACGCAAGAAAGACCTCCAAGCCGAGGTCACCGCCAAGCTCGAAGGCAAACTAGGCGACCTCCGCCGCGAGCTCGATCAGATCAGCAACCGCGTCACCGCCGAAGCCCTCAAACAAAAAGCCGCCTCGATGGGCGAAGTACAAGAAATCAGCGAAGACCCCGAGACCGGCTCCCTCACCATCCGAGTACGGTTATGACCACGATTATGACCCCCCCGGAGGCTTTCGCACCGCGCGGTCACTGGTTATTACCCCCCCGGAGGGCTTCGCACCGCGCGGTCACTCGCTTCGCTCGCTCCCAGAGGGCCATTTGTGCGCGGGGGCATGATTGGCCCCCTAGAAGGGGGCTCGGTCTCTGTGAGCAGGCAAATCTCCCTTACTAGCGAGGCGTCCTTCCGCCCTCCGCAAACAACCCCCCAAACCTTCGCCGGCCCAACCGCCACCACCAGCACGCCGCCCTCCGCAAACAACATCCCCAAACCCCGGCGGCCCCACTGCCCCCTCCAGCACGCCGCCCTCCGCAAACAACAACCCCAAACTGGCGACGGCCCAACCGCCCCACCAGCACCAACCCCGATCGCATCCCCGGATCGGAGCCACCTTCCACCCAACGTGGAGCGCACAAAGGCCGCAGATGACCCCAAACCGGCGTATCTACGCACGTGGAGATTAACGAAGCCACAACTCGTCGGGCCAAGATCAAGCCACGAGAGGAAGCGGGGTCACGAAACTGGAGTAGACCGTAGCCGGTTTGGGGTCATCTGCAGCCCGTGCGCGGTCCCCATCGGCCCACAGTCCCCCGCAAACAACCAATCACCCCCCGCAAACACCCAATCACCCCCGCAACACAAAGATCCCCCAGATCACCGCATGATCCCCGAATCCGAACTCCCCGACGACCTCCCGCTCCTAGCCGCCGTAGAAGCCGCCTACCCCGACGAGCTAACCCGAGCCTGCGAAGCCCTAGCGCGCTCCCTCCCCGTCCTGATCGAATGCGAAAAAGGCCTAGTCGGCTTCTTCTACGCCGCCCTCCGCACCCGCCTACGCCGCCGCCAGATCCGCTGCAACTACATCGACGGCCGCGCCCCGCAAGAGCCCGGCCAAATGCCGATGGCCCTCGTCCCCACGATGATCGCCCAGCTCCGCGAGGCCGTCCGCGGCGGCACCCACGACGAGGACGACGCCCGCCGCGTGATGGTGCTCCCGCACCTGGATCTGCTCACGACCTCGAGCGGCTCGCTGACCTCCGAAGCCCGCGAGGTCGTCGCGCTGCTGTACGAGAACCCCAACATCTTGTGGCTGGGCTTCCGCGATCCCTCGTTCAACCTGCCCAAGGTGATCGCCAACCTGTTTCAGCACCGCATCGGCATCATCGGGGTCGCCCGCGAGCGGCTCGCCCACCTCGTGACCCAGCGAGACGCCCGCAAGCTCGGCCGCGGCGGGCTCGACATCTACAAGCTCTACAAGCGGGTCTCGGGCGTGCACGCCGTGCGCCTGCGCCAGCTGCTTGGCTCGCTCGAGGGCGAGGACTACCCCGACGACCCAAGCCCGGTGTGGGCGCAGATCCGCCAGGCCACGCTCGAGGGTGATCTGTCGGTCCCCGAGCTCTCGCTCGACGACGACATTGGCGGCTACGCCGAGGTCAAGTCCAAGATCAAAGACGACATCCTCGAGATCATCGCGCGCAAAGAGGCGCTCGAAGACCCCAAACAGATCGCGCTGATCGAGGGCCTGATCCCCCGCGGCATGATCTTCTGGGGTCCGCCCGGGACCGGCAAGACCCTGTTCGCCAAGGCGATCGCCTCGTCGCTGGGCGCCGCCGTGCAGATCGTCAACGGGCCCGAGCTCAAGAGCCGCTGGGTCGGCGAGTCCGAAGAGAACCTCCGGCGGATCTTCATCCAAGCGCGCCAGAGCGCGCCCTCGCTGATCGTGTTCGACGAGCTCGACTCGTTCGCCGCCCAGCGCGGGACCTACACCGGCTCGGGCGTCGAGCACTCGATGGTCAACCAGCTGCTCACCGAGATGGACGGGTTTCGCAGCAACGAGATGGTGTTCGTGATCGGCACCACCAACTTTGTCGAGTCGCTCGACGCCGCGCTGCTGCGACCGGGCCGGTTCGAGTTTCAGCTGCACATCCCCTACCCCAAGGCCGACGACCGCGAGGCGATCCTGAAGATCTATGATCAGCGCCTGGGCCTGCACATGAGCGAGGCCGCGCTGACCCACGCCGTTCGCCAGACCGGCCACCCGATCGAGGGCAGCGACGCCCACACCGGGCGCTGGAGCGGCGACCACATCCAAGCCCTGTGCCGCGCGCTCGCCCGCCAGCGGCTGCGCAGCGCCCGAACCGACGAGACCACGATCACCGACGTCGAGCGGGCGCTGACAGCCAATCTGGACCTGCCCACGCTGACCCCCGCGGAGGAGCTCGTCGTCGCAACCCACGAGTGCGGGCACGCGATCGTGGCCCTGCACACCGAGCACTCGCCGGCGATCGATCGCATCTCGATCCGCGGGGATCTGACCGGTGCGCTCGGGTTCGTGCGCTACGCCGATCCTGCGCACAAATATGTCGTCACCCACGATCAGCTGGTCGACTCGATCACGACCTTGTTTGGTGGCCGCGAGGCCGAGCTCGAGCTGCTCGACCAGCTCACGATCGGCTCGGCCCACGACCTCGAGCGCGCGACGGTGCTCGCCAAGGCGTTGATCGAGACCTTTGGGATGCGCCTCGACCCAGACGCCGGCCATGACGCCCGTGACGCCCAGGTCGCGCTCGAGGTTCGGGACTTTGGTGGCGGCCATCAGGAGCTGTCCGAGCGCACCCTCGAGTCGCTCGACGCCAGCATTCGCAGCTTGCTCGATCGCGAACGGACGCGCGCACGACAGATCATTCGCGAACATCGCGACGAGCTCGTCGCGTTGCGCGACCTCCTCCTCGAAAAGAAGGTCATCGACGCCAAGACCCTCAGCGAGCAGGTACCGGATGCCAAGCACCCGCCGGAGACGCCTGCGCTCGAGTGACTGTTGGGAACGAGCGCAGGCGCTGACCCCGCGCACTCTTCCTAGAGCCCAACGAAGCCCTCGAACCTGCCCATAGCAGCAAAAATCCTCAATTGGCCGACCAGGGCTCACAACTCGAGTCGATTCAGCCATCATCTCCCCATGTATCTGCGTCAGCTATCGATCGCGTTCGTCTGTGTTGCCCTTGGCCTGTCTGCCTGCACCGACGAAGGCGGGGACGACCTCACCTCGCTCGGCAACGACGCGGTCGGCGACACCGGCGACACCACTGTCGGCGATGGTGATGGCGACACCGGCGACGGCGACGGTGACCCCGGCGATGGTGACGGCGACACCACCGGCGACGGCGACGGCGACGGCGACACAACCGGCGACGGCGACGGCGACACGACCGGCGGCGGCGGCGGTCCGGCCTGCATGGGCATGGAGGCCCCAGCCGGCTCGCCAACGGTCGGCCAGCAGGCTTCGCACTGGACAGGCTTCACGTCTGACGGCGAGGACTGGGACTACTGCGAGATGCAGGGCACGCCGTTTCTTCTGGTGATCAGCGGCGCGTGGTGTGGGCCGTGCAACGATCTGGCCGCTGGCATGGCCGGCCAGGCCAGCTCGTTCGACGTCGCCCCGATCATCGCGGGGCTCGAGAACGGCACGCTCGGCTTCGTCGAGGTCCTGCTCGACAACTTCAACGACTTTGGCGAGGCCACGGTCGCGGATCTGCAGGCGTGGGAGAACATGTACCCGAACGAGTACGTGCACCTCCTCGGCGACTCGACGCCGGGCCAAGACGGCACCGAGCCGCTGTGGATCTACTTGGGTCCGGTCCACATGGGCGGGGTGCCGGCGGCGATCCTGATCGACGCCGACTTCAACATCGAGGTCACCGGCATGAGCGAGTCGCTCGCCGCTGCCGCTGCCAACTACGGCGGTTGAGGGGCGGCTGAGCGGGCGGCTGAGGTGATTGCGCGGGCGGCCAGGCCTCTGGTCTGCCCGCGCCGCTGCGCGATACGCCCGTATGTCTGCATACGGGTCTGCACGGCTGAAACTCCGCCACATGGGCGCGATTGGCCGCGGCAAATCTTCCATTCCTACCGGGGATCCGATAGGCTGCGAGCCGGACGAACAGCTCATGCGCGACCGCCCCATCCCCCCCACGAGTCTCCCCCCATGGTTGGGTCCGATGGCGGTTGCGTTGGCTTGCGCGAGCTTCGGCTGCATCCCCTCGTTCCCGCCCTGCGAGACCTGCGAGCACAAGGACGAGGGCGGCAGCGGGCCCGGAGACTTCCCCGACTTCGAGTTCCTCAATCGCGAAGCCGAGTGTGCGATCCCGCTGACTGCTGACAGCGGCGGGGACACGGGCGACACCGGCACCGATACTGGCACCGACGACGGCACGGACTCGGGCACCGAAGAGCTCGCGTGTGGGTTCCCGCCGGGCCCCTACGGCTTCGACGTTGGCCAGCGCTTCGAGAACCTGCGGTTGTTCAACTGCATGGGCGATCAGGTCCAGATCGCCCAATACCTGCCGCAAGAGGGCCTGCCCGAGGTCGAGACCCGCGGCGTCGTGTTTGGCCTTGGCGCGATCTGGTGCGACCCCTGCCGGATGGAGGGCGAAGAGTGGGCGGCCGAGTTCGCCGACGAGTACGGCCCCGAAGGCATCCAGTTCATCCAGGCGCTCGACGAGGGCGCGGCTGGCAGCCCGGTGCTCCCGGCCAGCTGCGCAGGCTGGAGCAGCACGGTCGCGCAAGACAAGTTTCCGATCCTCTACGTGGACCAGGTCGCGGGCCTGCGGTCCAAGCTCGAGCTGATGCCCAACGAGGCGATCCCATTCACGCTCGTGTTCGACGCCAACGCGAACATCATCTTCCGTCGGACCGGCGGGGTCGTCGACGCAGACGTCCTCACCGCTCAGATCCAATCACTCATCAACGATCCCTATGGCGACTACTGATCTCCCCCCACAATCTTCGACCTCAGCTTGGGCGCCGGCCCGACTGCTCACCACCGTCATGATGTGTGGCGCGCTGTGTGGGTCCGCGGCGCTCGCTGGTTGCGACGGTGGGACCGCCACCACCACGCCAGCGGACGTCTACGCGAACCTTGGCATCAGCTTGGCCAACCTCGACGGTGAAGACACCGAGATCGTCAGCAAGACCAAGGACGACGTCCACGTGCTCGCGTTCTGGGCGACGTGGTGCGTCCCGTGTACGGGCGAGCTCGCGAAGCTGCAGGGCATTCATGATCGGCTCAAAGGCCGCGGGCTGAACGTGTACGCGATCAGCATCGATGGCCCCGACACGATCTCGCGGGTCCCCGGCTTCGCCTCGCAAGAAAACTGGAGCTTTCCGGTCCTCTACGACCCAGAGACCGCCCTGCTCGCGCGCTTCAACCCCAAGGGCGACATCCCGTTTTATGCCGTCCTCGACGCTGACGGAAACATCCTCAAGTCGCACCAGGGTTACGTGAAGGGCGACGAGGTCAAGCTCGAGGAATTCCTCACGGAGCAGCTGCCCGCGCAGTGATGGCCACGCTGCCTCGCCCGCGCAGGGGGTGGACGCTCGCCCTGCTGCTTGGTTTGGTGGGGGCGCCAGGGCTCGCTCGCGCCGCGCCGCCTGACTCGCCCGTCTCCGACTCGGCCACCGTGGACGCGCCGGTCGGGACCGACGACGCGCCCGTCGATCCCGACGCGCCGTCAGTCGACTCCGACGCCGCGCCCGTCGATCCCGACGCGCCCGTCGATCCCGACGCGCCGCCCGTCGACCCCGACGCGCCGCCAGTCGACCCCGACGCGCCGCCAGTCGACCCCGACGCGCCAGCCGACCCCGACGCACCGGACCCCACCGACGTCGGACCGGATCTGCCAGACGTCGAGCCAGAGCCAGAGCCGGAGCCCCCGGTCGATCCGGTTCCCGAGCCAGAGTCTCTCGAAGGTCCGTCTGGCGAGCCAGAGCCAGACCCAGACCCAGACCACGCCGAGGACCACGCCGACGAGGTCGCCCACCCGCCAAACCCGAAGATCCCGCCGACCGGCAACACCCAGATGTGGTTCCGGTCGACGACCTTCCTCGACTACTTTGGCAACAACTACGACCCCAACACCAACAACGACGACTTCCTCGCGCTCGTCAACTACCTCAACTTCGGCAGCGACACGCGCCTGAAGAAGACCTGGCAGATCTCGACAATGATCCGCGTCGACACGCACAACGTGTTCAACGCAAAGGACCAGCCGCTGTGCGACACCGGCAACAGCTACGCGCGCGAGATCAGCGAGACCATTGAAGATCCGGCCAACCCCGGCTCGCGGATCCCCAACCCCGACTTCAACCCCGACGTCGTCGCGGACCCAAGCAAGTCCGTCAGCGACACCGAGGCCCGCCAGTGCAACTTTGGCTCGGACTATCGGGTCGAGCGGTTCCAGCTGCGGTTTGGCAACAAGAACTTCACGGTCACCGCCGGCGACTTCAACGTCAACTTTGGCCAGGGCATTGGCCTCGCGGTCCGCAAGATCGCCGATATCGGCGTTGACGCGACGATCAAGGGCGGCCGGATCGACGTCAACACAAAGTACATTGATCTCACGGGTATCGGCGGCGTCGCCAATCGCCAACAGAGCGACTTTGCGACCCGGCAGCTGTTTCGCGACCCGGGCTATCCCCACGCCCTTTGCGAGAACACCCCGGGCCTGCGCAAGAACAAGTACGGCACCCCGTACTGGACGATGTGCTCGGACATCATCTCGGGCGGGCGGTTTGACGCCAAGCTGCCGGGCAAGGTCACGCTTGGCGGGCACTACGTGTTCATCTGGTTCGGCGACAAGGTCGACACGGTCCAGCACGACGGCCTGCACCTGGTCGGCGGTGACATCAGCCGCAAGCGGATCGGCAAGCACTGGGATCTGTTCGCGGGCGTCACCGGCCTGATGCGCAACCCCCACCACAAGCAGTACTACCCAGAGTACGTCGAGAACGGCCTGGCGGCGTACCTGTCGAACTCGCTGACCTTCGGCAACACCTTCGTGCTGATCGAGGGCAAGTACTACAACAATTACACCGTGGGAAAGGACACCGCCGCGACCACGGTCCAATACATTCAGGCGCCCACGCTCGAGCGCGCCGACCAGATCATCCCCGCGGCCAGCAACACCGCGGGCGGGCGGATCTTGCTCGAGCACACCCTCGATAAGTCACGCGTCACGCTGCTGGGCAACTACCTTGGCTACGTCTACGCGCTGATCAACGACGAGGACATGTTCGATCCCAACGTCGGCGAGATGGCCCACCACGGCTACGTTGGCATGCGCTGGCGCGACGCCGAGCGCGGCAGCGAGGTCCAGGCGTTCGCGGGCTATCGCTGGGAAGGGTTTCAGCGGGCTCCCGACGGCGACACCGCCCCCTACACCCGCAAGCTCCCGCACGGCGAGTTCTACGTGAACCAGCAGGTCGGCAAGACCCGCGGGCTGGCCCACTCGATCTCGCTGCGCTGGGAGTGGCGCTACGAGCGGGTCCAAAAGGGCGGCGCCATCCCCAAGCAGTTTCATCGCGGCAACCTGATCCTGGGCTACGGCATGTCGCCGTGGTTCACCTTTGCCTTCATTGGCGGGTACTCGAGCGAGTTCCCGGCGCAGGGCGGCCAGCTGCACTCGCAGCCGTGCGAGGGCGACTGCCTTCGCAAGCCGCACGTGTGGCCCGGCGGCGAGCTGCGGTTGAACTTCCTGGAGTCGTCGTTCCTGCGCTTGTTCGCGGGCCGGCAGGTTGGTGGGTTGCTGTGCGTCAATGGGTCGTGCCGGCAGCTGCCGGACTTCGAAGGCGTCCGCATGGACCTCATTCTCAGCTTTTGACGTTACCCCCACAGCCGCCTTCGCACTTCGCGGGTCACTCGCTTCGCTCGCTCCCAATGGGCCGTTTGGTCGCAGGGGTATGATTGGCCCCCTAGAAGGGGGCTCTCGTCTGGGCACCTGGAGTTGGGTGGGTGCCTCTCCATTTACGTGGTCGATTATGACCCCCACAGCTGGTTTCGCACTTCGCAGGCCTTCTATGACCCCCACAGCCGCCTTGGCACTTCGCGGGTCACTCGCTTCGCTCGCTCCCAATGGGCTGGCTGTTCTCGGGGGTATGTGTGGCCCCCTGGAAGGGGGCTCTTGTCTGGGCACCTACGGCCGGCATTGGGCGCTCCATTCGTCTGAGTCCACATTCGTCTTTGTCGTGGGCATTGGGCGCTCCATTCGTCTCGGCCCACTTTCGGCGGGGGCATGTAACAGTCGGCCAAGAGTGTCTCGCTCGAGCGTCGGTCGGTCGGCGCCCGTTCCCTGCCGATCGGGCCGACCTCGCGGCCTGTAGCGCCCGAGCTGTGCTCTGAGTAGATTGCGCCGATGACTCGATACCCACCCTTTCTCCTCCCCCTCGCCCTCCTGCTCCCGCTCGCTGGCTGCCCAGGCGACGACGGTGCCGGCGACTCGAACACGACCGATGGCGGCACCGCCGAGACCTCGGCGGACACCAACACGGATCCCACCGAAGGCCCCGACGGCATGTTCTGTGCGCACCAGTGCAGCGCCGACGCCGACTGCCTGGTCGGCGGCATGGACATCGGGCTGACGTGCCAAGGCAGCTTCTGCAGCGGCGACGCGCCAGACGGCTGCACCGACAACGCCGAGTGCATCGCGCAATTCAGCGGCTGGATGACGCCGTGCACGTCTGGCGGCGGTGAGTGTGACGCGCTCTCGCAGCTGTGCGTGCAGGGCCCCGACGGCGGTCTGTGTGCAACGCCGCCAAGCGACTTCTTCATGTGCGACTCGGTCCCGGGCTTCTCGGAGATCGAGGTCCCCGACATCGACGGCACCACCGTGACCGTGTGCGGCAACGCCAACGCCCAGTGCGGGGCGGATGCCGTGTGCTTCTCGCCCTGTCAGTCCGACGCCGACTGCTCGAGCGCGGCGTATCCGGTGTGCGACGTTGGCACTGGCACGTGTGGCTGCAGCGCGGACACCGACTGCGCGACGCTCGGGATCCCACACCTCTCGGTCTGCAGCGACGGCCTGTGTGGCTGCGGCGAGGATCAGCAGTGCGTCGACGGTGACGCTGGCGACGTGTGCAATCCGTCTGGCCTTTGCGGCTGCTCGGGCGACGCCGCGTGTGCGAACGTGACCAACAGCTTCGACGGCGGGATGATCTCCTGCGTCGGCAACTGAGCTGAGAACGACCTCAGCCGGTCACGAGCAGCCACGACAGCTCGTGGAGGCCGTCGGTGATCGTGATGTCGATCCCATCGGCTTGGGCGTTGACGATTCCCGTGCCGGCCTCGTGGATCACGCCGTTGACCTTCTCGATGTAGTGGATGGTCACGGGATCGCCGGGGGCAAGGCCGAGGCCCCCGGCGATCTCGAACCCGAACTCACCCTCGAGCGCGTGGACGCCAAACGGGTTGAAGGCCCACGCGGCGATCACCGGGCTGCCATCGACCTCCGTGACCCGCCAGAACTCGGCCGGGACCTCGATCCCGCCCAGCTCGCTCGGCGGCGTGAAGTCGGGCGACTGCGACAGCTCGGGATCGAGGGTCACCCGCAGCACCGCGTCGATCGTGACGGCGGTCTCGCCCATCGCGGCGCTCAGATCCGTGACCTCGGTGATCTCGGGGACGACGATCGGCGGCGAGGTGAAGTCGAAGCTGTCGTCTTCGTTGATCGTGAGCTGGAACGCCTGGCCAGCGAAGTAGCGGCCGTCGACGTTGCCGTGCACGACCTTGAGGTTCCAGACGCCAAGCTCGGTCACGCCGATGTTGAACGCGCCGGTCTCGTCGACCGGAACCGGGATGCACAGCTTGACGGCGCCCCCTTCGTCGACCGGGCCACAAAACTGCAGGCCTGGCGTTGGCAGCGGGTTCGACTCCATGTCCGCGACCATGCCGTCGATCGTTGCGAGGACCTCTGCGCCGGTGTCACCGTCACCGTCACCCGAGGTGCTGAACGTGTCCGTGCCGTCGGTCGTGTCCGTGCCGCCCGCCGTCGTGTCGGACGACGAGGTGTCCGAGCTCTCGCCCGTGCCGGGCTCTGCGGGGGTGCACGCGAGGGCAAAGATCAGACACGCGGAGGTAACCAAGGGGCGCTGCATGCCGCGAGTCTACCTGGTTTGTAGCGTTGCGCGTCGCGCCGCCCATGGGCTGCTCAATGGCTCGCCGCGCGCCGCGAAGCGGCCGCCTAAAGCCTGCGCGGATCCTCACGCATGGAAACGCCGTCGGCTCGCAATCCCGCCCAGACGTCGCGCTATTGTGCCAATTCCGCGTGCCAAGCGCGTCTCCTCACGCCACCTGCATCGGTCGCCAACATGAAAATCAATCGCCTGCTCTTCATTAGCTCCCTCCTCGTTCCGTTGTCCCTCGCGGGCTGTGACCGCGACACCTATGACGGCAGCGTGAACGAGGGCGACACCACCGACTCTGGCGACGGCGACGGCGACGACACCACCGAAGAAGAGACCGGCGAGCCCGAGCCGCTCGACAACGACGAAGACGGCCTGACCAACGAAGAAGAGGCAGAGCTCGGCACGGATCCCGACAAGAAGGACAGCGACGGCGACAACTACTGGGATCCATGGGAGCTGGCCGAGGGCACGGATCCGCTCGACTACGACAGCCGGATCTACACCGGGTTTTGGCCCTACAACCCCAACAAAGACGAGATGCTGCAGGGCACCTGGGAGACCACGGGCAAGCAGGTTGGCAAGCCGTTCCCGCGCCAGTCGTTCCTCGATCAGCACGGCGACTACGTCGACATCTACGACTTCGCCAATTTCTCGGTCAACGAGGCCATGACGCCGGCCTTCTTCATCTTCGACCTCTCGGCCCAGTGGTGCGGCCCGTGCCACAACGTCGCCAACTGGATCAAGGGAGTCGACGACGCCAACACCTCGTGGATCCAAGAGCTGTACCCAACGGTCCGCGACAAGGTTCACAGCCTGCGGATCTGGTGGGTCACCTTCATCGTCCAAGATCAGGCTGGCGGCGCGCCCACGCTCGCGGACGCGCAGAGCTGGTTCATGGTCCACAAGGACAACTACATCCCGGTCCTCGTTGACGAGACCCAGCAGGTCCAAGACCGGTTCCTTGGCAGCGCCTTCCCGCACTTCTTCTTGCTCGATCCAGACCTGCTGATCGAGTACTTCCCGCCGCCCGGTGGTGGGACCAACGAGAACCCCTACCCCGCGGTTGGGCTCGTCGACACGCTGCTCTAGTTGCGGTACGAGGCCAGGGTGCGCTGCTCGTCCCCTTCGCCTCGCGCTGCGGCGTTTGTCATTCACGCCACCACCTGGCTGTGCGCCGCCGGTCTCCTCGCTACCCCCGCCTGCAAGTCGGACGTGGGTAGCAAGGACGCCGGCGACAACGCGTCTGCGGACGCGGGCGCCAAGCAACCGGCGGAGGCCAAGCCGGATCCTGGCGACAAGCCCGGCAAGCCGAGCAAGCTCAGCGAGATCCCAGCGGTCGTCGCGACGGTCGATGGCCACGAGATCTCGCGCGAAGCGTTCGAGCAGCGCTACGCCCCCGCCGCCGCGATGGTGCTGTCGCGGCGCGACGACGGCGTGGTCCCAGATCCCTTCCAGGCGATGCAGCGCCGCACGATCATCGAGAGCTTGGCGTGGTCCAAGCAACTCGAGCTCGAGGCCCTGCGCAGCAAGGTCGATCTGGATCCGGCGGCGCTCGCCAAGCAAGAGGCCGACGAGCGCGCCAACGTGCGCGACTGGCCGGCGTGGCTCGAGCGGATCGGCCAGACCGTCGAGATCCGCCACCAGGCCAACGTCGACTACTTCCGCGAGCGGGCCCTGTTCGCGGCCCGCGGCGTCGTGCTCGAGCCAACCGAGGCCGAGCTCACCGCCGCCTACGAGGCCAACCGCGAGATGTTCGTCGCCAAGATGGAGATGGTCCGCGCCTCACACCTGCTGATCACCTACGGGCCGCGGGTCGGCGAAGAGAAGATCCAACCCGTGATGCCCGACCAGATGGAGGCCGCGAGCGCGGAGCAGCGCGCGAGCTGGGATCAGCTGGCCCTCGCCCGGGCCAAGGCGCTGCGCGAGGCGGCCATGGCCCCGGGGGTGGACTTCAACGAGCTCGCCCGCGCCCACTCCGAGGGGCCCGGCGCGTTTCGTGGCGGCGACATGGGCTTGTTCCCGCGCCAGCAGATGGTGGGCGAGTACGCCGACGCAGCGTTCTCGCTCGCGGTCGGTGAGATCAGCCAGCCGATCAAGTCCGACAAGGGCTACTACGTGATTCGCTGCTTTGGGCACTACCAGCCCGGCCCGCTCCCGTTCGAGGCCGTGCGCGCGGATCTGGTCCGGCAGCTCGAGGGCGAGAAGTACAAGCAGGCCCGCGCGTCGCTGCAGGCCGAGCTCGATGAGCGGTTTGTGATCGTCAGCGCCACGCTCGACGAAGCCCGCGCGTTCAAGAACTAGAGCCCTTGGGGGCGATTTTCCTGGGTTTTTGAGTCAAGTTTCACTCAGGCA
>NZ_JMCC02000121.1 GCF_000737335.2 Enhygromyxa salina | reverse complement strand
CCGCACCTGTCGCCCACGCCCGGGCGCGCGAAGCCCTGGCGCTGGACCAAGACGACGACGCCGCCATGTTTGCGCGCGAGTGCGGGGTCATCTCGCTGTCGTTGCTCGGCGCGGCGGCGCGCGCCTGCATGGACGGGCCGGTCAGCGCCAACGCGTCAGCCGGGCGCCCCCGCGCCGTCGAGCTGCACGCACGCGTGCTGGCCGAGCTCCGCGAGTTGCTCACCGACGCCCGCGCCGACGTTCGGTTTCAGGCCGCCCCCGCGCTGGTCGAGGTGGGAGCTGAAGCCGTCGAGCCCGATCTGATCGAGGCCCTCTCACGCGAGACCCACGAGCAGGTCCGCGCCAACTTGATCGCCGCGATCTCGCTGCTCGATCCACCCAGCGCCGCCGCCTGTGACGTGCTCGCTTCCGTGCTTGGCACCGACGAGGGCAAGGGGCAGATCGGCTGGGAGGCGGCGATGGCCCTGACCGCCGCCCGGCGACCCGAAGGTGCCCCCCGCTTGATCGAGGGCCTGCGCCGCCGCGAGACCCGTGACCGCGCGCTCGAGGCGATCGCGGTGCTCGGCGGCGACGCACCAGCCGAAGCAATCACGGCCGTGCGGCGCTACTCGACCGGCTTCATGGTCCCGGTCTTCACGCGCGTGCGAGCCGCGTACGCGCTCGCCCGCATCGATCCGGAGCGCGGCCTCGGCCTGCTCAATCGCCTCGCTAGGCACCCGCGTCCGGCCGTCCGCGAGGCCGTCGCCGAGGCCCGCGCGGCGCTCGAACAGCTCGCCGATCCCGAGCCGACCCAAGGCGACGCGTACCGTCGTGATTGACGTCGATGACGCGCACGGATGGTTGTCTTCGGCTCGGCCAAGGGCCTCTCGCCCGCTTGCGGACGCATGCCGACGCATGCGGAGACTGTGGGCAGCGAGCACTGTAATCAATACACTGATACGGTATAATGTCCTTTGGGACACCCCGATGTGCTTGTTCTCCACCGTGGTTGCACGCTGCGCCCCCGCGCCCACCCTTGGGCATCCAATCGATACACCCTGTCCAGAAGACCAATATAGACGCGAAACCGATCAGTCTGCATACATCCACCGATAGCGTGCACATTGCCTGAACGGACCGCTACACGCGTGTTTCCGTCAGGTCAGCCAAAAATCCGCTGACAGTGAACGTAGTGTAAAACAACCACAGAATCGCGCTTGTCATCGCCGGTTTGAAAGGTAAGGGTCATTGCGTGGCGCTCGACTCCTTCAAGTTTCACCTGCGGCGCGGCCACCTGCGCCTGCGGTTCTCAGATGGTCACGGGCGTGACCTCGAGGGCCGCGCGGTGATGCCGATGGTCGCGTTCGCGTCCGACCTGGTCGCCGAGGTTGTCCGACGCAAGCGCGGCCAGCTGCGCGGTTTGAGCGTGGATCTCGGCCGCGGAATCCTCAGCGCCACGGTCGACGGTCAAGCTGGCACAGAGGTCGTGCGCATCGATGGCCCAGACTTCGAGTCCACGGTGCGCCCAAGCTCGGGCCCCCTCATCGAGTGGGCCGAGTACCACTTCGACGGGGCGGCCTGCGAGCGGCTCTGAGTTCGCCCGATTGGGGCCGGACGAGTGCCCTTTCCCTACTGCCCTTCCCTACTGCCCAAGGCGCAGCTCGCCGGATGCCTCGGCCCCGCCGTTGCCGCTGCTCGCCGAGCCCTTGGCCGCAGCGTTCTTGCTGCGCCGCTCATCGCGAGCCGCGGAATCGTAGGGATCGAAGTCGGGCGGGGTCTCGCCAGCGGCGACCAGCTCGACGTGATCGCCGGCCACGATCTCGCGCACGGACTCCGTGACCACCGTCAGCGCGCTGTCGCCCTCGATCTGGAGCACCAGCAAGCTCGCGAAGATCCGCCGCGGGTGGCCCTTCTCATAGGGCTGGTGCAGGCGATGGTCGGGCGTGTACGCGTCGCCCTTTTGAACGACCTCGAGGGTGTTGCCGCGACGTACGCCGTCGGCTGCCCCGATGTTGATGATCACGAACTGCGTCTCGCCGCTGATCGTGTGCTCGCGGATGGTCTCGACCACGAGCCCGTTGATCGTGACCTCGTTGGCGCTGGGAGACACCCGCGCGAACCGGGTCTTGAGCTCGCCCACTCGCTGGCCCCGCTCGACGGGGCGGACCGAGTCGACGATCTCGGTCTCGGCCGACTTCTCGGCGACGCTCTGGACGTAGACCTCGCCAACGACCTCGACGAGCCAGCCGATCCGCTTGCCCTGCTTGAGCTTTTGCTTCTTGCCCTTGACCTTGATGTCGTAGACCGGGGTCTTCTTCCGGTACACGCTCAAGCGCTCGCCGGGGATCGGCGGGTTCTCGGGCTTGTAGCTGATATAGGCGGTGTCGAGCGTGCCCATCATGATGCCCGGCTCCGCGCCGCCGAGGATCTCCATGGACTTGTCGATCTCTTCTTCGTCGATGAACGCGTAGCGCTCGAGCAGGTAGCTCTGGCTGCCGCTCTTGCTTGGATCGTAGGACTGCGCGTAGCCCAGCCCGCCCTCGTCGCCGGTCGCCGACTCGTAGGGATCCGTCAGCCGAATGCGATCACCGGGGAAGATCCAGTGGGCGTTGGTGATGTGCGGGTTGTACGACCAGATCTTCGGCCACAGGTACATGTCGCCGTAGTAGTACGCGCAGATCTCTGACAGCGTGTCGCCCTCTTCGACGACGTGGTAGTCGGGCGTGCCTTCGCTCCAGTCGTCGTTGGCGTACAACCCCGCGTCGATGATGTCGTAGCCGACCCGCTCGCCGGCCCCGGTCGCGCCGTAGGTTTGATCGGGGGTCTGGCTGCGGGTCCGATCGAGCAAGCCTGGATCGGCGGTGGTCGAGGCGTCGTACTCACCTTGGGGCGGCGGCGAGAACCCGCCAATGCCGACGCTGACAGTGCCGCGGGTGGCTGCGGGGTTGTCTGCTGCTGGCGGACCAGCAAACGCAGGGCCAACCAGCGGGAGCTGGGCAGCGGCGAACAGCAGGACCAAACCGGGGAGAGTCGAGCTTGTCGAGAGGCGCATGGGGCTCCGAACTTCAGTCGCCGAGGTCGGCGAGCTTGCGCTTGGCGATCTTGCTGGCCTCCGCGCGTGGGTATGCGGCGACGAGCTGGGTGAGGACATCGCGGGCGTTGGCGGCGTCGCCGAGGCGGCCGTAGCAGAGCCCGATCTTGAGCAGCGCGTCTGGGGCCTTGTTGCCGCCGCCGTAGCGCTCGACGACCGTGGTGAAAGCCGCGAGCGCGTCGGCGTAGTGGGCCTGATCGTAGGCGGCCTCACCTTGCCAGTAGAGCGCGTTGTCAGCGTAGTCGTGGTTGGGATGGGCGCTAACGATCGCGGCGAAGGCCTGCTCGGCGTCGGCGTAGCGCCCGTCCTTGTAGATGGCCATCGCGGACTTGTAGTCCTTGGCCACGCCCGAGTCGCGATCGCTCGGGCCCGAGCTGACCGAAGCCTTGCGCTGGGTGGCCTGAACCAGCTTGCTGCCGACCAAGCGATAGCTGGCTGGCTCGCCGGTGCCGTCGTCGGACGGCGCGCCCATGTAGTCATCCCCGTCGTCGTCGCCTCCGCGGGCATCGACGACGTAGCTGCTGCCGTGCTGTTCGGGCGCGCCGCTGTTGGGCAGCGGCGACAAGCTGATCGAGTTGCTGGCGCGCCCAGGGTGGCCCGCCGGCTTGCTGGTTGGCTGGGTCGCGTGGGTGGCCTGCGCGGATCGGCGCTCGTTGGGCGTGAGCTTGACGACCGGCAGCTCGCGAGGGCCGTCGTACTCTGGCTCCCCCCACGCGCTGTCGTCGGGACCTGGCGCGGCCCCGTAGCTGTCGTAGCCGGTCGAGCCCAGGCTGGTGCTCCCCCAATTCTTGCCGCCGCCGTTCTCGAGCAGGCGCACCCGCTCTTCGAGCCCTTGGACGCGGTTGCGCAGGGCCGCGTTCTCGCGCCGTAGAAGATCGACGCCGGCCTCGCTCTGGGCAACTTCGGGGGTCGCGGTCTGGGGCTTGGAGTTGGCACAGCCAACGGCGAGCAGCGGCAGCGCGACGCCGATCAACGCAGCGCGAGCGCGTGAGAGAGAAGGTCGTCGTTGCTGAACCGGCATGCAGTACCTTGGCGGGCGAGCCCACGTTGCGGTGCCATGCCCAAGCGGCAGTCGGCACCAGCGTGGGATCAGGCTAGCAAGCGCGCGGCCATGCGAGAAAAAACCCACGAAGCTTGGCCATTGCAGGTGCATCGACGTCGATGTCCCCGGCCGCGTGAAGGCTTCGTGCGGGCGTGCGGGCCCGCGGGCACGGCGTCATCTCCGCGATCCGGTTGTCAGGCGCCCAGCGCCGCCCGCCGAAACGGCGCGCCGCTCGAGCCCCGCGCCAGCGCCCGCCGATGCGCTCGCAGCTGGCGATTGAGGCTGTTCCAGCGGCGGATGTCGGCCTGGACGCCCAGGTCGTCCTGGACCGCCCGCTCGGCGCTGAGGCGGCGATGCGCGGCCATGCCCTCCCCCACCCGCATCCCCAGGTTGTCGCCACCCACCAGCAGGCAGACGGTGAGCGCCGTGAGCATCAAGCCCCCGACCACGGGCATATGGACCCCAGCGGCGAGCCAACAAAACCCCGCACCGACCGCCGCGCTGATCCCAGCTGCGATCCGACGCGAACGCCGAACGGCTCGCTCGCCCGAGGCCTCGGCGACCGCCAGACGGTTGGAGCGGGCGCTGGCAACCGCGCGGATCAGCACGGTCCCGCGCCGATCATTGCGCGACTCTTCGTCCCAATCACAACACAGCTCGACGCACCCCTCGAAGTCGCCGCGCCGAACGTACAGGCGAACCATGGCCTCGCTGCAGGTCTCGGTTCGGATCTGATAGCCCAGGCGACGCGGAAACGAGCGCCCCCAGGCGCCCGCGACCTCACCGACGAGAGACTTGAATTCGTGGGCGATCTGGGCCCGCATGCATCCCGTGCGCGCCACCGCCCAAGCGACCTCGCGCGCACCATCCATACGGGTCAACGTAGGCTGGTTCGGGCGCGTCGTCCACTTGGAGTTTCGCAGGTGAGGCCATCGCCCGGCGCCATACACGCAGGCCGACTCCAATTGTGTGCACCATTCGAGGTCTGTACCTTCGCAGTGTTGCCCCAGCCCCGTCTCGATCTCGACACTCCCACCGCGAGGGCTCTGGCCCGGGAGGCGGTTGGCTGGCAGCGCTGGATGCTGCTGCTCGGCGACGGGCCGCTGCGCGAGATCGCCGACCGATCGGCCTGGCCAGCTGAACGGCTCGACCGCGCGTGGCGTGGCGCCGTGCGAGAGATCGCCGCCCGCGTCTTGTTTGCGGGTGTTCGCGAACAATTGCTCGACGGCAACGACCGCGCCGACGCGCTTCACGTCGAGCTCGATCGTGGACCGCTGCTGCTCCCGCTCCGACGCCGAGGTCCGTTTGGGCTGCACTGGGCCGAGCTCTCCGGCGAGCTCGATCCTCGCGTCGACGATCCGCTCGACTTGATCGAGCAGCTCGGTGCGCGAGCAGGTCTGGACCCGGCGGCCCGCGCCCGCGTGGGCAGGGAGCTGCTCGATTCGGTCGTCAACCTGGCCCAGGCCCGGATCGCGGACGAACTCAGACAGCAGGTCGCCCGCGCGCGGGTCCAGCATCCCGAGCGGTATCCGGCCGATCCCCGCTTCGAAGACCCGGAGCACTTCGTGACCGACGGCCACCCGTGGCATCCCATGACGCGCACGCGCCTGGGCCTGAGTCGCGCGGCGGTGGTTCGTCACGCCCCCGAGCAATTGGCCAGCACGTGGGTGGGCTGCGTCGACATCGACGCCGAGCTCGTGCGGGTCGCGGGCGACTGGGTCGACGAAGCCACCCGCTGGTTTGGAGCCGCGCCGCGAGGGTTCGTGCGGGTCCCGATCCACCCTGCGTCCCCACCCAACCTGCGCCAACTGTTTGGGCCGCTGTTCGAGCGCGGCGCGATCCGTGCGGTCGTGCGGCCCCCGGTGCCGTGTCGATCGTTGCTGAGCCTGCGCACGGTCGCGCTCGCGCCGACCCGTCAGCTCAAGCTGGCCTGCCCGGTGCACACAACCTCGACGCGACGCCAGGTCTCGCCGATGAGCGTTCACAACGGGCCGCAGCTGTCGCGCTTGATCGCCGACATCCAGCGACGTGATCCGCAGACGGCGGCGCTGCGGCTGTTGCCAGAGCCCGCGGCTGCTGGGCTCGAGCCCGATCGCGTTGGCCCCAAGGCGGGCGAGCTCGGCGCGATCCTCCGCGTGCTCCCGCCGCTGGACCCAAGTGAACACGGGTGGGTGTGCGCAGCGATCGGCGAGCGGTGGCCCGGAACCGAAGAGCTGGTGCTCGAGCGGGCGTGCGCAGGCTACCCCGGCGGTCGCGTCGAGCGGGTCACGGCGCTGGTCGACGCGTGGATCAGCAAGCTGGTCCCGCCCGCGCTTCGGCTGTTCTCGCTCTATGGGATCGCGCTCGAGCTCCACGCACAGAACACCCTGGCCCACGTGAAGGACGGGCGACTCGTGGGGATCTGGGTGCGTGACCTGGGCGGCGTTCGGATCCACACCCCGCGCTTGGACGAGCTGAAGGCGCTCGCGGCCCCAAGCTTCGCGGCCCGGTCGTTCATCCTCACGACTGATCTCGACGAGGTCCGCGGCAAGCTCGAGCACACCTTGTTTCACGCCCACCTGACCTGGCTGTTTGCGACCGCGGGCCGGCTTGGCGTCGACGAGCTCGCGTGTTGGGCCAAGCTCCGCCGCTGCCTGGCAGACTGCTACGCGCGCTGGGGATCGGAGCTGGGGATGAGCGAGCCGCGGCGGCGCCGGCTGGCGGCTGATCTTCAGGCGCTGACCCGGCCGCAGGTGCGGGCCAAGGCGCTGCTGTCCATGCGGCTGTTCGAGCGCAGCTCGGACTACGACTACACGCGCGTCGACAACATCGTGGCCGGCGTGGAACAGGCGTATTGACTCGCGCCCTCGCATCGCCGAACAACTCGGGATGCCAGCTCGGCAACGCGAGCGAGCGCGGCGTCGCCGGGAACGAGCGCGAGCGGTGGCGAGCGCCACGTTCGGCGCGCTGCTCCTCGCTGGCAGCGTTGGCGGACTGGCCTGGGTTGGCGCGGAGCAGGGCGCGGCGAGCGAGGCGAGCGCGCGCGGACCGAGCTCTCGCGCGCAGGCGCTGAGCGCCACGGACATCGCCGCGCTCGAGCCGATCGTCATCGCGCTCCCGCAGCTGCCCCGCAAATTCGACCCGCTCGACGACATGGAGCCGTGGGCCGAACGCATCGCCGACGATCTGATCTTCGAGGGCCTGGTCCGCCGCACCCACGATCGCTACCCGTGGGTCGAACCGGCGATCGCCGATCGCTGCGAGGCCGACCGCGACCACGCCGTGCTGACGATCAGCTGCCACATCCCCAGGGGGATCCGGTTCCACGACGGCAGCGAGCTGGGCATGGAGGACGTCGTGTACTCGCTGCGCTATTGGTTGTTCGAGCAGCGCAGCGGGGCGCTCGAGCGCCACGGCCTGGTCAACTACGAGCGGGTCGAGATCGTCGATGGTCCAGCTGAGGGGCGCGACCGCGGGCGGTGGGTCAAGCTTCGGTTTCGCAAGCCAGAGGCGCTCGCGCTCGAGGCGATCAGCACGATCAAGATCGTGCCCGTCGCGGCTCACAGCGGTCGCGCGTCTCGGTTCACCCAAGCGCCGATCGGCACCGGCCCCATGCGCCTGACCACGCTCGAGACCGATCGCATCGTGCTCGAGCGCTTCGACGACTACCGCGCGCCGCAGCGGCAGGCACCCACGCGCAAGCTCGTGTTTCGGGCGATCAACGACGGCGCCGCCGCGCTGACTGCCCTGCGCCGAGGCGAGATCCACCTGCTCGCGGAGCTCGCCCCCCACCATGTGCCCGTCGAGCTCGGCAAGCCCGGCATGTCGGCGCGTCTGTACGCGTGGCTGGTCAGCCCGGCCAGCTACGACGTGTTGCTGTGGAACTTGGGCAAGGGCCTGTCGGCGAACCCAAGCGTGCGGGCGGCCCTGCACGACGCCCTGCCCCACGCCGCGATCGCCCGGCAGATCTATCGCGCGCCGGGTCTGCCCGCGCAGGCGCCAGTCGATCTTCACGACCCGACGCCGATCGACCTCGAGCTGCTCGCTGGGATCCGGGCCGGCCAGCCGCCGCCCGCCACCTTGTTGACGATGCCTACCCTCGACGCGGATCGACGCGGATCCGAGCGCGCCGCCGCGGCCCTCGACGCGCTCGGGTACCGGGCCAACGCCAAGGGCATGCGACGGGGCAGCGGCGGTCCCCTGCGGGTGCTGCTGGCCTGGGATGGACACGAGGGACGCGCGAGCTCGATCGGCACCGCGATCCGCCGGGCTTGGCAGCTGGTCGGGGTCAGCTCGCCCGACGCGTCGACCTCGTGGCGGTATCTGCTGTCGATCTTGGACCGCGGCGACTTCCGCGTGGCCATGCTGCACTTCAGCGGCCACAGCGACGAGGATCTCTTTCACATGTTTCACTCGCGCGGGGCCCTCAACCTCGCTCGCGTCGCCGACGAACAGCTCGACGCCGCGCTCGACGAGTACCGCGCCGCGCCAGATCGACCCGCCCGCGACCTCGCCAAGCAGCGCGTCGCGGCGCGGCTCGCCGAGCTGCGCGTGGTCTCGGTGTTGTACGCACCGGCGCACGTGATGCTGAGCTCGCGTCGGTTGACGGAGATGGAATTCGTCGACGACCTGCCGCGACTCGACACCCTGGCGTTGAGCGGCGGGGCGCTCGAGTGGGGCACCAACAACGGGGGGTTCTGCGCGACCTGTCAGTAGCCGGTGTCCCCCCCCTCGCTACGGCCGTTCATCAGGTGGCGAACACGGCTTCGATCGTAACGGCGCAGAGGATCCGTTCTGCGTAGCGATCGAGTTCTTCTTCAGTGGCGGCGGCGATCCGGGCGGCGTACGCGGTCGGCAGCCCACCGAACTTCAGCGCCAGCTGCCTGCCGAGCAATCCGACGCGACCTTCTTGCCGACCCTGTTGGATGCCCTTCTTCAGGCCCTCTTCGTGTAGCTCTTCTGCAATCGTCACGGCGATGTCCTCGACTTTGGGGATCTGCTCGCGGATCTTGGCACGAAACTGCTTGAATTTCACCTTGCCACAGACCTTCAGGATGTATCGCAGGCACTGGTTGGCGGCGTCCCGCCCGTCGGGCGCCGACGCCACCGCGTCGAGAACGCCGGCCCACTGGACGAAACTCTTTAGCAGCTGCTCGCCGTCCCGGGCGTCCCGCAGCAGCCACAAGGCTAGCTTCGGAAACGCAGCAAGCGCCCACCGGTGCAGCTCCTCGTCGCTGAAGTCCGCGAGATCCGTGATCAGCAGTGAAAAGCTGGGCATCAGTGGGGCGATACCCGGCACCGATGCGGGGTGCGGCTCGAACAGCTCCCCGAACGACACCGCCGCCGTCCACCCACCGGGCGCGTGGCTCACAACGACCGGCACGACCAAGGGCAGCGGCAAGCCACTGACCCTGAAGTAGCGATCACAGATCCGCCCAAGGTAGTTCATCATCCGCAGCGGCATCGCCGGGTGGTTGGTGCTCTGGTGCTCGAGCAACACGTACACGAGGGTCGGCGTGCCCTCGAGCTCCACCCAAAACAGCAGATCGCTGTGAGAATCGGCCAGGTCCGGGTCGATGAAGTCGGCTGGTTGCGGCGCGAGGGTGTCCCACGCGATCGCCTGGGACAGGGCCGCGGGCAGAATACCCCGCAGCAAGCCCGCGGCGTGCTGCGGGGTCTCGAACGCGGCTTTGAACAGGGCGTCGTGAGGTCGGGTTGTCATGGCCGCGCACGCTAGCAGGGCGGGATCTAGCCACCCGTAGCCGGCCGCGAAGTGTGTCGACCAAAGTGCGCGTCAGCGGGCTCGTACGGCCGATCTCGATTCGTGGCGAGGCCGGATTTCGAGCCAGGTGGCCCAGATCCGAGCCACCTGTTTTCAGGTCGGGCGAGGGCTCCTCGCCCGCTCGTGGACGGTTTCATCGTGAGCAGCCAACTGGGATCAATTTTCGCTCGCAGACGACCACCACTCGAGATCCAGCGGTGATTCTAAACGCTTGCGCCCCCCGCCAAATAGTCCGAACCTATCGCCAGTTGCGCGTCGCAACTCGCCCACCGTGAGCTCCCCAGCCGCCAGCGCCCGTCGTCCCACTTCGCTGCCTCGGGTGAACCTATCCAAGCGGGCGTCCGCGAGCGGGCGAGAAGCCTTCGTCCGAGCTGTAGTCACGCTCCGGGCGCTTCCAGTGTTGTTCGCCCTGCTCGTGCTCGCGTGGCCGGGCGCCGCCCGAGCGCAGACGTGGGGTCAGTACCTGGTCGTGATCGACGACTCGGGCAGCATGGACGGGAGCGACCCCGATCGTCTGGTCATGCTGGCTTCGCTCGCGCTCACGGCCACCCTCAGCGACGCCGATCAGATCATGATCGTCGGGCTCAACGAGCTCGCCAACGGTGAGACCACGAGCGCCCGCTTCGTGTCACCACGAGAATTGCTCGCCGAGCGCGACGGCGGCGAGGGGCAACGCGCCCTCGCTAGCGCCGCGCTCGAGCGCATGGCCCAGCACCAGGGCGCGACGCCGTGCAAGCAGGCGCTCGATCGCGCAGCAACGATCCTCGAGAGCGTGGCGGCGGCCGGCGCCCCGCAGACGCTGCTGATGCTGACCGACGGCGCCTGCACGGGCCCAATCGACCCCGCGCAGACCTGGCTGGGCCGGCTGCGCAGCCACACGGCTGGCCAGTTTCGGTTCGCGCTGCTCAGCAAGAAGCAACGCGGCGAGCGGATCGATCCCGCCTTGGTGGCGTACGCGGCCGCGACCGGCTGGACGACCGACCCCAACATCTCGTTCGACGCGCGCACGCTGCTGCGCGCGTTCGCAGAGGTCCTTTCGTTCTCGCGCGGGCTTCGCTTCGACGATGGCGGGCGGGTCGGCCTCGCGCGCAGCTTCGCGGGCGCCCACGAGGTCCGGGTGTTGGCGGTCAGCACCGAAGGCCGCGCGCCGATCAGCCTCGCGTTCACCGACGCGAGCATGGACTCGCGCGAAGATCCGCTGGCTGGCGGCCCCACCTTCAAGCACGCGGAGTTTGGCTGGAGCCTGCGCGTGGCCAAGAGCGCCGCCCACGAGCTGCCGTTCGCGGTCCGCTCGCCCGACGCGGGGGTCGAGCTGCTGATCATCCCCAGCTACGGCGCACTGCAGATCGAAGCCGTGGTCGGGCCATGCGGGGATCAGCCACCCCCGCTGCCGTGGACGCGCGAGCGAGCCGTGCGTTCGGGGCAGCCGGCGTGCGCGTGGGCCCGGCTGGTCGGCGATCGCGGCGAGACGATCCACCCCAACCACTCGTTCGGCTTCGAGCTCGAGCTGTGCCAGGACGCCGCCTGCACAACCCCATCGGCGATGCAGCCCGACCAGGACGGCAGCTTCAACGCCCAGCTCGGGATCATGCCCGAAGGCCGCAGCGAGCGATGGTTTCGGGCCCGGGGCGGCGCGCTGGCGACCCCGCTCATGGCCCAGCGCGGGATCCAGGCGGTCGCGTTTGGGATCACCGCGGTCGCCCGCGCGGCCGAGCCCGACACGCCCATCGAGGGGATCGAGCTCGGCGTGCTCCCGCAGGCGCTGCCGCAGGTGATCACCCTCGAGCTCTCGGGCAGCTTCCCCGACGGCGCCGAGGCCAACGTCCGCTGCGAGATCGCCGGCGACGCGGGCCAGACCAATTTGTTGGCGGGCGAGCTCGCGTGCCTGCGCTGCGTCCCAACCCCAGCAGTCGTCGCGCTGCAAGACCCCTTCACCCTGCAGGTCGAGATTCAGGCCAGCAGCTCGTGCCCCATGATCTCGGACAAGCTGGGCGAGCTCCCGGTCGCGCTGGATCTGTCGATCACGCCGACCGACCCCGCCTCCAAGATCGGCGCGCGACGGGTGCCGATCCGGGCGCTGCTGCGACACGCGATCATCGAGCCCCAGACCGCGCAGGTCACCGGCGGCCAAGCGGGCGAGACCACGCTGCGCTTCCCCTCCCCCGTCAACGCGAACGTCGAGCTCTCGCTCGAGCCCAACGGCCCGCTAGCGGACGACGTGGCCAAGGATCTCGCGGTCACCCTCGCCCAGACGACGCTGCGGCTGACCAGCGAGCCAGGCGGCGTCGCCGAGGTCGGCGTCTCGCTCACCGCGACCGACTGCTGTTCAGCCGGGGACTACCCGTTCACGCTCCACGTCCGCGACACCGCCGGCGGGCCGCAGCTCGACATCCCCGTGACCGTCAGCGTGCTCGCCCCCAGCTTTTGGGTGTGCCCCGGCAAGACGATCCTGAAGTGGACCTTGGTCGCGCTCGGGATCGGCCTGCTGATCTGGCTGATCCGCGGGTTCACCTCGCCAGCCAAATTTGCGCAGACAGCGGTGCTCGCCCGCGCCGAGTCCCACGAGAGCCTCGCCAAGCTGACCGAGGGCGACGAAGACTGGCGGCTGATCGCCGCGCTCGAGCCCACCAAGCGGGGCTTTTACACGCCGGCCACGGTCCACCTCGGCGGACCCAAGGCGGCGCTCCCCAGCCTGCGCGAGCTCCCCGCGAACGCCCGCATCGAGGCCCGCGGCAACGACAACGCCAGCTTGGTCGTCGAGGCCGAGGGCATCGAGACCTTCAAGGAGTCGTCGGGCTGGCAGCCGCTGCCGGTCGGCGAGCAGCCGATCGGCAGCAGCATCGTGCTGCGCCGCGACGACACTTACCTCATGTTCCGGCGCTGACGCAGCGAAGCGTCGGCCGGTCCCCAGTCACGAGATTCAGTTCCACCAGGTTTCATCAGGGTTTCATCAGGGTTCATCAGGAGACAGCGATGCCGATCAGGATCATGCCAGGAGAGGTCACCCCGACTCTATTCGTCGGACTCGGCGGTTCGGGCGGCCGCGCCGTCGGCCGCATCGCCAAGCGCCTGCGCGCTGCAGACGACTTCGAGCTGCAGTATCGCAACTTGGTCCGCTTCGTTGCGATCGACACCAACGACGCCGACCTCGCCCGGCTGCGCAAGGGCACCCAAGAGTACGGCAAGGTCGACGAGACCGTGTTGATCAGCGACTTCGACAAGGTCGCGTACTCGAAGCTGCGCCGCGGCGAGTCGTTCGCCGACGCGGATCCCTACTTCACCCAGTGGATCCACGACTGGTACCAGTTCCGCGAAGAGAGCGGCGCCGGAGCGGGGCAGATCCGCATCGAGAGCCGCCTGAGCATGTTCCGGGCGATCGAGTCGGCCGACCTCATTGCGAAGCTGCAGTCGGTCACCAACGATCTGCGCAGCCACCTCGACGGCATGCGCCATCAGAGCGCCTCCATCCAGGTGTTCGTGTACTTCTCTGTCGCCGGCGGGACCGGGTCCGGGGGGTTCTTGCCGTTCGCGTACATGATGCGCGACATCCTCGACGATCGCAGCGCCCGGCTAATCGGCTTTGCGATCTTGCCCGAGGCGTTCGAGAGCGTGATCGGCATGAACCGCGACGGCATCTACGCCAACAGCTACGCGGCGCTGAAAGAGGTCGAGCACCTGATGAAGCTCGACACCCAGCACCCCGTGGACGAGATGGCGTTCCACTACGACCCCCGCAACAAGCACAAGGTCTCGGTCTCGCGTCGGCCCTACGACCTGGTCTACATCGTCGATCGGCCCCAGACCTTCAGCCTCGACGACGTCGGCGCGGCGCTGGCCGACGCCACCTACGTGCAGATCTTCTCGCCGATCATTGGCGATCAGCAGGCCGACTACGACAACTACACCAAAGAGAACCGCCGGCTGTTTCCCGACGCGCTGTGGGATCGCAAAGAGGGCTACTCGGCGTTCTTCGGCACCCTGGGCTCTTCGGTGATGATCCTGCCCCGCCAGGATCTGCTCGAGTACTGCGCGCGTCGCTACGCCGCCACGGCTGTGCGCCGCTACGTGCTGCTGGATGACCCCGCGCTGATCTCCCCCAGCCAGCGCGAGCAGTTCAAGCGGTTTGCCCTGCATCCCAGCGAGCTCGCGCAGCTTTCCGACGACGCCAAGGCCCGCCGGATCGACGAGAATTTTGGCAACAAGATCCGTCTGCTCGCGACCCAGCAGGGCATCGAGGGCGGGATCTGGGAGCGCATGGCCAAGCTCCCCGAGCTCGCGCGCAGCAAGTTCACCGCCGCGATCGACAAGCTGCAGACCGAGCTGCGCGATCAGACCGCGGGTGTACGCGAGATCTCGGCGGACCGGATCCTCGACGGATCATGGACCCCGGCGGCCAGCCTCAACGCGCTCCAACGGCAGGTCGCCGAGGGCCGCGAGAAGATCGACAAGCTGGTCCAGCTCGAGCTCGACCGGGTCGCCACCGGCGACTGGTGGACCAGGTTCTTGGCCGCGGCGGGGCCCGACGAGGCGCCCGAGCTCAACCTCTACGAGCAGCGCTACGTGCTGCTCGACTTCCGCGACGCCAGCGACGGACCGCTGGCGCCGTCAGCGATCGACGAGCTGCGCGCCCAAGTCCAGCGGCTCACGGCGGAGTGCGAGCTGAGCTCGGACGGCCGATTCCGCGGCGAGATGAACACCCAGGCGGCCGAGCTCAAGCGCACCTACGGCGGGTGGGACAAGCTCATCACCCGCAAGGACAAAGACTTCGAGGCCGCGCGCGATCGGGCGGTCTCGCTGTTCAACGACTACGTCGACAAGATCCGAGCGTGGATGGTCAAGGACGCCGCGCTCGAGTTCTTGGGTGCGCTCGGCCGCGCCGCCGAGCACCTGCGCCGGACCTTCCGCGACATCGAGTCGTCCGCGGGTCGGCTCGCCCAGTCGATCGAAGAAGACGCGCGCCGCTACGAGTTTGACGGCGGCGTCGAGGGTCTGCGCAGCGAGGCCAACGAGTACGCCCTCGACGTCGAGCTGCTGCAGCACCCCTCGGCGCGCCTGCGGTTTTGGAGCTGGTACTACACGGATCAGATCGAGAGCCGCCCCGAGCTGCAAAACCAAGACGCGGTGCTCGTGGCCCTGCGCGAGGCCCTGCGTCCGCGCTTTGACGAGCGCGGCGAGACCGTGCGGCCCGACGCCGGGCGCATCGTCGGCGAGATCGTCACCCGCTTGATCGAGATGGCCAAGCAGCGGCTCGAGCCCGAGATCGTCGGCGATCCCAAGTCCGATGATCCCGCCCGCCGGCTGGGCCTGCGGATCGACGACGCGCTGGCGCTCGAGGCCGCCTACTACGGGCGCCAGACCGACGCCCCCCGCACCAACCCGGTCGAGCTGCTCGAGGACCGCCCGCTGAGCCCGGCCAAGCTGTGGAAGATCGAGCAGGTCCGCACCTACGCGCGCCGCAAGATCGATCTGGCGATCAACAAGGCCCAGCCCTTGTCGCGCTACCAACCAGAGCTGCGCGGCACGATCAAGCACCCCAACATGCTGCTGGTCGGCCTGCACGAGTCGCTGCGCAACGGGATCTTCCACGAGGTCTACTCCGAGGCGACCGGCAGCGAGTCGCAGGAGCTCGAGTGGCCCGACTCGCATCGGATCGTGTTCTACCGGTCGATCCTCGGGGTGCCGCTGTACTGCTTCCCGCACATCAACGACGACATGAAGGCCGCGTACCGGCGGTTCCAGGGCCAGCGCGAGCAGGCCTGGCCGCTGCACATCGATCACCACTGGGAGCGGATCCCGGATCTCGATCCCGAGGATCGCCGTCGCGAGCTCGAGGCGGTCGAGGCCCAGCGCCGGGTCTCGGTCGTCGCGCTCGCGCTGGGGCTCGCGCGCGGGGTCGTCGAGCAGCTGCAGGAGCCAGGCACGGGCACCCGCTCGTTTAGTCTTCGCGTGCGTGACGACCGAACGCTGCCGCTCGGCGAAGGCATGCTCGGGGCCGCCGACGCGCTGTTCGCCCTGCGCAAGGACATGCCCGCGGTGTTCGACGGCTGGGTCCAGCCGCTGCTGGCCGACGTCGCCGCGATCGAGGAGCCGGTCAAGGCCGAGCTCAAGCAGCTCGCCCGCAACTGGGGCAACCGGCTGCAGGATCTCGAGCTCGACGGCAAGGTCCGCGGCACCGAGTACCGTGATCTCAACGAGGCCCGCACGATCTTGTCAGGGGTCGTTGGCGACTGAGTGAGTCGGCGGCGGGCCAGCTCGCCGCCAGCGCCCACTCTGGTCTAGCATCGCATCCCCCCCAGTAGGCATGGTCTACGGCGACGACAGCAGCGCGCGCAGTCGGGCGTCGCGGAGCCTGGAGGTCCCCGCGGTGCTGCTCGGGCTCGGTGAGTTTGGGGCCGCCGTCGCCGAGCGCCTGCTCGCCGAGCGCGGGCTCGATGCTGGATTGGTTGCGGGTGCGGGTACGGGCTTGCAGACCGGTCACCAGCTCGGGGTCGTGCGCGCGCGCAGCCGGGCGCAGCCGGGCGCGCTGCCAGATGGCCAGCCCAGCCTGACCAACGTAGAGGCGATCGCCGAGCTGACCCTCGCGCGGGTCCGCCACGCGCTTGGCCACGCGCGCATGGTCGCCGCTCGGGACGCCAGCGCGGTCGAGCACCACACCCGGCTGACGATCCTGGTGTTCGCCAACCTCGGCGAGCCCGACGTTCGCACCCACTTGCAGGCGATCCTCCGCCGCGTGCAGGCCCGGTTGTTGGCCGAGCTCGGCCCGATCTTCGAGGGCTACCGCGTCGGCAAGCAGCGCAACGGCGTGATCCTGCCGCTGCTCGCGATGCCGCACCCGCCCAGCGATCCCGAGGGCCCCGCGTTGATCGCCACCGCCCACGCCTTGGTCGCTGCGATCGCCAATACGCCGCCGCGCCAGCGCGCGATCCCGCAGCTGTATCTGATCGAGGACGTCGCCGAGTTCTCGGTCTTGTCCGAGGCCGAGCTTGGCCAGTGCGTGCGCAACTTCGCCAACTTGCTGCTGTACGCGGACGTGGGGTCCGAGCTCGGCTCGGAGCTCGCGGCCAGCTTGCTGCACGGCGATCAACCCAACGAACCGTTGGCGACCTTCGTGTGCGCGGTCGCAGAGTTCCCACGTCACAAGCTTGGGGCCTACGGGCGCGATCGTGTGGCGCTCGAGCTGCTCGACGCGATCCAAGCCGCGCCGCGGATCGAGTCGAGCCTGAGCGACGCCGACGCGCTCGAGCAGATCGAAGCGCGCTCCTTCGACCGCGGCGACCAGGCAGAGATCGCCGAGCAAGACGTCCGCGCGGTGCTCGAGCGCTACGCACCCAAGCTGGATCCCGATCCCCCGCCGCGGTGGTGGGACCGGCCGGAGCTGCTGCGCGATCGTTACGGCCCGGACCCGGGCGACCTCTCGCTGCTCGACACCGAGCCCCCCGCGGCGGTCCCCAGCGGCTGGCTCGAGGGCCGCATGCGCGCGATCGAAGCGACCTGGCGGCTGCTGCAGCGCAAGCGCTTCGACGACGTCGTCGCCCGGGATCGAAGCGCGATCGAGCGCTGGCGTGACGATCTGCTCGCGCGGCTGCGCAAGCGGATCGATCGCGAGCTGTGGCAAGAGCCCTCGCCCCAGAGCCTGCGCCGCACCGAAGAATTGGTGGCCAAGCTGCGCCGAGCGTTTGGCGAGCAGCTCGATGACGCGGTGCGCGAGCGCGATCGTGCGCTCCCGGCCGCGCCGCCGGACTTCGAGCAGCTCCGCACCGCCCACGCGGCCGTGTTGGACGCCGCCAGGCGCAAGCCCGACGCCCCCCGCATGCTGCTGTGGGGCGTGCTCTGCCTGCTGGGGCTGGTGTTGTTCGTGCCCCCGGTCCTGCGCATGCTGGCCGACGCGCTGTGGATGGATCCCGATCACTGGTACGAGCCCCTGTTCCGTCGACACGCGTGGTTCACGGCGTTGCTCGGCGGCGCGCTTGGACTTGGCGCGTGGCTGGGCTGGGTGCTGAGCACCGCTCACTTGGCGCTGCTGCGCGCGCTCGAGCGCATGTGGGAGGCGCTGGGGAACACGATCACCGGGGGCCGCGGATCCCTGCTCGACTACTTCAGGACCCGGCTGCAGCTGTCGCGGGCGATCGCGCGGGTCGAGTCGCTGCTGGCGGTGCAGGCCTCGCTCGACGCCGACGCGCAGACCCTATTGCTGATCGACAAGGCCGCACGCCGGGCTCGCTCGGAGCTGCGCGACAACCTGCGCGAGCTCGGCGTGAAGCTTGGCGCCGAGTCGAGCGCGGGCGAACGAGACGACATCTCAGGGCTGCTTGGCCGCGGTGGCGAGAGCCTGGTCGAGCCCTTCGTCGGCGAGGAGGGTGCGGCCGAGATCGTCGACTCGCTCCTGTCGGAGGGCCGCGAGAGCCGGATCCACGATGTGCTCGGGCAACTCGCAACCTACTACGGCCGGGGGGATCGCTGGCGCGAGGAGCTGCCCTTCGCCGACCTCGCCCGCCTGCGCGCGGCTGCCCAGCCCCACGCCGCGCCGATCGCCGGCTGGGACCCCTTCGCTGGCACCGAGCGCGCCCAAGCCACGGCCGAGCGGATCGCCAGCTTCGTGCGTCGCCAGCGACGTTCACTCGGCGGCGCGCTGAATTTTAGTGGCCACGAAGAGCGCGACGCCAGCGGGATCAGCCGCCCGTTCCAGCACAGCGGCCACGCGATCGTGCCGCGCGCGGCCCTGGCCTTGATCAAGGCGCGGGCCGAGGCCGCGTCCGAGCACACGCCGCTGCGGCCGGGGATCGAGGACGATCGAGCGTACTTCGTGCTGACGGCCTCGGGCATCGCCACCTCGGCGGTCGCTTCGCTGCGATCGCTCTCGAGCCCGAGCGCTGCGTCGGACCTTGGCCCGCACGACCCGGCGTCCTTGGCTGCTCCGGGCTCTCCAAGCTCTCCAAGCTCTCCGGGCTCTCCGGCCTCTCCGGCCTCTCCGGGCTCTCCGGGCTCTCCGGGCTCTCCGGCCTCTCCGGGCTCTCCGGGCTCTTCGGGCTCTCCGGGTTCTCCGGGCTCTTCGGGCTCTCCGGCCTCTCCAAGCTCTCCGGGCTCTCCAAGCTCTCCAAGCTCTCCGGCCTCTCCAAGCTCTCCGAGTGGGGTCGCTTTCGCGGCGCCCCCCCAACCGACCACCGCCGTCGATCGGGAGCCCAAGGGATGAGCAGCGTGCTCATGGTGTTCGCTTGGGCGTGGCTGTGCTGGGCGCCGCCGGACCCGGCCGCCGACCTCGAGGCCGACGCCATCGAGTCACTCGGGGAGTTCGGCTTCGATCCCAACGACTCGCTCGCGGACGGCATCCCCGACAACTTCGCCGACGCGGAGCGGCAGCTCGCGCCGATGATCGCCGAGTTCCTCGACGCCGGGGCTGCCCGGGTGGTGATGCCGCTGGTTGCGATCGCGGCGCTGCTGCTGCTCGTAGGCTTGATCCGCCGACGCTTCGCCGCGCCCCCCGACGCCCCGAGTCCTGGCCCCGCGGCCGCAGCGGCCTCGCTCGCGTGCGTGGGCATCTACGCGTTGGGTCGGGCGGTCGATCCGCTGTTGGCCTCGCTGCTGCATCGGCCGGCGTGGTTCAGCGAGTCCGCGTGGGCACAGATCGGGTGGTTCGAGTGGAAGCTGCTCGGCCGGCCCTGGGCCTGGGGCGCGCTGCCGCTGGCGCAGCACCCCGGTCTGGCGATCCTCGTGCACGTGGTCGTGTGGGCGCTGGTGTGGTCGGTGCTGCGCTTCGTGCTCGACTGGGTGTGGGCGACGGGCCTGCGCTGGAGCGAGCCCACGGGCGGTCCCCCCAGGCCAGGCCGCGCGAACGGGCTGCCCTGGTACTTCGCGTGGGTCGGCGCATCGACGACGCGCCGGGCCGACCGTCGGTTTCGGCGCTGGCTGGGCCCGATCGTCACCTTGCTGATCCCGCTACATGTGCTGGCGGGCATGCGCTTGGCTGAAAACCCGGGCGTGCTCCCGGCCCCGGGTGCGTGGGTGACGGGCGGGCTGTTGCTGTGGACGCTGGCGTTTCACCTGCTGGTCTCGGGCCGCCCGCCAGCCGCAGACAAGCCCGCAGAGGCGCCTAACGAAGACGCGGAAGACGAGCAGCAGGATCGACGAATGGCCCCGCTCGCGCGGCTCCGCGAGGCCCTCGAGCAGCTGCGACCGGGCGTCGAGCTCGAGGCCCTCGAACACCGCGAAGACGCGCCAGGTCACCAAGCGGAATTCCCTGCCGCGATCGCGCCCTTGGTCCGCGAGATCTTCGAGGACCTGACCGGCGAGCAGCGCCCGTGGACCCACCAAGCCGAGCTGCTCGATCACCTTGGCGAGCTGTGGCGCATGCAGGCGGCGCCCGAGCGCGGTGAGGTGCCCACGCTGCAAGAAGAGCACGCGACCGCGGTCGTCAGCCAGGCCCAAGGCTCGACGCCGCACGCGTTGGTGCTCGCCGCGGAGGGCTCGGGCCGGACCACGCTGACGGTGCTGGCCGCCCTCCACGTGTTCTTCGATCGCGGCGCGACCTCGCTGGTGATCGTGCGCGACCGCGACCAATCCACCCGCTGGGCCAAGACCCTCGAGCGCGCGCTGCTTGGCTCTTCGGCCCGCTGGAACGTGTTGGTGTGTGTGGCAGGCGAGGATCTCACGGCCGCGCTGGTCGCCGGGCGGACGCCCGCGATCGTGGTCGCGGACCTCGAGGCCTGCGAGTCCGAGGTCCTGTGCGATCCCCGAACCGACGAGTTCTTTGGCCGGCTCGGGCTGATCGTCGCCGACGACGTCGACGGGTTCACGGGCGTGGCCGAGATGCACCTGCAGCTGTGCGTGCGAAGGCTGTGGGCGCTGCTCGATCGTCTGCACCGGGCCCCCTACCCCGCGGCCTTGCTGGCGACCGCGGGCGCGGGCGCCAGCGGGATGGACGCGTGGGCCAAGCACGTGCTCGCGGTGCCCATGCGCCTGTTCGCCGAGGACGGTTCACCCTCGCGCCCGCGCGTGCTGTTGCGGCGGCGCGACCTGGTCGACGGGCTTGGCGTCGACATCCCGCTCAACGTGCTCGCGCAGGCCTGCGACCGCGCGCAGCTGCCCTGGCACCTGCGCTTGGCCGGCGACGCCGAGCGCCGGGTCCGACGCGCGGCGTTTGATCTTGGCGATCTCCGCCGGCACCACTGCGATGATCCGCGCGAGGCGGCGATCGTGATCGTGGAGGGCACCTACCCCGACGTGCGTCGCGAGGCCGCCCGCCTGGCCCACGCGGGCATGGCCCTCGACCCCCAGGCGTTCCCGCCGCGCAACCCCGTGGTCCTGGTCCTCGCGCCCCCCGGCGACGAAGAGATGGTCCTGCACGAGGAGGCCGAGGACGCGCTGCATCGCGAGCTGGTCGCCAGCCTGCCGCGAGCCGTGCCGCTCACCGAACCGCGGGTGGTCCGCCAACGGCACTTCGATCGAGCGATCGGCCGCGAGCAGGATCTGCGCGCCCTCCGTGACCGCTTCGGGGCCCGCTTCGTCAACGAGACCGTGGCCAGCCTCGGCGACACGCTGCGCTTGCGCGAGGTCCTGCACCTCGATCCGGTGACCGACGACATCGTCCCGCAGACGCTGCTGCGCGCCGTCAAGGAGGGCGCGCTGGGCCAGCCGATCGACGCGAGCTGCGTCAGCGATCGCAGCTCGCGGACCGAGGTCGTCGACGCTGGCACCTCGGAGGTGCTGCTGACGATCGACGCCGCGCTCGCGCGGGCCGTGTATCCGCCCGGCCGGATCTTCTTGCACCCGCGCGGGCGCTTCATGATCCTCGAGGAGCTCGGGCAGGCCAAGCCGCCGGGCGTCGCGGTGGCGGTCGAGATCCGGGCGGAGCAGATCGGCGGCCGCGAGCGCACCACCAACGACCGCAGCGTGACGATCGAGGTCGATCTCGCGCAACAGCGGCCCCAGTGGACCGATCGGCAGTTCGGCGGGCGCACGCTTCCGGTCTGGCTGACCCACGCGCAGATCATCGAGTCCGTCCACGGCGTGCGACGGTTCGCCCCCGGCCCGGTGCTGGTCGATCAACGCATCTACGAGCGGCCGCTCGAGGTTCGCTACGGCACCGACGCGTGCCTGATCGACACCACCGTCCGCCAGGACCCGCCGGTTGCGTCGCCATCTGACGACGCCCTGATCCCGCTCGCCGCTGCGCTGCGCATGATCATCCCCGGCTACCTGCGGGCGGCCGTGGATCTGGTCGACGTCGATCTGGTCGACATCGACGGTCGTCGGGCGCTGTGCGTGTTCGATCGGACCGCTGGCGGCAGCGGCTTCGCCCGCCACGTGTGTGAGCGCGGGCTCCGAGAGCTGCTCGAGCTCGCCCGCCTGGTGCTCGAGCGCTGCGTCGGGCCCGAGTTCGCGCGCCTGCGTCACATCCATGACCGCGCCCCTCGCTCGGACCCCAGCCGCTGGCGGGTCAGCGAGGCGCTGGCGTGGCTCGACGCGGTGCTCGACCCCCCGCCAAGCGACGCCGACGAAGCGGGCGAGCCCGAGCTCGGTGGACCGCGCGTCGAGTTCACCCCCGGTGAGGGGGTCGGTGATCTCGGGCGCCTGTGGATCTCTCGCACGGGCCGAACCGACGACCTGGTCTGGACGCGTCACAGCTGGTGGTCGCCGGTCCCGATCGCCGGCCACGCCCGCGGCAAGCTCAACTTCGACGTCGCGGTCGAGCGCCCGGCGATCGCGGCCGCCCGCCGCCGGGCGATCGCCCTCGCCGGCCAACTGATGCTGCGATCCGAGCGCCTGGACCGTGCCTCGAGCGAGGCCCACGAGCAGCTGCTAGAGGCCGACCGCGGCGACCTCGAGCCGATCCGCGACACGCTCGCGCAGCTGTGCGGGGACGCGCTGATCGACACCGTGCTGGCGCTCGTGGCGGCGATCCCGATCAGTCCGCGTCCCATGACCGTCGCCGATCGGGGCCCGCTCGCCGTGCTCGCCCGTCGCCGCGCCGACGTCGACGCCAAGCTGCTGCTGGCCTGCGCGCTGCTGCCCACCTCGGCCTGCGCCAGCGTCGTGACCGGCCCGGAGGACCAAGCCTGGCTGCGGATCGACCATGGCTACCGCGCGGGGGACCCCGCGAGCGTGAAGACCTGGGCGCTCGATGGGCCGCGACCTGTGCTCGTCGACGAGGAGCCAGCCCGCCGCGCGACGATGGTCCTGGATCTTCGCGAGGATTAGCCCGAATCCGACCCATAATATCTTTGGCGGTTGGGCTACAATTTGATGCACCGATGCAGGCGAGGCTGCGTTGGCCACCCACGGACATGCGAGCCCACCCACGTCTTGCCCTGCTGCTCCCCTTGGCCTGCTCGGCGTGTGTGGCTGGCGCGGCTGCTCCCCCGGTCGCAGCCGCCCCGCAGCCGGCCGTCCAACGAGCCGAGCCGGCTGCGACAGCCTCCGCAACCCCGGCACCCGACCCCGCCCTACCACCGCCCACGCCCACGCCCACACCCACGCCGCCGCCCCAGCTGATCACGGTCGTCCCCCTGACTGGCCCGGCGACCGACGATCGCAGGCTCTCGATCGACAGCCGGGTCGACAGCCTCGCGCCGCCCAAGACAGACGCGCCGCTGGTGGCCGCCGCCGTCGATCTCGATCACTACCAATTGGGCGGCCCCTCGATCACCAAGATCCCGCTCGGGGCCAGCCAAGACCTGATCGTCGCCGCGCTCGCGGAGGTCGACGGGCTGCGCAACCTCAACCTGGGCGGCACGCAGATCGTCGACCTCCAGCACATCGCCAAGCTGCAGGCGGTCGAGCACCTGATCTTGTGGGACACCTACGTGGTCGACCTCGCCCCGATCCGCAGCTTTGACAAGCTCTTGACCCTCGACATCCGTGGGACCGGCGTCGAGGATCTCGGCCCGATCGCCCGCGCGGTCGACATGACGCAGCTGCTCGCCAGCGAGACCAACGTCGCCGACATCTCCACGCTGGCCAAGCTCGACAAGCTCGAGATCATCGATCTCGCCGACACCAGCGTCCGCGAGCTCTCGCCGCTGCGCCACCACGCGCAGCTCCGAGTCCTGCGCCTCGACCACACCAAGGTCAACAGCGTCCGCTCGCTCGCCGATCTCCCCCGGCTCGAGATCCTCTCGCTCGACAGCACCGCCGTGCGCGACGTTCGCCCGCTGCTGGAGCTCGAGCGCCTCGACACGCTGTCGCTCGCCAACACCCCGCTCGTCGACATCGAGCCGCTCGCCGCGATGCAGCAGCTGCGCACCCTGGACCTGCGCGGGACCCGGGCAAGCTCGAAGCAGATCGCCGATCTCGAGGGCGCGATGCCGTTCACGCTGGTGCTCGACGACGCATGGAAGCGCGAACAGGGCTCGGGCTAGTGCCCTCGAGGGCGGTTCTCGAGTCCGTTTCGTGGCACCATCGGCGGGTCGCGCCCGCGCGTGACGAGACCTCGCCGTTCTCATGAGCTCGATCGACCCGCAACGCATCCTCGCCGCGATCCAGGTCGTCCACGATCGCTTCGTCTCGGATCGCAACGACACCGCCCGCGGCGAGGTGCTCGCGGCCGCCCTGCGCGGGGTGCTCGAGCTGACCGACAGCGGGATCGGCTTCATCGCCCGGATCCGCACGATCAGCACCGGCTCCGTGCTCAGCCCCGAGTGCGTCCTCGCGATCGACACCGAGCGTCACGCCAAGGTCGTCACGTGGCTGCAGGACACGCTCGCGTTGGGTGCCCGCGGCGAGACCATTCCGCGACCGCTCGCCAACCTGGCCCGCACGACCGAGCCGCTGCTGCTCGACTACGAGCCGCGCCTGCCCGCGCTCGACAACCTGATGGCGATCCCGCTGTCGCGCCACGGTCGGCGCTGGCAGCCGGTTGCGATCCTCGCGGTCGCCAACCGTTCGGGCGGCTTCAACCCCGACATGGTCGCTCCGCTCGAGCCGCTGCTGAGCGCGTGTGGGACCGTGCTCAAGGCCTATGAAGACGCCGACGAACGGGCCGCCCGCGAGGCCGAGCTCGAGCGCTCCGAGCAGCGCTTTCGCACCTTCATGGATGCCTCGCCGTGCATCGCCTACATCACGGATCCCGAGCGCCGCGTGGTCTGGGCCAGCCGCGCGTTCGCCCAGCAATTTCAGATCGAGGTCAGCGACGCGATCGGACGCTCCGAAGACGATCTGCTCCCCGGCGGCATGGCAGCCCGCACCGGTGTGATCCACGAGCAAGCCCGGGTCGCCGACGGCTTCGTCGACATGCTCGAGCCGATCGTCGATGCCAACGGCGCCGTGCATTGGTGGCAGGGCGCCAAATTCCCGATCGACGGGGCCGCGGGCGAGCGCCTCGTTGGCAGCTTGGCCCTCGACGTGTCCGACAACGTGCGGATGACCGAGACCCTGCGCGAGCGCGAGGCCGCGCTGGCCGAGTCGCAGGAGCTCGCCCGCCTCGGGCGGTGGAACTGGGTGCTCGAGACCAACAAGCTGACCTGGGACTCGCAGTTCGAGCGGCTGTGTGGCCGCCCCAGCGGCGACGCGATGGGGATCGAGGACCTGCTCGACTTGCTGCATCCCGACGACATCGGCCCGACCCGGCGCGCGCTCGACAAGCTGATCGACGATGAGGCCCGCCTCAACCTCGAGCACCGGTTGTTGGTCGCTGGCGAGATCCGCGAGCTGTTCGTCGTCGCGCGCGTGCGCCGGGAGCTCGAAGAGGGCGCAGTCGTGCTCGGCGTGGCCCAGGACGTCAGCGATCGTCGCAAGCTCGAGCGCTCGCGCCGGGAGCTCGACAGCAAGGCCCGCAAATTCGAGAGCTTGTCGGTGCTCACGGGCGGCATGGCCCACGAGTTCAGCAGCCTGCTAGTTGGGATCCTTGGCAACGCTGGGATCGCGCTCGACGACATGGACCACGACAGCCTCGCGGCGGTGTGCGTGCAAGACATCGAAGCGGCGGCCGAGCGCGCGTCCGAGCTCACCCAGCAGATGTTGGCGTTCTCGGGCCGCGATCACCTCGTCCCGGAAGAGTTCGAGCTCAGCTCGTTGATCACGGACTTCGCCGAGGTCCTGCATGCAGCGATCTCGGAGTCGGTCAGCATTCGCCTGTCGCTGCACCCCGATCTGCCAGAGATCGAGGCCGACCGGACCCAGATCCGCCAGCTGATCATGAACCTGGTGGTCAACGGCTCCGAGGCGATCGGCGCGGCAGCGGGCGAGCTCACCCTGTCGACGGGCTTCGAGGAATTCGGGGCCGATGCGCTCGCTGCGTTGGTCGAGCGGCCGGAATTTGGGCCGGGGCCCTACGTTTGGTTGGAGCTGCGCGACACTGGCTCGGGGATGGATCAGGCCACCCAGGCGCGGATCTTCGAGCCCTTCTTCTCGACCAAGTTGGCGGGGCGCGGGCTCGGGCTGCCTGCGGTGCGGGGGATCGTTCGGAGCCACGGCGGGGGGATCCTGGTCGAGAGCGCGCCGGGGGCTGGGGCTCGGTTCAGGGTGTTGCTGCCGCCGGCTCGGGCGGCTGGGGCGACGGAGAGCAGCGAGCGGTGGAGTCGGAACGCGACTTGAGGGTGCTTGGTTGTTTGCGGGGAGTGGGGTGCCGATGGGGGACCGCGCACTGGCTGCAGATGACCCCAAACCGGCTACGGTCTACTTCAGTTTCGTGACCCCGCTTCCTTTGGTCGCTTTGTCTTGGCCCGACCTTGCTTCTCTTCGTTAATCTCCACGTGCGTAGATACGCCGGTTTGGGGTCATCTGCGGCCTTGTGTGCGCTCTGCCTCGTTCGGGCGGGTTCTCCGATCCGGGCGGGCGGAGGGTGGTTCGCTCGTCCGTCAATGTTGAGAAAACAGTTCGTGAGGTGCTCCGAGCCGGGCGGGCGGAGGGTGGTGAGCTCGTCCGCGAATGGTGTCGAGGGCGGGCGAGACGTCCTCGTGCGAGCTGAAGACAGTTCGTGAGGTGCTCCGAGCCGGGCGGGCGGAGGGTGGTGAGCTCGTCCGTCAATGATGTCGAAAACAGTTCGTGAGGTGCTCCGAGCTGGGCGGGCGGAGGGTGGTGAGACGGGCGGGCGAGGCGTTCTCGTGCGAGCTGAAAACAGTTCGTGAAATCGGTGAAAATCTGCGTTGGGCGGGCCGATGAGGATGGCGTGCGACCGTGCGTGGATCCGATGAGCTGGCCTTGTGTGTCTCTGAGCGGGGTTCAGCTGGGGCTGCCTGGGGCGAGCCGGGGCGCGCTCGATCTCGTGGGGGTGCTGCCTGGGGGGCCTCGCCTGGCGATCGTGGGGAGCCGGGCGGCGCGTCGGCATGTGCTGCGGGCGATCGGGCCGATCGTCGAGGCCGCGGGGCGGCGGGGGTGGTCGGTGGTGTCGGGTGGGGCGCTCGGGGTGGATGGCGGCGCGCATCGGGCCGCGCTCGAGCGGGGGGTGCCGCAGCTCGTGGTGTTGCCTTGTGGGCGCGATCAGCTGTATCCGCCGGGCCACACTGGGCTGTTTTGTGCGGCGCTGGACTCGGGCTGTGCGGGGGTGTTGTTTGCTCAGCCGCCGGGCACCGCGACCAACCGTGAGATGTTTGCGTCGCGCAACGCGATCGTCGTGGGGCTCGCCGATGCCGTGTTGGTTGCGCAAGCCAGCCTGCGCTCGGGCTCGCGCGGGACCGGGCAGCTGGGGCTGCGCTCGGGGGTGGCGGTTGGCGTGCTGAGCGGATCCGCAGGGTGTGGGGCGCTGATCGGCGAGGGGGCCCGCGCGCTCGGGGAGGCGCCGCGCGACGCTGACGCTGGGCAGCTA
>NZ_JMCC02000120.1 GCF_000737335.2 Enhygromyxa salina | reverse complement strand
TAGCCACCTGCTCAACCGGGTGGCTCCAAGCCACCTCCACCGAAGACCGCGGCACAGGCGCGGCGACCGGGCGCGGCGACCAAGCTGGCGATGCGTCCCCCGCCGATCAAGCCGCCCGCTCCGGCGATGCCGCCCGCCCCGGCGATGCCGCCCTCCCCGGCGATGCCGCCCACAGAAGCGCGGGGGCTCGGGCTTCCGCCATTTCCCAACCCCGGCGCCAAGCCCCCAGCTCCCGCCGCGCCCCCGCCTCCGCCGATCGACGATCCCTTCTCCTCGGGGATCCTGCCGGTCGACTCCGGCGTGATGCCGGCCGAGTCCGGCGTGTTGCCGGCCGAGTCCGGCGTGATGTCGGGTAGCTCGGGGAGCTTCGACGACGACGACGACGACCCCTTCTTCGCTGGCGACCTCGAGCACCTGCCCGAGCTCGGTTCGATCACCCACGGCAACGCCAACGACTTCGCCGAAGAAGATCCTGCCGCGCGAAGCGGCGTCCAGGAGTTCGAGTATCAAGGCGACACCGAGACCATCGAGCTCGCGGATCTCTCGTCCGGAGCCGCAGCGAGCCCGCGCGCGCAGGTTGAGCTCACGCCGGCGCGGCCCAACCTCGACAGCCCCGACTTCGCGGGGCTGGATCTGCCAGCAGCGTCCAGCGGCGTCCAAGACATCGTTGACGATGGCTTTGATCTGCCCATGCCTGCCGGAGCGGCCCGGGACATGGATCTGCCGCCACCGCCGGGGTTTGGCGGGGGCACCCCACAGATCGATCTTCCGTCGGGCGAGCCCGACTTCGAGCTCCCGACTCCGGTCGATGACGTGGGCTTCAGCGACGATCTCTCGATCGACGACGGCGATCTCTCGATCGACGATCTGCCCATGCCGTCGCCGGATCTCCCGATGCCGGTCGACAACCTGCCGGGCGAGTTCGACGACTTTCACGCGCCGATCGACGACTTCCCGGCGCCCGACTTCGACAATTTCGACTCGCTCCCGACGGCGGCGGACTCGCTGCCCCGGGCCGTCGACTCGCTGCCCCGGGCCGTCGACTCGCTGCCCCGGGCCGTCGACTCGCTGCCAACGTCGGCCGGGCGACCCACGCCCAAGCCGGCCAACCTGGTCCCAGCGTCGGTCGATGATCTCGATCTCGATCTCGACGAGGCCCAGCCAGCTCCCGGCGGCTTGCGTGGCCTGGGTGAGAAGCCGATCGAGACCCCGATCGCCGCAGCCACGGGTACGCCCGCGGGCGCGCTCAAACAAAAGCCCGCGCGCGTCCCCGGCGAGCCCAAGCGCGGCGTCAACCGCTTCGTCGTCTACGGTCTGCTCGGCGCGATCGTGCTGATCGGCAGCGGCGTGCTCGCCATGCAGATGGGGCTGTTCGAGTCGGGCCCAGACACTCCGCCGATCGGTGAGACAGACAGCGGCGACGAGGTCACGCCGCCATCAGCGGAGCCAACCGAGCGGCCCGAGGGCGTGCTCGCCAAGTTCGACCAAGACACGCCGGCCAGCTATGTGCAGGCCTACGAGCTGTCAGAGAACGACCCAGTCGGCCGGGCCGAGGCGGCGCTGCTGCTCCACTATCGCTACGGTCCAGATCCCGCGCGCTTGGCCGAGGCCAACAAGCTGCTCGCGCCGTTCCAGACCCGGCAAGAGCCGTTCGTGCGGCGCGTCGTGGGCCTGACCTTGCTGGTCACCGGCAAGCGCGACGAGGCGATCGCCCTGCTCACGGACGCCGAGCCGCGGACCTCGCTGTATCAAGCGTGGGCGCTGCTCGACAAAGGCGAGACCGAGAAGGCTCGGGCCGCGGCAGAGGCCGCGGTCGCGGGTCGGCCCAACGATCAGGCCGCGCAGCTGGCCGTGCTTCAGGTTCGCTTCGCCGCCAACCCGGTCGACGGGATCGCGGCCATGCGCCAGGCCGCCAAGACCTCGCCGAACCACTTGGCGCTGCAAGAAGCGCTGATGCACGCGGCCTTGGATCAGGGCCGCCTCGACGAGGCCGCGCAGATCGGCCAGGGCATTCAACCAGCTTCGATCAGCGACACCCACAAGGCCGAGATCCTGCGTCAGCGCGCCGGCATCGCGATGGCGCAGGGCCGCACGGGCGCGGCGATGCGCTTGCTGGATCAGGCGCTCGCCAGCGACGGGGGGCTGACGGCCGCCCGGATCGATCGCATTGATCTGTGGCTGAGCAACAAGGACTTCTCCTCGATCCGCGCGGAGCTCGACGTCTTGATGCAAGGCGAGGGCGCCAAGAACCCGCTGCTGATCAAGACCGCCGCGCGCGTCGATCTCGAGGCGGGTCTCGATGACGAGGCGCGGGCTCGCTTGGAGTCGCTCGGCGAGACTGGCAGCAAAGATCCACAGGTCCAAGATCTGTTCGGCCAGGCCCACGCGCTGGTCATGAAGACCGACGAGGCTCGCGTGGCCTTCGCCGCGGCGCGCAAGCTCGATCCGCTCTACGCCGCGCCGATCGTCCACGAGGTGGACCTGCTGATCCGCGCTGATCAACGCGCCGATGCGCTGAAGCTGCTCGACGAGCAGCTCGCGGCCCTGCTCGCGGCCGACGCCAAAGCCAGCGTCCGCGGCCGGCAGGCCCTCGCCACGGTCGGCCGGGTCCGCGCCGAAGTCCTGCTCAGCAACGGCGAGCCCGAGCGGGCTCTGACCGCGATCGAAGACGCGATCGCCAGTGATCCCGCCAGCAACGACGCCCTGCTGCTGCGGGCGCGCCTGCTCGATCAACTTGGTCAACGCCAGGCCCACGAAGAGGCGCTGCTCGAGCTCCACGAGCGCACCGGTGGGTACCCCGGGCTGACCGAGCCGCTCGGCAAGGTCCTGCTGCGCAAGGGCAAGCTCGACGAGCTCGAGGCGTTGATCAGCGCCAGCCTCGAGGCGCCGGAAGCCTCGCGCGAGATCATCTTGACCGGCGCGGCCTTGCGGCTCGCCCAAGACCGACCCGAGCAAGCCCAGAGCCTCGCGCAGAAGGTCATCGAGCGCGATCCAACCGACACCCGCGCGCACCTGCTGCTGGGTCGGGCCCTGCTGACTCAGGGTCAGTACGCCCGCGCGCTCTCGGAGATCGAGAGCGCGCAGACCCGCGACGGCGACGCCGAAGTCGAGATGTGGCTGGGTCAAGCGCTCGAGTACAACGCCCGGCCCAACGACGCGCGCGGCCACTACGCCCGCGCGCTCTCGCTGGACCCCAAGAACTTGGAGGCGGCCGCCCTGCTCGGGCGGCTCTACGCCTACGAGGGCGCCGCCGCCAAGGCGATCGAGCTGCTCGCGCCGGTTGTCCAGCAGACCGACGCCTACCCGTACGCGCACCTCGCGTTGGGGCTGGCCCACAAAGACATGGGCAAGCGCGAGCTCGCGATCACCGACTTTCAGAAGGCCCAGAAGCTCGACTCGAGCCTGTTCGAAGCCTTCTACCAAGAAGGCCGGATCCACAACGATCTGAACAAGCACGGGCCCGCGGTCAAGGCACTCCAAGCCGCGATCGACAACGCCAAGGCCAACGCGACCGAGCGCGCGCTGATCGACTGCTATCGTCGGCTTGGCGAGAGCTACGTCGAGCTCGGGCGCCGCGCAGAGGCCAAGGCCGCGCTCAACGAGTATCTGAGCCTCGCGCCCGCCAACGCGGCCGGTCGCAGCGAGGTCGAGCGGCTGCTCCGCGGGCTCTGAGCGCCTCGCCGGAGCGCAGAAAGCCTGGACGCCGATCGTGGCTGCAGGCATACTCCCAGCCGCCTGACCGGAGGAGTGGTCGAGTGGTTTAAGGCGGCGGACTTGAAATCCGTTGTGGGGGAAACCCTACCGGGGGTTCGAATCCCTCCTCCTCCGCTTTTTTATTTGTTTGTTCCTCATTGAGGTCCCCGCCCGTCGATGCGGCCGCGGATCTCTCCGCGGACCAGATCGAGCACGGCGTCGGCGCCAAGGAAGTCGTGCGGGAATCCAAGCCGCACCTTGCTGACATGGGCGAGCTTGGCGAGCTGCTCGGGGCTGAGCTCGATCGTGGCTGCGGTCAGGCTGTCTTGGATCTGCGAGAGCTTGCGGGCGCCGACGATCGGAATGTAGCGGTACCCCTGCGCGCTCACCCACGCCGCCGCGACCTGGGCCGAGCTCGCGCCGAGCTCGTCGGCGACGGCGTCGACCGTGCGGGCGATCTCCAGCGCGCGCTCCGAGGTCCGCCCGCGCGACACGTTGCCCTGCTTGCGCAGCGAGTCGGTGGACCCCTTGTCGCGGGTGTACTTTCCGGTCAACACCCCGCCGCCGAGCGGCGCCCAAGCCAGGATCGAGAGCCCGAACTGCTCGGCCATTGGCAGCAGGTCACGCTCGGGCGTGCGCTGCAACAGGCTGTATTCGATCTGCAGGCCGACGAAGCTCGTCCACCCGCGCAGCTCGGCGAGCGTGTTCGAGGCCGAGACCACCCACGCGGGCGTGTCGCTGACGCCGATATAGAGGATCTTGCCGGCGCGGACCAAGTCATCGAGCGCGCGCATGGTCTCTTCGTAGGGGGTGTACTGGTCCCACGCGTGAACCCACATCAAGTCGATGTAGTCGGTCCCAAGCCGCCGCAGCGACTCTTCGACCGCGCTGTGCAGGCTCTTGCGATGGTTGCCCGACGCGTTGGGATCTGTGCCGTCCATGGACAGCGTGTACTTGGTAGCGAGCACGGTCCGCTCGCGGCGGCCGGGCACCTGCGCCAGCCAGCTGCCGACGATCTGCTCGGTCTCGCCGCCGTGATACTTGTTGGCGGTGTCCAAGAAGTTGCCGCCCGCGTCGGCGTAGGCGTCGAGCACCTGGTGGCTGGTCGCCTCGTCTGCGCCGAAGCCCCACTGCTCGCCAAAGCTCATGGTGCCCAGGCAGATCTCGGAGACGCGCAGGCCCGAGCGGCCGAGCAGTCGGTAGCGAAGGTTGGGTGTCGCCATGGCGAACCGTTATACCCCAATCGCCCTTGCGCCGGCCCAGCCGGAACCACAGGTACAGACCCAGACCCAACACCACCACCGGGAGCCAGAGATTCTGGAGGATGAACTCGATGATGGTTGCCACTCCGGCGCAGGCTACTGTCGAGCGCGGCGATTGCCAACGTGATTCGGCGTGGACGTCGTCCCGCCGAAGGGCTGCGACGCCCGACGCCAAGCCCGGCTTGGCTGAGAAGTTGGATCAGAAGTCGCAGTGACGGGGCGTACGCGGGAACGGGATCACATCGCGGATGTTCTCCATGCCCGTCACATACATGATCAGGCGCTCGAACCCGAGCCCAAAGCCCGCGTGTGGAGCGGTACCAAACCGGCGGGTGTCCAGGTACCAGCCATAGTCCTCCGCGCTCAGGTGGGGATCCGCGGCGAAGATGCCCTCGAGCACATCGAGCCGCTCTTCTCGCTGCGAGCCGCCGATCAGCTCGCCGATGTTCGGGACCAGCAGGTCCATGGCCGCGACGGTCTTCTCGTCATCGTTGCGGCGCATGTAGAACGCCTTGATCGGCGTGGGGTAGTCGGTCACGAAGGTTGGCCGCCCGAGGATCTTCTCGGTGATGTGGCGCTCGTGCTCGGCCTGCAGGTTCTTGCCCCACTCGACGGGGAACTCGAATTTCTCGCCGGAGTCCTGCAGCAGCTTGATCGCCTCTGTGTAGCTGACCCGCGCGAACTCGGCGGAGGCGACCTGCTCGAGCCGCGCGATCAAGCCCTTGTCGATGTGCTGGTTGAAGAACGCCAGATCTTCCGGGCACTTGTCCAGCGCGGTCCGCAGCAGGTACTTCACGAACACTTCGGCGAGATCGCAGTCGTCTTGCAGGTCGCACCACGCCATCTCGGGCTCGACCATCCAAAACTCCGCCGCGTGCCGACTGGTGTTGGAGTTCTCGGCCCGGAAGGTTGGCCCAAACGTGTAGATGTCCGAGAGCCCGAGCGCGAAGGACTCGCCGTTGAGCTGCCCCGACACGGTCAAGAACGTGGGCTTGGCGAAGAAGTCTTGATCATCGTCAACGCTGCCGTCGGGCCGGCGCGGCGGATCCCCGAGCCCGAGCGTGGTGACGCGAAACATCTCGCCCGCCCCCTCGGTGTCGCTGGCCGTGATGATCGGCGTGTGCACGTAGACGAAGCGGCGGTCCGCGAAGAACTGATGAACCGCCTGGGCCAGCACGCTGCGCACCCGAAACACCGCGCCAAAGGTGTTGGTCCGGACGCGCAGGTGGGCTTGCTCGCGCAGGAACTCGAACCCGTGTCGCTTCTTTTGCAGCGGGTAGCTTGGGTCCGCCTTGCCGACGATCTCGACCTTAGTGGCCTTGAGCTCGACGGCCTGGCCCTTGGCTGGCGACGCGACCAGTTCACCTTCGACGCTCAGCGCCGAGCCCGTCGTGAGGTGGCGAAGATCCTCGAAGCCTTCGAGCTCCGCCCCCGCGACGACCTGCAAGCTCGCAAACGACGAGCCATCGTTGAGCGCGATGAACACGACCTTCTTGCTGTCGCGCACGGTCCGAGCCCAGCCCTTCACGCGCACGCCAGCGACCGGGGGAGCGGCGTCTAGCGCATCAACGATCTTCGTTCGCGGCGTCTGCATCGCCGGCAGACTAGCAAAGAGTCCTTGGCCCCCACAGAGACCTTGGCCCTTCGCCGACTGCAGCCGCTGACGCGTCTGGTCGCTTCGCTCCTCGGGGCCGTTTGCTCGCATCCGCGTGTGTGGGCCCCTAGGAGGGGGCTCCAAACCCACTTTTCTGTGTCCATGGGACGCGCAGCGCGCATGGAGATCTAGCTCATTCGGGAGCGATCGGTCAGCATGCGCGCGGTGGTCTCACTGCGGATCCAAGAGCGGTTTGTCTCAGTCCAGGGAGAGGGCGCGCTCGTCGGGGTACCAAGCAGCTTCGTGCGCGTGTCCGGCTGCAATTTGCGCTGCGTTTGGTGCGACACCCCGCGCAGCTCGTGGACGCCCGAGGGTGACGCGGCCACCCTCGACGAGATCGTGGCGTGGTGCGCTGCGGGGCCGCGCCACGTGGTCTTGACCGGGGGTGAGCCGATGCTGTTCTCCCCCGCGGCCGAGCTCAGTCAAGCGCTGCGCGCGGCTGGCCACCACCTCACGGTCGAGACCGCAGGCACGGTCTGGTGCGAGGGCCTGCAGGCCGACCTGATGTCGATCTCGCCAAAGCTGTCGCACAGCACCCCGTGGCAGCGAGCCGAGCAGCTAGGCCGCAAGCAGCTCGCACCCATGCACGAGGCCGCCCGCCTGAACCTCGATGTGCTCGCGCGGCTGATCGCCAACTACACATGGCAGCTCAAGTTCGTGGTCCGCACGAGCTCGCCCGAGCAACTCGCGGCCGACCTCGACGAGATCGATCAGCTCGTCGATGCCCTCGAACTCCCCACCAACGCCCGCGAGCAGATCTTGCTGATGCCCGAGGGCACCGACGACGCGAGCTTGCGCGCCGGCTACCTCGCGGCCCTCGACACCTGCCAAGCCCGCAATTTCCGGCTTGGCCTGCGCCTGCACATCCACCTGTTCGGCCACACCCCCGGGACTTGATCCGAGCAGCGAAGCGCTACGGATTGGGTGTCTACAGAGCCCCAGACTGCGCCATCGAGCACGCGGACCGGCTGCGTTCAGCCTTGCTCGAACAGCTGGCCGCCGGCGTTGACCTCACGCGCGAGCTTGGCCCAGCGCTCGAGGGTCTCGAGGCGATCACAGCCGCGGATTTGTGCCACTTCGTTGGTCTGAAGGGCGACGCCGCGAACTTCGAGCACCGTGAGGATCAACTCCACCAGCGTCGTGCGCCGGCCGACTCGTTGACCCTCTTCCAGACCCACCTCTAGACCCACCTCTAGACCCTCTTCTCGGCCTGCTTCCAGACCTTCTTCTCGGCCTGCTTCCAGACCTTCTTCATGGCCATATGAGAAGGCCCCGCTGCGTCGCTCGACGTCCCAGATTTCTTCGCGTTGTTCCACTGTCATCTCCTCTTTCAGTAGTGCCTGCATTGGCTTGGGCAGCGCCGCCCACAAGGTCGCGCGGTACGAGTCGCGCCGCTCGTTGGGTAGCTTCAATATACTCTGAAGACCGGCCCGCGCAGCCTCGAGATTGCCCCGGCATCCGTGCAGGGCAGCACCCAGCACCGCTGCGGTGGGCCACGCTTGGCCTCGCTTCACATCCAAGATCGGCGCGACGGTGTGGGCGTCGAGCAGCAGCACGTTCACCGCTGGCGGGTGTCCGACCTTCCAAGCCGCCAGCTGTTCTGACACCCGATCACAGTACGAGACCACCACGATCCAGGTTGGCAGCTTGTGATCCTTGGCGAGCGCCGCCTGGTAGTAGGGAAGCAGCCAGCGCTTCTTGAGATCCAGCTTGCCCTGCGCCTCAACGCAGATCACGACGCCGCGGGTGCCGTCCTCGTGGACCAAGACCAGGTCCGGGAAGTTGGACAAGACCTGGCCAGCTCGCTTGGGGTTGTTGCGCTCGACCTCCGCGCGACGATCGATCGGTGTCCCGACGACGGGCCGCTCGACGCCGAGCAAGTCGAACGCGAGCCAGGGATCGTGTCGAAACAGCTCGAGGGTGCCTTGATGGAGAGTGCCTGCTGCCACACACACCCTCTCGGCCCGCGCGGCGCCGTGTTGCAGATCTGTTGAAAATAAATCGAGCCCGCGATCCGAGAGCTTGGATCGCAGGCGGCGATCGCTACCGCCGACGCCGCCCGCCCGCTGAGGGTGCCGGCGGCGTCCATGAACGCCGTCATTCAACCGTATCGATGACGAAGGTCGCGGACCCGTCCGGACCCTCGTCTTCGTCGCTCGACTCCTCGACCCCAAACTCCGCCGGACGTCGGATCGAGTTCCAGCTGGTGCTGGACAGCTCGGCGTCTTCGAGGCCGCGGCGCACCGACACGTTCTCTTGGGTCCCGGGGCTCGGCGTCGCCGTGTTGTCGGCGGGGCTGCGCCGACGCGAGTCACCCTGCAGATGCCGAGGCTGGCTCAGCCGCCAGAACCGAAGGGTCTTGACCGTGGCCCCGGTCAACCGCGCGAGCTCATCGTCGCTGAGCCGCGGGAGCAAGTCGGCGAAGCGGCTGAGCGCGCGGTTGACCTCTTCGATCTGTTGGCGAAGGCTCTCGGCTGCGGTGATCGGCACGCGAGCGAGGCGCGCGAGCTCGTCATCGCTGAGCCGCGAGAACAGATCCAAGTACGGCACCAGCCGATTCATTGGGTTGCTGGCCTTGCGCGCGCTGCTTGGCTCGCGACTGCGGGCCTCGACCTCGGCGCGACTCACCCGGACCTGCTTGAGAGCAATTCGGCCCAGGGTCTCGGGTGAACCATTTGGGTCTTCGTCAGCCATCGCACTCACGCGGGTCGAATCGACTCGTCGACGAAGTGTACTCCCGGCGCCGAAGACCAGCGAGAACACGGCTGGTTTTTTTGGTGAGCCAAGCCCACTGTAGAGACAAGTAGTGATCCCACTGATCTTTGGGTCACGCGTGGCACCGAGTGCGGGGTGTAGACCCCACCAACGCACAACCAACGGAGGCTATGCTCGTGGCCGGATGCACCCTCGCAACTGCTCATTCGCACTGCTCGCGCTTGGCGCGGTGGCGTGCGCGGACACGCCACGCAGCTGCGATCTCGCGACGTCGGCCTTGGTGCTGCAGGCGACGATCAGTGATCTCGACGATGGCGTGGAAGTCGAGATCGAGCTCGAGACGGCCGGCGACGCTGGGTCCGCCGGCGGTCCAGGCACCACGCTCGCGCTGTGTCATGACGCAGACCACCTCGAGGTCAACGGGGTGCGGGCCGAAGAGCTGTACGCCCTCGGTCACCGCTACTACGTCGTGCAGTTCGACCAGTCCGAGTCCAGCTTCGAGATCTCGCTGCAGCGCAACGACGGCACCGACGTCAGCGCGACCGTGCAGATGCCGCCTGCGCTCGAGATCACCGCGCCAAGCGACGGCACCGCGCGCCCGCGGGGCGAGCCGCTCGAGGTCAGCTGGACGCCCAACTGGACCGGACACCAGCTCAACCTGGCGATCGAAGACGAGATCGGCTCGAGCTGCATCGAGGGGCTTGGCTACGAGGCGGAGGTCGACGACACCGGCAGCTTCATCGTCGCCGCCAACGAGCTCGTTGGCGGCGGCGCGATCAGCAGCTGCGAGGTCACGCTCACCTTGACCCGCGCGCTCGAGGCCGAGTACCCCGCCGCGCTCGCGCCAGGCGGGAGCATCAGCGCGATCGTCAAGCGGCGGCGCGTGTTCACGTCCGTCCAGTGATAAGGTCGCGGGGTGGAAGCCGAGTCCAAGACCGACGCCGAGATCGAGCGCCGCGCCAAACGGCGGCGATTGGGGCTCGTCATTCGGGGGCTGATCTACGTCCCGTTGCTGGGTTTCTTCGGCTGGCAGGCCGCGAACACCTTCATTGCTGGCCGGCGGGGCGCGGACGACAACTTCCGCGCGTTCGTCCAGACAAGCTTGCACGCCATGCCCGCGCCGCGCACGATCAAGCTGCCCAACGGCGAAGAGATGCCGGTGTTCGAGGTGACCGAGGCCCAAGCCGTCGAGATGGGGCTGCTGCCCGAGGCCAACGACGCGCAGGCCGAGTAGCGCTGCGCACCAAAGCTCTCGCGACTCGCTGGCCCAGCGGGCGACCCACTACCCAATACTGGATCATGGATCTCAAGACCTTCTACACCGAAGCCAGCGCCGCCCTTCGCCACATCGACGAGGTGCTCGGGGATCTCGAGCATGACTTGCTCGACGTCAACCTCGCCGGCGACGTCCTGACCCTCGCGTTCGAGGACGGGGCCAAGTTCGTGATCAACGCCCACTCCGCCGCCGAGCAGATCTGGATGGCCGCAGGCACGACCGCGTGGCACTTCGACTACGTCGGCGAGCGCAACCAGTGGATCGCCAGCAAGACCAACGAGGAGCTGATGACCACGGTCGCGCGGGTCGTCGGTGCCAAGCTCGGCGAGGCCGTCGAGCTCTAGGAGCCCTGCTGCCATGGGTCGCGGGCGGTACCTGTGCGTGGGGCTCGTCTGTGTGGGGCTGGCCTGCGCGCCGATCGACGTCACGAACACGGTCACCGTCCGACCGCGGGCAGAACCGAGTGAACAATTTGGCGGCGAGCAGCTGGTCGCGCGGGAGTTCGTGGCCGACTACGTGCAGGTAAACGCCCGGCTGTTGGTCGAGATCCGCGAGCTGCAAAGCTGCGTCACAACCCGGCACGTGCCGGTCTTGCGGGTCGAGAAGGTTCACCGCACCAACCGCGGCTTCGTGATCTGGGACTTCGCGCTGGGCACCTTCACGGGCGGCTTCGCGGCGCTGGCGTTTGCGCGGCCCAAGCTGTTCTCGGATCGCCTGGTCGACGGGACCGGGCGCGAGGCCTACGACTACACCAGCGCGTACGTGGTGGGCGGCGTGTTCGCGGTGATCTCTGCGGGTCTGCTCGCGGCGGGGATCGTCGACGCCCACCGCTCGCGCGACACGACCCGCTACGCCGACGCCTTCGAGGTCGAGCTTGGACCCGCGCAGCCCTGCGCCAACACCCAGCCCGCGCCGCTGGCGAAGCGAGGGGTCCGGTTGATCATCGATGGCGGCGCGATCGAGCTCGAAGCCATGACCAACGCGACCGGGCGGACTCGCTTCGAGCTGCCGGCATGGGACGCGCCCGTACCCATGGGTGATCGGCTGCCCGCGGTCATCGAGATCGCCACGATCAACGGGGACGACGTCGAGCCTCGGGTGCTCGTGCTGTCGCTGCGGGCCCCGTTCACGGGGATGACCGACGCGCACTCGGGCGTCGCCGACACCCGTCGAACCCCCCAGCTCGATCAGGGCCCGTCGATCGAGTCGATCGAGCCGATCGAGCTGATCGAGGGACCGCAGCCGCCATGAACGCCACCGCCCCCATGGCCCGCTACTTCGTCGGGCTCGGCAGCAACCTCGGGGATCGCCTTGCGACCTTGCGCGCCGCCGCGACCGAGCTCGCCGCGCTCGCCCAGGTCACGCTCGCCGCTCACTCCAGCGTGTGGGAGACCCGCCCGCTCGGTCCCGGCGCCGACGCGTTCCTCAACGCCGCCGTCGAGCTTCACACAGCGCTCCCGGCCGCTGATCTGCTCGCGCACATGCTGGGGATCGAGCGCGGTCACGGTCGAGTCCGACGCGAGCGATGGGGCGACCGCACCTTGGATCTGGATCTGCTCTGCGGCTTCGGCCCAAACGGACGCGAGCTGTCGATTGCGGCCCCCAACCTGACGCTGCCGCACCCGGAGCTGTCGCGGCGCGACTTCGTGTTGCAGCCGCTGCTCGACATGGATCCGCTGCTGCGTGTCCACGGCCGCCGCTGCGCGGAGTTGCTGGCCGCGCTCGAGCCCAGCCAGCGCACGCTCTTGCGTCGGCTGCCCGCGCCGCTGGTCGAGCTCACTCGACCGTGACGGACTTGGCCAGGTTGCGAGGCTGGTCGACGTCGGTGCCCTTGAGATCCGCGATGTGATACGCGAGCAGCTGCAGCGGCACCGAGGCCAGGATCGGCTGCAAGAAGGGGTCAACCCGCGGGACCAGGATCACGTCATCCGCCAGGTCACCGATCTGGTCGTCCCCGGAGCTGGCGACCGCGATGATCTTGCCGCCGCGGCTGCGCACCTCTTCCAGGTTCGAGAGCGTCTTGTGATAGCCGGGCCCCTCGAGCGCGAGCACGACCACGGGGACGTTCTCGTCGATCAGCGCGATCGGCCCGTGCTTCATCTCGCCGCTCGCGTAGCCTTCGGCGTGGACGTAGCTGATCTCTTTGAGCTTGAGCGCCCCCTCGAGCGCGACCGGAAAGCTCAGGCCGCGGCCAAGGTACAGCCAGTCGCGGGCGGCGACCCAGCGCCGGGCGATGATCTTGATCGCGGCTTGAACACCCAGCACCGCGTCAATCGCGACCGGCATCTCGCGCAGCCCGTCGAGCAACGCGTTGGCCCGCTCGGCTTCGAGCGCCCCGGTCCGTCGGCCCAGGTGCACCGCGAACATGGTCAGCATGGTCAGCTGGGTCGTGAACGCCTTGGTCGAGGCCACCGAGATCTCTGGCCCCGCGTGGGTGTAGAGCACGTGGTCGGCGGCGCGGGCGATTGAGGAGTCGACGACGTTGCAGATCGCCAGGCCCACGGCCCCGAGCCGCTGGGCCTCTTGCAGCGCCGCCTTGGTGTCGGCCGTCTCGCCCGACTGCGAGATCGCCAGGACCAGGTCACCGGCGCGGACGATCGGCTCGCGGTAGCGAAACTCGCTGGCGAGATCGACCTCGACGGGGATCCGCGCGAGCTGCTCGACGAGGTACTTGCCGGCCAGCGCCGCGTGCCACGAGGTGCCGCACGCGAGCATGGTGATCTTGTGGTGATCCGCGAGGGTCGCGAAGTCGATCCCCGAGAGATCCGCGAAGTCGAGGGAGTCCTGTGCTTGGGCATCGCTCCCGCGAAATTGTGGCAGCCGACCGCTCAGCGTGTCGCGGACCGCCCGCGGCTGCTCGAAGATCTCTTTGAGCATGAAGTGCTTGAAGCCCTGCTTCTCCGCGGCCAGCGGGCTCCACTCGATCCTTCGCCGGCCGCGCTTGGCCGGCCGCCCCTCGGCGTCGAGCAGCTGCAGGATCCCGCTGGGATCCACGACCGCGATGTCACCATCGTCGAGATCCACGACCGTGCGCGTGTGCTCGAGGATCGCCGCCACGTCCGAAGCCACGAAGGTCTCTTCCAGATCCAGCTGCCCCTGCGCGCCGCCAAGCCCGATCAGCAAGGGCGAAGCGTGGCGGGCCGCGACGAGCTGCCCGGGGTGCTCGTCGTGGACCACACACAGGGCGTAGGCGCCGTCGAGCCTGGAGATCGCCTCGCGCACGGCCGCGGCCAAGTCGCCCGCGCCACCGTTCCCCGCTGCGCGATCCCCCGCTGCGCGATCCCCTGCTGCGCTGTCATAGATCTCGTCGATCAAGTGAGCGACGACCTCCGTGTCGGTCTCGCTCATGAACACCCGGCCGCGCTCGATCAGCCCGGCGCGCTGCTTCGCGTGATTCTCGATGATCCCGTTGTGGACCACGCACACGCGCCCCGCTCGCTGGGGGTGGGCGTTGGCCTCGCATGGCCGGCCATGGGTTGCCCAGCGCGTGTGCCCGATCCCGCTGGTGCCGGTGACCGGCTCGGCCTCGAGCTTGGCCGCGAGCATGGCGATCTTGCCCTCGCAGCGGGTCACCACCGTCAGCGGTGTGCGCCCGGGATCGAGGATCGCAACCCCAGCCGAGTCATAGCCGCGGTACTCGAGCCGGCGCAGCCCTTCTACGAGGATCGGTGCCGAGGGACGGGAGCCGGTGTAGCCGATGATGCCGCACATGATGAAGCGTACTCCACAGGTTGTAGCGGGGCCCCGGCCCCGAGGCCAGGTCTTCACCACTTCATCACACGCGAACGCCCCACGGGATTGTTCCCGCGGGGCGCGTATCGCAGACCTTGGCCCGACTACAGCGGCTTGAGGTCCGTGTCGTACTCGTAGACTTTGGCGCCTTCGAGCTCTTTGACGTCCTTGAGCTGCTTTTTGACCTTCGCCGCCTTGCCCACGATCACGATCACCGGGGTGGTGTGGATGTGCTTGGCGGCGGTGTCCTTGATGTCACCGAGTTCAATCTTGCGGACTTCCTCGATGTAGTTGTTGTAGTAGTCGTCCGGCAGGTTGTAGGTCAGCATCGTGCCGACCTTGCTGGCGATCTGCGAGGCGGTCTCGATCTGCAGCGGGAAGCTCAGGGCCATGTTGTCGACGGCGGCCTTGAACTCTTGCTCGGTCGGATCCGTGGTCCGCAGCCGGTCGATGTGACCCAGCAGCGCGCTGAGCATCTCGTCGGTCTCTTTGGTCTGGGTGACGATCACGAACGCGCCGATCGCCTTCTCCGGAGCCTGGTACGAGCCGATGTTGTAGGTCAGCTTTCGCTCTTCGCGGATGTCACGGAACAGGCGCGAAGACATGCCACCACCAAACAGCTTGGTGACCGCGGCCATCTTCTCCCACTCGGGGCTGTTGCGAGCGACCGAGTTGACGTTGGCGATGACGATGTCCGAGCTGATCTGGTTGCGGTCGACGATGTGAACCGCGAGCTCGGTCGGGACCGCTTTTTGGTAGTCGGCGCCAGAGAAGGCCTCGAGCGGATGCGGCGGGACCTCGCCTTCGTAGGGCTTCCAGCGACCGAGCGTGCTCTCGACCAGCTTCTGGACGTCGGCCTGGGTCACGTCACCCGAGAGGATCAGGTAGGCGTTGCCGGGCCGGTAGTAGAGGTCATGAAAGGCACGCAGCGCCTCGGGGGTGACGGCGTCGATCTCGGCGTCGGTCGGGAAGTCCGGCGCGTAGGGGTGGCCGGGCGGGAACAGCAGCTTCTGGGTCAGCCGCTGCGCGAGCGCGCCGCCGTCGGACTTCTCGCCCTTGACCGCGACCTTCTGCTGATCCTTTTGCTTGTCGAGCGCGTCTTTGTCGAACTTGGGGTTCTGGGCGACGTCGTTGACCAGCTCGAGCGCGAACTTCAGGTTGGGCGTCAACACCCGGGTCTGGATGAAGCTGTTGTGCTCGCCCGCGCCAGCCGAGAGGTTGCTGCCGAGCTGCTCGATCGACTCGTCGATCTTGGCCTTGCTGCGCTTCTTGGTGCCCTCGGTCAGCATCGACGCAGTCATCGCGCCGATCAGGTCGTCGTTGATCGTGCCGGCCTTGACGACCAGCTGCACGTCGACGAGCGGGACCTCGTGGTTCTCCACGATGTAGACCATGAGCTTGTTGGGCAGCTCGAACTTTTGCAGCGCCGGGAAATTCACCGAGCGCTGCTCGGACGGGGCCGGGGGCTCGGGGTACACGCGCGCGGGCTCGGCCGGCGGGGTGTCGACCTGCACGACCTCGACCGGCGGCGTGGGCTCCTCGGTGTTCTTGTCGCAGGCGGTCAGGCCCAGCGAAGCAAACAGACCAGCGCCAGCGGCGATGCTGATGAAACGGTGACGGATGTCGATGTTCATGGCGAAGTTGCTCCCGTTCCTCAGTTGGACTTCTTGGCGGCCGCGTCAGCGGCGGGTTCGGCTGGGGCGGCGCCGGCCTTGTCGGCGGGGACCAGCTCGTAGAACACCCAGTTGTCGTTGAGGTACTCGGCGGCGACGCGCTTGATGTCCTTGGACGTGACCTCGGCGTAGCGATCGAGGTTGGTCAGCACGCGCTTGGGATCGTTGTAGAAGAGCGCGCCGTCAGCGATCGCGCTGGCCCGACCCGCGTTGGTCGCCAGCGTCGAGACGGTGCCCATCAGCTGTTGGTTGATCGCCTTCTCGAGCTCCTTGGCCGACACGCCCTTCTTGGCGATCGTCGCGAGCTCGGACGACAAGACCTGCTTGACGTCGCCGAGGTGCTTCTCGCCCTCGGGGGTGGGGACCCCAAAGAACAGCATGCCGCCTGCGTCACGGAACGCGAAGATGTGACCGCCGCCGGCGCCTGCGGTCCACTTTTTCTCGTCGGTCAGCAGCTTGGACAGCCGCGCCGACTCACCGCCGAACAGGATGTTGCCGAGCAGGTCGAGCGCCGGGCGATCCGGGTGATCGTCGCCGACCGTGGGCCAGGCCCACACCCACTGGGTCTGCTGCGCCTTGTCGTCGGGGATCTGCTTCTCGATCTTGCGCCCGCGGACCATTGTTGACGCGGGTGGCTCGGGTGGCTCGGCGCCCTTGGCGATCCCGCCAAAGTAGTGCGTGACCCGATCCTTGACCTTGGCGAACTCGACGTCGCCGACGATCACCAGCACCGCGTTGTTGGGCACGTAGTAGGTCTTGAAGAAGGCCTCGGCGTCCGCAGCCTCGGCCGCCTCGAGATCCTCGAGCGAGCCGATCGGCATGTGAGCGTAGGGCGTGCCCTCGAACAGCTCGCTGATCATCTGCTCGAAGGCCTTGAAGAAGGGCTGATTCTCCGAGCGATCCTTCTCTGACTTGACCGCCGCGCGCTGGGCCTCGAACGGCTCCTTGGTGATCTCCAGGAACTCGAGGCGGTCGGCCTCACCCCACAGCACCATGTCCAGGTATTGGCTGGGGATGTTGTGATAGTAGAAGGTCTGATCGAAGGAGGTCGCGGCGTTGATGTTGCCGCCAGCGCCCTCGGTGAACTCGCCGATCATGTTGTCAGCCAGGTTCTTCGAGCCCTGGAACATCATGTGCTCGAAGAAGTGCGCGAACCCAGTGCGGCCGGGGACCTCGTCGCGCGAGCCTACGTCGTAGGTGATGTTGATGTTGAACGCGGGCGTCGAGTGGTCCTCGACCACGTACACGCGCAGGCCATTGTCGAGGGTGAAGGACTGAACATCGAGCTCGATCTTCAGCTTCTCTTTGGCGGCGTGAACGGGCGGGGAAAGCGTCACGCTGGCGAGGATCGGCAGCGCGAGCGCGCTCGCCATGGCCAGGCGCAACAGGGGAGTGGATCGTCGGCGAACTGTCATCTCTGCTCGTGTCTCCAGGTGTGGACGGCGCGAACGGTAGCAGCCCGTGCTGCAATTCTCCATGTCAGCCGCCCGATGCAGCGACAGCCGTGCCCTCACACAACACGCTCTGCGGGCGTTCGCTGAGGCGTGTGCACGATCGCATCGCCGCGCCCGCCGTGTCCTGACTCATGCGAGGTCCTGAAACCCGCTAGCGAGCGCGACGCCCCCGATGTCACAGTCACACCCTCGCGGGTGCTGGGCCAGGCAGCTTCGCCAGCCCCTCGCGGGCGCGGTTGCTGCCGCGCTCCCACTCGAGCAGCTCGCTCAAGCGCAGCGCCTCGTCGAGACAGCGGCGCGCGTCGTCGGGCCGGTCGTCATCCGTGCGCAAGTTGGCACGTAGCAGCAGGAACTCGGCGCTGGTACGCCGGTCGCCGATCTTGCGCGCGAGCTCGAGCCCCCGGCCCACGTGTTGCTCTGCGAGTATCGCCTGATCGAGCGTACGCAGCAGCCGACCCAGAAACTCGTGACAGCGCATCAGGCCCAGGCTCTCGTTGCGCCGCTCCGCCTGAAACAGCGCGTGCTCGGCCCAGATCCTGGCCTTGCGAGGGTCCCCCGCGCGCTCGTGCAGATCTGCGGTGGCCAGCAAGTAGCGCCACATCGAGACATCGATGATCGCCCGCGGGCCGTCGCCGAGCGTGCACATGTCGAGGCCCTCGCTGAGCTCCTTGATGCCCCGGGCGATCTGGCCGGCGCTGGCGTAGGCGCCAGCGAGATCCGCGTAGAGCTCGAGCAGCGCGGGCCTTCGGCCTTGTGCGATCAGAGGCCCGAGCGCGCGTTGATAGGCGTCGATCGCCCCCTTCCAGTCACGCTTGCGGCTGAGGCAGCGACCGAGCGCGCGGTGCATCTCGGACTCGAGCTCGGGCGCCTGGCCGGTGCCGAGCACCTTGCGGAGCGTGCTGATCGCCTCGTCGACGCGATCCGTGAAACAGAAGGGATCGACGAGCTCGGCGATCAGGTGGGCCTCGTGCTGCAGCCGATCTTCGTCCGCGAGCCGACGACAGGCCTTGAGCGCGGTCCGCAACAAGCGGACGGCCTTCGGATCGTCGAACGACGCGATCGCGGTCACGGCCGCCTCGCGCAGGGCCTCGATCAGCTCGACCGTTTGGACGCGGGCCGAGGCGTCGCGGACTCGGCTGGGTTGGGCGCGCAGCAAGTGCAGCGCGCGAACGGTGGGCGAGAGCTGAGCGCTCTCGGTTCTGATCGCCGCCTCCCGGTGCAGGTGCCGCGCCCGGCTCCGCTCCATCATGGTTGGAATGTGCTCGCAGATCCGGCGGCTGCGAAACTCCCACGTGCGTCCGTCGACCGCGGTCATCAGCCCGGCCTGCACGAGCGAGTTGAGGTGACGCCGGAGCTCGCCCGCCTGCCCGACCGGGTCAGCGTCGCGGAGCGCGTCGACATCTTCCAAGGTCACCCGCTCACCGAGCAGCGACGCGAGCTCGATGACTTGGCGCTCGTTCGCGGCCAGGCTGCCGAGCCAGGCGTTGATGGCGTCGGCGACGTCGACCGCCTGACCGGCTGCCGGCAAGCTGCGGACCGCGAGCTCGAGCTCGAAGGGGGTCATTGGCGCGTGCGAGGCCAGGCGTGCGGGCAGCGGAGATTTGGACTTCGACAGCAGCTCGGCCCACGCTTCGACCTCGGCGGCGCCAAGCCGGGGGAGCGCGATGACGGGGCTGCGCAGCCAGTCACGCTGCTCTTCTGCGGTTCCGACCAACAGCAGGATCGGGTGCTCCGAGTGGGCGCGAACCAGCTGCTGCAGCACCCGACGAGACGGCGCGTCCCAGCGATCCACGTCGTCGAACACCAGCACCAGCGGCCGCCCGGCGACCTCCGTCAGCGCCTGCACGGCCGAGGTGAAGCACTCGCGCCGACGGACCGCATACTCGATCGCGTTGGCGCCAACCCCAGCGCCCACACCCACGCCGAACAGCTCCTGCATGCCCGGCAACGCCTCATAGGACAGCCCGATCAGGTTGGCCGCGCGGTTGATCTCGCCCGGGGACGCGATGCGATGATCGACGGCCAGCAGGTGGCTCACGGCCACGCGGATCGGCCACAGCGCCGTCATCGCCCCCGTTGGTTCGCAGCCGGTCTGCAGCACCCGCCAGCCGTGTTGCTCGGCGCGGTCGCACAGCTCGTCGAGCAACCGAGACTTCCCCGAGCCGGGCCCGCCCGCGACGACCTGGGTGATGAGCCCGGGCTTGGGGTACTGCAGCTGCCGCTCGGCCGCGGCGAGCACCGCGGCCGCGGCCTCGCCACACAGGCGCGAGGGCAGAGCCCGCAGCAGGACCTCGGCGGTCGCCTCACCGGTGGCCTGGCGCAGCGCTCGAGTCGAGCGCCGCTCGACCCGCCAGTTTGGCGTGATCGCGTGCTGATCCGGCGCCGGGATCCCGCAGGCCGGACAGTAGCGATCAACCGGACGCATCTGCTCTTGGCAGTTGGTGCAGTGGATCTGGGCCTGATGACCGAGCCGGGCGGCCTCGACGATCGCCTCGCGGAACTCGGCCGCGTCGGCGTAGCGGCCGTCTCGCTCCTTGGACAGCGCACGCAAGCACACCGCCTCGAGCGGATCTGGCGTCTTGCCAAGCACCTCGCTTGGCGGCTTGGGCAGCTCGTGAATGTGGCGGTGAAGGATCTCGACCGCGACCTCCGACTCGAACGGCGGCCGGCCCGTCAACATCTGGTAGAGGATCACGCCGACCGCATACAGGTCCGAGCGCTGATCCAGCTTGAGCCCGCAGGCCTGCTCCGGCGACATGTACTCGGGCGTTCCACACACGGCGCCCTGGCTGGTCAGGCCCGGTCGCGCGCGGGCGTTGGGCGCGTCGTCCATCAGCTTGGCGATGCCGAAGTCGAGCACCTTGAGCAGCTCGCCGCGGGTCCGCAGCGACTGGATCAGGATGTTCTCGGGCTTGAGATCCCGGTGCAGGACGCCAAGCCCGTGGGCCTCGGCGAGCGCCGCGAGCACCTGCAAGATCAGATCAGCGATGCGCTCGCGCGTGAGCGGGAACTCGTCATAGATGATCTGCTCGAGCGAGCGCCCCTCGATGTACTCCATCACCAAGTAGGTGATGCCGTCGTGGGTCCGACCGTAGTCGACCACCGAGACCACGTTTGGGTGGTTGAGGCTCGCGCAGTTGTGCGCCTCGTTCGCGAAGCGCGCCTGTGAGTCGGGATCGTTGGTCAGCTGCGGGCTGAGGATCTTGATCGCAAACGGCTTGTGCAGCGCGGTCTGCTCAGCCTTGTAGACCCGGCCCATCGCGCCGCTCCCGAGCAGCTCCTCGATCCGGTAGCGCTCCTCGATCACCACGCCCAGGTAGGGATCGCCATCGAGTGCCGAGACACCCGACAGATCAGATCCGCAGGACGGACAGAACCTGTGCTCGTCCAGAACCCGCGCCTCGCACTGGGGACAGATCTTATGTGCTAGTTCGTGCACAGAGGACCTACATCGACAGTCATCTACGGTACCCCAGAGAGGTCGACCTTGAAACAAAGCGACGGGGAAATCGTGCCCTGACGCCAGATCCTGACCGTGACCAACCCGGCGGCAGCGCCGCCGCAGCTCGCGGTGTGCGGCATTGCACCACGAGGGACGAGGCCTGGATCCTGGACATCTGTCTGGTAGACACGAGGAGAATCGAGCAAGTTCGACAGATCGGCTCTAAGTACCCAGATTTTCACAGGTTTTCGCGTCTCGCGCAGGATTGACACGGGCGCAACACACTTCTATAACCCGCGCGATTGGCGGTTGGAAACAACGGCCGTTGGGGCGTCGGCAAGTGGTAAGCCATCGGTTTTTGGTACCGACATTCGTAGGTTCGAATCCTACCGCCCCAGTCCCAGTGTCTCAGCCAGTTTCTCAGCCAGTTTCTCGACCCCCAGAGTCTGCAGGCGCGCGATGAACCGATTGATCTCCATCTTCGGCGGCAACGCCAGCCCAGCCCTCACCGAGAAGATCTGCAAGTACGTCGGTCTGCCCAAGGGCACCTCCCGCACGTCGCGATTCTCGGACGGCGAGATCTTCGTCGAGATCGGCGAGAACGTACGCGGGGTCAACTGCTTCATCGTGCAGTCGACTTGCTCGCCGCCGAACGACAACTTGATGGAGCTGTTGATCATGATCGACGCCCTCAAGCGCGCGAGCGCGGGCGCGATCGTCGCGATCATGCCCTACTTCGGCTACGCCCGGCAGGATCGCAAGGTCAAGCCGCGCACGCCGATCACCGCCAAGCTCGTCGCGGATCTGCTGACCGCCGCCGGGGCCACGCGGGTGCTCTCGGTCGACCTGCACGCCGGCCAGATCCAGGGCTTCTTCGACATCCCCTTCGACCACCTCTATGCCACGCCGATCCTCCGCGAGGCGTTCGCCGCCGAGGGCCTTGGCGGTGACAACACGGTCGTCGTGTCCCCGGACGCAGGTGGCACCGAGCGCGCCCGCGCCTACTCGAAGTTTCTCGACTGCTCGCTGGCGATCATCGACAAGCGCCGCGACTCGCCCAACGTCTCGCAGGTTCACCACTTGATCGGCGACGTCGAGGGCAAGCGCGCGATCCTGATCGACGACATGATCGACACCGCGGGCACCCTGTGCAACGCAGCCACCGCAGTGATGGAGCACGGCGCCGCCGAGGTCTTCGCGGGGGCGACCCACGGCGTGCTCTCGGGACCCGCGATCGATCGGATCAACGAGTCGGTGCTCAGCCGCGTGTGGGTCACCGACACGATCCCGCAGCACGACAAGGTCTCTCGCTGCGCCAAGCTCGACGTCCTCAGCACAGCCAACCTCGTCGGTGAGGCGATCAAGCGGATCCACCACGGGGATTCTATCTCTAGTTTGTTTGACTAGGGGGTTGGGTGGTTGTTTGCGGAGGTAGTTGAGCCGATGGGGCACCGTGCACGGGCTGCAGACGGTCCCAACCCGGCTAGGTCTACTCCAGTCTCGTGACCCCGCTTCCTCTCGTCTCGCCTCACTGGCCCGACCTCGCTTCTCTTCGTTAATCTCCACGTGCGTAGATACGCCGGGTTGGGACCGTCTGCGGCCTTTGTGCACTCTACTCCTGACGTGGTCATCGCCGATCCGAACACGCGGGGGGGCACTCGTTGAGTGGAGAGGGTGGGCCACTTGTCTTTTTGGGGCCTCAACCACAGCACCTGTCGGTGAGCCTTGGTCGTCGCGAGTCGAGGTCCTTGGTGAGTCGCTGACCAGGTCCGTGAGCCGTCGCTGTGGTCGTGCGGTGCGTGTTCGGTTTTGGGGGGTTGTTCGCGGTGGCTTGCGTGCCGATCGGGCACCGTGCACGGGCTGCAGACGGTCCCAACCCGGCTAGGTCTACTCCAGTCTCGTGACCCCGCTTCCTCTCGTCTCGCCTCACTGGCCCGACCTCGCTTCTCTTCGTTAATCTCCACGTGCGTAGATACGCCGGGTTGGGACCATCTGCGGCCTTTGTGCACTCTACTCCTGACGAGGTCCTCGCCGATCCGAACACGGGGGGGGCACTCGTTGAGTGGAGAGGGTGGGCCACTTGTCTTTTTGGGGCCTCAACCACAGCACCTGTCGGTGAGCCCCCGTCATCGCGAGTCGAGGTCTTCGGTGAGTCACTGACCAGGTCCGTGAGCCATCGTTGTGGTCGTGCGCTGCGTCGGAAAAATGACCGAACACGCACCGCCGGTCGCATGCTCGGAGCGGAGAGATCCCCGCGCTCGACGTCGAGCGCACCAAGGCCGCAGATGGTGTCAACCCGGCGTATCTACGCACGTGGAGATTAGCGAAGAGAAGCTTGGTCGGGCCAGAGAGGCGAGACGAGAGGAAGCGGGGTCACGAGACTGGAGTAGACCGTAGCCGGGTTGCCACCATCTGCAGCCCGTGCGCGGTGTCGCATCGGCACGCAAACCACCGCGAACAACCACCTGCAGCCCGTGCCCCATCGGCACGCAACCCACCGCGAACAACCACCTGCAGCCCAAGCCCGCGCGCCAAAAACAAAACGGCCGCCAAGCGCGAGCAAGGCGGCCGCAGCAGGATCACCCGATCCTCAGTCCCAGGATGAGCAGACCTTGCCCTTGTCCTTGGCAAGCCAAGCGATCGTGTCCTTCGCCGAAGTGATCCAGCTCTTCGGCGCCCCAAGGTCGCCGTAGATCACAACCTCGAACAGCTGGGTGGCGTAGCCACACTCCCCAAGTCCGACGTAGGCCGAGCCAGCCCAGTAGTACACGTAGGGGATCCAGTCGTGCTTGTAGTGCGCGTCGGCGAACTCCGCGAAGTACAGCAGGGCGTCCCAGTAGTTGCCAAGCTCGTGCTCGGCGACGCCCATGAAGTACAGCGCGTAGGGGATGTTCTGATCGTCGGGGTACTGGGCCTTGAACGCGATGAACTGGGCCTTTGCTGCGGCGTAGTCACCACCGGCGAACAGGTCGTAGGCGGCGTCCCACAGGTCGTCCTTGTCCTTGGGCGCGGGTCCACCACCGCCGGCCGAGTCGGCGCCGTTGGGCAGCAGGTGCAGCTCGAACACGTCCATCTCGGTGGCCTCGTAGGCCTTGCCGACGAGCTCGAGGTCCTGGGTCTTCCAGGCGTCCCAGCTGGTGGTGCTCTTGCCCTTGGTCGACTTGGCCCACACGCGCAGCTTCTTGGCTTGCAGCATGAACGGCTTGTGGGTTGGATCGTCGAGGTTGAGCGACTTGCCAGCGGCGATCGTGTAGGTCGAGATCTTGTTCGAGCCGGGCGCGCCCGGGAGCCAGGTGTCGGCGCCGTTGCGCTTGGTGTTCCACTGCACGTAGACCTCGACGTCCTGGCCGCTGTCGTTGGTGACCCGGAAGTTGCGCTCGCTGAAGTTCTGAACGACCGGGCCGTTGTTGCTGTTGTTCTTGGCGTTGGCGTCCTCTTCGACCATGGCCCAGGCGGCGTACTCACCGATCCGGTTGCTGCCGTAGGCGATCCACATGTAGCCGTCCTCGCCCCAGTTGGTGCCCCAGCTGTTGCGCATCAGCCAGGCGCCGCGGTCATCGTCCCAGCCAACGAGCACGACGGCGTGGTTGACGTTGGCGTTGGACTTCTCGTCAAAGGTGCCGCCGCTGTAGGCGATGAACGCGGGCGTTGCAGCGACGGCGGCGGTGATCGCCCCGTACTTGCACATCGCGGACTTGATGTCGGCGACCTTGGGCATGGTGGCGACGGGATCGACCCAGCCCCAGGTCTCGACCTCGTACGCGGTCTTGCCGTTGGCGCTGCACTTGTTGTCGCTGGCTTGGTACGGGACGCTCTGCTCGGTCTGCAGGCCATCTTTGCCGCCGCCAAGCCATTCGTAGATCGGCGTGTACCAACCGCCGTAGCAGCTGCCGCCGCCCGAGCAGCTCAGGGCGTGTTGTTCTGCGAGGTCGGGCTTGGCCCCGTTGATGATCGCGTTGCTGGCCTCGAGGGTCGAGACGGCCGCGAACGCCCAGCAGCTTCCGCACGCGCCCTGGTTGCGGATCGGGCCAAGGCTGTCGCCCCACGAGAACGCGCTGGCGCTTGGCGAGCACATGTCGGCGAAGTCGGTGCCGAGCCCCGCACCACCGCTGCTGCCCGAAGACGAGCCAACCGGCGCACCGAGGCCCCCGGGGAGATCGCTCTTGCTGGCGCGGGCGATCGCGCGGGGCTTGGCTGCCGCCCGCGCGACGCTGCGAACCATGAGGTTGCGACCATCGAGCCGGGCCCGCGCGTCGGCGTTTTGCTTGACCGCCCGCGCGAGTGGTTTGCTGGGGAGCGACAGGCCGGTGAGCTCCGACAGCGGCTTGTCCATTGCCTCGGTGTACGCGACCTCGAAGCTGAGCTTGCGCTTGGAGATGTCCTTGCGCAGGCTCTTGAGCTGCTTGTTGACCTTGCGCGGCGCCTTGGCACCGCGGGCCGAGTAGCGAGCGGCGCGAGCCTTGGTCTGCTTGCTGCTCACGCGCGCGAGCTGGGGCTTGGGCCGGGCCCGCGTGGTCGGGGCCTTGGAGGTTGCGACCCGGCGGTACTTGGTCTTGGTCACCGGCGGCGGCGTGCCGACGCTCGGGGTGACGCGCTTGATCTTCTTGTTCGTGCTGGGGACCGCCCGGGCCGGCGCGGAGGAGCTGGCGTCTTTGGGCGGGGTGGCGCGGGCAGGGGCGCGGCCGGGAGGAGCAAACATGAGGCCCATGCAGAGGGCCGTGAGGGCGGCGGGGGAAGTCCAGGACATGGGCATGGCGGGATGCTACCTGGTCGCTACGACGGCGGCTCGCGGATTTTGTTCGAATCGCCCCGCTGCGGTAGCGTATGGGCGATCATGAGCACCGCGTCGGTGTCCTGATCACGAGCGATCTCATGTCCGGCCACAAGTCTGTCGTCACGCCCTCCACTTCGTTGATCCCCGCGCTGCTGGCCGCGTGTCTGAGCCTTGGCGTGTCGAGCGTGGCTGCGGCTGCTCCGCCCGCGGCCGATGCACGAGACGCCCCCGTCGGCTCGAGCTCGGGGGGCGCCGGACCGGAAGAAGAAGCCTGTGCCGGACGAAGTGTCGGCGACGCGTGTTCGTTGCCCAACCGGCAGCTGGGCACCTGCACAGCCGGGACCTGCAACCGCCTCGACTACTCGGGGGGCTCACCGCCCAAGGCGATCGAGGAGGCCTGCGTGGTGTGTCAGCCTGGGGCCGGTGACCCAGGTCATGGCGGGCCGCCGTCGCTTGGCTCTGGCGGCGCGCCACCGGACAGCGGTGACGGCGGTGATGCGAGTGAGTCAACGCCCGCGGACACCGGCAAGGAGCCCCCAAAGTCATCGAGCCGGTGCCGCGTCACCCCTGACGCTGGGGGACCCGGTGCGCTCGGACTCCTGGGAATCTTGGGGCTGCTCGGCGTCACGCTCAGGCGCCGCCGCCAACCCGGATCGTGAGCCGACGCTCGCGCGCAGATCCGCCAGCGCACCGTTCGGGCCGGTTCTCGACCCGTGGTGAATCGAGCGCGCGTGATAAGTAGACCCCATCCATGTCCATGCTGCTCGCCAAGGCCGAGTACCCGACCGCCCCGCTAGATCTTCAGCTTCAGATCGGGTGGCTCGCGTTGCTGTGCATGACGCTGCTGCTCGTGTGGGCGTGGACCCGGGCCGAGTCGGTCCGCCGCGCTCTGTTCGCGCGCGAGGATCCCCGCCTGTTCGCGCTGTTTCGCATCGGCCTGGGGCTGATCACGATCCAGAACTTCTGGAACCTCAACATGCACTGGCGGATGTTGTGGACGGACGAGGGTCTGTTCACCGCCGACGAGGCGCGCTCGCGGATCGGCCGGGCGGCGCTCTCGGGCTGGAGCGAGGTCGACGGCTTCCTCGACGGCTGGGCGCTGCTCAAATTCTTCTGGGGCAAGCACTCGCTGCTGCTGATCAACAGCGAGCCGCAGTTCGTGCAGCTCTACCTGGGCGTGCTGATCGGCGTGCTGGTGCTGTTCACGATCGGGTTTCGAACCCGGGTCACCGCGGTGCTCGCGTGGCTGCTGATCAACAGCCTCTACAACCGCAACGCCGTGTACCTCGAGGGCCACGACACGGTGTTTCGCTGCATGTGGTTCGTGGTCTTGTTCGCCCGAACCGACGCGGCGTGGAGCGTGGACAACTGGTTTCGGCGCAAGCGCGAAGCCCGGCTGGCCGCGGCGTCTGGCGCCCCCTTCGACTGGCTGCGGCTGCTCGATCGCGCGGGTCACTGGCTGTGGGGCGGGCTGTGGGCCTGGCTGTTTTGTCGGGTCGTCCGCTTTGATCCGCAGGCCGTCTACGTGGCGGTGCTCGCTGGGATCACGACGAGCCTGGTCCTGGGCCTGGTCGAGCGCGAGCACATGCGAGCCAGCGCCACCGGTGCGCGCGCGCCCGCCCGCTTCCAGCTGATCCCAGCGTGGCCGCGCTACCTGTACATCGCCCAGCTGATCTGCATCTACTCGGCGACCGGCTTGTACAAGACCGGCAGCGTGTGGAAGCAGGGCGACGCGCTCTACTACTCGCTGAACATGGACCACTTTTATCGCTTCGAGGTCGCGACCCAGTGGGTCAGCTTGTACCTGGCGACGAACGTGTTCCGCGTGATGACGCTGATCACGCTGTACTGGGAGAAGGCCTTCGCGGTCGTCGCGATTGGGCTGATCCTGCGCTGGCGACACATCCACCGCGACGCGGCTTGGTACAAGGGCATGCAGGCCGTGACGTGGCGCATGTGGCTGGGCCGCGCGGCCTTCGTGGGCGCGTACTTGGTGGTCTACCGGGTGTTGGTGCTGGCCTACCCGTGGTGCCTCGCGCTGCAAAAAGACAAGTCCCCAACGCCGGCCGGCCCGGGGCTGGCCAGCTTGCACGTGGTGTTTGGGGTGGTGATCCCGATCTTGGTGATTGTCTGGCACCTGCTCGGGCGCTGGCCGATCCCAATCGGCAAGGTGCTGGCTCGGCTGTCCAAGCGCATGCCCTCCGCCGTCGTCGAGCAGACGATCGATCAGGAGCTGATCCGCAAGTGGGTGTTCGGTCGGCGGATCTGGCTTGGCATCGGCTGCCTGTTCCACGGGATGCTGCTCGCCACCATGAACATCGGGATGTTCCCCGTGATCATGGTGTGGATGTACGTGGCCTTCTTCGAGGCCCGCCCGGTCCTGATCACCGGTCGCTGGCTGCGGGATCAGCTGCGCAAGTACCGGGCGACCCGGCTGCTGGCGCCGAAGCTGCTCGACGATGCCCTGAGCGACGACCAAGTCGAGACCGCCGAGCAGTCGCTGCGCCGTGATCCTCGGGGTCCATGGTGGTTGGATCCGTGGCTGTTCGTCGTTGGCCCGATCGAGCTGCTGCGCACCCGCGATCGCGCGGCGCTGGTCGCCACGACCACGCGCGGCCGCGCCCGCGGCGGGCGGATCCCCGACGTCGTGGTGTTCGGACTGGCCGCGATCGCGGTCGCGCTGGTGACCATGCGCGGGCTCGAGGCCAAGACCGAAGACAGCGGCAAGGGCACGACCAAGGCGGCCTTCGTGGGCGACGTGCAGTCGCACGAGCGCGAGCAAAAGCGGGCGGAGATCGAGGCTCGCAAAGAGCGGATCGATCGGCTCGGCGACGCGGGCCACTGGTGGGTCTACCTCGGCCTCGCGTGCGCGGCGGCGTCGCATTTTCGGCGGCGGCCGGCGCTCGACACCTTGCCCGAGGATCGCGAACAAGCGCCTGCACCCAAGTCAGCGCCACCCAAGCCCGAACCATCCAAGCCCGAACCGCCCAAGCTCGCCGAGCCCGCGCTGATCGGCGGCACGGTCCTGCGCACGATCGCGCTCGGCTTCATGCTCTACCAGATCGGCGCGATCGGCACGACCTTCATCCCGCGCTACTCGGTCACCCTCGCGTGGCGCAACGAAGCGCACCGGGTGTTCGGTGACTTCGTGCAGGGCACCAACCAGAGCCAGAGCTGGAAGATGTTCGCGCCCAACCCCCCGCGCGGAAACACCTTCATGCGCACGGTGGTGATCGACGCGGACGGCAAGCCGTACCAGGTCGGCAAGGATCACTACACCGAGCGCCCCTACGTGTTTTGGTACAACGACCGCGAGCGCAAGATGCATCGGCGGATGATCGGCAAGAGCAAGTGGTACCTGCGCTACTGGGGCCAGTATCACTGCCGCGACTGGGCCTTCAACAACGAGGGTCAGCTGCCCAAAGAGGTGCGGATCTTCAAGCTCCGCACCAACATCCCGCCGCCCAATGATCTCGCCAAGGCCGGCGTGCCGTCGGATCCGCGCAAGCGCAAGCTCCGGACCGAGCTGATCGAGACCCACACTTGCGACGCTGACGTCGTCACACCGCAGATGAAGCAGCGCCGCGGCTGGCCGCTCACCGATGAAGACCACGCCCGGATCGAGCGGGAGGCCAAGCGGACCGAGGCCGACGCGATCTCGACCCGCAAGCTGTGGACATCCCGCAAGGACTTCGGCGGTGCCTCGCCCGAAGAGAAGAGCAAGCGAGCCGACGACCCCGAGGGAGATGACGAATAGCCGTGAGCCAACGCGTGCGCAATTTTGACCGTCGTTCGAACCCGCGACACCCGCAGGAGCGATCGTGCTGAGTCCATTGTTGCTGGCCAAGCAGCCAGAGGTCGACGTCTCCGCCCACATCGAGGCGACCACGCAGTACATGTGGATCGCGCTGGCGCTGCTGATCGCGTTCTTCCTGCTGCGCCCGGAGCTGTGGCGCCGCCTGTGGTTCCAGCGCATCGACCCACGCGGTCCGGCGCTGGCCCGGATCTTCCTGGGCGCCACCTTGGTCTGGACCTTCCTGGATCTGCTGGTGCTGCAGGGCGAGTGGCTGTTCACGGATCAGGGCCTGCTGCTGACCGACATGGCTCGCAAGAACTACGGCGGCAAGTTGCGCACGCTGTGGGATCCCGAGCATGGCTTCGAGCACTGGTGGGACGTGTTCTTCGTGCTCACGGATCGCTGGTCGGTGCTGTTCATCCGCAGCGATCCGCCCTTCGTGTACTCCATGTTTGGGCTGCTGTTCCTGTTCGGAACCATGATGACGATCGGCCTGTTCACGCGGGTGAGCACGATCCTCAGCTGGCTCTTGATGCTGCAGCTCTACAACTACAACCCGATCTACTACACCGGCGGCGACACGGTGGTCCGGGTGATGATGTTCCTGGGCATGTTCATCGACTGGGGGCAGGCGTACTCGGTCGATGCTTGGCGCAAGCGTCGGCGGGCGATCCTCGGCGGCGCCGAGCAGCTGCCCGCGCCCAAGCGGATCGCGGTGTGGCCGGTCCGCCTGATGATGATCCAGCTCGCGTGCATCTACAGCGCGACGGGCCTGCTCAAGAGCGGCAAGACCTGGGCCAACGGCACCGCGCTGTACTACGCGCTCAACCTCGATCACTTCTATCGGATCCCCGCGTTCACGCTCTACGCGTGGGCCGACAAGCTGTACGTGACGCGGGTGATGACCGTGACCGTGCACTGGTGGGAGTCGCTGTTCCCGCTGGTGTTCCTTGGCGAGCTGCTGCGCGGCGTCGACAAGGATCAGGCGGCCGGCACCTGGGTCGGCCCGGTCCCGCGCTGGACCTTCTACGCGCTGGGGCTCGCGGCCTCGGTGCTCGTGGTCTGGACCGCCCCCACATTGGTTCGGACCGCGCCCTTGTTCCTGCTCGCGGCGATGATCTACGTGGATCGCCGATGGCTGAAAGAGCCGGACAAGTCCGGGACCGACATGGTCTCGTGGACGATCCGCGGGCTCAGCTGGCTGTGCCTGATCGGCTTCGTCGCGATCGGGGCCGTGTTCGCGGATCTGGGGGTGCTCTACTACTTCAACCCGCCCAAGAACGCGCCAGCGTTCCTGCAAAACAAGGACTTGCTGCGCAACGCCGCCTCGGTCGCCACGATCGCGGTGCCGCTGTTCTTGGCGGCCGTGATCCTGATCCTGCGGACCTGGATGCCCCGGGCCTATCGCTTCACCCGCGACTGGCTGTTTGGCAAGCGCCTGTGGCTGACCATGGGCTTCTTGATGCACATCGGCATCGACCTGACGATGAACGTTGGGACCTTCGTGCAGGTGATGATGGCGGTGTACCCGATCTGGCTGGGCGGCGAGGACGTCGACGCGATGTGGCGCTACATCCTGTGGCGCGCCGCCAAGCCCGGTGAGGCCGGGCGCCCAGAGCTGCCAAAGGGCAAGCTGCGTCGGGTCGCGCGGTGGTTTGTCGCGCCGTTCGAGCGGGCCAAGTACCGCGTCCGCCGGCCGGCGTGGGTCTGCGTTCACGGGCCAGCTGAGCCGCAGATCCGCCGCGTCGCGCTGCTGCGTTGTTGGGATCTCGGCGACCGGCTGCGCTTCGAGCTCGACCCGGATCGCAGCAGCGACGCGCTGCTGCTGCGCGCGCCCGACGGCAAGACCAGCTTCGCGGGGGCGCGCGCGGGTCGTGAGCTGATCTCACTGTTCCCAGGGCTGTGGTGGCTGTGGCCGCTGGGCATGTTCCCGGGCGCGGGTCGGGTCGCAACAATGATCCTCCGCCAACGGGTGTAGCGAGCTTTGGCATGAGCACGCGGTGGTCGGGCATCCGGGTGATCGACGCTGTCGCGTTGCTCGGGTTTGGGCTCGCGTGGCTCATCCCCATGGCGTGGGTCGGCTACCTCGGCGGGCCACCCGCAAGCTGGCCGGTCAACTGTCAGGATCTCTACGCGGTCTCGTGCTTGTTTGGCCGGGGCAGCGAGCGCGTGAGCATGTTCTATGTGCAGATCCGCCTCGCGGATCGGCCGGGTTGGTACGACCTCCCCGAGCGCGAGTATTTTCGGCTCGAGCCGTTCGGCCACCGCAACCGCTTCGATCGGTTCATGGCGCGGTTTGGCTACCGCGACGAAGACCACCCGGCCCGCAGCGAGCTCGCGCACTGGATCGCCGCCACGCACCGCGAGCGACACCCTGACGACGCGAGGATCATCGCCGTGCGGTTCTTGTGGGTCGACCACACGATCTCTGCCGAAGCCCCCCCGACGGATCGCTGGCGCAAGCCACCCCGGTCGCAGGCCGGACGGCTGCGGACCTTGGGCGAGCCCGTGATCATCCGCGAGGCCGGCAAGTGAGCGAGCCGGAGCCCGTCACCGCGCGGGCGCTTCGCTGGGCGCTCGGGCCGGTGCCTGCGGTCCGGCTCGAGAGCTTTCGGTGGACGACGACCTTGGCGTTGTTGATCTACACGCTGACGTGGAGCCTGGAAGCCAGCGAGTGGCTGACGCCAGCCGGCTACCACATGAGCGCCGCCGCATCGCGCGGGCTGCAGCTCCCGATCCCGCTGCTGGGGCCGTGGACCCTTGGCGCGTTCTTGCTCGTCTACATTGGCTGCATGGTCGGGATCTTGCTGGATCTGCGCCCGCGGCTGTGCTCGTACGTGGTGTTTGCGGGGCTGCTGTACGTGACCCTCGCAGATCGTCTCTCGGCCTTCTCCATGAACAAGCTGGCCCTCGTCGCGTGGCTGGTGCTGCTGCTCGCGCCTTGGCCCCGCGCGGAGCCCCACCCCGGGACCCCACCCGCCCCCACGCAGCTGCGCTCCGCCTGGCCCGTGCGGATCCTGCAGGCGACCGTGTTGCTGCAGTACGTTGGGGCTGGGATCTGCAAGCTGCGTGGCAACTGGCTGACCAACCCACAGGTGCTGTGGCTGCAGGCGCAGGACATCTACATGACCAAGCTCGCGGCGTGGATGGTCCGCGAGCTCCCGCCTGGGGCGTGGGCGGCACTGCAATACGGCGCGCTGGCGTTCGAGTTGCTGGCGCCGCTGCTCTTGTGTGTGCGTCGTTTGCGACCGATCGGCTTCGCGTGGGGCCTGGCGATGCACACCGGCATCGCCCTGATGATGCACAGGGTCGGGTTGTTCTCGTTCTCGGTGGTCGCCTACTACGTTCTGTTCGTCGACGACGCCCACCTGCTCGGGCTGCGCGAGCGCCTGCGAGCGCGGTGAGATCCGAGGCGCGGGACGGCTCGCATCCGCCGGGGTCCCGAAAAAATTCCTGGCTCCCGCGTAGCCAATGGTTGCCGCTGCGCGGGCGGCTCCGGTACCCTGAGAGCACGGGGCAAAGGACCCCTGGATCGAGAAGCTCGCAGATGTCGACAAAATTGTTCGTCGGCGGCCTCCCTTGGGCGATGGACAACCAGCGCCTGAAGGAAGTGTTTGCTGAATTTGGTGACGTGGAGGACGCCCGCGTCGTGTTGGATCGTGAAACCGGACGCTCACGTGGGTTCGGCTTCGTCACTTTTGCCACGCCAGAGGCCGCTGAGAGCGCAATGGCGCTCAATGGGCAAGACGTGGATGGGCGGCCGATTCGGATCGATCGTGCCCAGGAAAAGCAGCGACCTGGGCGTGGTGGCGGTGGTCGATCGAGTGGCCCGGACCGCGGCTCGAGCCAAGCCGGCGCGGGCCGGGGCGACCGAGACCGCGGCGCAGCACCTGGACGATCGAGGGGCGCCCCACCGGGTGGCGAGGGCGGCCGGCGAGAGTTCGGCGACGACTGGGGTGGGGGCGGCGACCGAGATCGAAGCCGCGGCGGCAAGGGCAAAGGTCGCGGTCGTCGACGCGGGGGTCGTGGCGGCCGCGGGGGCGGTGAAGGCGGCCACGGCGACGGCGGCTTCAACGAGTGGGACTGAGCCCGCCCGGCGTCGACCCCGGCTGACCGGAGGGGCTGCGAAGCCACGCTCGAGCCGAAAGCAATCACAGGCAGCGCACTGCGTGCCGGCGTGGTACGTCAGGGGATGACCTACGCAGGGCATCCAAATTATCGAGTCGTCTGCGCAGCCGCAGTTGCGCTGATCATGGTGGGCTGTGGTGACAGCGGAGTGGGCGACGCTGGCGAGACCAGCGACGAGACCGCCGAGACCGGCACCAGCGACACCACCGACACCAGTCAGCCCGAGACCGGCACCGCGAGCAACACTGGTGACGGTGACGGTGACGGCGACGGCGACGGCGACGGCGATGGTGACCCGGGCGACGGCGACGGCGACGGCGACGGCGATGGCGATGGCGACGGCGACGGCGATGGCGATGGCGACGGTGATGGCGATGGCGATGGCGATGGCGATGGCGATGGCGACGGCGACGGTGATGGCGATGGCGACGGCGACGGTGATGGCGACGGCGACGGCGACGGCGACCTCTGCGGTACGACGATCCATCCGATCTACCGCGACTTCGAGCCGCTCCACGTCGACTTCGGCTGCCACATGTTTGGCAATGGCGCGCGGCCGGGCCTCGTGCTGCCGACGCTAGGGATGGACGCCAAGCCCCAGTACAACCCCAACCCGCCGCCGCCGCCTGGCAACTGGAACGGCTCCAATCCGCAGATCACCAGCGCGAACAGCTTCAGCGATTGGTACAACACCAAAGACGACGTCAACATCGAGATCGGCGGCGAGATCGAGCTCGTCGAGACGATGCCCAACTCCGGCATCTACAGCTACGCCAACGCCATGTTCTACCCCCTGACCGGGATGGGCTTCGGCAACAACGTCACCCCCAACTGGTCCGGCCAGACCTACCCCAACTGGAACGGCGCGTTCACGACCGAGATCCACGTCCAGTTCCAGTACGAGGCTGGCCAGCAATTCACCTACACCGGCGATGACGACGTGTGGGTGTTCATTGACGGGCAGCTGGCGCTCGACATCGGGGGACTGCATGGGGCGGTGATGTCGTCTGTCAACCTCGACGATCTGAACCTGATCGAGGGGGCGTTCTACAACCTCGACGTGTTCCACGCCGAGCGCTGCGGGAGCGGCTCGAACTTCCGCATCGACACCTCCATCTCCTGCATCATGCCTCAGTGATATGACCCCCACATAGGGCTTCGCACTTCGCCGACTGCAGCCGCTTCGCGTCTGGTCGCTTCGCTCCTCGGGGGTGGCTGTTCGCATCCGCATGTGTGGCCCCCTAAGAGGGGGCTCGGGTGGCTTCGGCGGACGTGTACTTACTGGAGGGGAGGTGGGCCTTGGGCGTGGATTTGGTTGGTTGGTTGCGGGGGGTTGCGTGCCGATGGGTCTGCGTGCACGGGCTGCAGACGGTCCCAACCCGGCTAGGTCTACTCCAGTCTCGTGACCCCGCTTCCTCTCGTCTCGCCTCACTGGCCCGACCTCGCTTCTCTTCGTTAATCTCCACGTGCGTAGATACGCCGGGTTGGGACCGTCTGCGGCCTTTGTGCACTCTACTCCTGACAAAGTGTTCGCCGATCCGAACAGGCGGGGGACACTCGTTGAGCGGAGGAGGCGGCCCACTTGTCTTTTTGGGGCGTTAACCACAGCACCTGTCGGTGAGCCCCGGTCGTCGCGAGTCGAGCCCCTCAGTGAGTCGCTGACCAGGTCCGTGAACGTGTCATTGTGGTCGTGCGCTACGTCGCCAATAACGACCGAGCGCGCGCCGCCCGTCGCATGCTCGGAGCGGAGAAATCCCCACGCTCGACGTCGAGCGCACAAAGGCCGCAGATGGTGGCAACCCGGCGTATCTACGCACGTGGAGATTAACGAAGAGAAGAACGGTCGGGCCAGTGAGGCGACTCGAGAGGAAGCGGGGTCACGAGACTGGAGTAGACCTAGGCGGGTTGCCACCATCTGCAGCCCGTGCGCGGTGCCCCATCGGCACCCAACCCACCGCAAACAACCACCCCAAGCCCGAACACGCACCGCCGGTCTCATGCTCGGAGCGGAGAGATCCCCACGCCCGACGTCGAGCGCACAAAGGCCGCAGATGGTGGCAACCCGGCGTATCTACGCACGTGGAGATTAACGAAGAGAAGAACGGTCGGGCCAGTGAGGCGACTCGAGAGGAAGCGGGGTCACGAGACTGGAGTAGACCTAGGCGGGTTGCCACCATCTGCAGCCCGTGCGCGGTGCCCCATCGGCACCCAACCCACCGCAAACAACCACCCAACCCACCCCTCGCACGCTCAAAGTCAGAACATTTGCCCGATGTCGATGTAGAAGCCGAAGTTCTCGTCGGTGGGTGAATAGGCTGGGTCGACTCGAATGACGAGTGTCTCGCCCCAGGTGATCCTCAGGCCTCCGCCAACGCCTACCTTGATGTCCTCGAAGCTTCCGTCGATGTCGAGGCCGTCGAGGGTGCGGGGCTTGTAGTCTGTCCACACGCGGCCGGCGTCGACGAACGCGAGCGCGCCTAGGCCGAAGCGTTGGTTCGAGATGTTGAAGCGGTAGAACATCGAGCGGAGCTCGAGGTTGACCAGGGCTTTTTGCTTCCCGAAGTAGCGCTGGCGGGGGACCCCGCGGATGGACCAACTTCCGCCTGGGCCGTCGCGTTGGACCAGCACGCCAAACTGGCCAAGCTCGTAGAGCGGTGGCTTGCCGACCAGGTAGTCCAGGGCGCCACGGGTCGCGAGGACCAGGTACTCGCCGTACAGCGGGACGAACACGGCCGTGCCCAAGAACAGCTGGCCGAAGGTCAGGCCCTGATCCACCCCGGGGGAGAAGCGACCCGAGAGCTCGGTGAAGGAGCCGCGGGTGGGGACGAATTCGTGGTCCCGCGTGTCGTAGAGCAGCCCCAGGTTGAGGGTCCAGACGGCGTGGTTGCGGGTCCCGTGCAGTAGATCCCGCAGGGTGTCGCCGTCGTCGCTGTCGGTCTGCGAGAGCTCGAGATCTTCGCTGAGCTTGGTGTCGGGGTAGGGGTTGATCACGTTGTAGGCGAACGAGGTCCCGACCAACGCCTCGAGTCGCTGCTTGTGCTCGACCGCGCCAGCGACCCCGCGGTAGGCGTGGGGCGGGCAGCGCTCGCTTCGCTTGGGACCACACGGCCGCCGGGCGTCCGCGCCGACGCGGGAGCGATCCCACAAGATCAAGCGCGTGTTGAAGTCGAGCATCGGGTAGATGCGGTCGTACTGGTGATAGCGCCGCGCCGCCGCGAAGCCGTCGGGATCCGCGTCGGGGTCGATGTCCTCCCACGGCGCGAGCGCCTGGGTGGCGTTGCCGATCCCATGCCAGCCGTGGTTGGTGAACCGGCGAAACCGAAGCTGCGTGTTGATGCGCAGCCGACCGCCCCACAGCCCGGGGAAGTCGGCCTTGATGTAATCATCGTGGAACGGCAAGCGCAGGCCCACGCCGGGGGTGTTCTTGACCGTCGCGTTGAGCAGGATCTCCAGGCGCCAGCGGAACGGCTGATAGTCCGGGTGGAACTTGGCCAAGGTCACCAAGGCGCCAAAGCCCAGGCCAAGATCAATGTCGTAGGAGACCGCCGGGAGCACCCCGGACTCGAGTCGGTTCGGATCGTCTGCGGCCCGGCGCTGCTTCTTGCGCTTGTTCTTGCGCTTGCCGGATTCGGCCTGCTCCGCTTTTGGGTCCGCTGCGGCTGCCGGCTCTGCGACGGGCGCGGGCGCGGGCGCGGGCTCGGGCGGCGCCCAGCACAGCCACGCCGCGAGCGCGACGGCGACACTCAAGCTCGCCCCGCGTGCGAGGGCTCGCGCTGGCTCGGGTCCGACACGGTGGTCAGTGTCGCGTCACTCGTCGCCCGTGACCACGAAAAACTCGGCCCCGTGCGCCCGGCTGCCAGCCGTCACGCGCCAGTGAACAGCTCGTTCATGAACTCGGTGAGCAGTCGCGCGCGAAACTGGGGCTCGAGGGCGTCGAGGATCTCGTTGATCTCGGCGCCGATCTTGGGTGCCCCGCCGCCCGCGACCCCGGCCATCGCCATCAGCTGGCGCAGGGTCTGATCGTCCATGGTCGCGACATCGACCTCGGCCAGGGCCGAGAGCACACCCGCGACCAACGGGGACGGCTTGCTGTCGCGCACGACCTCGACGCAGGCGGCGATGTCCTCGAGCAGCGCATCGATCCACGGCAGGTTGGCGGGGTTGATGCACAGGTGGATGTTCGCTGGCGAGTTGCCGTAGCTCAGCTGCACTTGCACGTACCAGCCACGGGCGTTGATCGCCTCGGCCAAGCGAAAGATCGGGATCGTGTCGGACGAGATCGCCACATGGCTCATGTCGCTGCGCCCGAGCAAGCGCAGCTGCGGGTGGTCGTCGACGAACTTCATGACCTTGTCGGTCGCCGCGAGCACGTGCTTGGCGATGTCCAGATAGCCGGACTGGCCGAAGAAATTCAGCACCGCCCACGCCGCGGCCACGGGACCGCCCGACTTGCTCGACTGCACCGTGGCGTTGGAGATCGTGTAGCCGGTCCAGGTCGCGCAGGTGAAGATCTGGTGCTTGCGCAGCTGCTTGTTGCGATACAGCACGACCGAGGCGCCCTTGGCCGCGAACGCGTACTTGTGCAGGTCCATCGAGATCGAGCTGACGCCGGGAACGCTGAAGTCGAAATCGGGGATCTCGCGGCCGAGCTGGGCAAAGTAAGGCAGCAAGAAGCCGCCCATGCAGCCGTCGACGTGCAGCCACAGATCGTGTTCGCGGGCGACCTCGGCCAGCGCGGGGATCGGATCCACGACGCAGTGGGCGTAGGACACCGCCGAGCCAACCAGCATGATCGTGTGCTCGTCGATCGCCGCGCGGACCTGCTCGGCGTCCACTCGAAAGCTGTCGGGATCGACCTCGACCAGCACGACCTCGACGTCGAGGTAGTGCGCGGCCTTGTGAAACGCCGCGTGGGCGGTCGTCGGCAGGATGATCTTGGGTCGTTGGGCCGAGCGCGCGAGCTCGGGCCGGCGCGACCGCGCCCAGTCGCGCGCGCTCTTGACCGCCAAGATGATGCTCTCGGTGCCGCCGCTGGTGAAGTTGCCGACGACCTGCTCATCGCCTCGCAGGTGGCTCGCGGCCATCGCCACGACCTCTTTCTCGAACTTCAGGAGGCTGGGGAACGCCGTCGGATCCAGCCCGTTCTCGCTCAAGTAGGCGGTGTACGCCTGCTTGATCACCGCCTCGGCCTGCTCGCCGGGGTCGAAGATGTAGGCCAGGACCTTGCCGGAGCGCCAGTCTAGATCAGCCTCGCGGTACTGCTCGATGCGTTGACCGATCTCGGCGGCGGACAGACCTTCGGCGGGAAGTGACAAGCGTGCGTGGGCCATACCGGCACCTTAATACACCGAGCGGGGCGCCACGAATCACTTCGTCGTTCACTTCGTCGTTCGCTTGTCGAGGCTGGCGAACCCGGCCAGGGCGATCAGCACCACCGTCAACGCGGCGAGCGTGGCCTCGTGGACCATCCACAGCTGCTCGGCCCCGTCGATCCGGGCCTGAGGCCGCATAGCGACCAGATCCACGCGACTCCACGCCTCGTGTGCGCGCGGCAGCACGCCGAGCCGATCGATCGCAGCGATGCCCGTCGCTAGCAGCGCCAGCGTCGTTCCTGCGTTGTGCCGCAGCCAATGCTTGGCGACGGCGGTCAGCACCACGCACGCCGCGAGCGCGAGCTCGGCGGTGCGCAGACTCAGCGGCTGGGCCAACGCCCGCGCAAGATTCGCGTCGACCAGCGTGGTGTCAGCCTGCAGCCCCGGCACCAACAGCAGGTGCCCGAGCACGATCGAGCCCAGCGCCAGGCCCAGCGCCAGCATGCCGATGAGTGCAGTGGGTCGCACTCGAGCATCCAGCCTGTTTCTGCCGCGACGCGCAAGTTTTTGGCGACGGCGGGTATGCTTGGGCGATGTCGCGTCACGCTCAGCCACTCGAAGATCGAGAGCTCACCCGCCGCGCCTGGTTGCGCGGTGGGTTGCGCGGCGGGCTGTCGACGGCGCTGTTGGCCCCGCTGCTGGGCTGGCCCCGCAAGGCGCTCGCGGCCGAAGAGAAGCTGCTCGAGCAGGCGACCAGCGAATACAACACGATCATGGTGACCGAGCGCGGCTCGATCCGAACCATGTACTTCGTGGTCGATGGGACCCGCTACATCGAGTCCCGCAAGGACATGGACCACCCCAACAGCCTCGACCTCGACTACTCGCGCACGATGATGGCCGGGTTCTTGGTCCAGCCGGGGCCCAAGCGCTTCATGATGATGGGGCTCGGCGGCGGGCAGATCTCGAACTACCTGTTCGAGCGCTTCCCCGAACTCGAGATCGACGCGGTCGACATCGACCCCGAGGTCGTCCGCCTCGCGCACCAGTACTTCGACGTGCCCAAGCACCCGCGCTACCGCACCCACGTTGGCGACGGTCGGCTGTTCATCGAGAACGCCAAGCAGCCATGGGACCAGATCATGCTCGACGCGTTCCGGGGCGTGTTCGTGCCCTACCACCTCAAGACCCGCGAGGCCTACGCCGCGTGCCTCGCCAAGCTGACGCCGACCGGCGTGGTGGTTGCCAACCTTCACAACCTCACACGCATGTATCCGCATGATCGGCAGACGCTCGCGGCTGTGTTCCCGCACCGCTACTCGTTCGTGTCCGAGAGCGGCAACCAGACCACCTTCGTGGCCTCGGCCTCACCCGAGCGCGTCGGCACCTACGAGATCCGCAGCAACGCCCGCGCCGTCGCAGATCGGTTCGACTTCGACACCCTTGGCCTGACCGCGCGCTACTACATGCGGACAGACTGGGACACGGAGGCGGCGATGCTGACCGACGACTTCGACCCCGCGGAGCTCGAGTCGGCGGCCCAGCGTCACAACACCACCTGCATCGCCGGCTGTGCCTATCCGGCTGGATGACTTCGCCGACTCGAAGCCACCGGACGCGCGAACGGCAGCAGTCGGCGAAGCACCCGTACACGTCCGCCGAAGCCGCCCGAGCCCCCTTCCAGGGGGCCACACATGCGCCCGCATACAGCCAGCCCGTCGGGAGCGAGCGCAGCGAGTGACCTGCGTAGTGCGAAAGCGGCTGTGGGGGTAAAAAGGAGAGCCCCCTTCCAGGGGGCCACACATGCGACCGCGAACAGCCAGCCCTGGCGAAGTCCAAAGTGTATGTGGGGGTAAAAAGAAGAAGCCCTGAACGTTACCGTTCAGGGCTTCTTGCGGGGCGGACGGGACTCGAACCCGCGACCTTCGGCGTGACAGGCCGACGTTATAACCGACTTAACTACCGCCCCTCAGGTCTTGTTGGAGCCGGGATTCTGTTGGATGGCCCGCGCCATGTCAAGCTTCGATCGCCGTCGAAATTTAACTCGCGCTTGGTGGCTCACTCACATGCGGGCTCGAGCGTCACGCACGCAGATCTGCGAGCGGCTTGCCGTTCGCGCTGGGGCCATGAACCCGCACAGCCCGCGGGTACAAGCGGGCGCCGAAGCCCTCCACCCAGTTGATCACTTGCTCCGGTCGAGCGCAGCTGGGCATGGACTCGATCGCTTGATCGAGCAGGGCACGCAGACGCTCGAGGGCGCCGTCGATGCCAAGGGTCAAGCAGGCGTTGGGGCGATCGTGAGCCATGTCCTGGCCGACCGGCTTCCCGAGGCTGGTCTCGTCGTCGAGGGTGTCGCGCAGATCATCGGCGACCTGGTAGGCCTCGCCCAGCCGCGCGCCGAACTTGCCCCATGACTCCGTGAGGCTCGCGCCCGCCCCGGACACCAAGGCCCCCGCCCGCGCGCCCGCTTCGAACAGCGCGCCGGTCTTGGCTTTGTGGTAGGTCCGCAGGCCCACGCTCTGCTCGGACTCCCACGCTTGACCGGCCACCAAGCCACCGCCTGCACCGACCCCGCGCGCGACGCAACGGACCAGCCGAGGCACCAACACGGGCGACAAGCGGGCGCTGGCGATGACTTCAAACGCGAGCACGATCAGCGCGTCACCCGTGAGCACCGCGAGCTCCTCGCCAAACGCCGCGTGCACCGAGGGCCGACCCCGCCGGACCGCGGCGTCGTCGAAACAGGGCAGATCGTCATGAACCAGGGATCCGCAGTGCAACAGCTCGATCGCGGCCGCCACGTCGGCTTGGGCGTCGAGCTGCGAGTCGGCGCCGCAGGCAGCCGCGACGCTCAGACACAGGTGGGGACGCAGACGGGCGCCGCCCGGAAACACAGCGTGGCGGATCGCGGCGCGCAGGGCTGGAGGTGTCGCAGGCGACTCGCAGTGCCGAAGGGCCCGCTTGAGGGCCATCTCGATCTGCTCCGAGCTGTGCATCTCGCAGCCAGCCTGACCGGGCGTACAACCTTTGTCAATCTGAGGGCGACGTTCGTTCAAACCCTGGACACCCTTACTCGCGAGTGGTTACGGTCGAGGCTGAGGCCTGGTGATCGGGAGGTCAGGAGGTCAGAAGGGCCGCGGGAGGCTGGCATGAGCCGGACCCACGTATGGGTGGCATGAGCGCGCCGGGCACTGTAGCAGAGAATCGAGCGGTCGTCGTCATCGGTGGGGGCGTCGGCGGATTGTCGGCGGCAATTCAAGCGGCGGCACTTGGTTGCGAGGTGACGCTGCTCGAGCGGGGTGACCGTGTGGGCGGAAAGCTGCGCGAGCTGGCGGTCGCCGGCCAAGCCATTGATTCGGGCCCAACTGTGGTGACGATGCGGTGGGCTTTTGACCAGTTGTTTGGCGCAGCTGGCCGGCAGCTGGCCGACTACGTCGACCTGATCCCGCTCGAGGTCCTGGCCCGTCACGCGTGGCCCGACGGCGCCCGGCTGGATCTATTCGCACAGCTCGAGGCGACTGCGAGCGCGATCACGAGCTTGTCCGGGAGCGACGACGCGGCCGGGTATCGGCGCTTTTGCGCCCACACCGAGCGCATCTACAAGATCGTCGAGCAGCCATTTTTGCGGTCCGAGCGACCCAGCATGTCGTCGATCGTGACCGCGAAGGGGTTGCGGGGGGCGCTGGAGTTCGCCGGGATCGACTGGCACCGCTCCATGTGGCGGGCGCTGTCGAGCTTCTTCGCCGATCCCCGGTTGCGCCAGCTGTTCGGCCGCTACGCGACCTACTATGGCTCGTCCCCGTTTCGCTGCCCGGCGACGCTGAACTTGATCGCGCACGTCGAGCGCGCGGGCGTGTGGCGAATTGGCGGCGGCATGTATCGGCTCGCCGAGGCGCTGGCCAAGCTCGCGACGGAGCTCGGGGTGACGCTGCGCACCGGCTGCGAGGTCAGCCGTGTGATCGTCGCAGATCGGCGCGCGGTCGGGGTCGAGCTGGCTTCGAGTGAGCGCATCACGGCCGACGCGGTCGTGGTCAACGCGGCCCCCCAAGCCCTGGATGAAGGTCGGCTCGGCGCCGAGCTGCGCGGCTGCGTCAACTACGAGCGGGGTGCGGCGCGATCGCTCTCGGCGGTGACCTGGTCAGCGTGGGCGCGCACCCGCGGGTTTCCGCTGGCCCACCACAACGTGTTCTTTTCGGCGGACTACGCCGCAGAGTTTCAAGCGCTCGAGCGCGGCGAGCTGATCGACGACCCAACAGTCTACGTGTGCGCGCAAGATCGCCTGGACGGGATCGCCCCGCTCGACGCCACGCCAGACTGGTCCGCGCCCGAACGTCTGCTGATCCTGGTCAACGCGCCCCCCCGCGGTGACGAAGATCCCTGGTCTTCCGCGGAGCTCGACGCGCTCGAGCAGCGTAGCTTCGCGGTGCTGCGCGCGGCCGGGCTCGAGGTCGAGATCATCGAGCAGGTACGGACCAGCCCGACCCAGTTCGAGCGCTTGTTCCCAGCCACCGGCGGGGCGCTGTATGGGTTTTCGACCCACGCCATGATGGCCCCGTTTCGGCGACCACGCGCGCGCGCCAACATCGAGCGCTTGTATCTGGCGGGCGGCGGCGCCCACCCTGGCGCGGGGATCCCGATGGTCTGCCTGAGCGGGCAGATCGCCGGGCGAGCCGTCGCCGCCGACCTGGGCCTGAGTGCGTGAGGGAGTGAGCTCGATGACTCCAGATCCAACGCCGCTGCGCTTCGACACCCCGATCGTCCCGGGCGGCTACGCGTGGTGGTACCTCGACGGCGTCTCTGACGACGGGGCGCTGGGCTTCACGATCATCTTGTTTATCGGCTCGGTGTTCTCGCCACGCTATGCGCGGGCGCGGGCGCGGGCGCGGGCACGGGCGCAGCCGGCGAACCCGGAGCAACACTGCGCGGTCAACCTCGCGATCTACGCGACCGAGCAAGCCACGCGTGTGTGGGCGCTCAACGAACACGCCAGCTTCGCCCGCGACGCCAAGCAGCTGCGGATCGGCGCCAGCACGATCCATTGGCAGGACGACGGCGCGCTCGTGGTCGAGCTCGACGAGCGACAAACAAAATTTTTCGGCCGCCGCGGCGCCCCGTTGCGCGGCCGGGTCCGGCTGCGCCCGGCCGCGATGTTTGGTCCCCGCGTCGAGCTGGATCACTGGCGCGCGCAGCCCCGCCATCGCTGGTACCCGGTCGCCCCGCACGCCCGCGTGGACTTCGAGCTCGACGAGCCCGCTATGTCGTTCTCGGGGTCGGGCTATCACGACGTCAACGAGGGCGACGAGCCGCTCGAGGCCGCGTTCGACTCGTGGACCTGGTCTCGCTGCGAGCTCGATCGCAACAGCGTGATCACCTATGACGTCGTCGATCCAGCCGGGGTCGCGCACGCTCGGGCGTGGCGCTTCGACCCCAGCGGCTCCACCCCAACGATCGAGTCGATCCCCGACGCCGCGTTTGGCCCAGCCCACCCGCTGGCGACCACCCGCTGGGGGGTCGCCCGATCGATCCGCAGCGACCCCGGCCACACGCCCCGGCTGCTGCGGACCCTCGAGGACACCCCGTTTTACTCGCGCAACCTGGTCGAGGTGAAGATCGGCGGCCGCGCTGCCACGGCCGTGCACGAGTCGCTCTCGCTGCGGCGCTTCGCGTCCGCGTGGGTCCGCGGGTTGCTGCCGTTCAAGATCTCCTGAGCTGTGTGTTCAGCTCGGGCAGCTACTTCGCGGCCACCGGCCAGCCCGCGTCGAGCAGCGACTTGCAGGTCTCGTTGGCCTTGATCTTCGTGTAGCGAAAGCTGCCCTTGCTCCGCTCGAAGCTGTCTTTGGCCATGCCCGCGAGGCACTTGGTATCGGCGCCCAGGATCTTCTGACGCACGCTGAGCGTGACCTCGCCGTAGATCGGGCTGCCTTGATCATCACCAAAGCCGCGGGCGTTGGTCGTGGTCTTGTTGGTCACGTGCAGGTTGCCGCTGCACACCGGCGCGTCCACGTACACGCGCATGCCGGGCTCGCCGTCTTCGTCGATGTCTTCTTCGCCCCAGTTCACGGTGCCGGTCATCGTGAAGTGCGGCGTGCCTTCTACGCGCTCGAACACCAAGCTCGAGTCGGGGAGCGCGTTGACATCGACGTAGACCTTGACGCCGCCGATGTCGGCATAGTTGACCTTGCAGGCCCGCTGGTCGATCTCGATCGAGTGCTCCGAGCGACGGACCCGGGCCAGCGTGTAGGTGTCCATGCGGGTCTGCAGGGTCCCGAGCACGGGGACCTCGCGGGTGCCATACACGACCTGGTGACCGGCCCAGTGCTCGGTCTTGATCACAGCGGCCTGGGCCTGATCTGCGGGTGAGACCGCCGGTGAGACCCCCGAGAGAAGCGGAGAGCTGAGCAGCACAGCGCTCAAGGTAGCGAAGATCAATTTCGGTTCATCCCTTGCGTGCGCGCTGTGAGGTCCCGGCTCCCGCGGTGGCCGAGTCGATCAAAGACTCGAGCTGGTCCAGCGGTTGCGTGCCGACGACAATACCGCCGGAAGCTTCAACCATCTCGCGAAGTTGATCAGATCCCGCGCCCCCGACGATCCAGGGCACACTTTGGGCAGCCTCGGCGTAGGCGTCGACCAACTCACGCCCGCGATGGGCGGCGAGCTCCATCGACTGCGACAGGCACACCAGCGCGGGCTGTATGCTGTCGACCGCATGACGGATCGCCGAAGGCGGGGTCCGAGCCCCGAGCACCAGCGGCCGGAATCCCCACTGGACCAGGGCGAAGGCCACCCCGTACAGTGGCAGGGCGTGGTCCTCGTCCGCGCAGCAAGCCAGGATCACGTCCGGGGCCGAGCTCGCTGGATCGACCAAGCGCAGCATGTCGCGCGAGACCCCGAGCATCGCCTCGGTGGCCATGTGCTCCTGAGCAACCGAGAAGCTGCCGTCGTGCCAGCGATCCCCAACGCTGCGCATGGTCGGGCCAAGGACCCGCTGGTAGACGGTGGAGGCCGAGCCGAGGAACATCACGTTGCGTACCCCGCGCTCGACCCCGCGCGGATCAAAGTCCTCGATCGCCGCCAAAATTGTGTCGCGGCCGCGGCCGTAGGGGTCGGCCTCGACCGGCGTGCTGCTCGCACTTTGTTCCCGCTGGACCACGCGCGCAGCCTCGGCGGGCGCCATGCCACCATCGCAGAGCTCCTTGAGCCGGCGGATCGAGCTGACGTCGTAGTCGCTGAACAGCCGGTACGACGAGTCGCTCCGCTCTGGCGACGGGATCCCGTAGCGGCGCTCCCACGCGCGCAGCGTGGCGGCTGGCACGCCCGTCATCTCGGCGACGGTCTGAATTCGATACTTGCCCCGATTGCTCATCGGCTTGGCTCCAAATCGAGGTGCGATTTCAGGCTATGACAAGCACGCGGACCAGCACTTGTCAAAGGTTGGTTCACCAACTGCCCGAAACACGCCAAGGATCATGCAAACCTTGAACACTCGCAGTTCAGACGCCGAACAAGCGACCAAGCCCCACGCGATCGTGATCGGCAGCGGCTTTGGGGGCCTCGCGGCCGCCGTCCGGCTTGGCGCGCGCGGCTATCGAGTCACCGTGCTCGAGCGCCGGGATCAGGCCGGGGGTCGAGCCTACGTCTACCGGCAAGACGGCTTCGTGTTCGACGGCGGGCCCACGGTGATCACCGCGCCGTTCTTGCTCGAAGAGCTGTGGGAGCTGTGCGGCAAGCGGATGGCCGACAGCGTCGACATGCGCCCGGTCTCTCCGTTCTATCGGGTCCGCTTCCACGACGGCCAGGTGTTCGACTACCAAGGCGACGCCGAGGTGATGCGCGAGCAGATCCACGCGTTCAACCCGGCCGACGTCGCCAACTACGAGCGCTTCTTGGCCATGTCCAAGCGGATCTTCGAGGTTGGGTTCGAGCAGCTCGCCGACGAGCCGTTTGGCAGCGTGCTCGACATGCTGAAGATCACCCCGGCGATGATCCGCCTGCAGAGCTACCGCACCGTCTACAGCCTGGTCGCGCGCTACATCGAGGACGAGCGCCTGCGCCAGGTGTTCTCGTTTCATCCCTTGTTGGTCGGCGGCAACCCGTTCAAGACCACGTCGATCTACACCTTGATCGCGTTCTTGGAGCGCAAGTGGGGCGTGTACTTTCCGATGGGGGGGACCGGCACGCTGATCAAGGGCCTGGTTGCGCTGATCGAGGACCAAGGTAGCGAGCTGCGGCTCAACACCGAGGTCGAGCAGATCACCGTAGAAGCGGGCCGCGCGACCGGGGTCCGGCTGAAGTCGGGCGAGCAGCTCAGCGCCGACATCGTGGTCTCCAACGCGGACTCGGCGTTCCTCTACAAGAACCTGGTCCCGGCCCAGTACCGGCGCCGCTGGACCGACAAGAAGCTCGAGCGCACGCGCTACTCGATGAGCTTGTTCGTCTGGTACTTCGGCACCAAGCGCAAGTACGAGGACATCGCCCACCACACAATTTTATTGGGGCCGCGCTACCGGGGCCTGCTCGACGACATCTTCGAGCGCAAGGTCCTGGCCGAGGACTTCTCGCTGTACCTGCACCGGCCCACGGTCACGGATCCCTCGCTGGCGCCGGACGGCTGTGACGCGTTCTACGTGCTGTCACCGGTGCCGCATCTCGACAGCGGCACCGACTGGGAGCAAGAGCGCGAGCGCTACCGAGCGAAGATCTCCAAGTACCTGTCGGACACGGTCATGCCAGGCCTCGAGGACCAGATCGCCAGCTCGCACATCTTGGATCCGATCGGCTTTCGCGACGAGCTGCTGTCGTTCAAGGGCGCGGCGTTTGGGGTCGAGCCGGTGCTGACGCAGAGCGCGTATTTTCGGCCGCACAATCAAAGTGAGGAGATCGACCGGCTGTACCTCGTTGGCGCCGGCACCCACCCAGGCGCGGGCGTGCCGGGGGTGCTGAGCTCGGCCAAGGTGCTCGAGAAGGTGATCCCCGACGCGCAGACGCTGATCGCCGAGGGGCTGCGGGCGCCAGCGACATGAGCGAGCGCTTCACGCCAGCGCCCGTGCGCAGCGGCGACTATTCGGGTGACCCGCGGGCGCCAGCGGCGAAGGCCGACATCGAGGCGTGCAAGCAGATCCTCGCGGCCGGCAGCAAGAGCTTCGCGGCCGCCTCGTTGTTGCTGCCCAAGCGCATGCGCGGGCCGGCGGCGGCGTTCTACGCGTTTTGTCGGATCGCGGATGACCTGGTCGACTTCAGCGATGACCCAAGCGCCGCGGTCACCGAGCTTGGGGCACGCTTGGATCGGATCTACGCAAACACCCCCGACGACGACCCCGTAGATCGGGCGTTCTCGCGAGTCGTGCTTGGCCACGCGATCCCGCGGACGATCGTGGACGCGCTGATCGAGGGGTTCGAGTGGGACGCCGACGAGCGCGACTACGAGACCCTGCCCGGGCTGTTGGGCTACTGCGCACGGGTAGCGTCGGCGATCGGCGTGGTCATGACCTTGCTGATGGGCCCCCGCGAGGCCCGGACCCTCGCCCGGGCGTGCGACCTGGGGGCGGCCATGCAGCTGACCAACATCTGCCGCGACGTGCTCGAGGACGCCGAGCGCGGGCGCCTGTATCTGCCGGCGGCGTGGCTGCGCGAGCGCGGGATCGATCCGGGCCACTTCGTGACGAACATTCACGACTACGCTGGGGATCCGCGGGTCGCCGAGACCATCGAGGCGTTGCTGCGCGAGGCTGACGAGTACTACCTGCGCGCCAACGCGGGCCTGGCGATGCTCCCTCGCGACTGTCGCCCCGCGATCCGGGCGGCGAGCTTGATCTACAGCGACATCGGCCGGGTGATCCGCGAGCAGGGCTGCGATCCGATCCAGGATCGCGCCCACACCAGCAAGGCCCGCAAGCTGTGGCTACTGCTGCGGGCCTGGGTCCGACGAACGCCGCCGAGCCTCGCCGTGCATGCAGACGCCCCGGTGATCGACGCGTGCGCGTACTTGGTGGACGCGATTAGTCAGCCACAGGCGCTTCGTCCGTAGCGTTCTTCTTGGCCTTGGTCGCGCTGGGATCCTTCTCGATCTGCGCGTCCTCGCGCTCGATCTCCAGCATCAAGAAGGTCGCCGCGATCACCAGGATCACCAGGATGCTCAGCACCTGAAACGGCAGCGAGACCAAGGACAGCGTGCCATCGGGCCCCGCGCGGCGACGCCGGAGCTTCTTCGACAGCTTGTCGTAAAAGTCCGGCGGGGCTTCGACGTCGGGCAGGTCGCGCACGACCGAGAGGATCTTCTGCAGATCCTCGATCTCGCGCCGGGCGTCGGGCGAGTCGTCCAGATACTTCTGGAACGACTCCGCGTCGCCACCCTCGAGCGCGTCGTCGAGGTAGGCGGTCATCAGCTCGGCGTTGGAGTCGGCGGCCATGGTGTTCAGCGCTCGGTTAACTTTAGTCCGGGGTTGGGTCAGGTAAAGCGGTTTTTGCGGGCTCACTCGAGATAGGGCTGAAGTCGGATCTTCAGGGCCAGCCGCGCGCGGTGCAGGCGACTCTTGAGGGTGCCCTCTTGCAGGCCCGTGATGTTGAGGATCTCCGCGTAGGTCAGCCCCTGGATGTCGCGCAGGACGATCAGCAGGCGGTGCTCGGGCTCGAGCTGGGCGATCTCGGCTTGGATCGCGCGCTCGAGCCGGTTGGCGGTCATCGTGGCTTCGGGCCCAGGAACGGCGCTCTGCAGCGCGACGATCGGGCCGCCATCTTCGCCGCGAGTGTGGGCCGCGGGGGTCTCGTCGATATCGGACGCGCGGTGAAAATTGCGGCCCTTGAGATACTTGATCCGGTTCTTGCAGGTGTTCGACGCGATCCGATACAGCCAGGTGTAGAACCGACCTTCGCCGCGGTAGTTGGCGATCCCGCGGTGGACCGAGATGAACACCTCTTGGGCGATGTCCTCGGCTTCTTGGCGGTTTCCGATCATGCGAAACACCAGGCCGAAGATCCGATCTTGATAGGTTTGGACCAGCTCTTGAAAGGCCCGCTCGTCGCCTTGTTTGAGCCGTCGGACCAGGCGGCGGTCGCGGGCGTCCCGGGCGGCGCGGGCCTCTTCGCTCTCGGGCTTGCCCCGGAACCGCCGCTTGGTCTGGGGCGTGGCCGCGGGCGCCTGCGCGGGGTTGGCCGGCTCCACGGACTCGGGCGCCGCGGCCTCTGGCGGGGCTGCGTCACCGGCTGGCTCGTCGGTGCGGCTGTCTGCGTTCACTTGCGCGTACACGGGTCGCTTCGGGCCCGGTGACACCCGACCCGTGGTCAGGTTCCCAACAGCCGGAGATCCGGCGCGACGCTTGGATCATCCGCGCCAAGACCCTCCACGGTCAAGCCGCGTCTCGCGAGGTTTCGGACCCAGGATCGGGCCTTTCTAGACCAAGCTCTGGCCCAAGCTCTGAACCAAGCTCTGAACCAGGGCCGCAGCCATCCAGGTCAGCATGGCCAGGTTTGCCGCGCCAGCGCCCAGAAACACGAAGCGCAGGCACTCGCCGCGGTTGCCCGCGTCGGCCGAACCGAGCATCCGCGCGGCCGCGAGCACGGGCACCAGCGGGACCGCGATGATCATTGCGACGCCCCACCAGGGCAGGCCACCGACCACCAACCACCCGAAGCCGATCGCAACCGCGAGCATCTCCAACGCGTGGCGGCGGGCGTCGAATTGGCCGTGGCGAACCGCGTAGGTGCGCTTGCTCGCGGCTCGGTCCCCGGGGTAGTCGGGCAGCGAGGTCAGCAGGTTGCCGACGTAGCCAAGCAAGAAGCAGGGCAGCAAGCCCAACCACGGCAGGGCTTCGAAGCTGCCGGCCTGCGCGTAGAAGCCAATGACCGGCAGCAACATGCCAACCCCGACACCCTGCAGCAGCTCGCCGTGCCCCCGGTAGGACAGGCGCAGCGGCGCGAAGCTGTAGGCCCACAGCAACCCGGCGCCACCAAGCACCAAGACCGGCAACCACCACAGCTGGTGGATCAGCGCCAACACCAGCGCGACGACGAGCATCGCGGCGAGCATGATCCAGGCGGCCTTGCGCAGCGCCTCGGGCGCAAGCTTGCCCTCTTGGATCACCCGCGAGCCACCCGAGAGCACGGTGGGGGAGGGGTTGATCGCGTCGGCCTCGCGGTCGGCGAAGTCGTTGGCGAACACGATGAACAGCTGGTCCAGCACGCCCAGCAGCTGCACGCCGCCGAACAGCGACCACGAGAAGCTGCCATGCACCGCATAGGCCAAGACCTGGCCCAGCATGAGCGGTACCGCGACATTCGCCGCGGCCAACGGGCGGGCGGCTTGCACCCATGCGCCCCACGGCGACACCGAGGGCACGGTAGGCGCGAGTCGGACGCGACGCAAGCCGGTCACGCGCCAGCGCGCTGGGCTGAGGTTGTGTTCGGACGGGGGCTGGGTTAACAGCTCCGCTACCCGTGAACCTCAGCGCCACATCGCTGCTCGACCGGCGGCTCCTGATGTTCACCGGGAAGGGTGGGGTCGGCAAGACCACGCTGGTCGCCGCGCTCGCGTGCGAGGCCGCGCGGCGGGGTCGTCGGCCGCTGATCGTCGAGCTCGGGCACCGGGCCTCGATGGAGGCGGTGTTTGAGGTCGACCATATCGGCTACGAGCCGCGCGAGGTCGGCCGCGGCGTGCATGCGATGAACCTCGACTTCGACTCGGCGCTGGCCGAGTACTTCGAGGAGCACATCCCGGTCAAACGGGTCGCGCGGACGGTGATCCGCAACAAGACCCTGCAGAAGTTCTTTCACGCCGCGCCCTCGGTCTCCGAGGTTGCGACGCTCAACAAGCTCAGCGCGCTCGAGAGCGAGCGGACCGCGACGGGCGGCCTGCGCTGGGATCCGATCTTCGTCGATCTCGACGCGACCGGTCACGCGATCATGCTGCTCAACCTGCCCTCGGTCATGGACGGGCTGATCGGCGATGGACCGATGCGGCGCCTGGTCGATGGGTTCTCGAGCCTGCTCACGGATCCTCACCGCACGATCTTGAACTTGGTGACGCTGCCGCTCGAGCTGCCCGCGCAAGAGACCGTCGAGCTGTACCAGCGGCTGCGCGAGCACCATGACGTCGAGCTGGGCGTGCTGTTCGTCAATCAGGTCCCATCGCGCCCGCTGGGACCCGCGCAGGCTGGGATGCTGGATCGCCTGGAACACCGCGCGCGCGAGTTCGGCATCGACACGCTGGTTGACGACGTTGCGATCGCCCGTCGCGCGATGCGTTACCACGTCAACGCGCGCTCGCAGATCAACCGGATGCAGCGTGACATCGACATGCCAATGGTCGAGCTCCACAACATCGCCAGTCGCGTGCTGAACCTCGACACCATCGCCGAGATCGGCGAGTCGACCTTCGCCCTGCTCGACAGTGGGCAGCAGCGCGAAGAGACCCACGTGGGCGCGGCGCCGCGTCGCTAGGATCAGCAGACACGAGATGAGCGAGACCACAGGCATCGACGAGCTGCTCATGCGCCAGCGCCTGCTGGTTGCGATCGGGCCGGGCGGGGTCGGCAAGACCACCGTGTCGGCCGCGATCGCCCTGCGCGCGGCCGAGCTGGGTCGACGCACGCTGGTGCTGACGATCGATCCCGCCAAGCGGCTCGCCGACGCGCTGGGTCTGACCGAGCTCGAGGATCGGATCCGCGCGGTCCCAACCGACGAGCTGCGCAAGCGCGGCGTCGAGGTCAAGGGCGAGCTCTATGCGGCGATGTTCGACAACGCCGCGAGCATGGACTCGCTGATGAAGCGCGTGGCCCCCGACGCCGAGACCCGCGACAAGGTCCTGCGCAACCGCGTGTACCGAGCGATGGCAGGCACCTTGGCCCGCAGCCACGCGTACCTGGCGATGGAGCGGCTCCACCAGGTCATGAACTCGGGCCGCTATGATCTGGTGATCCTGGATACCCCGCCCGCTCGCAACGCGCTGGACATCCTCGACGCGCCGTCTCGCTTGGCAACCTTCTTGGAGGAGGGGGTGGTCAAGTGGTTCGTCCCCAACAAGGGCCGCGGCCTGCGGGCGCGGCTGATGCAGGGGTCGGGGGCGGCGGCGACCAAGCTGTTCGAGGTGGTTGTTGGCAAGGAGCTCGCAAGCGAGACAATCGCCTTCTTCGAGGCCTTCTACAGCATGCGCGAGGGCTTCCATACCCGGGCCTCGGCGATCCAAGGCATGCTGCGCGCGCGCGATACCAGCTTCGTGTTGGTCAGCTCGGCCGACGCCACTCACCTCGCCGACGCCGAGGCGCTGGCTGCTGGGATCAAGGCTCGCGGGGTCCGGATCGACGTCGCCGTGTTCAACCGCGCGTACGAGCGCTTGACCCACGCGGACCCGCTGGCGATCGTCAGCTCTGCGGGCGTGCTCGACAGCCCAACGACGATCCGGCTGCTGTTTAGCGATGAGCTGCACCGGTCCGAGCGCGACACGATGACCGCCTTGCTGACCAGCCTGCACATGGTTCGCACGCAGGCGGCCGCCAGCAACCAGCGGGCGCTCGACTCGATCCGCAAGCTGTCGCAGCTGCTGCCAAGCGACGCGCTGGGGCTGATCATCGCGCGGCTCGACGGGGACATTCGGGATCTGCCGGGGCTCCACGCGCTTGGGCCCTATCTGGCGGCCACACGCTCGCTGCACACGACGTGACCAAGCCAGCTGGCGATCCAGCCATTCATTCGTCCATCGCCCAAGCTAAAAATAGCCTGACGTTGGCGCGCGGATCCGTCTAACGTAGGCGACATGAACCAGCCGCCGGACAACCCGCCGAGCAACGGGACCCCCCAACGGCAGGGCCAGCCGCAGGGCCAAGCGCAAGGCCAAGCCCGCGCCGTCGCGGCGCCGCCGTCCGGATCCGTGGCCCAGCCAGGCGGCGGCGATATTTTGTACACGGGGATCGCCAAGCACAGCGCGGCGCTCGGCGGCTACCTCAAGTGGGCGGGTGTGTCGGTGCTTGGCGGGGCCGTGGCGATCGGGCTGAACATGGCGGACATCGGCATCCCGGGCTGGGCGCTGGGGCTGTTTTGGTTGATCGGGCTGCCCGGTATTCTGTGGGTCTACCTGGTTCAGATCTCGAGCAAGTACAAGATCTCGCTGCGGCGAGTCGAGACCGAGCACGGCGTGCTCGCCAAGCGAGTGGATTCGCTGGAGCTGTGGCGCGTCCTCGATGTCGAGTACACGCAGTCGCTCGTGGATCGCGTGTTCGACAATGGGCGGATCAGGTTGATCAGCACCGACAAGACCAACCCGGATCTGGTGATTCATGGGCTGCCAGATCATCGCAAGCTGTTCGAGCAGCTGCGTGAGGCGGTCCAGAACGCGCGGCACACCAACCGGCCGATGGAGCTGGTCGGGGGCCAAGAGTTTGGCGAGGGCGTCAACGAGATGATGTAGACGCCCCGGCACTAGCTCAGAGCCCCGCCAGCTCGGCGGGGGTGAAGACGCCTCGCTCGGTGATGATCCCGGTGATGAGCTCCGCCGGCGTCACATCGAAGGCGGGGTTGCGGACGGGGACGTTTGCGGGGGCGCGGAGGGCAGCGCCGTGGACACGGACCTCGTCGGCGTCGCGCTCCTCGATCGGGATCTCGGCGCCCGTGGCGAGCGAGAGATCGATCGTGGTCACGGGGGCAGCCACATAAAAGGGGATGCCGTGGTGCTTGCACAGGACGGCGACTGTATAGGTGCCGATCTTGTTGGCAGCGTCGCCGTTGCGCGTGATCCGATCGGCGCCAACGATCGCAGCTTGGATCTCGCCGCGGGCCATCATGGCGCCGGCCATGTTGTCGCAGATCAGCGAGCAGGGGATCTGATCGTGGACGAGCTCCCACGCGGTCAGCCGCGAGCCCTGCAGCAGCGGGCGGGTCTCATCAACGAACACGTGCAGCTTGGTGCCGCTGGCCCACGCGCTGCGGATCACACCGAGCGCGGTGCCGTGGCCAGCGGTCGCGAGCGCGCCGGTGTTGCAGTGGGTCAAGATCCCGCCAGGTGGGAGCTTGGGGGCCCCATGAGCGCCGAGCTCGAGGCACGCGCGTAGATCCGCGCGAACGTGTTGCTCGGCCGTCGCCCGCAGGATCTCACGCAGGCGCGCGACGCTGGTGTCGGGGTCGCGGTCGAGCTGCTCCGTGACCGCGACGCGCTGCTGCTCGAGCGCCACGAACAAGTTCACCGCCGTTGGTCGGGTGTTGGCCAGGCGCTCGCTGGCGGCCCACAGCGCGACGAGGAAGTCGGCGCGGGTCTCGGGCATGCCAAGGCTGACGACGTACAGACCGATCGCAGCCGCGCAGCCGATCGCCGGGGCGCCGCGGACCGTGAGGGTCTCGATCGCAACGGCGATGTCCTCGAGCGCGCTGAGCTCGAGCCATACCTCGTCGGCTGGGAGCGCGCGCTGGTCGAGCAGGATCAAGGCGCGACCGTCGACGCGCAACTGCACGGGCCGGAGGCCCTGATAGTTCTCGGGGTTGGTATCGAACATCACGGTGAACTCACGGCTCCTGGGTCTTGGCGAGCTGCTCGAGCACGGCCTCGAGCGCCTGCTGGACGACCTGCGGGTTGGCTTGGCCCTTGGACACGCGCATGACCTGGCCCACGAAGAAGCCGCGGACCTTGGCCTTGCCGGCCAGCAATTGCTCGAGCTGCTGCGGGTGGGCGTTGACGATCTCGCGGACCATTTGAGTGATCGCGGCCTGGTCCGAGACCTGGCGGTAGCCGTCGCGCTCGATGATCTGCGCGGGTGACTGGCCGGGCTCGGCGAAGATCTTGGCGAGCACTTGTTTGGCCGCGCGGCCCGAGATCGTGCCGGCCTCGACGTGGCCGATCAGCTCGGCGAGCGCGGCCGGGCTGACCGGGCACCCGGCGAGCCGACCGCCGGTGTTGTCCCCGTCGTCCAAGCCCTCCGCGTGATCCGTCTTGAGCAGCTTGAGCAGCTCACCGGTGACCCAGTTGCAGACGACCTTGGCCAGCGACGGGTCGTTGCAAGCAGCCAGCGCGGCGTCGAAGTAGTCGGCCAGCTCGTGGTCGGCCGTGAGCACCCCGGCGTCGTAGGCCGACAGGCCCAGCTGGACCAGCGCACGCCGGCGCGCCCACGGCAGCGCTGGCAGCGACGCCTTGGCAGCGGCGATCCATGCGGCGTCGATCGACAGCGGCGGCATGTCGGGCTCGGGGAAGTAGCGGTAGTCGGCCGCGGCCTCCTTGGTGCGCATGACCTTGGTCTGATCCCGACCGGGGTCGTAGCTCATGGTCGACTGGATCACCGCCTCGCCAGCGTCGAGCAGATCTACTTGCCGGCGGATCTCGGCGTTGATCGCCGCCTCGATGAACTTGAACGAGTTGAGGTTCTTGATCTCGCAGCGAGTCCCGAGCGCGGTCGCCCCGACCGGCCGCAGCGAGACGTTGGCGTCGCAGCGCAGCGTGCCCTGTTCCATGTTGGCGGCGCTGATCCCCAAGTAGCGAACAATTGTCCGTAGCTCGCGGACATAGTCGGCGGCCTCGGCCGCGCTGCGCAGCGCGGGCAGCGAGACGATCTCGACCAGCGGGGCGCCAGCGCGGTTGTAGTCGATCAAGCTGTACTCGCCCGCGTGGGTGTTCTTGCCGGCGTCCTCTTCCATGTGGATGCGCAGCAGCGGGACCCGCCGGGTCGCGAGCGGGTCGTCTGGCTGATCGTGATCGGGGATCTCGATCGCCCCGCCCAGCGCGTAGGGTTGGTCGGCCTGGGTGATCTGATAGCCCTTGGGCAGATCCGGGTAAAAGTAGTGCTTGCGTGCCCAGCGTGACAGCGGCGGGATCTCGCAGCCCACCGCGAGCGCGAGCCGCAGCGCGTGCTCGACCGCCGCGCGGTTGGGCACGGGCAAGGTCCCCGGCAAGCCCAGGGTGTAGGCGTCGATCTGCGTGTTGGGCTCGTCGCCGATCGAGTACGCGCAGCCGCTGAACATCTTGGTCGCGGTTGCGAGCTGGCAGTGAACCTCGAGCCCGATCACCACTTCGTAGTCGGCCCTGGCCATCAGCTTCCGCCTCCGCTCGCGGGCGGGCGCTCGAGGTGCCAGCGGTTCGCGGCCTCATGGGCGGCGGCGACCCGCAGCAGCGCGGGCTCGGCCAGGCGCGGGCCGATCAGCTGGAGACCGATCGGCAGGCGCGGGGCGCTGGCCGTGAACCCGGCGGGGATCGAGATCGCGGGCAGCCCGGCCAGGTTCGCACCGATCGTGAACACGTCGAGCAGATACACCGCGAGCGGGTCGTCGACCTTGGCGCCGATCCGCCAGCTTGGCACCGGGGAGGTTGGGCTTGCGATCATGTCGCAGCGCGCGAACGCAGCGGCGTAGTCCTGGGCGATCAAGCTGCGCACTTTCATGGCCCGGCCGTAGTAGTCGGCGTAGGAGTCCGCGCGCAGCACGAAGGTCCCAAGCAAGATCCGCCGCGCGACCTCGGCCCCAAACCCATCGTGGCGGGTGGCCTCGTAGGTCTCGCGCAGGCTGGGGCGGTCGCGGCGTAGTCCGTAGCGAACCCCGTCGTAGCGGGCCAGGTTGCTGCTGGCCTCGGCGGTGCACAGCACGTAGTAGGTGGCGACGGCGTGCTCGAAGTGCGGGAGCTCGATGTCGATCACGCGGGCGCCCGCGTCGGCGAGCTGCGCGAGGCTGGCCTCGAACCGGTCGCGGACCTGTGGAGCGAGGCCGTCGAGCTCGAGCGCGCGGCGATGCAGCCCGATCGTCGTGCCCGCGAGCTGGCCTTGCGCGCCCGCGTCGACGGCCGCGAGGTAGTCGGGCACCGGCGCGTCGAGGCTGGTGCTGTCGCGCGGATCCACGCCCGCGAGCACGCCCAACGCCAGCGCCGCGTCGCCGACCTCGCGGGTCATGGGTCCGGCCTGATCCAAGCTCGACGCGAAGGCGATCATCCCATGCCGCGAGACCCGGCCGTAGGTTGGCTTGAGCCCAACTAAATTACACAGGCTCGCGGGTTGGCGGATCGACCCGCCGGTGTCGCTGCCCAGACCGAGCGCGCAGCTGCGAGCCGCGACCGCGGCCGCGGTCCCGCCCGAGCTACCGCCCGGCACGTGGTCCCGCGCCCAGGGGTTGTGGACGGGCTCGAAGGGGGTGTTCTCGTTGGCCGAGCCCATCCCAAATTCGTCCATCGAGAGCTTGCCGAGCAGCACCGCGCCAGCGTCGGCCAAGCGCTGCGCGTGCGTGCCCTGATACGGCGGGACCCACCCGGCGAGGATCGCCGAGCCGCAGGTGGTCTCGACGCCCTGGGTCACGAAGATGTCCTTGAGCGCGACGGGGACCCCGGCCAGCGGACCGAGCGAAGCACCCGAGGCCCGGGCCCGATCAACCGCCTGTGCCTGGGCCAGCGCGAGCTCGGAGGTCACGCAGCGATAGGCGTGGAGCGCAGGCTCGGTCGCGTGGATCTGCTCGAGGTAGGCCCGGGTCACGTCGAGCGACGAGAGCTCGCCGTCGCGGATCCCCTTCGCCAGCGCGCGGGCGGATCGGCCCAGGATGTCATCGCTTGCGCTCACGACCGGGCCGCTAGTCCTTGAACTTGGGGACCGCCACCAGGCGATCATGCGCGAGCGGGACGCCGGCCAGCGCTGAGTCCACGTCCATGTCCGCGCGCTCGATGTCATCGCGCAGACCAGATCGCACCTGCTCTGCCGGAAGGTACTCGGGCACACCCTCGACATCGACGGCTTGGAGCCCGCGGATGTAGCCAAGGATCGTCTCGAGCTGTGCGCCGAGCACCTGGGCTCGTGCTGGAGGGAGCTCGAGGTGCGCCAGCCTCGCTAGCTCGCCCACGAGCGTGTCGTCGTTCGCCATGCTGGGGCCAGGGTAGAGCAGGCGCGCGCATGGTTTCCATAGGGTGGGCGGCAACTGGTTTCTGGACCAAATGGTGGCGATTGCTCGGCAAATCCGAATTCCGCGCCGATCGTTTCGCCCGGGCGGGGATCGCCCACCCAGCGCGAGCCGCAGGCCAGATCTCTCCGCTTTGCTGACACTTTGGCGGAGCCGCGTTATCTCTAAGGTCATGCCGACGTCCCACCGCGCTCGGATGTCGCCCGCGAGCGCCTCGTGCACCCTCGCGGTGTTCGGCCTCGTGATGGTGGGGGCGCTGCTCGGTTGCACCGAAGATCCAACAGAGACCGGGCGCAGCTCGATCGCGGAGGTCAGCGCGAGCGACGACGCGGTGAACGGACACCTCGGCCGCGTGCACCTGGTGCTGCAGCCGCGACCCGACGAGATCGAGCCGGAGCCGCAGCTGCAGATCCACGCGCGCTTCGTCGAGTACCACGGTGTGTCGGAAGACTTCGTGCGCGCGCGGACCAACCTGCCCTTGCCGGTTTGGGATCAGCTCGTCGTTGGCCAGTGCATCGCAAGCGAGAAGCTGCTGCCGATCGCCACCGCCCCGCGTGCAAGTGGTCAGCGCGAGCTGTCGCTGGTCGACGCGGGGGATCTGCGGATCCTGCTTGGCAGCCGCGAGCTCGTCGCCCCGCTGGCGCTGGTGCCCGACATCTTGCCGTGGCTCTCCGGCGTCGAGTATGCCCACGTCGACGATCGGATCCCGCGGCTGGCGGTCGAACCCGACGGGACCTCACCGATCTTGGTCAGCGTTGACGGCTCGCCCGACGGCGGCCTCGAGGCGTTCTCGGCCTCGGTCGCGGTCCCCGTTCCGCTGGTGCTCGACACCGCCACCGTCGCCAATGATCGCCTGACGATCGACTGGCGGCCCCCCGGCCACAACCCGCAGACCATCGTGCTGCGGCTGCAGGCGTTCACGCCTGGCGAGGACGGCGTCAGGGAACCAACCGGCGAAGAAGTCACCTGCCTCGTGTCCGACACGGGTCGAGCAGATCTCGCCCTTGGCCCGCTCGCGGGCGCCGGGCTCGGAGCGGAAGCGGAGCTGCTGCGGGTGAGCGCGAGCCGCTTCGACACCCTGCGGATCAACGCCGGCAGCTTTGGCAACGTCGATGTGTTCGTCGAGCTGCGCGCACAAAAGACGTTGCCGCTGCTGTGACGCGCGCTCAGCCGCGCCAGACGTAAAAGACTTGGTCGCGGCTTGCGTGGTCACGACTTGGCGGTGGGCCTGCGAACGCTTGGACCCGCTCGAACGCTTGCCGCTGCTGAACCTGATGGCGCACGCTCGCCAGCTCGCGGCCGGCCGCAAACCACACGAACGCGGCGACCAGCACCAGCACGGGGTTGCCTCCGAACAGACCCCAGGCGCCAAACCCCACCGCCAAGAAGCGACCGAGCTTCGCGGCGAGCTGCGTGGCGCGGAGCTGCCCAACGCGCTTGCTTGCCAGCGCCCGGAACACCCGACCGCCGTCCATTGGGAACGCGGGCACGAGGTTGAACAGGCCGAGCATCAGGTTGGCCCACACGAGGCCAGACAGCACGACCGACACCAGCCCGCCAGCGCCAAACGAGCCAAGCGCGAACCCAGCCAGCGCGAGCGCGGCGGCGATCCCGAGGTTGACCGCTGGCCCCGCCGCCGCGATCCACAGCTCCGCGCGGGGATCACTTGGCGAGCGCTCGAGCTCGGCGACGCCGCCGATCGGCAGCAAGGTGATGCGGCGCGTCTCGATCCCGAACCGCCGTGCCACCAGCGCATGGCCAAATTCGTGGAGAAGGACGCAGGTGAACACCGCCAGGGCAAAACCCAGACCAAACAACACCGCGAGGCTGGAGTGAGCGGCGCTCCACGTGGAAAATCCGATCCACACCAACACCAGCGCAAAGCTGGCGTGAATGCGAGTCGGAATGCCCAAGATGCGGCCCAGGTGCCACGACCAGCGATCACGGCGGTCAGCGGCGGTGGGTTTGCTGAAGAAGGGATGATCCACGCCCACACGGTAGGTCCGCGATCGCGTCAGGCAAGCGGCGCGCGAGGTGTGGATCCGCCGCGAGCCACGAACACTTTGGCCGAGGCCGGCCCGCGCTGCTACGATCAAATTGTCGCTTCAGGCACCCGGCACAGGAGGTATTGATGATCGAAACTTCAGCCGCGATGACTACCCCTCCCCACCACAGGGCGGCCAACGCCGTGGAAGGAGGCACCTCCTAGTCCCGGGTAGGGCGGCCGGCCCACCAGCGAATTCGCCGCCGCCTCCCACCGATCACACTCCTGACACGGGCACGCGCCCGTGAACAACGGGCTCCCCAAACGCAGCGGAGCCACCAACCACCCCGGCCGACACGTTCGGCCAACGCGTCAAGCCCCGCGATCGTCGACGCGTCACATACCAAACCGAGGCCCGCGGGGGCCCCGACACGAGGAACCGGCACAGCCCGGAGCGACCCAAGGGAGAGGATGAGCCTCTCCCTTGTTCAATTCTTAAGCCCCCCCTTCTAAGACCCCCCTGGCCGCCTTCGCACTTCGCGGTCACTCGCTCCGCTCGCTCCCATGGGGCTGGCTGTTCGCGGGGGCATCATTGGCCCCCTCGAAGGGGGCTTTTCTACCTAAGACCCCCACAGCCGCCTTCGCACTTCGCGGTCACTCGCTCCGCTCGCTCCCATGGGCTGGCTGTTCGCGGGGGCATCATTGGCCCCCTCGAAGGGGGCTTTTCTACCTCCCGCCGTCGTCTTCGTACTTCCTACGATCCCCGCCGAGCAGTCCCTTTCTTCGCGGTCACTCGCTCCGCTCGCTCCCATGGGCTGGCTGTTCGCGGGGGCATCATTGGCCCCCTCGAAGGGGGCTTTTCTACCTCCCGCCGTCGTCTTCGTACTTCCTACGATCCCCGCCGAGCAGTCCCTTTCTTCACGGGCCCGGCCCAGGGCGAGCGACCGCGGAGTGCGAAGGCGACCGGGGGTCTTGGGAAGTGCGAAGACGGCCGCGGGGCGTAGAAAAGCCCCCTTCGAGGGGGCCAATGATGCCCCCGCGAACAGCTAGCCCCATGGGAGCGAGCGCAGCGAGTGACCGCGAAGTGCGAAGGCGGCTGTGGGGGTCTAAGGTAGAAAAGCCCCCTTCGAGGGGGCCAATGATGCCCCCGCGAACAGCCAGCCCCATGGGAGCGAGCGCAGCGAGTGACCGCGAAGTGCGAAGGCGGCTGTGGGGGTCTAAGGTAGAAAAGCCCCCTTCGAGGGGGCCAATCATGCCCCCGCGAACAGCCAGCCCCATGGGAGCGAGCGGAGCGAGTGACCGCGAAGTGCGAAGGCGGCTGTGGGGGTCTTAGGTAGAAAAGCCCCCTGCGAGGGGGCCAATCATGCCCCCGCGAACAGCCAGCCCCATGGGAGCGAGCGCAGCGAGTGACCGCGAAGTGCGAAGGCGGCTGTGGGGGTCTAAGAAAACAGTGAGCCGAGCAGGCCTTTTTTCTTGGCGGCCACATCCAGGCCCATCTCTTTGGCGAGCGCGCGCAGCTTCTCGTCTTGCTCGGTCGTCAGCTTCTTGGGCACCGTGACCTTCACGCGGACGTGTTGGTCACCCTTGCCGCGCGAGCCGAGCACGGGGATGCCTTCGCCGCGGCGGGTGATGATGGTCTCGGGCTGGGTGCCCGGTTCGATCTCGAGCTCGGTCTCGCCGGTGAGCGTGGGGATCGTGACCTTGGTGCCGAGCGTGGCCTGGAACATCGAGATCTCGATCTCGCTGAAGATGTCGTACTCCTCGCGCTCGAACCGAGGATCGGGCTGCACTCGCAAGACGACGTAGAGGTTGCCCGCCGGTCCGCCCATGGCGCCTGGCTGGCCGCCGCCCGGGACCCGCAAGGTCTGGCCGTCGTCGACGCCGGCCGGGATGCGAACGGTCAGCGTGCTCTCTTTTTGGACCGCGCCGCTGCCCGAGCAGCTGTGACATGGGGTCTGGATGATCTGTCCGCGACCGCGGCAGCGCGGGCAGGTGGTCTGCACGCGAAAGAACCCCTGCGCGTGAATGACCTGGCCCCGGCCGTTGCAGTCGGGGCATGCGGTTGGCGAGGTGCCCGGCTCGGCGCCGCTGCCATCGCAGGTGTCACACTCGACCCGCTTGGGCACGGTGATCTCGTGCTCGCTGCCCTCGACGGCCTCCATGAAGGGGATCTCCATGGCCATCTTGAGGTCCGCGCCGCGCTGCGGTCCGCCGCGGCGGCGGCCGCCACCGGCGAGGTTGCCGAACAGGTCCCCGAACAGGTCACCAAAATGGGCGAAGATCTCGTCGGTCCCCGAGAAGCCTTGAAAGCCGGCGCCCCGCGGACCTTCGTGGCCAAACTGATCATACAGCTGACGCTTTTGATCGTCGCTGAGCACCTCGAACGCCTCGGCACACTCCTTGAACCGATCTTCAGCGGCCGGATCGTCTGGATTGCGATCCGGGTGAAACTCCATCGCTTTCTTGCGATAGGCTTTCTTGACCTCGGTCGCGCCAGCGTCACGCGAGACTCCCAGCACTTCGTAATAGTCGCGTTTTGCGGACACCGCGCGCGAAGCTAAGGCTGCCTAGCTTGTGTGTCAACCAGCGCTGTTGCGCGCGGTGTCGCTGAGCGGGACGCGCTCGAGAGACGGCGGGATGCGCTCAGTTCCAAGTCGCTGTGGTATGGTCCCGGGCCCCGATTGGGGGAGTGCCCGCCCACCAGAGAAGCGTCATGTCCAGCTCCCGCGTTGTCACCACCGTCGCTGTCGTCGTCGTCTCACTCGCCACCTCGTTTGCGAGTGGTTGCAAGGCGGAAGACACCCGCTTGTTCGACGAGACTGGCGTCTGGACCCTCGAGAAGTTCACGCTCGATGGGAGCCCCTACCAGGACATCACGCAGGGTCGCAAGAACCGGTTCTTGCTGCGCTTCATGCCCACGCCCGGAATCGAGCCCCCCGACCTCATGGGTGGGCTGGTCGCCGCCGCGTCCTGCCACGAGATGGGCACGATGATCGACATCAAGGGCTCGACCTGCGTCAACGCTGGGCTCTCGACCTGGGACTGCCAGTGCTTCGCCTACACCTTCGAAGAGTCGAAGATGGTCTGGCAAGAATTCGATCCCGGCCAACCGCCGCCGGTCGTGGGCGTGCCGCCCGCTGACGACGAAGGTGGCGCAGAGTTTGGTGACGCCCACGCGATCGAGGTCTCGGCGTTCGGCAGCTCGAGCTCGACCTTCGAGTTCTATTCGCTGCCAGCCGGCTTGTTCAACAGCGACGGCGAGAACGCCCGGCACGTGTTTCAGCTCAAGGCCGACAGCGTGTGGACCGACGTCGACATCAACGGCGACGACGTCCCGGACCTCGACGAGTGCTCGGCGTCTTGCTTTCCGTGATTCGCTAGCGCGCCGATGCGTTCGCTGCCCGGGGTGAACGGTGTGAACGAATGCGTCCGCAAGCGGGCGAGGAGCTTTGGCCCGAGCTGAAAACAGCTTGGAGTCGCTAGGCATCGGGCCGATCCGGGGCTATCGTCGCGGGTGGAAGTGCATGGCCCGCTGGTGCGGCCCCCGGTCTTCAAAACCGGTGTGGGGCGCGAGAGCGTCCTGGGCAGGTTCGATTCCTGTGCATTTCCGTTTGGTCTGGTCCAGTCAGGTATGGCAGAGCCAGCCCGAGTACGATCGACTCGGATGGAGCGCGTGCTACGAGTCGCGGAGAACTTCGAGGTCGCAGAAGAAATCGACCTCGACGACTGGCTCGCGCTCAGCGGCCGCGAGCGCCTCGTGATTGGCGAGCAGATGCGGCGAGAGGCTTGGCCGGACAGTGAACGAGGACTTCGCCGCGTTCTTCGCGTTGTTGAACCAACACGGCGTTGAGTTCCTGATCCTCGGCGGGGTCGCGTAGCTCGCGCTGATCGAGCGGTGCCCCTAGCGGTGCCCCGCGTGTCCCACACTTTGCGCACGACCTCCTGGCATGTGCCGAGCGTGAGTGGTCTTTGGCGAGGTGGACCGCTGTTCAGTCATCGCCACAGAAGAACCCCATCGGCCGCCCAGTCGCGCGGGCGATCTTTTGAAGGATGGGCACGGTCGGCTGCGACGTGCCGCACTCCCACTTGGACGCGGCCGACTTGGTCACCCCGACATGGTCCGCGAGTTGTTGGAGAGTCAGCCCTGCGGCCTTGCGTGCTCGCTTCACCCTCTCGTCGATGACGCCGGTGGCGGGGTCCCGGGTCTTGGCTCGGGCGCGGCCGGTGTTGAGCGCCCCGAGTTTGCGGGCCTCGGCAGGGTCGAGGTTCGACCTGGTCGCACCGAAGAACATCACGGGCTCTTCGTCGGTGACCGTAGCGATGATGTCGTCGGCGTACTCACCACAGGTGAACAGGCTCATCGCGCCGCTAGTATCCTTGACCCAGACGACGGCAGCGTCCCCGTGGACACTGATGAAACTCTCGCGGTAGGCCGCGCCGGCCTCGAGCCAGTCGGCGGCGAGTTGCCTCAGGTTGGTCATGTCATCCTCCTAGCACGCGGCGCGGACATCGATCAGCAGTGTCTGGGGCTGAGCCCGGTCGGACTCGAACCGACGACCAACGGATTAAAAGTCCGTCGCTCTGATGGCCGCTACCAGCCGACCCCCGAACCCAGTGAGCTTCGGTCGCGCGAGCGGAATTCGTTGCGTGTCGGGCTATGCCTGTGGGATCGGGTCCTCTGGCGGGGCTGTGAGGCGGCACGGCGTCGCCATGGCTCGCCATCCCTTGTGGGGCCGACCAGCCTCGGTTTCGGGCGGTGCTTGATCGGGATTGATCGAATCCGACCCAACCCCACGGTGCGGGGTCGGTCACCAGTCGGCCCGCTCGCGCTGCGAGGTCATGCAAGTCGGCCGCGAGCGCGTTACGGTCGCCGCCGAGTTCGAGGTCGAGCGCGAGCAGATCGGTCAGCGGCAGGCCCAGCGCATTGGCCATCGCTCGGATGCTGCGCAGGGGGTTGGTCACGCCCGACTCCAAGCGCGCGACCGTGGCCCGCGGGATACCAGTCCGGCGCGCAAGCTCGGTCTGTGACCAGCCCAGCCCCCCAGGCAAGCCCGCGACCCGGGGACCAAGCTCGTGCTCGTGCTCGTGGGTGTCGAGGTCGACCTCGGCCGGGGTGTGCGTGTCGGTCGGCGTGCATGTTGATCTCCCGTCCCAGATTGGTCGCACGCACGCTGGGTCCTCGCGGGCCTTGGCCTACTGGTCTTGGCGAGTCTCGCGTTGGGAGTGCTATTCGATGGCGAGCACATGTCCGCCGTCGTGGTGACGGCAGCCATCAGTCTGGGCACCGCCGTGCTCGCGTTCTTCTTTCCCGGGCGAGAACTTCGCTAGCCGCCGGGTCGCTTAGGCGACCGCAGGCCCTTTTCTTGGGGCGGTGCTCCTAGCTAGCGGTGCCCCTACTCCCCCAACTGAGACGATTTCGAGCAACCTACGCCAAACTGAAAAGCACTGAAATCTGACCGCCAACCCGGGCTATCTGGCCAAGTACGTGAAACCGTTGACGTTCCGCAGACCCCGGGGGGTAGTTTCCTGTGCATTTCCGTTTCTGCTTGCTGGCACCTTGAACGGGGTCCTTCAGGTGGGTCTGCGCTCAACCGAGTATCCGGTCGAAATTTTCGATGAAGTGCCCGGCAAACCTCAGAAGATGGGGGGCGGCCCCGCTCTTGGCATCGCGCAGCTCGTTCACGATGTCGAGGTCACGCGTCGGACCACACACACGGCCGTGCGCTTCCCAAGGATACTCGAGGTGTGGGCCGTTCTTGGCGAGGGCTGGATGTGCTTCCGTCAGACGCACGACCCAACCAAGAACCTTGGACGAGTGCGGGCCAACGTTTGGTCGCAACTGCCAGTTCAGCTTCAGAAACTGAGCGAAGCGTTTGGCGACAGCATGCGACCGACGATGCTTCACAAATGCAGGCCAGTCGGTGCGGGCCAAGTACGCCTTCGCCAGCTTCTCAAAGACCATTTGAAGGAGCATGGCCACCGTAGGAGCGTGATCACCCTTACTCGCAGCCAACGTTTGTGCCGCTTGCAGATCGTACCGTGCCGTTGCCAGCAACTCGGTCACCCACTCGTCTGCTCCCCGGTCAAGTGGGGGCGGCCGATGCTCCTCGAGCAGCGGCTCGAGCCGATTGCGGAGCTTCTCCAGAAGCTGGCTCTCCCTGACATGGGGCCGCGCCAACCCCTGATGTAGCTCATCTAACTCCTCGAGGACCGCTTCGATCCGCGCAACGGGATCACTCACCCGCGTCCTCGAGTTCGATCGGATCGAGATCTTCGACGGCCCCCCATCCCTCGGGGAGGGCAAGGGCCCCAGACTTGATGAGTTCGTACTCCTCCTCGCTCACCAGCACCAACACGGTGTCGAAGGGGAGATCGCTTTGAGATTGACCGCTGAACCGGAACGGGATGACTTCCCGGGTCGTGCCGACGGAACTCGAAACCTCAACCATGCGAACTTCATCTAATGAGTTCGGGACGACATAGACCGCCACGATCTTGGGGTCCTCCTTGCGGTGTTCACGAACCAGCACACGCGCCTGCCTGCGGATCTCGGAGCTGAGCACGCCTTGAGTATACTCCCGGGTCAGGTCGTGGCTCGACGCCCTCAGCGCAGCACGGCGCTGAGCACGGTCCGCGCGGTGCTACGGCGCTTTCCCTATTCGCTGCTCTTCAGCGCGAAGCCCGGCGAACTGCTGGTCCTCGCCATGACGCATGACAGTGTAGCGAACCGGGGTATTGGCATGGACGAGGATGAGCAAGAGTGCCGCCAGGAACTTCCGTGCGAGGGGACTAGCGTGCTGCTACCGTCGCCACGATGCGCCGCGAGATCGCCCCGAAGCCGCCCCGAGCCCGCCGTGATCGCGGGCTCGAGCGACTGACCCAGCCCCTGACGTTGCTCGCGCTGGGCCTGACCCTGAGCTTCGCGGGCGCCTGTCGCCAGCCTCACACACCCGAGGGCAAGCCGCCCAAGGGTGAGGCGCGGGCGCAAGCGAAGGTCCAGCTGCCAGACCCCGTGCCGCTGCCGGCCGAGCCACCCGCGGCCTCGTGGATCGCCGCGCCGAACCACGCGATCTCGATGCTGCGACCGTACAGCCCGATCCCGATCGAGCCGGTCGCGGCGGTTGAGCAGGCGCTCGCGGGGCTGACGGATCCCGCGCTGGCTGGCGAGCTCGCGCGCGCCGTGGATCTGGGCGCGCCGTTCTCCAACGTGGTGCTTCACGACCAAGAGATCATCCGGCTGTCGATCAAGCCCGACGCGCTGGGCTCGCTGCGTGGACAGCTGGCCCAGCTGCCGCCCGCTGGCGAGTTCGGGGCCGTGAAGCTGACCGCCCAGGGGGCCGCGAGCCGCGACTCGAGCCGCGAGTGGTTGGCGTGGATCGACGAAGCCGACGGCAACACGCTGGTGTTGGCCAACACGCTGCCAGGGCTGGTCACCGCGCGCGGCTTGGCCAAGGCCTACGGTCAGCAGCCAATCTACTTCACCGCGGATCCATCGGCGTTGCCGATCCCGGTCGAGGTCCCGTTCGCGCGTGTGACCGGTCGCGGCGACATCGAGGCTGTGGTGATCGAGGCGCAGGCGATCGCGGGCCAAGATCCCCTCGCGCAGCTGCCGATCTCACCTGGCACGTTGGGCGGGCTGCTCGAGGGCCCCAACATGGTCGCGGGCGGCAGCGGCCGCTATGCGGATCACCAAGACATGGTCCGCGAGGTCACCAGTCAGATCAACGCCAACGTCCGCGAGCTGCCGTTCTTGGTCCGCAGCGTGGGTGAAGATCTCGCCGCCAAGATCAACACCTTGCTGCGGACCTGGGATGGTCGGGTGTTGGTCGCGCTCGGGCCGGCCAAGCACCTACGCTTCGCATACGGTGCCAACGACGTCAGCAAGAGTCAGGTCGCAACCATCCGCCTGCTGCAAAAGGTCGTCGACAGCGTCTCGCTCGCGCGCAACTTCGTCTCGATCCCGAAGATGAGCCTGCGTCGACGCGTGACCAAGGGCGACGGCCAGGATGTCGAGGTGTTTGTCGTCCACGACGCCGCGAGCCTCGGTGTCTCGGAGCTGCGTCCGCTGATCGACGGCGAGGGACGCCTCAACATCGCCATGGCTTGGTCCGCGCGCGCTGGCGGTGGAATGCTGGTGATCGGACCCGACGCCGCCAATCAACTCGCCGGTTGGCTCGACCAAACCGCGAAGTCACCCGCACACGCGGCGACGTCGGGGCAGCTGCTCGCCGCCAGCTTCGCGGGCGATCCTGCGCAGCTGCAGGGCTTGCTGCAAGCCAGCCCCGAAGCCCTCGACGTCGGCAAATTGCTGCAGCTCGACGCGACTGGACCCAAGTGGCAGGTTGGCGTCGAACGCCGAGACGGCGGCCTATATGTGATTGACGTGCGATCCCCCGGGCCCCCCAAGCCCGCGCGCGTCAAGCCCAAGTGAGCATCCAAACGGCGCCATGAAGCCGCGGCGCTTGCCGCTGGCCAACCTCGCGACTAGGTGGAACTCGCGTGACGTGCCTGCGTACACGCGGATGCCGGCCCCGCCATGCTCGACTCCAGCAAGAAGACCCCATCGATCGCCCGAGCCCTCCACGCGATCGCGCCACCGTCTGAAGATCGCAGCTTCGCGCAAGACGTGGTGTTGGGGTTGTCGAGCACGCCCAAGCGCTTGCCGTGCAAGTACTTCTACGATGCGCGCGGCTCGGCGCTGTTCGATCAGATCACCGAGCTGCCCGAGTACTACCCAACGCGCACGGAGGTCGCGTTGATGCGCGCGCACGCGGCAAAGATGGCCGCCACGATCGGCGCCGATGCGCTGCTCGTCGAGCTTGGCAGCGGCAGCAGCATCAAGACCCGCTTGTTGCTCGACGAGCTCGAGCGCCCCGCCGGCTATGTCCCGGTCGACATCTCGGCCGCTCACCTGCAGCAAGCCGCCAACTCGATCGCCGCCGACTACCCAGGGCTCGAGGTCATGCCAGTCGCCGCCGACTTCACGCGCGGCTTCGAGATCCCGCGCCCAAGCACGGGCGCGGCCCGAAGCGTTGTGTACTTCCCAGGTTCGACGATCGGCAACTTCACCAGCGATCGGGCGCTGAAGCTGTTGCAGGCGATCGCGGGCTTCGTTGGCGCCAACCAAGACGAGCGCGCGGGCGGCCTGCTGCTCGGCTTCGACCTGGTCAAGCCTACCAATGTGCTGCTCCGGGCGTACGACGACGCCCAGGGCGTGACCGCGGCCTTCAACCTCAACTTGCTCGAGCGCATCAATCGTGAGCTCAACGGCAACTTCGAGCTCGCCCACTTTCAGCATCACGCGATCTGGAACGCCGAGCTCGCGCGGGTCGAGCTGTACATCCGCAGCACCCGAGCCCAGGTCGTTCACGTCGCCGGGCACCCGTTCGAATTCGCGGCGGGCGAGCTGATGTTGACCGAGTACTCGCACAAGTACACGCGCGACTCGATCCAGTCGCTCGCGCGCCAAGCCGGGTTCGAGCGCTCGACGATCTGGACCGATCCCGAGCAGCTATTCGGCGTTGGCCTGTTTCAGCTGGCCGACTAGCGGACCAGCTCGGCGGCGCGGGCGAACACGCCGCGCAGCATGGGTCGGGTCAGGCGCTTGGTGAAGGTGTTTTGTTGGCTGGGGTGGAAGCAGCCAAGCAGCGTGTAGGGGCCGATCTCGACCTCGGCGCCGTGACTGAATTTAGGCTTGCGCGGCAGCTTGTGCCCATGGGTTGCGAGCACCCGCAGCGCGCCATCCCAGCCGAATCCACCGAGGGCGACCACGACCTTGGCGGTCGGTAGCAAGCGCAGCTCGGCGGTCGCCCAGCTGATGCACGTGTCGCGCTCGACGGTGCTCGGCTTGTTGTCGGGCGGCGCACACTTGACCATTGAGGTGACCCAGGCGCCGCGCAGCTGCAGGCCGTCGCCGCGGGCGGTCGCGGCGGCCTGGTTGGCAAAGCCGGTCTCGTGCAGCGCCCGAAACAGCCAGTCGCCGGAGCGATCCCCCGTGAACATGCGGCCGGTTCGATTGGCGCCATGGGCCGCTGGCGCGAGCCCGACGATCAGCATCTTCGCCGCTGGATCGCCAAACCCCGGGACCGGTCGGCCCCAGTATTCTTCGCCGGCGTAGGCCGCTCGCTTGTCGCGGGCGACCTGCTCGCGCCACTCGACCAAGCGCTCGCACGCGCGGCAGCGAACCAGCTTGGCCTCGAGGGTCTTCAGCGAGCGGCTGCGCGGCGCCATCTGGTCTAGCACCCGAGCAAGGCCACGAGGCCGGCGAGATCTGGGACGCTCCAGTCGGCGACTGCCTGCGCGTCGGTGTCGAGCTCGTCCACGTCTGGGGTCGCGCCAACGGATCCGCGACCGCTGTCGCGGACCACGTGGACGGTCTGCATCCCGTGGCGGCGGCCCGGGCCGATGTCGTGGTAGCGACTCTGGGCCGCGTGGAGCATGTGCTTGGGTGCCACGCCGATCCGCTCGAACGCGCGCTCGAAGATCGCGTCGTGTGGCTTGTAGCAGCCTACGGAGCACGCGGTGATCACCGCGTCAAACTCGACCTGCAGCGCCTGCGCGGTGCCGACGAACAGATCCTCGTCGACGTTGGAGATGATCGCCAGCTTGTGCCCCGCGGCTTTGAGCCTGCGCAACCCAGCGACGGTGTCGTGGAAGGGGTGCCAGGTCGGCAGCGACTCGACCAAGGTCTCGAGTTCGTCGGCCTGGGGAGCGAAGCCCAGATCCTTGGCCATGCCCGCGAAGGTCCGGCGCAGGACCTCGCGGTAGGGCATGTACGCGCCGGCCTCGACCGCAGCCTCGGCCCTGGCGTAGGCGGCGAGCACCTCGTCGGGCCGACTGACCAGCTCGTGACGGGAGATCACGGGGTGCATCGCGGCGAGGATCCCCGACTCCCAGTCGATGAGCGTGCCGTAGCAGTCGAAGCTGATCACCTCGAAGTCGCGAGGGCCGGGCCGGGCGGCGTCGTTGGGCATCTGCGCAGTTTGGACATACAAGCGCGTCCGCGACAACCTGTCCGCGCGGCGGCCCCCACGCGAGCCGCAGCTGCGCACGATCGGGCCGCCGCCCATCCAACCCTGCAAAGACAGCGGGATCCGAACTACCCCAGCGTGCGCGCGCCGACCTCGGGCTACACTCTCATCGGTGTCGCGCCGGATCCCCGTCGACGAGCGTTGGTTGGCCCTCGCGCTCGTGCTGTTGCCAGGTTGCGAGGGCGAGGTCGCGGCCTTGTTCTCGCTCGCGTTTGGGACCGCGCTGGGCGCTTGGATGGTCAGCCGCGACCGCCAGAACCGAGCGCTCTACGCCGCCGAGAATCTTCGCCACGCGATCGCCACTGGCCAACAGCGCGAGATCGAGATGAACCTGCGCAAGCAGCTCGCGCTCGCGGCTGCCGGCGAGGCGGTCAGCGTCGAGCGCCAGTGGCTGGCGCGGGCTCAACTTGGCGGGCTGCTCGTCGCCGAGTGGCGGCTCGACGAGGCCCGCCAGATCTACGGGGCCGACGACGCTGGCCTGTCGCCGCACCTGCAAGCGCTCGCCAACTTCGGCCGCCACGAGCTGGCGATCTTGACCGGCACCCCCGACGAGCAGCGCCTCGCGAAGATCATCGCGGATCGTGACAACTGTTTGGGTCATGTGCCGCCGCGCTACCGCGAGCTCGTCGCCGACGCCTGGCGTGCGCTCGAGGGTCTGTGTCTGGTCCGCATGGGCCGCGCGCGCGAGGCCGGGCCGCTGCTCGAGCGCGGGCTCTCGTCGCTCGCGTACAACCCCGCGCGGGTCGTGTACTTGTTCCACTTGGGCCAGGCCTACGAGCACCTCGGTGAGCGGCAGCTCGCGGCCGAGACCTACGAGCAAGCGACCAAGGCGTTCCCGGGCACGCGCCTGGCCAGCGAGGCCAAGTCGCGCCAGCTCGCGCTCGTCGACGGCCAGCATGGCGAGGGCATGTTCCGACGCATGTTGCCCGAGACCCCAGTTGGGTCGGCGTTGGTGCCCGCGAAGGCCAAGGGTCCGCGCGACGAGCCGCAGGACTGAGCACGTGATTCCCGCTCGTCCAGGGGCCCCGTGGGCCCTGCCGTGGCCCGCCAATCCGTGAGCGAGCGCAAGCAGTGTGGCGCCCTTGGCCGCCGCTTTGATGTGGTGTAATCCGGTCAGAGGCGACCCTCATGTCCACCCCCAAGCAAGAAGACCATCACGAGATCCCCAGCCTCTCCAGCATGGCCTACCTCGCGGTGTTCTTGGCCGTCTCGCTCTTGGGCCTCGTGCTGTTCCTGCAGCTCAAGTTCGGCACGCCCGTGCCGTGATGCGGACGGCGTCCGACTCTTCGGGGCGCACGGCGTCGATGTTTCGCACGGTGCCTCGCACCGGCGTCATCTATGTGATGGCGGAGGCCAGCAAGCAGGGCTTCCACTACGGCCACCCCGACTGGTGCAACCTTGGTCAGGGCGCGCCCGAGACCGGTGAGCTGCCTGGCAGCGCGCCACGGCTGACAACGATCGGGCTCGACACGGAGTCGGCCGAGTACGCGCCGGTGCCTGGGCTCGCGGATCTGCGCGAGGCCGTCGCCGAGCTCTACAACCATCGCTACCGCCGCGGCATGGCGAGCCGCTACACGGCAGAGAACGTGGCGATCGCCTCGGGTGGACGCGCTGGGCTCACGCGCCTCGCGACCGCGCTCGGCCGCGTGAACCTAGGCCATGTGCTGCCGGACTACACCGCCTACGAGGAGCTGCTCGAGGTGTTCAGGGCGTTCGTGCCGATCCCGATCGTCGCGCACGAGCGCGAGGGTTTTCGGCTCTCGCCCGAGGCCCTGCGCGAGGCGATCGTCGGCAGCGGGCTCGGGGCGATCTTGCTCTCGAACCCCTGCAACCCGACCGGCCGCTTGATCGCGGGCGAGGATCTGCGCCGCTGGGTCACGACCGCCGGCAAGCTTGGCTGCGCGCTGATCATCGACGAGTTCTACGCCCACTACGTGTACGGCCCGCCCAGCCTGCGCCACGCAGGCGAGCTGCCGCACAGCATCAGCGCCGCGGCCTGGGTCGAAGACGTCGACCGCGATCCAGTCGTGATCGTCGACGGCCTGACCAAGAACTGGCGCTACCCCGGCCTGCGCCTGAGCTGGACGGTTGGGCCCAAGTCGGTGATCGAGCGGGTCAGCTCGGCCGGCAGCTTCCTCGACGGCGGCGCCCCTCACTGCATCCAGCGCGCGGCCTTACCGTTGCTCGAGCCCTCGCTCGCGGATCAAGAAGCGGCCGCGATCCAGCGCGCGTTCACGATCAAGCGCGACCTGATGCTCGAGCGGCTTGGCGGCATGGGGATCCGTGTGGCTGGGGCCGAAGACGGCGGGCCCGAGGGCGCGTTCTATTGCTTCGCGGATCTTCGCCAGCTGCCCGAGTCCCTGTCCAACGGCATGCTCTTCTTTCGTGCGGCCCTCGAGCAACAGGTGATCTGCGTGCCTGGGGTGTTCTTCGACGTTGATCCCGGCAAGCGACGCGACCACATCGCCTCGCGCATGGCTGGGTTCGTGCGGCTGAGCTTCGGGCCGGATCGCCCGCAGGTCGAGCGCGCCCTCGATCGCCTCGCCGCGCTCGTCGCGAGCGCCTCGTAGTCCTCGGCCGCTCAAAACCGAGGCGGCTGCAGTCGGCAAACAAGAGCCAACACGTGGGTGGAGCGGTGGCTGTTGGTGCCCAGACGAGTGCCCCCTTCTAGCGGGTCAAAGGACCCACCAGCAAACACAAGCCAACACGTGGGTGGAGCGATACCCGGTGGCTGTTGGTGCCCAGACGAGTGCCCCCTTCTAGCGGGTCAAAGGACCCACCAGCAAACAAAGCCAACACGTGGGTGGAGCGATACCCGGTGGCTGTAGGTACCCAGACGAGAGCCCCCTTCTAGCGGGTCAAAGGACCCACCAGCAAACAAAGCCAACACGGTGGAGCGACGCCCGGTGGCTGTTGGTGCCCAGACGAGTGCCCCCTTCTAGCGGGTCAAAGGACCCACCAGCAAACAAAGCCAACACGTGGGTGGAGCGATACCCGGTGGCTGTAGGTACCCAGACGAGAGCCCCCTTCTAGGGGGCCACACATACCCCTGCCAACAAACGGCCCCTTGGGAGCGAGCGAAGCGAGTGACCTGCGAAGTGCGAAGGCGCCTGTGGGGGTAATAACGAGCGGTAGCTACAACCGCTCGGAGGCGATGCCGACGTGCTCGATCCCGGCCTCGCGCGCTGCGGACATCACGTCGATCACCGACCCATACGCGACCTTGTCATCGGCCTTCACGGCCACGCGCTGATCCGTCTGGGCCTTCTCGTTGGCCTGCAGCGCCGCGACCAACGCCGCGTGGTCGCCGGCCACCGGGGTCTTGCCCACGGTCACGGCCCCCGCCGCGTCGATCTTGATCAGCAAGGTCGCGTCCGGATCGTTCTCGGTCTGCTCGATCGGATCTTGGGGGATCGAGATCGGCTGCTTGTGGTTCGGCGGCGGCTTGGCGGCGACCATGAAGATGATCAACAGGCTCAAGAGCACGTCGATCATCGGCGTCACGTTGATCTCCGCGACGACCTCAGCCTGCCCGCCTTCTTCTTGCAGCACTGGGGCAGACGCTAGCAAGTTATGTCCCCGACAGACAACTTCTCACTTCGCCAGCCGCAGACCCCCTGGGCCCCTGGGCTGAACGGGGGCGCGGTTCGTCCCAGGCGGGCAACTGTGATCGCGGTCACCGTTGCGTAAATTGCGCTGACCCTATCCTGAGACCCATGTTTCGGCCTTTGACTTACTCGACCCTTGGACTCGCCTTCCTCGCCTGCGTGGCCTTCGTCGGACCGGGGTGCGGCGATGACAGCAGCGCAGAGACGGGCGGCTCCGAGACCGGCGACGGCGACGGCGACGGCGACCCGGGCGACGGCGACGGCGACGGCGATCCGGGCGACGGCGACGGCGACGACGACCCCGACTTCGGCGACTGCGGCAACGGGGTCATCGACGACGGCGAGGTCTGCGACGACGGCAACAACGTGACCGAGTTGGCCCCCTACGCCGCTGGCGACTGCATCGACGACTGCTCGATGGTGCTGGCGACCTGCAACGACGGCAACGTCGATCCAGGCGAGGACTGCGACGACGGCAACGCCGACAGCATGGACGACTGCACGACCTCGTGTACGGCCAACAGCAAGGGCGTGCACGCGGCCTGCACCGTGTTCGAGGACGGCATGGAGGTCGACCCGCTGTTCAACATCAGCGAGGGCGAGATCCAAAACTGCGACAACGTCCAGCCCGTTGCCGGCACCGCGGTCGGCTGCAACCGGTCGTGGCAGTACATCGGCAACAACCTGGTCTACGCGGCCGAGGGCGACTGCCAGATCATCGCGCTCGAGTGCGAGGGGGATCTGTGCCCGCCCGGCCCGATCGGTGACTACCCCGGCGTCGACGCCTGCCCGGCCGGGCACGTGCTGATCGACAAGGTCATCGAAGGCGGCGGCGGTGTGCCCGAGATCCGCAGCAAGGTCTGCCTGCTCGCGTGCGAATCCGACCGTGACTGCCGCTGGAACGAGGAAGACACGTTCTGGGGCGGACCCGGCGAGTACCGCTGCGCGACCACGCCGCTGTCGGGTGGCGCGCGCGTCTGCAACGACCGCCGCAACAACGACCTTTGAGAGTTCGCTGCCCACGGTGAACCAGTCCAAGAAGGCGTCCGCAAGCGGGCGAGAAGCCCTCGCCCGAGCTGAAAATAGTTTGGGATTTGGGCAACCAGGGTAGCCTCCCGCAATGTCCCAAGACTCTCTCTATCAGCGCATCGGCGGTAAGCCAGCTCTCGAAGCCGCCGTCGACCGTTTCTACGCGCGCGTGCTCGCCGACGAGCGCATCAAGCACTTCTTCACCACCGTCGACATGGACACCCAGATCAAGAAGCAAAAGCGCTTCTTGGCTGTGGTGTTTGGTGCGCCTGGCTCGTGGGAGGGCAAGGACATGCGCAAGGCCCATGCGCACCTGAAGCTCGAAGAGATCCACTTCACGGCGGTGGCCGAGCAGCTGCAAGGCGCGCTCGAGGATCTGAGCGTGCCCGCGGATCTGATCGGCGAGGTCATGGCGATCGCGGCCTCGACCCACGACGACGTGCTGGGACTCTAAGCAATGACCCCCACAGAGACCTTGGTCCTCGCCGACTGCAGCCGCTGACGCGTCTGGTCGCTTCGCTCCTCGGGGGCGTTTGTTCGCATCCGCATGTGTGGCCCCCTAGACCTAGAAGGGGGCTCTCAACGCCCATCGGGTGTCCATGAGATGCACGATGGACGGAGGAGTCTAGTATTTAGCTAGGAGCTCAGGCTTTAGCCCAGGCCGAGGGCGCCGCCGACTTGGAACACTAGCAGCGCCGCCAGATAGGCGATCACCGTCATGCTCACCAGCATGAAGGCTGGCCACTTCCAGCTGCGGGTCTCCCGGCGCACGACCGCCAGCGTCGACATGCACTGGCAGGCGTAGACGAAGAACACCAGCAACGCGATCCCCGACAGCCGGGTGTATCGCGGGGCGCCGGCTTCGTCCTTGGCGTCGCGGATCACCTCGCGCAGCGGGGCATCGTCCTCGTCGGCGTTCTCGATCCCGTAGACGAGGCCAAGGGTCGAGACCAGCACCTCACGGGCGGCGAAGCTGCCGATCAGGCCGATGCCGATCCGCCAGTCTTGGCCGATCGGCTCGAGCGCCGGCTCCATCGCCTTGCCGACCCGACCCGCGACCGAGCGCTCGATCGCGGTCTCGCCCGGACCGAGCTCGGCCGGGTCCACGCGCGGGAAGCTGAGCAGACCCCACAAGACGATCGTCACCGCCAAGATGATCGTGCCCGCGTCGCGCAGGAAGTCAGCCGTGCGATCCCAGACTTGGCGCAAGGTGTCGCGGATCCGCGGCAGCCGATAGGGCGGCAGCTCGAGCACCAGCGGCGGGGTGGGACCCGGGAGCAGCGTGCGCTTGTAGATCGCGCCCAGCCCCAGCGCCGAGACCGTCGACAATAGGTACATCGACAGCAAGATCAGGCCGCCCTGGGTGAAGGGGCCGAACACCGGGGCGTTGGCGACGAACAGCGAGCCGATCACCAGGGTGTAGATCGGCAGGCGGGCGCTGCAGCTCATGAACGGGATCATCAAGATCGTGACGACCCGATCCTTGAACGAGGCGATCGTCCGGGTGCTCATGATCGCCGGGATCGCGCAGGCGTAGCCCGACAGCAGCGGCACGAAGGCCTTGCCGTTGAGCCCGACCCGAGCCATCAGCCGATCCACGATGAACGCGGCCCGGGCCATGTAGCCCGAGTCCTCGAGCAGACCAATGAACAAGAACAACAGGGCGATCTGTGGGACGAACACGACCACGTTGCCGACCCCGGCGAGCACGCCTTCGGTCAGCAGATCCGTGAACATGCCGGGCCCGAGCGCGCCCGCGATCACATCTGACAGCGCGGCGATCCCCGCCTCGATCACGCCCATCAGCGGGTCGGCCCACGAGAAGATCGACTGGAAGATCAGCGCCATCACCAGCAAGAAGCTGAGCGGGCCGAGCACGCGGTGGGTCAAGACCGCATCGATCTTGGCCGAGCGCGCCATCGCGGGGGCGAGCGCGCCGTCGCGTTTGGCGTTGTGTTGGCCCACGCCAGCGTCGCTCGGCAGCTGGGCGAGCAGGCGATCGACCTCGGCGTAGCGCAGCTCGACCAGCGAACGGATCGCCTGCTCGAGCTCGCGCGGATCCAGGCTCGCGGCCCGCTCGCGCTCGTCGACGCTCGCGCCACACAGGTCGAGGTTCTCGGCGGCGGTCGCAGCGAGCAACCAACGCGCGCGCGCAGGGCTGACGCCCTCGACTTCGAGGGAGGCGAGGCAGCTGCGCAGGGCGTCATGGCCGGCTGCGGGCTCGAGCAGTCGGGGCTTGGCCGGCTCGACCTGATCCGCCTGCGCGAGCTGCTTGATCAGGGCGTCGAGCCCGACCCCGCCGCGGGCGACCGTCGCGACGACGGGAACCCCGAGCGCGGCTTCGAGCTGCTTGGCCTCGACCGCCACGCCGGCGTCCGCGGCCAGGTCGACCATGTTCAGCGCGACCACGCACGGCAAGCCCAGCTCGAACACCTGCAGCGCCAGGTAGAGGTTGCGCGCGAGGTTGCTGGCGTCGAGCACCAACAACACCGCATCGGGCGCGACCTGATCGACGGCCCCGGTCAGGGCCCGAAACGCGATCGCTTCGTCCTCGGAGATCGGCGTGAGGCTGTAGGTGCCGGGCAGATCCACGAGCGTTGGCGCTGGCGTGTCCGCGCGCGGCTGCCATGCCTTGGTCGGGCGGATCGAGCCCTCGCGGGTCTCGACGGTGATCCCCGGGTAGTTGCCAACCTTGTAGCGCGAGCCCGTCAGCAAATTGAACAGGCTGGTCTTGCCGACGTTGGGGTTGCCGGCGACCGCGATCCGCAACGCCCTGCTCACTTCGTGACTCCGCTGATCTGTACGCGCTTGGCTTCCGCGCGCCGCAGCGAGACGTGATACCCACGCAGCCGCAGCTCGAGCGGATCGCCCAAGGGCGCCCGCTTGATCAGCGCGACCTGAACACCGGGCACGAAGCCCATCTCGAGCAAGCGGACAGACATCGAGCCGTGCCCGGTCACCGCGCGGACTTCGGCGCGCTGTCCGAGGTCGAGCCGGTCGAGGGTCATGGCGCTGTCGTCTTGAAAAGCCATTTCAATATGCTTCGATACCACTGAAAATGATGTGCTCCAAAGCGATCAACCTCACGCACAACTGAATTTAGATTTCATTTTGTGGAGTGGAGGAGGGGCGGGGCTATGGTGCGCGATCGTGGCCGCCAAACTCGACGCGCTCGCCCGCGAGCTGCCGATCGGCGTGATCCTGCCCGAGCTACTCGAGCTCGTGCCAGGGCGCAACGTCGTGATCGAGGCGCCGCCGGGCGCGGGCAAGACCACGGTGATCCCGGCGGTGCTGCTCGAGCGCGGCGTGCTTGGGACCGGACAGATCCTCGTGCTGCAGCCGCGCCGCTTGGCCGCGCGACTGTCGGCCCTGCGCACCGCGGCGCTGCTCGGGGAACCGATTGGTGGACGGGTTGGGTATCGGGTCCGCTTCGATCATGCCGGCGACGCCAAGACCCGGCTGTGGTTCATGACCGAGGGCGTGCTGGTGCGGCGGCTGCGTGATGATCCGCAGCTCGCGGGCGTCGACGCGGTGATCCTCGACGAGTTCCACGAGCGTCATCTCGACGCGGATCTGCTGCTCGCGCTGCTGCGCCGCCAGCAACAGCTTGGCTCGCCGCTGCGCTTGCTGGCGATGTCGGCCACGCTCGACGCCGAGCCCGTCGCCGAATTCTTGGACGCTGCACGCTTGCGGACGGACGGCCGCAGCTTCCCGGTCGAGGTCGAGCACCGCAGCCCTCGCACCCGCCACGGCGAGCAGCCGCTCGAGCGCCGCGTGGCTGGAGCGGTGCGGGATCTGATCGAGCGCGGGCTGATCGGGCGGCCCCAACCAGCGAAGCGACCCGACGCACCAGCGGCTGCAGCCGGCGAACAGCCTAGTGAACATGGGGCTCGCGCCCAGCCGGGTCACGCGCTGGTGTTCTTGCCGGGCGCGCGCGAGACTCAAGCCTGCGCGCGCGAGTGTGCGGCGCTGGCCGAGCGGGCGGGGCTCGAGCTGTTGACGCTGCATGGTCAGCTGCCGCGCGCGCAACAAGATCACGCGGTCGCACCCAGCGACACGAGCAAGCTGATCCTCAGCACCAACGTGGCCGAGACCTCGATCACGATCGACGGTGTGGTCGCGGTAATCGACAGCGGCCAGGCGCGCGTCGCCGACTTTGATCCGGGCAGCGGCTTGCCACGCGTGAGTCTGGGCCCGATCTCCCGGGCCTCGGCGGCCCAGCGGGCGGGTCGCGCGGGCCGGACCCGGGCAGGCGTCTGCATTCGGCTGTATGGCCAGCACGACCACGATCATCGCCCCGAGCATCAGCTGCCCGAGCTGCGCCGCCTCGATCTCGCGGGTCCGGTGCTCGAGCTCGCGGCCGCGGGCATCGACGCGCCGGACAGCTTCGAATGGTTCGAAGCCCCGAGCCCAGCCGCGCTGGCGGTCGCGCGCGAGCTGCTGGGCTCGCTCGGGGCGATCGATGAACACGGCCGGCTGACCGGGCTCGGTCGCGCGATGCTGAACTTCCCGCTGCACCCCCGGCTCGCGCGATTGTTGGTCGCCGGGATCGAGCATGGGGTCGGCGACTTGGCGGCCGCGGCCGCGGCGTTGCTGGCCGAGCGACCGCTGCGGCGGCCCGGCCCTGCGCGCGCGTGTGACTCGGACATCCTCGATGAGATCGAGCTGCTCGAAGGCCGCCGGGGTGGGGGACATCGCCGCGATCTTGGCGACCCCGGCGCGCGCGCGACGATCGAGCGCGCGACCAAGCAGCTGCGGTCCATGCTCCGACGGGCAGGCGCGACCGCGGGGATCAAAGGTCCGCGCAAGCCCCCCGCAACCCCCGAGCAGCGCGAGCGAGCGCTGCGACTGGCGCTGCTCGCCGCACACCCGGATCGCGTCGCCACGGTCCGGGTAGACGAACACGACCGCCGCACTCTGGTGTTCGCGTTTGGTGGCAGCGCCGAGCTCTCGAGTGAGTCGGGTGTGCGCTCGGCCGGCTGGGTCATCGCGCTGCGCAACGAGGAGCGCCGCGAGGGCACCCGCCGACGCGCGGTCGTCCACAGCGCCGCCGCGATCGAGCCCGAGTGGCTGATCGATCTGTTCGCCGACGCGGTCACCGACACCCAGGAGCTTCGCTTCGATGCCGCGCGCGAGCGGGTCGTTGGCGAGTCTGCGCTGCGCTACGGCAAGCTCACGATCGAGCGCTCGGCGATGGCCAAGCTGCCCGAAGCCGCCGCCGCCAAGGTCTTGCTCGAGGCTGCACGCAACGTCGGCGCCGCGAGGTTTTGTGGCGGCCGCGACACCGACGGCGCGCAGCGGCTCACCCAGCTGCGCCTGCGCGCCCGGTTCATCAACACCCAGCGGCCCGAGTTTCCATTGCTCGACGACGCGCTGATCGACGAGGTGCTGGCGAGCGCGTGCGAGGGCCTGAGCAGCTTCGCCGAGCTCGAATTGCTAGGGCGTCTGTCGGCGCAGCTAGGGGCTCGCGCGGGGGATCATCGGGCCCTGGATCGACTCGCGCCAACGCGGGTAACCCTGCCCGGAGGTCGCAAGCTGACGGTCAACTACGAGCCAGATCGCGCGCCCTGGGTTGGCTCGCGCCTGCAGGATTTCTTTGGGATGCCAGCCGGTCCGCGGGTGCTCGATGGCGCGGTCCCGGTGGTCTTGCACCTGCGCGCGCCCAACCGCCACGACGTCGCGGTGA
>NZ_JMCC02000012.1 GCF_000737335.2 Enhygromyxa salina | reverse complement strand
GTCAGGTGCACCCCGGGCAGCGATCTGTTTTCAGCTCGGGCGAGGGCTTCTCGCCCGCTTGCGGACAGCTTCGTAGTCAGGTGCACCCCGGGCAGCGATCTCTTTAGGGAGCACTCTCACGCTACCCGGCGTCCACGCACAGACGCGCGCACGGGCCCGCCAGCGGCCCGAATCACCCGGCTTGGCGATCAGCGCCGCTCGCCCACCCGTGAGCCGGGCCGCGCGGCGTGATAGCTGTCGCCCATGCCACAGCCCCCCCGCGCCGAGTCGACCCCGCGCAGCTTCGATCCCGCGACCGCCGAGCTGATGGCCAAGACCATCAAGGGTCTGGCGATCGACGCGGTCCAAGCCGCCAACTCTGGCCACCCCGGGATGCCGATGGGCTGCGCTGATCTGGCGACGGTGCTGTGGACGGAATTTCATACCCACGATCCGGCCGAGCCCACGTGGTTCGATCGTGATCGCTTCGTGCTCTCGGCCGGGCACGGCTCGATGTTGCTGTACGCGCTGCTGCACCTGACCGGCTACGACCTGCCGATCACCGAGCTGAAGAACTTTCGCCAGTGGGGCTCGAAGACGGCGGGCCACCCGGAGTACGGCCACACGCCGGGCGTCGACGTCACGACCGGGCCGCTGGGCTCGGGGTTCGCGGCTGGGGTTGGCATGGCGTTGACCGAGCGCTTCTTGGCCAGCCACTTCAACCGTGAGGGGCACGCGATCATCGATCACATGACCTACGGGATCGTCAGCGACGGCGATCTGATGGAGGGCATCGCCTCGGAGGCCGCGAGCCTGGCCGGGCACCTTGGGCTTGGCAAGCTGATCTACCTCTACGACGACAACCAGATCTCGATCGACGGGGCCACGGACATCACGTTCACAGAGGATGTCGCGGCACGCTTCGTCGCCTACGGCTGGCACGTGCAGAAGGTTGACGGCCACGATCGCGCGGCGGTCAGCAAGGCGATCGCGGCGGCACGCGCCGCGGGGGATCAGCCCAGCATCATCTGCTGTCGCACCGTGATCGCCCAGGGCTCACCCAACAAGGCCGGCAGCTCGGGTGCCCACGGCGCGCCGCTGGGTGCGGAAGAGGTCGCCGCGACCAAGGCCGCGATCGGCTGGCCGAGCGAGCCAACCTTCCACGTGCCCACCGAGGTCAGCCAGGCGCTGGCCGAGCAAAAGCAGGCGCACGCGCGCAGCCGGGCGGACTGGAATACGCGGCTGGCCGCGTATCGCGAGGCCCACCCGGACTTGGGTCGCGCCTTGGATCAGGCGATCGCAGGCGAGCTGCCGAAGGCCGCGACCGAGGTGTTCGCCAAGGTCCTCGCCGGGTTTGAGACCGGGGGGTCCATCGCCTCGCGCAAGGCCAGCCAAAAAGTGGTCTCGGCGCTGTTCGAGGCCTACCCGCTGCTGCTTGGTGGATCCGCGGATCTGGCCGGCTCCAACGGCACCGAGCTGCCGGGGCCCGGCAACAGCAAGCAACACCCCGAGAGCCGCAAGCTTCACTTTGGGGTCCGCGAGCACGGCATGGCTGGCGTCTGCAACGGCATGGCCCTGCACGGCGGCGTGCGGGTGTTCGACGCGACCTTCTTGGTGTTCTCGGACTTCATGCGCGGGGCCCTGCGGCTGTCGGCGCTGATGGGGCTGCCGGTCGTGCACATCTTCACCCACGACAGCTTCTGGCTGGGCGAGGACGGGCCAACCCACCAGCCGATCGAGCACACCATGAGCTTGCGGGTGATCCCCAACCTCCACGTGATGCGGCCCGGCGACGCGCGCGAGACCGTTGGCGCGTGGCAGTGCGCGATGCAGCGAACCGACGGCCCGACCGCGCTGCTGCTGACCCGGCAGAACCTGCCGACCTTGGCGGCGACCAACGCCGAAGCGGTCGCGCGTGGGGCCTACGTCGTCTCGGATCCCGAGGGCGCCGGCGACCTCGATGGGATCTTCATGGCGACGGGCTCGGAGCTCTCGCTGGCGTCGGAGTGCGTGGATCAGCTGCGCGCGAAGGGCCAGCGGATCCGCCTGGTCTCGATGCCCTGCTGGGAGCGCTTCGTTGAGCAGGACGCGGCCTATCGTGAGTCGGTGCTGCCGGCGGCGGTCGGTCGGGAGCGGCGCTTGGCGATCGAGGCCGGCACCACGATCGGGTGGTCACGCTGGGCCGACCATGTCCAGGGGATCGATCACTTCGGCGCGTCGGCGCCCGCGGAGCGGCTCGCGGAAGAGTTTGGGTTCAGCGTGAAGGGCGTGCTCGCGCGCTGGGCTGCGGCGCGGGGTTGAGCGGCCACTGGGCGCCGCCCGCTCGGGGGCTACACTCCCCACGATGATCTTCGTCGAGACGCCCGAGGTCTCCCACGTCGAGCGCCAGGGCTGGGTCGCGATGGGTGTTGGCGCCGGCCTGGCGGTGCTGGCCAGCGCGCTGCCGCAGCTGCGCTTCATCTTCGGCTACCTGACGATCCTGGTCCACGAGATGGGCCACGCCCTCACGGCTTGGTTGTTCGGCTACCCGGCGATCCCAACCTTCGACTTCACCTACGGCGGCGGCATCACGCTGCAGGGTGATCGGGTCTGGCCGCTGTTGCTGCTGCCCTTGGGTCTGGTGGCGTGGATGGGCTGGCAGCATCGCGCCAACCCCCGCGCAAAGTGGGCGTGGACGGGGATCGGCGCGGTGTTCTTCTTGCTGGCGGTCAGCCCTGCGCATCGCCACCTGATGGTCGCAATGGGCCACGGCACCGAGCTGATCATCGCCACGGTGTTCATCTACCGCGCGCTGTCGGGCAGCGCGATCAAGGTCGCCGCCGAGCGCCCGCTCTACGCCGCGTGCGGTCTGTTCATCGTGTTCGAGAGCCTGCGCTTTGGGTTTGGACTCATGACCAGCGAGGAGCTGCGCCACATGTACGAGCAGGCCAAGGGTGGTGGCCACTGGATGGACTTCAGCCAGCTCGCGGGCGAGTTCGAGATCCGCGTGAAGACGATCGCCACGCTGTTCTTCATGGGCGCGCTCGCGGTCCCGGGGGTGGCGTGGCTGTTGTTTCGCTACCGTGAGCAGATCCAGACCAAGGTGGTGAGCACGCTCGGCGCAGCGGATTAATTGGGTTGAGCGCGCAGCGCAGCGGGCTTTTCGCCGGCTCACCGTGTGAAATATCTCCGCGGGCGAGCTCGCGTTACCGGTGTTCTGGACCGTGCTGTCGGCGAATTTCTGGTCCACTTGGGCCATGCGGCGTACCACCTACCTGACAGCATTCTTTGCCTTGCCTGCGCTCCTCTTGGCCTGCGCGGACGACACGACTGGTGATACCACCGTCGGTATCACGATGGACAGCACGGGAACGACCACGTTCACGAGCATGACCACAGACGAGTCCGGGACCGCGGACCAAGGCGACGGCGACGGAGACGGCGACGGAGACGGTGACCCCGGCGACGGCGACGGCGATGGCGACGGCGACGGCGACGGCGACGGCGACGGCGACGGCGATGGCGATGGCGATG
>NZ_JMCC02000119.1 GCF_000737335.2 Enhygromyxa salina | reverse complement strand
TCAGCGTGGCCACGCTGCGCGGCGCCAAGCTGACCGCCCGGACCAGCGCGCCGACGGCCGCCCGCTCGTTGCCCTGCGCCAGCAGGTCGCGGCCCAGCCCGACCAGCGCCGCCACACGCTGCTCCGAGGGGAGATCTGCCGAGGCCAACACCGTGCGATGCACCGCCTTGGCCCGCTCGATCCGCCCGCGACCCCGGTCGAGCGCGGCGAGGGCCAAGAACACCGTGGGGTCACCCGGTTCGGAGGCGCAGATCTGCTCGAGCTCCTGGGCGACGTTCTCGCGGTCGCCCTCGGCGAGCTCGTAGAGCACGCGGTTGCGCCGGGCCGCGTTCTCGCGGTCGAGCCGGCGCGGGACCACGTACCACCAGCCAACCCCAAAGCCGATCGCCAGGCAGATCAGCGCGACGAGGACGAAGCTCACGGGGTCCCCTTCCCCTTCGTGTGATCGGTCCCCGCTGGCGCGTGCGCTGGGGCCCGCGCGGCTCCGCGGGCGGCGGTCGGCGGTCGAAACCCAGATCCTGCCAGCGAGGGCAGCTCGTCATCGTCGTCAAACTCGCCGTCGACGTCCTCGCGCAGCATCCGATCGCGACGCAGTTTCTCCGTCATGACCTTCTTCGCGCGAATGTCGAGGTGGGCCTCGGCCGCGAGGATCTCGTCCTCTTCCTGCTGCCGCAGCGGCAGCGTGCGCAGATCGAGGATCTCGCGCTCGAGCTCACGCAGGCGCCGTTGAAACAGCGCCATGCTGCGGATCCGAAACGGCGCCACGATCCCGATCAGCAACAGCAAGCTCATGCACCCGCCCCACCCAGCCAAGATCGCGGCCACGTTCATCTTGAAGCGCTTGCGGATCAGCGGATCGACGAAGTCGAAGCGCGGCACCAGCAGCACGACCTCGACCCAGGCGCGGTTCTCCTGGAGCACGAGCGTGAACCAGATCAAGCCCAGGATGAAGACGATCAGGCTGACGCCCAGGTATGCCCTGCCAAGAACGGACACGGTGTGGGCGGACCATATCACGTCGCGACTCCGAGCTGATCGGTCCGAGCTGATCGGTCCGAGCTGATCGGCGCTCTAGTCGGCCGGGTCCAGACGTTGTACTCTGGCTCACATGTCCGCGCGCTCCCCACGGACCCCAAAAATTGCGCTCACCTTGAGCTTCGCTTTCCTGGCTGGGCTTGGCTTCGGCTGCCAAAAGCAGGGCATGAGCGAGGTCGACAAAGAGCTCGCCAAGGCCCGCAAGCAGGCTGGCAAGCGCACCGCAGCGGAGTGCTACCCCGCTAGCAAGGAGCCTTGCTACTTCCTCGACGACGGCGTCGCCGGCCCCGACGGCACCATTGGCCGCGGGATCTGCAAAGAGGGCGAGCGCACCTGCGACGACAAGGGGTTCTGGGCCGCCTGCGATGGCGCTGTGCTCCCGGGTGTCGAGCTGTGCAACAACATCGACGACGACTGCAACGGCCGCGTCGACGATGGCTTCGAGCGCGACGGGACCAAGTGCTTCGCCGGCGAGGGTGAGTGTCGGGTAGCCGGTAGCTACGCGTGCAGCCCCGACGGCAGCGAGTCCGTCTGCAGCGCCAAGGCCAAGGCGCCCTCCACCGAGGTCTGCGACGGCAAAGACAACGACTGTGACGGCGCCATCGACGACGGTGACGTCGATGGCACCGGGGCCGAGTGCAAGACCGGGCAAGCGGGGGCCTGCGCCGCCGGGACCAAGCAGTGCGTCGCTGGCTCGATCCAGTGCCAGCCAACCCATGTGCGCACCGTCGAGATCTGCAACAAGATCGACGACGACTGCGACAACACGGTCGACGAAGACTGCATCTCCGCCGAAGAAGCCCGAAAAGCCGGCATCATCAAAAGTCCTTAGACCCCCACATACACCTCAGACTGCGCCGACTGCAGCCGCTGCGCGTCTGGTCGCTTCGCTCCTCGGGGGTGGCTGTCCGCGAGGGCATGTGTGGCCCCCTTGAAGGGGGCTCGTGTACCGGTCTCGGACGTCCTGCACGTTCGTCTGGTGCTTCTTGGACGTCCTGCACGTTCGTCTGGTGCTGCTTGGACGTCCTGCACGTTCGTCTGGTGCTTCTTGGACGCCCTGCACGTTCGTCTGGTGCGCTTCGCCCTCTGCAGCGAATCGTTCGAACCCCGCATTCAGCTCGGACTGCGCCGACCGCAACCGCTGTTCGCTATCGTATGTGAGCGTCTGACGCGGACCGGACCGGACCGGATGGCGACTGTTTTTGGGGGGCGCATGGATCTATACCTGCCGGCGGTGGAGCACCAGCGACCTAGCCTCGTGATCGGCATCGCCGGCGGCAGTGGATCAGGTAAGAGCACGGTCGCCGACGCGCTCGCGGCCTCGCTGCCTGTGGGCTCGGTCGCAACCTTGCGCCACGATCACTATTACCGGGACCAGCCCGAGCTCAGCATCGAGCAGCGCAACCGGGTCAACTACGACCACCCGGAGTCGCTCGAGACCACGCTGCTGATCGAGCACCTCCAACACCTCAAGGCTGGCAACAGCATCGAGGTGCCGGTCTACGACTTCAAGACCCACCGTCGCAAGCCAACGACCGAGCGCCTCGATCCCTCCCCCGTGATCATCGTCGAGGGCATCTTGGTGTTCGTCGACGAGCACCTGCGGCGCGAACTCGACATCAAGATCTTCGTCGACACCGAGCCGGACATCCGGGCGATCCGAAGGATCCGCCGAGACATGCGCCAGCGCGGCCGCGACTTCGAGGCGGTTCGCAAGCAGTACTACGAGACCGTGCGACCGATGCACGTGCAGTTCGTGGAGCCGAGCAAGCGGACCGCCGACTTGATCATCCCCGAAGGCGGCGAGAACCGAGTCGCGATCGATGTCCTGGTCGCCCGCCTGCGCGCGGCTGTCTAGCCCCCGCGCCCGCTCGCTCATCTCCGCTCGCGGTCGCTTGTTCGCAGTCGTCTGAGCGCCCCCCGAGGGGGGCGCAGACGACCGCGTGCCGTGGCTTGGCGGGTGAGCCTACCCGCCGATCGCGTCCAAGGCTTCTTTGAGGCCCGAGTGCTCTTGGTCTTCTTCGATCCCGCGGCGCAGCATCGCTTGTGCCTTGGGCTTCTCGCCCAGACCCATGTGGACCTGCGACAGGCGCAGGTAGATGTCACCGCGCCGGAGCAGGCCGGACTTGTCGGCGTTCTGCAGCAGCATCGAGCGGTAGATCTTCAGCGCGTCGGGCCAGCGCTGGTTTTGCTCGTGCAAGTTGCCGAGCGTCAGCAGGGTCTCGACGTTGGTGGTGTCGAGCCGGTAGGCCTCTTCGAGCCGCTTTTGGGCGCCCTCGGGTTGCTCGCCGGCGATCTCGATCCGGGCGAGCCGGGTCAGGTAGTGCGCGCGCTTCTTGCTGCGCTTGCCGGCGGTCATCTCGACCAGCCAGTGGTACATGCCAACGGCCTCTTCGTAGCGATCGGCGATGAACAGCGCGTCGGCGATCCGACGGTTGACGTCGACGTCGTCCTGCACGTGCTCGTAGATGCTGGCGAGGACCCGCAGCGCGCCCTCGCTGTCCGACAGCTTGCCGGTCATCACGTCCACGCGCTCGAGCTGCAAGCTGCGCCGCTTGTCGTCGCTCTTGGCCCGACCCACGGCCATCTCGAGCAAGTACGCGACCTGATCCCAGCGCTGCTCGGACTTCGAGAGCGCGAGCAGCTCGCGGCCCGCCTCGGCGTTGGAAGGATCGAGCTGAAGCGCCTTCTCGAGGTGGGCGCGACGCTCGGCCGGATCCTCGGACAGGCCGGCGAGCCGCAGCCGCAAGCGGGCCCCGATCGAGCCCTGCGGATCGAGGGCGGCCGCGCGCTCGAGGGTCTCGCGCATGGCCGAGTCGTCGCCGCGGGCCTCGTAGACCGAAGCCAGCGAGAGCAACGCGGGGACGTAGCTGGGATCGACCTCGAGCAGCTCGGTCAGGATGTCCTGCGCGCGATCGCTGTCGTCGAGCTTCTCGGCCAACAAGCTGGCGAGCTGCGAGGCGAGCTCGCGGTAGCCGTCGGTGTCGCCCGCCTCGCGCAGGCGATCCATGCGACCACCCAGCAGCTCGGACAGATCGTGCCAGCGCTCTTCCTTGGTCAGCAAGCGCTCGAGCCAGACCCGGGTCGCGTCACGATCGGGATACTCGAGCACCACCGCCTGCAGCACCTCGACCGCATCCGTCGCGTCGTCGAGCTTGTCCTCGGCGAGCCGCGCCATCTCTTCTTGCACCTCGACCCGGGCCTCGCCCTCGACGACCTCGAGCTTGCGCTCGAGCAGGTCGCGGACGTCTTGCCAGCGCTCGAGCCGACGCAGCAACAGCTCGAGCTCGGCGAGCGCGACCGTGTCGGCTGGATCGGCGCCCAGCATGTCGTTGTAGACGATGATCGCGTCCTCGAAGCGCTCGAGCTTGTCGACCAGGTGGTTGGCCTGGCGATAGCGAAGCTCGCGACGCTCGGCGTCGTCGTCGGTGATCATCACGCGATGGCCAAGCGCCTCGCTGAGCACCTCGTGATCGTTGGCCTGACCGAGCAAGGCCAGCAGCCGAGTCCAGCCTGGGCGATCGGACTCGTCGGCCTCGATCAGCTGGCGTAGATCCGCGATCGCCACGGCCGGATCGGCGAGCATCGACTCGGCCACGCCGGCGGCCTCGCGCCACAGACCCGCGGCCATCAGCGGATCAGCCTGGGCCGAAGCCGCCCGGGTGAGCGCCTCGTGCAAGCCGTTCGCGTCGCCCAGCGCCCGCGCGGTCTCGACCAGCAGGCCAAGCGCCTCGGGGTGTTCGGGCTGCTCCTCGAGCAAGGGCGAGAGCACGGCCATCGCACGGTCGGCGGCGTTGAGCCGGGTCAGCCACAAGCGGGCGGCCGCGAGGCACGACGCCGGGCTGATCCGATCCGCTTGCGCGGCGGCCTCGACCGCCGCGGTCATCAACTCACCGGCCCGCGCCGTGAGCTCGGACTGCTCGGCCAACGCCAGCGTGCGCTCGAGCGCCTGGACCGAGTCGCCGTCGAGGGCCAGCAGCGCCCCCCAGGCCTCGAGCGCCTCGAGCGGCGTGCCGCCGCCTTGCTCGATCAGACCGCCAAGGGTCTGCAGCAGCCCGATGCGATCGGACCCCTCGGCGTGACGCAGGCGCACCCGCGCGATCTCAGCCAACCCAGCGGCGTTGTTGGCCATCTGGTACGAGCTCTCGAGCGCATCCAACAAGCCGTCGGGCACGTCGCCTTGGCCGTCTTCGCCGAGCGTCCGGGTCAGCACGACCTCGAGCCCGCGGACCGCCGCCTCGAGCCCGACCTGCATGTCGAGCACGTCACGGAACGCCTCGACCGCCTCGGGCCAGCTGCCCAGGGTCACCCGGGCCTCGCCCAAGCGCACCAGCATCGGCAGGTGCTTCTCGGTCCCCGCCCCGATCCGCGCGCCTTCACGCAGCGCACGCTCGATCAACGCGACGTCTTCCTTGCGCCCCGCGAGCTCCTCGATCCGCTCACAGGTCGCAAGATCGGCCAGCTCGGCGTCGAGCAGCGGGATCAGGACCTCGAGCGCCTTGTCGGGGTCACCCATGTAGTCCGACGCGGCGAAGGCAGCCGCCAGACCGATCGCCACCCGAGCTTCGGGATCCCGGCTGTCGTCCTTGGCCCGCGAGCCAAGCTGCTCGATCAGCGGCTCGAGCCCGTCGAGCTCACCGGCCAGACGCATCGCCGCCGTCAGCGGCTCTTGCAGCTCGTAGGCCGACGACTTGTCGACCAGCTTCATCGTGGCCTCGAGGGCCCCGGCTGCGTCGGCGAGCTTCTCGTGGCGGACCGAGGCCAGCTCGCGCAGGGCTCGGAGCACCTCGTCGGGGTCCTCCGAGAGCGACGCGCGGGCGTCGAGGATCGTGGCCAGATCCGGCCAGCGCCCGTGGGCCTCGAGGTGCGGCCGGACCAGGTTCGCGGCCTGCTCCGACACGTCCTCTTTCTTGCACAGCTCGACCAGGTCAGCGACGGCGCCCTCCTGCCCTGGCAGCAGTTGCAGGACCTGCTCGTAGCGCTCGACGGCGCCGAGTAGATCCTCGAGCGGGCCGGCGTAGAGCCGCGCGGCGTCGAGCATCAAGCTAGCCTTGCGCTCGGCGGTTGCGGCGATCGTCGCCCGATCCTGAATGATGTCGGCCGCCTCCGCGTGGCGATCTTCAGCCAGCAGCGCGCGAGACAGGGTCGCCATCGCCTCTTCGTCGGAGGGGGCCTCCGACAACAGCGAGCGCAGCACCTCGATCTCGGCCTCGCGGTTCTTGGCCGACTCACGGTGGATCGCAGCGAGCTGCATGCGAAGCGTGCGGCGCTCCTCACCGTCGTTCGACGCGTCGATCCGCCGCTCGAGCACCTCGATCAGCTCACCGGTCGAGCCGCTCGCGGCGTAGGTCCGGCTCAGCCGTTGCAGCGCCTCGATGTCGTTGGGCTCGATGTCCAGCAACCGACGCCAGGCTGTCTCGGCCTCCTCTGGGTTGGCGAGGATGTCCTCGAACAAGGTCGCGAGCCGACGCAGATGATCGACGCGCTCGGTGTCGTCGGCCTCCACCTCGACCCGGCGGATCAGCACCTCGCGCAGCTCTTCGTGATAGCCAAGTCGGACCAGCGCGGCGTCCATCAACGCGAGCGCGTCTTCCTGATCATCGCGCAGCGTCAACGCCTTGCGCAGGATCTCGACGGCGATCTCGGGCGAGTCTTCGCTGCGGATCCGAGCCGCGCGGATCAACAGCTCCAAGCGGCGATCGATGTCGCTGGTGAGCCGCTCGCTGTCCGACGCGGCGACCTGGGCATCCGCGAGCGCGCCCGGCATCTCGAGCGCCGTCGCGATCCGTCCGATCTCGGCGTCGAGGGCCATCAGCGCGTCGGCGGGACCGGGCTCGTGCAGCGCCCGCGCGAGGGCCCGGAACGCGTACTGAGCACCATCGGGGATGCTCTCGAGGTGCCGCGCGAGCTCGCGATGCAGCTCGTGTCGCGCGCTCGGATCCTCGCTGACCGTCAGCCGCCACTCGCAGACCGAGACCAAGCGCGGGGTGTTGCCCGTCGACTCGTAGATCGGCTGCAGGATCGTGAACACCCGCTGGCGCTGGGGCACGCGGGCGTCGGCGATCCGCTCGAGCGCCGCGATCGCGTTGATCTCGTTGACGACCTCGCCAAGCAAGCTCTCGAGCGTATCGAGGGCGCCCTCGCCATCGTCGAGCGGGCCGTCTTGCAGCTCCGCGATCTGCAGGTACACCGGCGTGCGGTCGTCCTGATCCATGCTGCGAGACAGGCGATCACGCAGGAGATCCAGCAGCTGCTCCCAGCTCTCGGTCAGCTGATAGACCTGCTCGAGCTGGGCGCGGGCGCGATCGTTGTCGGGCTGGGTGTCGAGGATCCGCCGGAACGCCTTGGCCCCGAGCTGTGGATCATCGAGCACGTCGAGCGCGACCCGAGACAGGCGCATCAGCAGATCGATCTGCCGATCCTCGTCGAGGCTGTCCTCGGCCTGGGCCCAGTAGGCGTCGGCGAGCTCCTGCCACATCTCGCCCATGCTCAGGGCCGACTCGAGCTCACCAAACACCTGGCGATCGTCGGGCCGGGCCTCGAGCAGGCGCTTGTACAGCACGACCGACTTGGCCGGCTGCCGCAGCGAGCCCGCCCACAGCCGCGCGCACTCGTGAACGACCTCGAGCATCGACTCGGAGTTGTCGTCGGGGTTGGCGGAGCTGTACTCGGTGAGGATCTCGGCGTAGCGATCGGTGCTGGCCAGCACGTTGGCGAGCCGGCTCAGGTGATCGCGGACGCGGCTGTTGGTCGGGTCTTCCTTGAACACCCGGGCGTAGGCGTCGAACGCCTTCTCGAGATCTTCGAGCTGCTCTTCTTGCATCCGAGCCATGCGCAGCATGATCTGCACGCGGTCGGCGTGGTCCTCGGCCTCGTTGAGCCGGACCTCCTGGATCTGCAGGAGTCGCTGCCAGTCCTGCACGGCCAAGAACACCGGCTCGAGCATCTCGGCCGCGCGGCTGCGCATCGACGGGTCCTGCAAGTAGCGCGAGAGCTCGTCGGTCCCGACCGCGTGATCGGGATCAGCCTTGAGGGCGGCGCCGAGGTGGCGGATGCCCTCTTCCGGGTCGTCGAGGTGCTCGCCGTACAGCCGACCGAGGCGCAGGTGGGTGTCGACGGCCGTCTTGCCCTGCAGGTGCGCGAGCTTGCGGGTCAGGTGCGAGGCCAGCTCGCGGAACCGACCGGTGCTCTCGTACAGCGGCTCGAGCACGGTCTGGACCTCCTCGCGCTGCAGCCCCTGATCCGACAGGCGCTCGTACAGACGGATCGCCTCTTCGGCGTCGTCGAGCCGGGTCCGGTGGATCTCGGCGGCGCGGATCAGCAAGCCATCACGCGCGACCGTGTCGGTGATGCGATCGACCTTGCGAACCAGCAAGTTGGCGAGGGCCTCGTCGGCGCCCTGGCGCACGTAGATCTGCTCGAGCGCATCGGTGGCGCCGTCGTCGTCGGGGCGGCTCTCGAGCAGCCGCTCGTAGACCGCGCGCGCGTCGTCCAGGCGACCGAGCCGCGCGAGCGCGACCAAGCCCATCGCCCGCAGCACCCGCTGCTGCAGCTCCGAGTCCAAGATGTGATCGACGGTGCGCTGGTAGGTCTCGTAGAGCGCCTCGCTGCGCTCGGACGCGGCGCCAAGCCGCTCGACCTTGTCGAGGATCTCTGACAGCTCGGGCTGATCCCCGGCCTCGGTCATGGCCTCGCACAACACGGTGAACGCCCGCGCCGGATCCTCGAGCTTCTCTTCTTGGGTCCGAGCCACACGCAGCAGCGCCTGCAGACGCCGGCGACCGCTGGGTTGCTTGCGCGCCTGCAGCTCTTGCAGCTCGAGCAGCGCGGCCCAGTTCTGCTCACCTTCGTAGAGCGGCGTGAGGATCCGGATCGAGCGCTCGCGGGTGTCGTCGGGCTCGAGGTAGCTGCCGACCATCGAGCGGGCGCGCCCGTCCGTTGGCGACAGATCCAAGACCCGCTTGAGCAGATCCAGGGCGTCGTCGGGCCGCCCGAGCTTCTTGCCGACGACCTCGGCGGTCTCGGCGAGCAGCTGGACCCGAACCGAGTCGGCGTCGGCCAGGCTGATCAACCGGCGCAGGCCCTCTTCGACGTCGGGCCAGCGCTCGAGCGCGCGGTTGAGCTCGACGAGCTGGGTCTGGGCGTAGACGGCGTCGTCGTGGCCGGTCTTGAGATCCAGGACCGACTGGAACGCTTGGATCGCCTGCTGAGGATCCTGCAGCTCGGCCCGGCGAATGTCGCCGATCCGCCGCCACAGCTGGGCCTGAATGCGCGGCTCTTCGGCCACGCTGATCCGGTGCTCGAGCACCTCGGTCAGGCGCTGCCACTCGCGCTCCTCGAGCAGCAAGTTCTCGAGAGCATCGAGCGCGACGCGGTTGGCCGGCTCCATGTCGACGACCTCGGCCCAGGTCAGCGCGGCGCCGATCCTGTCCATGAGCTGGTGGAGCTGAATCTTGGCGATCTCGAGCCGAATCCGAACCTGCTCGTGGTGCGCGTCGGTGAACCGCAGCAGCGCCCGCTGGGCAGCGACCAAGGCCGCGAAGTCACCCGCCTCGAGGTGCAGGCGGACCAGCGCGCGCACGGTCTTGTGGGCCAGCGCGGCGTCGGGCGGATCGAGATCGATCAGCGTCAGCCAGGCCCGCCGCGCGCCCTCGGAGTCGTGCAGGCGCTCGTCGAGCAGCACCGCGGCGCGGTGGATCAGATCGATGCGCAGGGTCTTGTCGCTGGCCTCTTCGCTGTTGAGCGCCTCGCCCCAGATCTCGACGAGCTCGCGCTCCTTGCCAAGCTCGGTGCCAAGCCGCTCGACCTGCTCGCGCGAGTCGAGCCGGCGAGGATCGCTGAGGTAGGCCTCGCGCAGCGACGCGAACGCGCGCTCGTTGTCCTGCAGCTCGCGCTCTTGGATCTTGGCGATCTCGAGCAAGTACGAGGTCGCGTCGTCGCGCCGATGCTCGGCGCTGGCGTTGTCGCGACGCACACGCAGGACCCGAATCCGGCCGTGGTGGTCGCCGCGCCGCTGATAGATCGGCTGCAGCAGGCCGCCGACTTGGACCTGCACGTCGGACACGTCGAGCAGATCCTCGAGCAGCGCGCGGGCCTGCTCGTGATCGGCGTTCTCACCGATGATCGAGCCAAGCAGATCGACGGCACCGAACGCGTCTTGCTGATGTTGGATGCGCAGCGAGGCGCGCTTGCAGCCAAGCTCGTGGCGTAGCTCGCGATCGCCGACCAGCTCGGCCCAGCGACCGAGCAACTCCTCGAGCTTGTCGAGGTCTTCCGGCTCGCTGCCCTCTGCGTACATCTGCGCGAGCAGCTCGATGGTTGGCAGATCGTCGGGGATCAGATCGAGCAGCTCTTCCGCCGTCACGATCGCGGTCTCGCGATCGCCGAGCACCTCGCGGGCGATCTCGATGATGCGACCAAGCAGCTGACGCTGCTCGCGTTGGTTGAACACCACGTCAACCCGACGCCGATACAGATCGAGCAGCTCCTGGTGCGCGCTGCGGCTGCGCAACAGGGCCTCGAGGGCGTCGTAGGCGGCCTGGTGAGTCTCGTCGCGCTCGAGGATCTCGGCGTAGGCTTTCTCGGCCGCGAGCGCTTGCTCGAGGTCGTCACGCAACATCGCGCCAAGCTCCAAGAGCAGGTCGCGGCGCAGGTTGGCGTCGGCGCGCTCGAGCGCGCGGCCCTCGGCCTCGGCCTCGGCGGCCTGCGTGGAGATCGAGGCCAGCGCGTTGGTGTACGCCTGCGCGACCAGCTGCATCTGCGCGAGGCTGCGACCGAGCCGCTGAAGCAGCTGGCGCCCCTCCCAGTCGGCAGGATCGCGCTCGAACAGCTCGGCGTAGATCCGCAGCGCGTCGCCGCGGCGCTCGGGCATCTGCTCGTAGATCGCGGCGAGCTGGGACTTTTGCTCACGGCGCCGCTCGCTGGCGGCGACGTCATCAGCCTCGCCGTCACCCGCGTCGACGTCGACGGCGGCGAGCAGGACCTCCATCGCCTCGGCCTCGCGCGAGCGATCACCGACCCGGCGGTAGTACGGCAGCAGCCCGCGCATGATCGTGACCGCGGTCGCTGGATCGGCGCGATAGATCTCTTCGAGGGCCTCGACCGCGACGCGGTGGGTTGGCTCGAGCTCGAGGATCTTCAAGAACCCGGTGATCGCCTGCTCGGTCTGATCGAGCCGCGCCGCCCGAACGTGGGACAGCTCGAACAACACCGGGATGTCGCTGGGCTCGATCGGACGCATGCCGGCCGGCTCGCCATCTTCACCAGCGGGGAGGCTGGGGATCTCGAGCTTGCGCTGCAGCACCTGGGCGAGCCGCTGCCACTCGCCACGGCTGCGCAGGATCTCGGCTAGCGCGTCGAGGGTGGCGAGGTCCTCGGGGTCGAGGGCGAGGATCTTGTCGTAGGTCTCGACCGCGGCGTCGAAGTCCCTGAGCTGCCCCTCTTGCAGGCGCGCGAGCCCACGCAAGGTGGTCAGCCGCGCGGCGTCGTCGGGGGCGACGTCCAAGCGCCTTCGGTAGACCTCGCTGAGGTCATCCCAGCGGCGCGTGGTCGTGTAGATCGCCTCGAGGGCCAGCATCGCGGCCTCGTTGGTGGGATCGAGCTCGATGATGCGCCGGAAGAAGCGCTGGGCGTCGTCGGGCTTCGATAGGTGATCGCGGGCGATCACGGCCAGCTTCTCGAGCAGCAACAATTGCTCGACCTGCTCGGCCCGCTTGACCGCCTGGACCGAGACCTCACCGCTGCTCTCACTGTCCGCGCCCGACAGCGGCTCGCCGGCGATCCGCCGCTCGAAGATCCGCGTGAGCTCGTCCCAGTTGTCGCTGCTGGCCGAGGCCCGCTCGAGCTGCTCGCGCAGCGCCTCGTCGGTGGGGCGCAGCTCGTAGGCTCGCGCCGCCCACTGGAACGTGAGCTGCGGCGACTGCAGACGATCGGCCGCGACCTCGCGCAGCTGCTCGATCAGCTCGAGCTTGTCGTCGACCTTGTCGCTGGCCTCGAGCAGGACGTTGATCGTCCGCATCAACGCCGCCCAGTTGCCCTGCTCGCGGTAGATCGGCAGCAGCTCGCGCGCGACGACCAAGTTGTTTGGCTGGATCGCGAGGGTGCGCTCGAGCGCCTTGACGGCCCGCTCGGGCTGGCCCAAGCGCTCACGACACAGCTGCGCGACCCGGCGATACAAGCTCACGCGCTCGTCGGTCGCGCCGACCCGATCGGCCGCGCTCTGCAGCGCGTCGACGAGATCGGACACGCGGCCCTGGGCGACGTAGAGATCGGTGAGCTCGTCCCACAAGCCCGAGGCCACGTAGGCGTCACGCAGGGTCCGCAGGGCCTTGTCGTGGCCCGGCACCAGGCGGGCGATCTCTCGCCACACGCGGATCGAGTCGTAGGGGTTGCGCAGACGCTCGGCGTAGATGTGGCCGATGTCCGTGAGCAGCTTGACCGCGCGCCCGACCGAGTCGGCGATCGCAACCTGACGATGCCGGATCTCCGCGGCCTCGGCCCACCGAGACTCGCGCTCGTACAGCCGCGCGAGCGCCTCGAGGGCCTTCTCGTGCTCGCCGTGGTGCTGCAGCACCGCGTTCCAACCGGCGATCGCCTCGCGGCGATCACCGAGCTTGTCCTCGGCGAGCCCGGCGAGCTCGAGCCGAAGCTCCAGTCCGTCCTCGCCCTCGCGCTCGGCGAGCTCTTCGCGACGCAGGGCGATCAACGCCCGCCAGTCGCGGCGCTGCTCGTGGATCTTGGCCATCATGTCCCGGGCCCCGCGGTCGCCCGGCAACAGCTCGAGCAGCTCGGCGAGGGGCTCGAGCGCGCGCTGGGGGTTGCCCAGCTTCTCGACCCAGATCCCCGCGACCTTGCGCAGCACGTCGGCCTCGGCCTCGGTGTCACCGTCTTCTTTGGCGGCGTCGTGCAGGCGCTGGTACACGCCAAGCAGATCGTTCCAGCGCTTGCCGCTGGCGTAGGTGTCGGCCAGCACTTCGAGGCTGCCCTGGTGGCGCGGATCGATGTCCAAGATCCGCTGCAAGGTTGCGAGCGCCATGGCCTCGAGCCGCAGCTCTTTGCGGTACAGCTCGGTGATCTCGAGCAGCTTGTCGATCCGCTCTTGCTTGGTCTCGTCCTTGTCCTCGATCGTGTCGAACTGATCCTTGAGCAGCTCGACGAGCGCGGTCCACTTGGCGCCCTCTCGGTACAGCCGCTCGAGGTTGGCGATCGCCCGCGGATCACTGCCGTCCTCGCGCACGACCGCGCGCCAGACCTCGATCGCACGATCGGTGCTGCCGAGCCGATCTTGGGCGAGCGCGGCCATTTCTTCCGCGAGCTCGAACCGGTGGTCGGCGTCCTTGCTCGCCCGCCGGGCCTGCACCAACACCTGCATCAGCTGGCTGCCGTCGGCCGGGCCCGAGAACAGCTCGCGATAGAACCCGACGATGTCCGGGTTGCTCGCGTCGTTGCGACGGACCCGACGAAAGTAGGGCTCGGCCAGGCGCGGCTGACCGCCGACGCGCCACACGACCTCACCCGAGAGCAGCGCGACGTCGTTGCCGTCGGCGTTGCGTGGCGCTCGCTGAGCGAGGGTCTTGGCGCGGTCGACGATCGCTTGCGAGTCGGCGTCGTCTTTGGCGTGGGTGGCGACCACCAAGTGCGCGAGCACGAGGGCGGCGGCCTCGACGTTGCTCGACTCGTCGCGCACGGCTTGCGAGGCCGCAGCGAGATCTAGTCCGGTCGACTCGATCACCGCGCTCAAGGCAGCGTGGGTCGTGTCGTCGGTCGAGCGCAGGTACGAAAGGAGAGCGGAGCGAACTTCGGCCATGTCGGGTCCTGGATGCTGCTGCCGACTCCTCCGGGCGCGCGGGAGTCGACGAGGCGTCGCGATCGCGGTGCGGGGCAATCGGACGGCTTCGAAACGGTGCGCAAGGGTAACGAGTCGAGTCGCAGGTATCTAGGCCAAAGCGTCCGAACCCAGCAGTCCATGTTGGAGGCCCGCAGCTCGGCTGGGTCGGTCGGTCGTCGCCGACACGATCCGCGAAAACCACGATTAAATGAGCGGCCGGCACATGTCAGAGGTGCCCCCGATCGGGATCGGAGCGCACGCTCGCGACGGTGCTCTCGATCCGCCGACATCGTACCCGATCTGCCGGGCTGGTGGGCGTTGATTTCAGCTGAGCGAAGCGAGGGCCACCGCGGCCGCAGCCGAGACGTTGAGCGAGCCCAGTGACCCCGCCCCGTCGATCGTCACCAAGAAATCACAGCGCTCGCGCGTGAGCCGACGAAGACCTCGCTGCTCGCTGCCGAGCACCAACAACATCTGCCCGGGGGGGTCCTTGGCGAGCTCGCGCAACGGGGTGCCGTCGTCCACGACCGTCCCGATGACCCACCACTGCCCGTCTTGCTTGGCCTGCTCGAGCGCCCGCGCGAGGTTGGTGACCTGACACAGCGCAACTCGCTCGCTGGCCCCGGCCGAGGCCCGGACCGCGCTCGGTGACAGGGGCGCGGAACGGTCGCGCGCCCACACCACCCCGCTGGCGCCAAAGAACTCTGCGCTTCGGATCACTGCCCCGAGGTTGTGGGGATCCATGATCCCGTCGCAGACCAGCACGAGTTGGTGCCCGCGACGGGTTCGCGGGGGATCGTCCCGATCGAGCAGGTCCTCGAACTCCCAGATCCGCGGTGGATCTGCGATCGCAACCACCCCGCGGGCGAGCCCTGGACCGATGAGCGACTCGTGGTGGTCGCGCTCGACGAGCTCGAGCGCGACGCCTGCCGCCTCGGCCAGGGCTGTGATCGCGGGGAACTCGCGCCCTTCCTCGATCAAGAGCCGGCGAACCCGACCCGGCGCGCCACCCAAGAGCTCGAGCACGGCGCGCTCGCCCGGGACGGCGTGCTCGCCTGGGCGCAGCCGCGGGCCCCCGCGCGATCGCGGACCCCCCCGCGAAGCCCGGCCCGGGGCTCGAGCGCCCGCGGGACCCCGGCTCCCTTGTCCCTTGTCCGACGTAACTTCGACCTTAGGGCGCTTTGACCGCGACAACGTTGCTTCCTTGAATGCGGACCAGGTCCGGCGTGGGTTCGAGGGTCGCCGAGGCGCCAGACCAGGCCGCGGACATTGCGCGCCAGACCAGCAGCGCCTGGTCGTCCGGGCGCTTGTGCTGCTGGGCAAAATACTCGGCTTCGAACGCGCGCGAATCCGCGTCGGGGTGCGCTGCGGGCGAGAGGATCACGCCGTCGAGGCTGTCGTGCTTGGCGCCAATCGCGTCGGGCGCCAGTCCCTCACCCGTGCCCAGCACGAGCACCTCGGTCCCCTCCTTGTCGACGGTGCCGCCCGCGACGCGCAATCGCTCGCGCCGCAGCTGGCGCACGATCAGCTCGGTGCGCGGGAGGGCGTCGGCGATGATGAGCGCGGCGCCGCCCTCGAGCTCGCGAACGAGCGGGGCGACGATCGGGGCGAAGCTTGTTGTCGATCCAGGATAAACGATGAATTTCAACGACTTGAGACCAGATTGCTCAACTGATTTCTCAATCGATTTCACGCGCGTCCCGTAGCCGTTGTCGGGGACCATCACGAGGATCTCGCGGGCGCCGCGGGAACGGGCGAAGTTGACGAGCGCGTGCGTGCGCTGCTCGAGGGTCGCGGCCACGCCGCGCGCGCTGCCCGTGCTCTCGCCGGGCAGCAAGAACCGGTCATCGCCAACCGCGGAGATCGCGGCCCTCACGTTCGTCGCGCCGACCGGGCCGATGATGACCTCGGCGCCATCCGCGACCAGGCGATCCGCCCCGGCGCGAGCGGTATCGGCGCCCGATCCGCTGTCCCGCCACAGGACCGAGACGGGGCGCGCCCGCCCCAGAACCGTGACCGCCGCGACCGCGGCCGCCAACTGCGCATCGGCCAGCGCCGACAGCTTGCCGGTCCGCGGCAGCAAGATCCCAACCCGATCCGGCAGCGGCTGACACCCACGCACCCACGCTGGCGCCTGGTCGCCCGGATCGACGCCAAGGGTCGCCCGCAGGCAGTCGGCCGCGTTGGGCCCGGGCGCGCCCTCGGCCAGACCCAAGAGGGTCGCCCGATCTAGATGTTGGCTGAGCGCGGCGATCCGCTCCTGCGCGTACCCGGCCTCTGGCGCGTCATCGGCGACGAGCTCACGCCAGCCTGCGAAGGCCGCGAGCGCGGCGGCGGTGTCACCCGAACGATCGAGCGCGACCGCTCGTGCGCCGCGCAGCTCGACCCGCTCCATGCCACCCCAGGCCTCGAGCTGATCGAGCTTGGTCAGCGCCCGGGCCGGGTCACCGCCCCGCGTGAGCGCCAGCGCGAGGACCCGGTGGACGGCCACGTGCAGCTGCGCGCCCGACTTGGACTTGGGTGGCGCCTCGGACGCGGGCAGCAGCGCGACCGCCTCATCGGCCAGACGGATCGCTTCTAGGTCGTTGCCGAGCAAATATTGTCGATCGGCTTTGGCCTGCAGCGCGCTGGCCCGCAGCTCGGGCGGCGGCTCGCGTTCGAGCAGCGCGTCCGCGGCCAGATCCACGGCTGACGAGCCAGGGTCACCCGCCTGCGCGTCGACGAGCGCCTGCCACTCTTCGCGCATCTGAGCGGGGACGGTCCCGGGATCGACCAGGGATCCGCTGGAGTTTTGGCCAGCCCGCGTGGTCTGGCAGCTCACGACCGAGGGCAAGCCGGCCAGCAGGGTCACACACAGGGCGCGCCTCCAGAGCTCGCTCGCAAGCGGGCGAGAAGCCCTCCCGCTGCCCACGGTGAACCGGTCTAGGAAGGCGTCCGCAAGCGGGCGAGAAGCCCTCGCCCGAGCTGAAAACAGCCGCTGGGGAGCGCGACGCCATGGCTCCTGCCCGGTGTTGGTGATCTCGTTCGGAAGCTGGCGCCGATCCACGGGCGCCAGTGTACGTGCGCAGAAGCCAAGACCCAAAAACCATGGCGAGTGGTATAGGAGCGGGGTGCCCCGTCGGGAGTACGATCAAGACGACGACGGCTTCGGTGAGGCCAGTCGATATACTGCGCACCTGGACCGCGGGTGGTCGCTGCTCGATCGCGGTGACTATCAACGCGCGCGCAATTCGGCCCACCAGGCCCTGAAGATTCGGCCCGAGGTGCCTGACGCGGCCATGCTCATGGCCGCGATCAGCCTCGCGGAGTCGGACCCAGAGAGCAGCCTCGAGTGGTACGAGCGCGCGATCGAGGCCGACGCGGACTACGTCGACGCGCAGCTCGCCGCCGCCCAGCTGCTCCTCTATGACCTCGAGGATCCGCAGCGCGCCCTGATGCGAGCGAGCCACGCGCGCGACCTCGACGAGGCGACCTTGGCGGACCAGCTCGACTTTGGCCTGATCGAGGTCGAGGCCTTGGTCGCGCTAGATGATCGGGGCGCCGCCGCCGAGCGCCTCGACCAGCTCACCGAGCTGTGGGTGCTCGATCAGCTGCTCGACGCCGAGACCCCGCGCGAGGAGCTCGCGCGATTGCTGCGCGAGTTCGCGGGTGATCCGCCCGAGTTCGACAGCGAGGACATCGAGCCGATCATGGGACGGGTCGTGCAGTTCGCGATCCGAGTGGCGCGCCTGCACATGGACCTCGGCGTTCCCGACGAGGCCCTGCCCTGGCTCGACGGCCTGCTGCGCCGCTTCGGCGACGACGCCGACGTCTGGTACCTGTGCAACGAAGCCGCCTACATGGCCGGCGAGCCGGTTCGGGCGGCCCACGCAGCCCTGCAGGTGCTGCAGCTCGACGCGCGCCAGGCCAGCCCCGAGTGGTCGCCGCAGCCCGCCGACATCCACAGCAAGGTGGTCGATCTGCTGGTCAATTGCGCGGATCCAGATCTGCGCGTGCTCGCGCGCGAGCCGGGGTTCGTGGTCGTCGTCAACGAGGCGCCCCCCTTCGAGCTGGTGCTCGAGGGCGTCGATCCCCGGGCGCGGACACTGGCGCTCGCCGCCCGCAGCATTCGTGACACCGACGTCGCTCCCACGCTGACCGGGCTCGCCCTGTACCGCCGCAACTTGCTGCGACTCGCCCGTGAACCTGCGCAGCTCGACAAGGAGCTCGAGTTGAGCGTGTTCGACGAGCTCGCTGTGTTCTTCGGCTACGACGACGCCCGCCGCGAGCGGCTGGGCCTGCCACCAAGCGACTGGCTCGCGCTGGGTGAGCCGCGCCCCCGCGGGCGCGAGACCGACGTTGGGCCCACGCCGAGCGCTGGGGAGTCCGGGCTCGATCAGTCGGGTGAGCGGCGTCAAGGGTCTGGCCGCAAGCAGCCGTTGGCGGCCGGTGAGAGCACGCTCCCAGCGGCAGACAAGGCCACGGGTCGCCAGCCGACCGCGAAGCGGAAGGCCGGGGCCAAGAAGTCCACGTCCAAGAAGGCGGCCGCGAAGAAGCCCGCTGCCAAGAAGACCACTGCCAAGAAGCCCGCTGCCAAGAAGCCCGCGACCAAGAAGCCCGCGTCCAAGAAGCCCGCGACCAAAAAGCCCGCGACCAAGAAGTCCGCGACCAAAAAGTCCGCGACCAAGAAGTCCGCGACCAAAAAGTCCGCGACCAAAAAGTCCGCGACCAAAAAGTCCGCGTCCAAAAAGTCCGCGTCCAAAGAGTCGACAGCCGGGCCCGCTACCAAAAAGTCCGCGTCCAAGAAGTCCACGAAAGGGCCCGCGACCAAGCGACCCACGTCCAAGCCAGCGGCAGCCAAGCGGAGCGCAGCCAAGCCGGCGGCCAAGAAGGCGGCCAAGACCAAGCCCGCACTGGTCATCCCCAAGCCCGCCAAGCGCAAGTCGGTCGCAAAGCCCAAGCAGAGCCTCGACGCCAAGCGGTCCGAGACCCTCGTTCAGCCGGGGTCGCGCAAGCGCTCCGAAGAACCCCTCGACGACTGATCGAGCGGGCCCCCACTCGCGGTGGACGAGGCCGCGGCGACAACGATCGCTGCGGGGGGTGCCTGCGCCTCCCGCTACCAGCGTGGGCGAAACGGCGACAGGACCCCGAGCTCGAGGGTCTTGCGCTCGGCGTGCTCGGTCGCGTCGCCCTGAAAGCTCTCGTCGAGTCGCAAGCTCAAGATCTGCGCGAGCTTGTAGAGCAGCTTGGCGGCGAGGCCCGTGTCTTCGCGCAGGACCTCGTTGAAGGCGCGCCGCTCGAGCACGAGGATCTGGGTTGGCGAGGTCACGGTCACCGTGGCCGAGCGCGGGCGCTGGTTGAGCAGGCCCATCTCGCCGAAGTGCGCGCCACGGGTCAGGCTTGCCACGACCTTGCCGGCCCGGACGATCTGCACGTCGCCCTCGACGATCACGAACATCGAGTCGGTGTCGTCGCCCTCCTTGATGATCACCGCGCCGGGCGGGTGCTCGAAGGCCTGAAATTTGTTGAACAGCCGGACGATCTCGGGGTCACCCAGATCCATGAACAGCGCGATGTGCCGCAGGGTCTGCAGGTTCTGGGTGACCTGGACCCGCCGCGCGTCGTCATCGCTGCGGGCAGGCATCTCGGTCACGCCGCGGACCACGATCGCCGAGATGTTGTCCCCTCCCCCGCGCTCGTTGGCGAGCCGGACCAGCTTCTTCGGTAGACCGGGGAGCGCCGGATCCGACAGCACCGAGGCGATCTCGTGGTGCTCCTGCATGTAGGCCGTGAGCCCGTCGGAGCACAGCAACAGCGTGTCGTTGGCGACGACGTCGAACACCAGGGTGTCGACGGCGACCGAGCGCTGGATGCCGACGCCGCGCGTGACCATGTTGGCCCACGGACTCGAGCGCGCCTCTTCGAAGCTCATCATCCCGTTGCGGACGGCGTCGTTGAAGAAGGTGTGATCCTGGCTCAGCTGCCAGACCCGCCCGTCGCGGACCATGTACATCCGGCTGTCCCCGACGTGGCCCATGAAGCCCTTGCCGCCAACGACGATCAACGCGATGCAGGTCGTGCCCATCCCGTGTCGGCCCTGCCCGGCGCGGGCTAGATCGAACACCTCGGCCGACGCGCCTTGGATCGCCGTGCGCAGCAACCCCTCGACCGCCTCACAGGCCTGCTGGCTGCCGTCGAAGCCGCTGAGGATGTGGTTCTGGCTGGCGACGTGACGGTGGACCGCCTTGGCCGCCGTCTCGGACGCGACCTCGCCAGCGGCGTGACCACCCATTCCATCACAGACGACGAACAGGCCGAGCGCGGGCTCGACGAGGACATAGTCCTCATTGTGCGCGCGGCTGCGGCCAACGTCGGTCTCTCCGTATCCGTGGATCTGCATGCGGCCTCACCTAGAGTCGAGCGACCCGGCGGCCGCCCTCCGAGGCTATCATTGCTCGACGGCCCCCCACACGCGGTTTTGATCAGAAGCCGCCCGCGAGCGATCTCAGACCAGCTCTGCGACCGGCTCGCCAAACAGGCGCTCGAGCGCCAAGAACAGCGAGTCGTCCGCGGACACCCTGAACTGATCTCCAAACGCAACCTTGGTCGCGTAGCGCCCCGGGACGGTGACCTCGAGCTCCATCGAGCAACCGCCGCGGTGATCCGCGACGACATGCTTGAGCGCGAGGATCCGCGCGTCGTCGAGCTGCTCCGCGCGCAGGCGCACGCGCACACCGCGAGTTCGGGCTTCGCGAACAGTGGCGATGGGCTCGACCTTGGCGAGCAACAACTTGTAGCGCGAGACCTCGCCGGTCTCGCTCTGGTCGGCCTCGAGCTTGCCCGTCACGAACACCGGATCCTCACCGTGCCCGTGCAGCCAGTCGCCCCAGCTGGGCGAGTCCTCGTCCTCGGGATCGGTGCGCTCGGCCCAAGTCCGCGGAAACACGATCACCTCGACCCGACCAAACTGATCTTCGAGCTGAAAAAAGCCCATGGTCTTGCCGGCCTTGGTCGTGATCTCGCGCAGCTCCGAGACCACGCCACCCAGGACCAGCTCGCTGCCTTGCAGCTCGGGACGCAGCTGGCCAATGCGCACGCTCGCGTGCTTGTCGACGTCTTGCTGGTAGCGATCGAGGGGGTGCCCGGTCAGGTAGAAGCCCAGCGCCTCGCGCTCGTTGATCAAGCGCTGGCGCGGCGTCCACTCGGCGACCTTGGGGTAGGTCTCGTTGAACACCTGCTCGCTCGCAAACATGTCGAACAGCCCGGTCTGACCGCTGTCGCGATCTCGCTGGCTGCTCTGGCCCTGCTCGACGGCCGAATCGATCGCGCCGACCAAGGCGGCCCGGCCCTGCCCGTCCGCGATCGAGTCGAGCGCGCCAGCGTGGATCAAGCCTTCGATCGTGCGCTTGTTGACCCGCTTGAGATCGACCCGGCGACACAGCTCGAACACGCTCTCGAACCGGCCCTCGCTGGCGCGCGCGCTCAGGATCGACTCGACGGCGTTGCCCCCGACGTTGCGGACCGCGCCCATGCCGAACCGGATCGCCAACATCTGACCCTCGGGCCGGGCTCGCTCGCGGGCCCGGCGACGCGCGGCTTTTTTGGTCTTGGGCCGCGGCTCGCCCCCCTGCTCCGCCGGCTCCTCAGCCGGCCGGTCACGCACGACCACGTTGAAGTCCGAGGCCGACTCGTTGACGTCGGGCGGCAGCGCGGTGATCCCCATGGACCGGGCCTCGGCGATGAACTTGACCACGTTCTCGCTCTTGTCCTTGTCGCAGGTCATCAGCGCGCACATGAAGCACTCGGGATAGTGGTGCTTGAGATACGCGGTCTGGTAGGTGATCAGCCCGTACGCGGCCGAGTGCGACTTGTTGAAGCCGTAGCCGGCGAACTTGTCGATCAAGTCGAAGATCTCGTTGGCCAGTTTGTCCGAGATGCCGTTGAGCGACGCGCATCCGTCGACGAACAGCTTGCGCTGTCGCTCCATCTCCGAGGCCTTCTTCTTGCCCATCGCCCGGCGCATCAAGTCGGCGCCGCCAAGCGAGAACCCAGCGAGGATCTGGGCCGCGAGCATGACCTGCTCCTGGTACACGAACACGCCGTAGGTCTCGCGCAGGACCCCAGCCAGCAGCGGGTGCGGGTACTCGATCTGCTTGCGGCCGTGCTTGCAGTCGATGAACTGATCGACCATGCCGCCCTCGAGCGGACCGGGCCGGTACAGCGCGACCGCGGCGATGATGTCCTCGAATTTGTCGGGCCGCAGCTTCTGCAGCAGCTTCTTGAAGCCCGAAGACTCCAGCTGAAACACGCCGGTGGTCTCGCCGCGCGAGATCATCTCGTAGACGGTCGCGTCGTCGAGCGGGATCTTGTCGATGTCGAAGTTGGCCAGGCCCCCCCCATCGGCTTGGCCCTGCTCGGGCTCCTGATCCACGCTGGTGGGATCCAGCCGCCACGCTGGCGGCAGCCCGTTGATCTGATCGACCGCGTGCTTGATGACGGTCAGGGTCTTGAGACCCAAGAAGTCGAACTTGACCAGCCCGGCCTGCTCGACGTCGGTCATCGTGTACTGCGTGACGATCTTGTCGTCGGCCTTGAAGCAGGGCACGTGCTCGGTCAGCGCCCGGTTGCCGATCACGATCCCGGCCGCGTGCATGCCCGCGTGGCGGTTGAGGCCCTCGAGCGAGCAGCCGATCTCGACGATCTTGCGGACCCCGGCGTCGACCTCACAGCGGTTGCGCAGCTTGGTCCCCGCTTCTGCGATCTGCAGCTTGCCCTCGAGCTTGCCGGCCTTGTCTGGATCGGCCTTCATCTTGGCCTTGATCGCCTTGGGATCCGCCATGCACAGCGACAGCGAGACCTTGGGCCCCTCGGGGATCATCTTGGCCAGCTCGTTGGCCTCGCCGGGAGACTTCTCCATCACCCGGCACACGTCGCGCAGCAGCCCGCGGGCCTTGAGGCTGTGAAACGTTGCGATCTGTCCGACCCGCTCGGCGCCGTAGTGCTCGGTCACGTAGCGGATCACCTCTTCGCGGCGATCCATGCAAAAGTCGATGTCGAAGTCCGGCATCGACACGCGCTCGGGGTTCAAGAACCGCTCGAACAGCAGATCGTACTGCAGCGGATCCAGATCCGTGATCCGCATGCTGTAGGCGACCAGGCTGCCCGCTCCGGATCCGCGCCCGGGGCCAACCGGCACGCCGATCTGCTTGGCGTGACGGATGAAGTCCCAGACGATCAAGAAGTAGCCGGGGAACTTCATGCCGATGATGATCCCCAGCTCGCGCTCGAGCCGGGCGCGGTACTCATCTTCGTTGGGCTTGCGACCGAGCGCGCGCATCTCCGCGAGCCGATCCGCGAGGCCCTTGTAGGCGACCTTGCGCAGGTACTCGACCTCGTCGGCGATGCCCTCGGGCAGGCGAAAGTCTGGGAGCTCCGGCCGCCCGAGCTCGAGCTCCACGTTGCACATCCGGGCGATCCGAGCGGTGTTCTCCATCGCCTCCGGGTACTGGTTGAAGTAGCCCCACATCTGGTCCGGGGACTTGATGAAGAACTCGTCGCAGTCGTGCTTGAGCCGCTTCTCGTCGTTGATCGTCCGGCCCATGCCCATGCACATCAACACCTCGTGGGCGTGGGCCTCGGTCTGATCGACGTAGTGGCAGTCGTTGGTCGCGGCCGTGGGTACGTTCAGATCCCGGCCAAGCTGCGCGAGCGCGGCGTTGACCTGCTCTTGCGCGGGCAACCGGTTGGGCTGCAGCTCCAAGAAATACTGGCCCGGCTCGAAGATGTCGGCGTACTCGCGGACCCGCTCGCGGGCGCCGTCCATGTCGCCGGCGCTGACCAAGCGCGAGATGTGGCCGCCAAGGCAGGCCGACAGCCCGATCAGGCCCTCGCTGTGCTCTCGCAGCACTTTCCGGTCGATCCGGGGGTTGTAGTAGAAGCCCTCGAGGTGCCCGTAGCTGACCAGCCGCTGCAGGTTCTTGTAGCCGACCTCGTTCTTGGCCAGCAGCACGATGTGGTAGTTCTTGCGATCGGACTTGGCCTTGGCGTCGCCGTCGGCGATGTACGCCTCGCAGCCGAAGATCGGCTTGACGCCGTGGGCCTTGGCCGTCTGGTAGAACTGGATCGCCCCAAACATGTTGCCGTGGTCGGTCATGGCCACGGCCTTCATGCCGCGGGACTGGACCTTGGCGCACAGATCGCTCATGCGGATCGCACCATCGAGCAGCGAGTACTGCGTATGGAGGTGCAGATGCGCGAAGTCGTCGACGCCCGACGCGTCGCCCGTGAGGTCGGTGGACATGGGGGAAGCCTACCTATCTCAGACCCCCACATACACCTTGGCACTTCGCCGACTGCAGCCGCTGGCGCGTCTGGTCGCTTCGCTCCTCGGGGCTGTTTGTTCGCGGGGGTATGTGTGGCCCCCTGGGAGGGGGCTCGGGTGGCTTCGGCCGACGTCTACGGGCACTTCGCCGACTGCAGCCGCTCCTCGGGCCGTTTGTTCGCGGGGGTATGTGTGGCCCCCTGGGAGGGGGCTCGGGTGGCTTCGGCCGACGTCTACGGGCACTTCGCCGACTGCAGCCGCTCCTCGGGCCGTTTGTTCGCCGGGGGCTCTCCGTCGTGGAGCGGACGCGTGGGGCGCCTCGACGTGGGCTGCTTGCGCAGTGTGAGAGGTCGCAGTTTGCACGGGGGTATGCAGATCTCTGGTCGCGCCTGGCGGCCTCGCTCGCGGCGGGTTCACCGTGGGCCGCCCGAGCTGATGACAGCTCGCTGCCATCAGTGCACCCGTCGTCGAAGGCGTCCGCAAGCGGGCGAGAAGCCCTCGCCCGAGCTGAAAACAGCTCGCTGCCATCAGTGCACCAGTCGTCGAAGGCGTCCGCAAGCGGGCGAGAAGCCCTCGCCCGAGCTGAAAACAGCTCGCTGCCATCAGTGCACCAGTCGTCGAAGGCGTCCGCAAGCGGGCGAGAAGCCCTTGCCCGAGCTGATGACAGCTCAGGGGCTGCACTCGTCGGGCTGGTTGCCGGTGACGGTGATGATGCCGCCTACGTTGGCCACGCTGCTGGCGAAGGCGTTGGCGCTGCAGGTGGGCAGATCGATGTTGCCGACGACGTCTAGATCGCCGCCGACTGCGTTGAGCGCTTGTAGACCTGGGATCGCGGCGAGGTTGAAGTTGTCGCGGATCTCGAGGTCGCCGCCGATCTGGGTGAGCGAGTTGATGCCGCCGATGTTGGACAGCGCCTCGTTCTGGACGACCTTGAAGATCCCGGGGACCTGGGTGAGCCCCGACAGGCCCGCGATGTTGGTCAGCAAGAAGTTCTCGCGGATGTTGACCCCTTGGGCCAGCTGCACGGCCGACAGCCCGTCGAGGTTGGCGAGCGCGTCGTTGTCGATGAACTGCACGCGGCCGAACACCTGCGTGAGCGCTGGGAACCCGACCGCGGTCAGCCCGGGGTTCTCGCGGAAGTACAGGCGCCCGCCGATCGTCTGCAGCTGGGCGAACCCGGCGAACAGCTGCAGCTGGTCGTTGTTGAACACCAGCAGATCGCCGCCGATCTCGGCCAGCTGCGGGGCGCTGACCTGGTCGACCGACGAGTAGCCCACGCGCAGGTAGTCGGCCACGGACACCAAGCTGTCGAGCTCGAGCACGGCGAGGTTGGGGTTGCCCCAGATCGACAGCCCGTCGTGGGCGAACTGCAGGTTCGAGAGCCCCGAGGCGTCGGCCAACGCGAGGTTCTGGTCGATGATCACGGCCCCAAACGCCTCGGTCAGCGACAAGAGGCCGTCGAGGTTCGTCAGGTTGTTGTTGTTCTCGAGCCAGACCGTGCCGCCAAGGAACTCGAGATCCAACAGCCCGTCGATGTTGCTGAGCCCCGTGTCCCACAGGTACAGCTGGTTGTTGATCCCGGCCAGCCCAAACAGGTCGTCGAGGTTGGCGAGGTTGGGCATGTTGGTGACCACCAAGTAGCCCTTGATCGTCTTCAAGCTGTCGAGGTTGAGGCTGAACACCCCGGGGTTGCTCTGCCACAGCACGTTGCCTGCGACGGCCTGAATGCCCTGGAGCCCGGCCGTGTTTGACAGCGAGGGGTTGTTGACGATGCCCAGATCGCCGCGCACGCCGATCATGTTGGAGAGCCCGTCGAGGTTGAGCAGCGACGCGTTGGAGTCGATGCGCAGCAGCCCGTTGGTCCCCGGCAGCCCGGCGAGGCCGTCGAGATCCTCGAGCAGCGGGTTGTTGTCGACGAACACGAAGGTGCCGACGTCGACGAGCAGATCGGTGCCGATCGTGCTGCGCAGCGCCGGGTTCTCGGTCAGGTGGTAGTACGCGCCGATCTGCCGCAGCGCGCTGAGCCCGGTGAGATCCTCGAGGTTGAAGGACTGGCCCACGTAAAAATAACCGCCGATCCGGCGCAGGCGCTCGAGGCCCACGAAGTTGCGCAGGTCGGTGTCGTGGACGTAGACGAAGCCGGTGATCTCATCGAGGCAGCGCAGGCTCTCGAGCCCGTTCTCGAGCTCGCCGAACTCGCCGGTGATCTCGACGTCGCCCTCGATCCGGGTGACCCCGTCGAGCAGCTCGAGGATCTCGGGCGAGTTGAGGGCGACGTTGCCGGTGTTGACCAGCTCGGGGCACTCGGGGTCGCCGGTCTCCGTCTCTGTCTCCGTGGTGTCGGTCTCGGTCGCGGCGGTCTCGGTGCCGCTGTCGGTCTCGGTGCCACTGTCGGTGAAGCCCTCGCGGCCCGGAAAGTCGTGGGGCCCGCAGCCGCCGAGCAGCGCGAGCGCGCCCGCGAGCAAGGTCACGCTTGAACCGCGAGCGCGCGCGAGCGGCTCTTGAATCCGCTGCGCGTCCGTTTTGGCTGCGCGGTTGCATTTAATCATGCCGGGATCTTGCCAGACCTTGCTCACTCTGGACAAACGAAGGACGAACTCCTAGCTTCCGCCGCCATGCAACGAACTTTCGCCGCCATCAAGCCCGACGCCTTCGCCGCAGGTTACCAGGGCAAGATCATCGCAGCCATTCAGGAGTCGGGCCTCAAAATCGTGGCCATGAAGACTTTGCACCTGTCCGAGCGCCAGGCGAAGGGCTTCTACCACGTGCACTCGGAGCGGCCCTTCTTCGGGGACCTCGTCACCTTCATGACCGAGGGGCCGATCGTCGCGCTGGTGCTCGAGGGCGACGGGGCGATCAAGCGCTGGCGTGACCTGATGGGGCCGACCAACGCAAAGGAAGCGCCGAAGGACACCATGCGTGGGCAGTTCGGGACCAACATCGAGCGCAACGCGACCCACGGGTCCGACGCGGACGACACGGCGGCGTTCGAGATCGGCTACTTCTTCAGCGGACTCGAGATCGCTTAAGACCCCCACATACACCTTAGACTTCGCCGACTGCAGCCGCTTCGCGTCTGGTCGCTTCGCTCCTCGGGGCTGGCTGTTCGCGGGGGTATGTGTGGCCCCCTGGAAGGGGGCTCGGGTGGCTTCGGCGGATGTTGTGTCGGGGGGAGATATGTCCCCCCAACATACGGCTTCGCACTTCGTGGGCTGCGACCGCTCGCTCCCCCGGGACGTTTTCTCGGGGGGTGTGTGGGCACCGGGAAGGGGTGGGTCGGGGGGTATAGGACCCCCCGACATGCGCTTTGCGCTTTGTTGATGCGGCCGCCGGGGGCGTTTGTCAGCCGCCGCGCATGGGGGGCAGCAGGCGGCGGAGCTGGCCGTCGAGCATGACCAGGCTGGCGACGGTGACGTCGCCCTCGAGGTACTCGCCGATCAGCTTTTGCACGTTGCCGAGGCCGTAGGCGTTGATCATGCCGTCGATGTCGTCGTCCTCTACCAGCAGCGTCATCTTGTGCGCGTGGAACTCGAGCTGGCGGCCGAGCGAGAGCACGGCGGGACCGTCCCAGGTCGAGGCCAGCTCCATCCGCGAGATCGCAGACTGTAGCTCCGACATGCGCATCGCGTCGGACACGGCCAGGCGCAGGCGCAGGACCTGCTCGGGCGGCTTGTTCTGGGTCCGACCGATCTCGATCGCGTCGAACACGATCAGCAAGAACCGGGTCCGCGCGACCGCGAGCGCGAGCGCGGGTGGGATCCCAGCTTCGGTCAGCAGATCGACGTGACGCTCGAGCCGCGAGCGATGCCGCGAGGTCTTGGGCACGTAGTCGAGGATCGTTGCGAGCAGCGCTTGGGTCTTGGCCGAGTCGATCGTCCCGCCTTCGGCGATCGGGCCCAGCAGGTAGAACGTGGCGTCCTCGAGCGCGAAGCCGAGTCGCTCCATGGCCCGGTACACCCCCTCTTGGCGGTGCTTGTCCTCGAGCGCGTGAAGCTCGGCCAGCAGCGCCTCGATGCCGCCAAGCTCGAGCGCCTGCAGGTACGCCACGGCGACGTCGCGACGGCTGCGGCCGGTCGCGGTGGTCATCTCGGCGAAGAAGCTGCACCCGGCGTTGTCGACGATATGGTTGACCGCCATCGTCGTGGCGATCTCGCGGAACAACAGGTGGTTGGCGAGCGCCTCCTCGCCGGCGAGCTCGAGGATCCGGCTTGGGAAGTACGCGCGGACCAGTGACAGCGCCATCTGCTCGGGCAGCGGCTCGTCGCTGAGCAGCTCGCGGTAGGCCAACATCTTGGCGTGGGATCCGAGCACGGCCCCCTCGCACTTGAACAGCCCGTCGCCGCGCCGGTGACGGTTGGCGAGCTCGTCGGCGTTGGGCATTGCGAACGCGTCGGGGTCGAAGGGCACGGCCGTGGTCAGCAGCGTCAAGGTCCTGGCGTAGCGCCACAGATCTGGGCGCGAGCGGCGAACGTCGTAGCTGACCATCCGGCCCTGCGACCGGTTGTTGGCCAAGACCCGCTGGCAGACCTCGCCCTCGACCTCGACGAGCACGGCGTTGCGCTGCTCGCGAGTGATCGCGCCCGACGCCAGCAAGGGCGCGAACAGGATCTTGATATTGACCTCGTGATCCGAGGTGTCGACGCCGCCCGAGTTGTCGAGGAACGCGGTGTAGACGGCCCCGCCACGGCGCGAGAATTCGACCCGGCCGCGATCGGTGATCGACAAGTTGGCGCCCTCGGCGAACACCCGACACGCGAGGTCGCGGGCGTCGACGCGCACGCTGTCGTTGGCCTTGTCGCCGACCTGGGCGTGGGTCTCGTCGTGGGCTTTGACGTAGGTCCCGATCCCGCCCATCCAGAACAGATCGACTTTGAGCCGCATGACGGCCCGGATCAGCTCGTCACCGCTGATCACGGCGTTGTCCTCGATGCCGAGCATCGCCCGCGCCTCGGGCGAGAGCGGGACTTCTTTGGACTCGCGCTGGTACACGCCGCCGCCGGCCGACAGCAGCTTGGCGTCGTAGTCGGCCCAGCTCGAGGTCGGCAGGTTGAACAGTCGCTCGCGCTCGGCGTACGACGCCGCGGGATCCGGGTCGGGATCAATGAACACGTGCATGTGGTTGAAAGCGGCGAGCAGCTTGATGGTCTTGCTGCGGAGCAAGCCGTTGCCAAACACGTCACCGCTCATGTCACCGACGCCGATCGCCGTGATCACGTCTTGCTCGGGCTCGACGCCGAGCTCCCTGAAGTTGCGCTTGGCCAGCTCCCAGGCCCCGCGCGCCGTGATGCCGGTCTTCTTGTGGTCGTAGCCGTTGGAGCCGCCCGAGGCGAAGGCATCGTCGAGCCAAAAGCCCTGCTCCATGCTGATCGCGTTGGCGGTGTCGGACAGGTGCGCGGTGCCCTTGTCGGCGGCCACCACCAAGTAGGGATCCGGAGATTCGGCGTGGACGATGCCGTCCGGGGTCACGACCTCGCCGTCGACGACGTTGTCCGTCAGCGACAGCAGCGCGCGGATGAACACCTGGTAGTAGCTGTCCCCTGCCTCACGCAGGCGCCGGCGATCTGCAGGCGGATGCCGCAGCACGAACCCGCCCTTGGCCCCCATCGGCACGATCAGCACGTTCTTGACCATCTGCGTGGCCATCAGCCCGTGGATCTCGGTGCGGAAGTCGTCGGGGCGATCCGAGAAGCGCAGACCACCACGCGCGACCCGTCCGCCGCGTAGATGCACGCCCTCCATCTGCGGGTGGTAGACCCAGATCTCGCGGAACGGACGCGGACGCGGGCCATGGCTGACCCCCGCGCCGTCGATCTTGAACGCCAGCGCCGCGCCCTCGGGGTTGACGAACGCGTTGGTCCGCACGGTCGCGCGGACGACCTCGGCGACGGCCTGCAGCACCCGATCAGCGGTGTAGTTGGAGACCGCCCGCAGCTCGGTCTCGAGGGTCTTGGTGACCAGCGCGACGTCGAGGCCGGTCTCGCGCGGATCGAAGCGCGCGGCCAACCACAGGACCAAGGCGGCCGAGACGGTCGAGTGCTGGACCAAGACCTTGTGGATGAGATCGCTGTCCCAGACCACCCCGAGCTGGTGCAGGTACGCCACGTAGGCGCGCAGCACCGCGACGTCGTCGATGCCCAGATCTGTCGAGACCACCAGACGGTTGAGGCGGTCGCGGCCAGCGCTGCCGCCGTAGACCGCCCGCAGGCCCCGGGTGATCTCGCCGACCCGACTGAGCACCGGACGCTGTCGCTCGCGCCGGATGTTGAGCCGGAAGGTGTGCATCTCGTACTGGATCGCGTGCGGCAGCTTGAGCTCGCGGGTGTACTGATCAATGACCTCGAACCCGAAGCTGTCGATCACCGGGAGCTGGGCGCTGAGCGTCAGCGGATCACGCGAGAACACCCGCAGGTTGAGGCTGCCCGGGTGGTCGCCGGTCCGCGAGATGAACAGATCACAGTCGAGCGGCGCGCCAGCGCGGAGGTTCTCGATGCAGCGCAGATCCCCAACCAAGCGATCGTCGGCGGCCCGGCGGCGGTGCTCTTCGTTGAAGGCGTCGACGTAGTCCGCGAACAGATCATCGACGCGCTCCTCGAATTTTTCGAGGTCGGGCTCGTAGTCGCGGACGTAGTGCTGCAGCGCCTCGCGCAGGCGCTCGCCCCAGCCCTTGGCCATCGCGTGGACCTTGGCGCGCAGGCTGTCGGTCTCGATCGCGCGCAGCTGATCGGCCGCGGTCACATAGAAGTGGACGATCGCGTTGTCGTAGCGATCGAGGTACACGCCGAAGTCCGAGTAGCTCGCGCCGAGCTCGGCGAGCAACAGCTGCTGCAGCTCGACGCGCAGCTCCTCCGAGAACTGCTCGCGCGGCAGCGAGATGAACACGAACGCGAACCGCCCGCCCTCGCCGACCTGAATGTGAACGTCGCTGCCGCCCTCTTCCTCGGCCCGCAGCACCCGATCGGTCAGCTCCCACACGTTGGTGCGCGACTCGGCGAGCAGGTACTCGAGCGGCAAGGAGTTGAACGCGTTGGTGATGTTCTTGCCGCGGTGGCTGTCGACCGAGACCTCGCGATCACGCAAGAAGTCGCGCAGCGCAGCGCGCAGGTACGGGATCTCTTCTGGCGGCGTGTGCAGAGCCTTGTAGGTGAACAGGCCATCGACCACCGTGACCCCGGTTGGCTCGCCGGATCGGTTGACGGCCGTGAACACGAAGTGGCCAGGCTTGCCGGCCCGGTGGACCGGAGACTCCTCGCGGCTGCGCTGGTACCGAACGAGGCGCGTGACCTCGCTGCCGGCCTTGCGCAGGAGCTCGCCGTCGCGGGCGGGCAACCCGGTCGCCGCGGTCCCGAGCGCGACGAGGTTCTCACCGTCGCGGCCGTACTCCTCGACCGAGAAGATCACGTAGTTGTCGTCGCACAGCCACCGAAGCAGACCTTCAGCCTCGCGCAGATCGACGGACAGCTCGGCCGCGCTCATCGCCGCCGCGCTCGCGTACTCGTCGGCCAGCGAGCGGATGTGTGACTTCATCGCCGAGAAGTCGCCGACCATCGCCGAGGTCAGGCGCAGGCGCTGCTCGAGCCGCCCACGCAGGCGCTCGAGCGCCTCGCTGCTGACGTCGTAGCCGTCGGGGATCCGGGCCTCGACCCGAATGATCGACTCGCGGGTGCCGGTGTTGAAGTCGACGAGCTGGCCCTTGCGATCGCGGCGCAGCTTGGTCACGGCGTTGAGTGACGCGCGGATCTCGAGGCGCTCGTGAGCGAGCAGGGCTCGCACGCCCGAGACCAAGAACGGTTGATCGTCGATGCAGCTCTCGAGCACGATCACGTCGCTGTCGTGCAGGCGCACGGCGGTCTTGATCTCGCCGGTGCTGCGCTGCTCGAGCATCGCGAGCACGTGCTCGAGCTGCTCGATCAACTCGACCGTGGTCGTGTCGCGTAGGTCGCGAACGTCGATCGACAAGATCACGGCTTGGCACAGCCGGGACAGGTTATTGATATCGGTCCCCTCCAGCGCTGGCCGATAGGAGGCCAGCGCGTCGCGGACTTCGTGAATTCGACGGTTACTCAGCTCGCGCGGAGACATCGGGGGCAACAATCGTCCGCGCGCTCGTTGTTGGCAAGGTGAGCGCGGGGACAGGACCCCGACCCCGGACCGGGTCGACGCCTACCGAACTCACCGCGAGCTGTGCCGATGGACACGCGAACGCACATTCACATCCGCGTCCCACCGCTCGAGGTCCCGCGCGGTTCGGCGTTGTGACAAACTCGCGGCATGCCTACTGGTCCCCGTCCCTCGGTCGAGGCCTACGCCGAACGTCGCGCGCGCATCGCTAACCGGCTTGGATCCGAGTCGGGCGCGCTCTTGCTGTACGGCGGCGCCCTGCAAACCCGAGCCAACGACACGGAATTTCGGTTTCGGCCGGACTCGGATTTTCACTACCTGACGGGCCTCGAAGAGCCGGGCGCAGTCATGCTGTTGGTTCCGGGAGCCCAGGGCGGCGATCCCCGGTTTGTTCTGTTCGTGCGGGAGCGCGATCGTGACGCGGAGATCTGGAGCGGACGGCGCATTGGACCGACCGGTGCAATCGAGCAATTTGGGGCAAGTGAGGCGTTTGCGCTGGCCGAGCTCGACGAGCGACTCCCTGCCCTGCTCGACGGGTGCGAGACCGTGTACCTACCCGTCGGGCGGTGGCCCACCCTCGACGCTTCGCTGGCCAAAGCGGTCAGCTCGCTACGCCGACGCAACCGCGAGGGTCGGACCCCGCCGCTGCGCTACGGCGAGGCTGCGGATCTCGTCGGTGAAGATCGCATCCTCAAGGACGCCGCCGGGCTCGCTAGCTTGCGCCGGGCGATCGACCTCAGCGCGGCCGGACACGTCGCGGCCATGCGCCAGGCCAAGCCCGGGATGTGGGAGTACGAGATCGAGGCGCTGCTCGAGTACGAGTTCCGCCGACGCGGGAGCTCGGGGTCTGGCTACGGCAGCATCGTCGGCAGCGGCGACAACGCCACGGTGCTCCACTACGTCGACAACTGCGACCAGATGCGCGACGGCGAGGTCCTGCTGATCGACGCCGGCGCCGAGTGGGACTATTTCAGCGGTGACATCACCCGCAGCTGGCCGGTCTCGGGCCGGTTCACGGGCGAGCAGCGGGCCGTCTACGAGGTGGTGCTCGCGGCCAACCTCGCGGGCATCGAGCGGGCGGTCGTCGGCAGCAACATCGACGCGATCCACGAGACCTGCCTGGACGTGCTGTGCGAGGGCATGGCGGAGCTGGGCCTGTTCGAGTCGCTGGCCGGGTTGGGCGCTGCCGCGGCCGCGCAGATCCGAGATGAGGCCCTCTACAAGCGCTACTACATGCACCGCACCAGCCACTGGCTGGGGATCGATGTCCACGACGCTGGCCGCTACACGCTTGGTGGCGTGCCCCGGCCGCTGGCGCCCGGCCACGTCCTGACGGTCGAGCCGGCGCTCTACATCGCGGCCGACGCCAGCGATGCGCCAGCGCGGTTTCGGGGCCTCGGCGTGCGGATCGAGGACGACGTGCTCGTTCGCGCGGAGGGGCCGGAGATCCTGAGCGCGGCCGCGCCCAAGCAGATCGCGGAGCTCGAGGCGATCATTGGGCGTGGATAGTTTTTCTAGCTGCGGTCACTCGGCGCGAGCGCGAGCGCGAGCGCGAGAGCGGATCGCCGCGAGCCGCTTGGGGCCGATCCCCTTGACCTCGAGCAGGTCGTCGACGCGCGGGTAGGGCCGGCCGGCGATGATCCGCTCGGCGAGCTTTGGGCCGATCCCGGCGAGGCTGGCCAGCTCCGTCGCGGTGGCGGTGTTCAGATCCACGACCTGCTCGAGCGCGGCGAGCTGGTCTGGGGCCATGCGGGCGACGGGCGGGCGCGCGCAGCCGAGGCCAAGCTGGCGCAAGCCGGGATGGGCTGCGCAGACGCAGGCGCCGAGTGCAACGCTGTCACCAGGACCCAGCGCACGAGACGGCGCGGCCCGGCAGTGGGCCTGGAGGTCGCGGAGCAGCTCGTGGTCACACCACAGCCGGCCCTCGATCAGCTGGGCCCGCTCGCAGGCCAAGGGCGCGCCAAGGCTGGCGGGCGGCGGACACAGACCCAACAGCGAGCCGATCAGGGCGCCGACCAGGGCGACACCGGTCAGCAGCGAGGGCAGCCAGCTGGGCGCACGCATGCGAGCTTCGTCGACCACCAGCCAGCCCGTTTGCATCTTTTTGGTGCTAAAAGACCAAGGATGCGCGAGAAGGATCCGCTCGTGTGCCACTGCCTCGCGGTCGCCGAGTCCGAGGTCCTGCACGCGATCCGCAGCGGCGCCGACTCGCTCGAGTCCGTCGGCCACTACTGCGAGGCTGGGACCGGGTGCCGGAGCTGTCACGAGCCGATCCGTGCGCTGCTCCGCGACCACGCGCGGCTCGAGCTCGCCCGGCATCGCGCACCCAAGTCACTGCGCCAGCTGTCGCTGTTCGACGAGCTGGTCGACGACAGCGGCGGGCGCCGAACGTCGGCGCCCATGGGCAGTCACAAACGCTGAGCGGCGCCGCGGATGTCGTACCCAAACCTGATCGGCGCTGGCACTGTCGTTGGGCTCGTCGCGCTTGGGACCTGCGTCAGCGTGGCCCCAAGCGCACACGCGAGCAACAACGTCCATCCCAGGACGCCAGTGCTGTGGCCCGATGCCCCCTGCATTCAGACCGTCGATCGCAGCGCCGATCCAAGCTTCGCGTTCAGCTACGAGATCCCCAGCGAAGACACGCAGCTGTCGGGCGACGAATTCGCCGACAGCCGTCGCCATCAGTTCATCGGGTTTTGTCGGCAGTGGCCGGCCGGGCGTCCGCCGCCTCGCTACATCTCGCTCTACGACCTCGAGCGCTCCGTCGCGGCGGACCTCGAGCTCCCCGAGCTGCTCGACGACCCCGAGTCGACGCTCGAGACCAGCGAGGTGTGGAGCGGGTGCTGGACCAGGATCACGGCCGACGACGATCGCCGCCCGATCACCTTCGAGGTCGCCGCGCTGCCGGTGATCTGGGACACGCTCGATCCAGCGGGGGTCGAACCGGGCACGTGGCTTGTCGCTGGCTACACCTGGGAGCCCCCCTACAACCTGTGGCGACGGGCCCCGTGGGTGCTCCGCGTGCTCGACGAACCGGCGCCAGCCGAGCCAGCGCAGGCCGCCGTGAGCATCGCCGACACCGCGGACTACCTGTACGGCGACGAGGTCGTCGAGCTGCCGATCTGTGTTCACGCGACCGCCGGCTCCGCGCTCTCGATCGAGTGGGCGCCAAGCAAGCCCGAGCTGCTCGAGTGGAAGGCGATCGAACAGCTCGCCCAGATCGCCGTCGAGGGTCCCGACCAGCTGGTTGTCCCCTTCACCCCGCCCGAGGCGAGCTTGGGCTTGACGATCGTGCTGCGGGCTGTCCTCGAGCAGCCGCTTGGTGACGGCTACGTCGGCCACGGGCTCGACCCGGTGATCGTGTTCGGTCCCAGCGACACGGGCGACGGCGACGGCGACGGCGATGGCGACGGGGACGGCGATGGCGACGGCGACGGCGACCCTCGAGCGACCGGCGACACCGGGACCGGGGGCACCTCTACGGATGGATCGGCCAACGAAGACGGGGCCCACGGCGCCGGTCATTGCTCCGTGCACCCTGCACGTGGCAGCATCTACGCGTATCTCGCCACGTTTGGTGTTTGCGCTTCAATTGCGATGCGACGCCGCAGGCGACAGGTCAGGACCCATGAACGACAGCACGCTCCACCATGTTCGAGGCCCCCTGTGCCTGGCCCTGCTCGTCACCACGCTCGCTGCGTCCGGCTGCAAGAGCGACGACGCCGATGACACCGCCAACGACGGCGAGACCGACGCCGGTGACGGCGACGGCGACGGTGATCTCGACACCGGCACCGACACGGAGACCGGCACCGACACCGGCGACGGCGACCTCGAGTCCGCGACCTTGACCCACCGGTTCGGCACCCGCGAGCTCTCGCCCTACCAAGAGACCGAGCCCTGCGTGCAGTGGACCTTGGACAACGAGGCGCCGCTCTACGTTCAGGCGGTCACGCTGAGCAACCTGGGCTACTTCCACCACTCGAATTGGTTCGTGGTCCCCAACGAGCTGTACGCCGGTGAAGACGGCTACTTCAAGTGCAGCGACCGCGGCTTCAACGAGCTCGGCGCGGCCACGGGCGGGACCGTGCTCTACGCCCAGTCGACCCAGTCCTTCGTCGAAGAGCAGCGCACGGGCGCGGGCGCGGTCATCAAGATCCCGCCCAATCACAAGGTCATCGCCGACCTGCACATGCTCAACGTCGGGCCCGACACGGTGTCGACCGACCTGTTCATGACGCTCGAGGTGATCCACCCCAAGGACGTCGACGTCGTGCTCGCGGCGATCCGGGCCAGCTACATTGACCTGGACATCCCGGCGGGCGAGGTCAGCAAGTTCACCGGGGTCTGCAACGACTTTGGTCAGCGCTACGCCGAGGCAACCGGGGCGCCGCTCGACATGAAGCTGCACTACGTGCTGCCGCACTATCACTACCTCGGCAACCACTTCAACCTGAGCTTCATGGGCGGGCCGCTCGACGGCCAAGACGTGTTCACCGTCGACGGCTTCGACGCCAGCGCGATCGGGGGCGTGTTCGATCCGCCCCTCGATCTGACCGGGGTCGAGGGGGTGCGCTACACCTGCGGCTACGACAACTGGCGCGACGTCAACGTTGGCTGGGGCATCGGTGACCAAGAAATGTGCGTGATGCTGGCTCTGGCCGAGACCAAGATCCTGCTGGATCTGTCGGTCACCGGCGGGACCCAGGCTGTGGGCGTCGACGCGAACGGCGTGGTCGAGTACGAGGGTCCGTGCGGGATCCTGGCGGTCCCCAAGAACCCTGCGCTCGGGCTGCCCACCGAAGCCGAGCGCGATGGCCCGCTGCTGGTGCCCGACAGCGGCGACGAGGGCATCCCGCCGATCCCAGAGTGCACCGATCACGATCCCAGCGTCGCGCCCGTCCTCGCGCCCACGCTGGAGAACGTGTTCGCCGCCGTGTTTCAGCCATCGTGCATGTTCAACGCCTGCCACGGCGTCTCGGGTCAGGCCGCCGGGCTCAACCTCCAGGCGCCCGATCTGCTCACCGAGCTGCTCGAGCACGAGGTCCTTGGCAACCCTGGCGGCGCGCTGATCGAGCCTGGCGATCCCGAGGCGTCGTGGCTGTACCAGGTCCTGGCCAGCTGCGAGCCCATGACCGACGGCGGCGTCACGCAGACCCACATGCCCCGCAACGCGCCGACGCTGCTCGGCGATCAGAGCGTCGCGCTGGTCCGCGACTGGATCGCCAACGGGGCGAATCCCTGAGTCGAGCGGCCCGGGCCCGATCAATCAGCCCGACTCGCCCGCCCACAGCTGCGCGTCGCCCGTGCGCAGGCGCAGCTCCATGCGCAGGACCGGGTGCCGGGCCAGGTTGGGATCGTCTTCGATGATCGCCAGCGCAGCCTCGCGCGCGGCGACCAACATCTTCATGCCCTCACCCGAGAAGCTTGCGAAGCGCAGCCGAGGCACGCCGGACTGCCGGGTGCCAAACACCTCACCCGGCCCGCGCAGCTCCAGATCCCGCTCTGCCACCACAAACCCATCGGTGCTGGCCTCGAGCACTTGCAGGCGCTCGCCCGCGTCTGATCCGCGCTCGTTCGCGGTGTGCAGCAGACACTCCGAGTACCCGGGCGAGCGACCCACGCGACCGCGCAGCTGGTGCAGCTGCGCGAGGCCGAAGCGCTCGGCGTGCTCGACCAAGATCGCCCGCGCGTCGGGGACGTCGACGCCCACCTCGATCACGGTGGTCGCCACCAGCACCTGGACCTCGCCGGAGCGGAATCGCTGCATGACCGCGTCCTTCTCGCGACCGAGCATCCGGCCATGGACGACCGCGAGCTCGTGCTTGGGCAGCAGCTTGCGAAACGCCGCGGCGGTGGCCTCGACGTCCGACGCGTTGATCGCCTCGCTGGCCTCGACGAGCGGGACGACCACGTAGGCCTTGTCACCCGCGCGGACCCGATCGACCAACGCCGCCCGCGCGCGGCCGAGTGAGCGCGGCCCCGCGAACACCTTGGTCTTCGGCGCGACGCGACCGGGCGGGAGCTCGTCGATCACCGACACGTCGAGCTCGCCGAACGCGGTCAGGGCCAGGCTGCGGGGGATCGGCGTGGCGGTCATGACCATCAGGTGCGGCGCCTCGCCCTTGCCCCGCAGAGCCCCGCGCTGCTCGACCCCAAACCGGTGCTGCTCGTCGACGATGACCAGCGCGAGCCGGCTGAAGTCGACGCCGTCGACCAGCAGCGCGTGGGTGCCGATCAACAGATCGATCTCGCCCGCCCCGAGCAACGCCAACAAGCTGGCTCGTTGGGCCCGCGGGGTTGACCCGGTCAGCAAGCCCACGCGGACCCCAGCCAGCTCACACCACGACGCCAGGCTGGTCCGGTGCTGCTCGGCGAGGATCTCCGTCGGAGCCATCAGGGCGGCCTGGGCCCCCGCGTCGATCACCGCCAGCGCCGCCGCGAACGCGACCGCGGTCTTGCCGGATCCAACGTCACCCTGGACCAGCCGCAGCATCGGCTTGGCCCGCGCGAGGTCACGCTCGATCTCGGCGACGACCCGCCACTGCGCCGCGGTTGGCTCGAACGGCAGGCAGGCCCGCAGTCGCTCGCGATCGAAGCTGCCCGCGGCCAGTGGCGGCAGCGCGCAGGGGGTTGATCGATAGACCCCGCGCTGGCGCAGCAACCCGAGCTGCAAGAAGAAGAACTCCTCGAACGCCAAGCGACGGTGCGCCGGGCTGTCGCGCCGCATCAACGCTTGCAACGCCGGCTCGGACAGATCCTCGGGGGGATCGTGGAGCATGCTCAGCGCGTCGATCTGGCTCGGCAGCGCGTGCGCGCGAACGAGCTCGGCCGGCAGCGGCTCACTCAGCTCGGCCGCGTGGAGCCGCTCGATCGCCGCGCGACACAGCTTTTGCAGCGTGCGCTGGCCGATGCCTTCGACGATCGGGTAGCGCAGCGCGATGCCAAGGCCAAGCGCCGGGTCGAGCACGTCTGGGTGGACCATGCTCAGCTTCCCGCGGAAGTGCTTGACGACCCCCGCGAGGATGATCGGCGTGCCCGTGGTGACGCGCTGGCCCAGGCCGCCGACCGGGTGAAACCACTTGGCCTCGAGCCCGAGCCGCGCGCCGTTTTTTTGGGTCTGTTCGAGGCGCAGCGTGGCCGAGTAGCGGCCGCCAAACCAACCTTGGCGAAAGCTGCGGATCACGCCATCCACGACCACCGACGCGCCCTCCTCTACATCCTGTAGCGAGGTGGTGTGCCTGCGATCTTCGTAGCCGAGCGGCAACAGGTACGCGAGATCCTCGATCGTCTCGAGGCCGCGGGCGCTCAGCTTCTCGCGGGTCCGCCCGCCGACGCCGGGGAGTACCTCGACGCTCGCCTGTCGCACTTGCGCCGCGGCCTGCAGCGCCGCGAGCTCGACGGCGTGCGTGGGAGAGAGCGAGGTGGCCGTGGGTGTCGAGGTCGTCGGTTTTTTGGCGCCTCGCTTCGGGTCAGCGTTCGCGTGCGTCGTTGGATCTGGTGAACCTCGCGTCGGCTTGGCGCTCGACTTGCCGCCCGCTTTCTTGCTGCCCGACTTCTTGCTGCCAGACTTCTTGCTGCCAGCTTTCTTGCTGCCCGACTTCTTGCTGCCAGACTTCTCGGCCGCTTTCTTGCTGCCAGACTTCTCGGCCGCCGATTCGTCGGGGGGCGCGGCGACGGCATCGCTCGCCGCTCCCCTACCCTGGCCCTCGACCGGCCCCGCGCTGTCGTTCGTGGCCCCACCGGACTTTCCGAGTCGCCGCCCGAGGTCCTGCTTGCGCCGACGCGAGCGAGGCTGTGCGGCCTCGGACGCGTCCGTGCGCACAGCAGTGAGCGTCATGCACAGCCGCAGCCCGTGCGCGACGACGCGGCTGCGATCCTGTCGGCCCCGCTCGTCGAAGCGATCGAGCCCGCCTCGAAAATGCCGAAGCTCGCGCTCTTGCGCCCCCACCCCGGCCGTGAGCAGTTGGTCCGTCGACTCGCGCAGCCGCGCGCCCAGATCGTCGGCGAGCACGCCGGCGAACTGATCAGTCGCTGCCTCGCGGAGCGCGAGCCGCAGTCGCTCGAGGGGATCGCTGCCCATCTGCGCCACGCAGCCTAGGAGATCCGAGCACCCCGGGGAACACCCCCCGCGACCAGCTCAGTACGGCGCTTGGAAAGAGAACCGCAGCTCGTGATCGCAGAGGTAGTACACGTTGCCCTCTTCGACGTGGTGATCATCCACCCGCTCACCGGCAAACTCGATCCCGTTCGTGCTGCCGAGATCCTTGATGTAGTACTCGCCGCCGCGTCGGACGACAGCGCAGTGCCGTCGCTAAATGTTGGCGTCCTTGATCGGCAGATCCGAGAACTTGCTCCCGCGACCGATCACGAACTGCTCTTGATCAACCGTGTACCAGTTGCCCTCGAAGAACAGATAGAGCGGTCGGTCCTCACCGGCCTGCGGCGCGGATGAGGGCGGCGGTGTGCCTGGAGGTGGCGGCCGGCCACCAGGTGGCGGCAACCGACTGGGTCCGCTGCCGGGGGTTCCCCCACTGCCTGGAGCACTGGGTGGACCGCTCGGCCTGGCCGGGGCGCCGGGGCGAGGCAAGGTCGGACGACCACCCGATGCAGCCCGCGGGCGCGGTGGACCGCCACGCCCCCCAGGCGGACCTGGCGGCGGCGCGGGTGCGGGCGTGTTCGCTTCGCTCGCCGCAGTGGGCGATTTTTTGCGCGTGAACAACTGGATCAACGCGGCCTGGACGATTTCGTCGGTGGATACGCCGCGACGCTTGGCGAGCGCCTCGACCCGCTTCCAGATGTCGTCTCGGCACTCGAACTGGTGAGCCGTCTTGTTCATGCCGTTTCCTGAACTGCCTGCGCAGCTCTCATCGCCGGTTCTGCGCCGTGCGACAAGCCTGAGCCTAGGTCGAGGGTCGGCGAAGGGTCAACTAAGCGCCGCTCACGTGGGCACCGACCAGACGGGTGATCAGCCTGATCGGTCCGACAGTCAGCTCACGCAGGCGCGATCTGGCGGTCGTAGGATCACCAACTGGACCCGAGCGCCAGGGCATCGCGGCCGCTCGCGCACCGCGCGAATCGGCGCAGCTGCGCTGTGGAGGTATGCTGCGGGCCGATGCTCTGCCGCTCGCACGGCCTCCCGAGCGAGATCGGCCGCCCACCTTCCACGCTCCGCGCCAGTGGTTCGCGACGGCGCGTGCGGGCGCGCGGCACGGGCCTCGCGTGTGGCCTCGCGTGCGGGCTCGCGCTGCTTGGTGTCACCGATGAGGCCCACGCGGCGCCGGGGGTCGCGAACCGGCTCGCCGGCCCCAACGCGCAAGGACCCGCGACCGCTTCGGTCACGGGCATCTATCACAACCCCGCGATGCTCGGGCAGCTCCCCGGCTTGAGCTTCGAGACCACGCTGCGCGCTGGCGTCGATCACCTCTCGGTCCGTCGATTTGGGATCGCGACCAACGGCCAGCCGATCGACGCGCTCGGGGGACCCGTCAACCTCGTCAACCCGGCGGCGGACTACTTCATCGGCGCGAGCTTCCTGCTCGATCCAATCGCGATCGGGGTCGCCGTCCACACGCTGGGTTCGCGGTTTCGCATCAACAGCGATCCCAGCCTCGACTACCACCTCGTGTCCGAGACCGACATCGGCTGCGCGCTCGATGGCTCGCGGATCTGCCCGCAGCTGCGCAAGGGCGGGATGCTCGAGATGCGCACCGACTTCGACATCGCGCTGGCGTGGAACGCCCTCGACTTCATGAGCATCGGCGCGACCGTGCACCTGCCCCGCCAGCGCACCTACTTCGCGCGAGACGTCGACTCGGTGCTGACCGGGGCCAACGCGGACACCGGCTGTGACCCGCAGTCCGCGTCGGTCGAGAACGCCGCCTGCGCGGAGCGCCTGAGCTTCAGGGGAAGCTCGCGGCTGCGTTGGTTTGGGCTCAACCAGCTCCCCTCGACGCGCCTGGATCTCGCCGTGACCTTCGGGGTCGCGTTCGACATTCGCGATCGCGTCGTGCTTGGTCTGCGCTATCGCACGCAGCCGCTGCTTGGGGGCGGCTCGATCACCCTCAACGGGTCGAGCGCCGTGTGCCTGCCAACGGGAAGCAACGCTGACAGCGGGCTCCCAGCTTGCGAGGGCGCGACCTCGATCGACGCGACCTTGTCCGAGCAGATCCCTCAAGAGCTGGCGGTTGGCGCCGCTGGCGAGATCGGGAACTGGGCGCTCGACGCCAACCTGTATTGGATCGACCGCTGCCCGGGCGGAACGCCAAAAGGCTGCGACAACCGAGACAGCCGCTCGCTCGAGCTGGTTGGCCTCGATCAAGACGCGTCGACGCTGCCAGAGACCACGATCTACCGGGGCTTCAAGGATCTGTTCGGCGCCGAGCTGTGGGCCCGCTATCGCCTCGACGATCTGATCGGCGCCAACCTGCCCTACTACAAGGTGTTGTGCAGCGGGAGCGAGGGGATCGATCCCGCGACCGGCAAGCGCCTGCGATGTGTTCCACGGGCGGACCTGCTGCTCGGGGTTGGCTTCAACTCCCCGGGTGTGCGGCCCGGCGCGCTGACCGTGACCAACAGCGATGGCTGGACCTTGCTCGCCACGATCGGCACCAGCTTCAACCTGCCGGGTCGCAACGGCACATGGTCGCTGGTGCCTGGGTATGGCGTCGACTTCTTGGTTCCCACCCGCGTCGGCCCCGGCGGTCACGACCCGGCGTTCACGCCCGCGGCCGCGATCGAATTCGAAGCCAGCGGGGCCGACCTCAACTCGCCCGCCGCCAACTCGGTGCTGGCAGGTCGGGGGCTCCCAACCAACGCCGGCGTGTACACCGGAGCCGTGCACACCGTGATGTTGGGCGTGCGCTGGTCCGAGCGTGGGTTCGGCGCCCGTGAGCTGCCGAAGAACCGCAAATGACGACATCTGCCCCGCTGAAAACGGGTCCTGGCCCCGCCCCGATCCACTCCGTACACTGTCGCCGTGGCTCCACGCCCCGTGTCGCTCCTCGCTGTGCTGGTCCCCCTGTTGGTGTGTGCGCCGGCTTGCACCAAGACGACGGGTCCAGACAGCAACGCCCCGCTGCTCGTCGCTCCCAAAACGATCAACGATCTCGATGACTACGCGGCCGCGCGCAACGCCTACGCGCTGTTGAGCGTCGATGACGTCGGCCGCCCGGCAGCGCGGGCGCAGCTGCGCGACTACTTGATCGGCTACCTCGATCGCGCGCTGTCGGGCGATCAGCTGACCCAGGCCGTCGACGCGCTCGAGCAGCTCAGCGGGCTGTGGGTCGCCGCCGAGCTGCGCGGGCTCAGCCCCGATCCCCAGCTCGCCGCTGCGGCCGGGCGCGTGTACCAGCGGGTCGCCCGCGCGGGCGACGAGCGCCCCGCCCTGCTCGCGCTCGCGCTCGTTCAAGCGTTCTCTGACAGCTCGGGTCGCGCCGACGCAGAGCAAGGCTACGCCGCGATGCAGGACTGGATCGGACGAACCAGCGGGTTCGGCAGCGATCCCAGCTTCGACGATCACCTCGACCGCCTGCTCGAGGACGTGACGGCCCACTTCCCCTCGCCCTTCCTCGTCGATCAGCTCGCCAACGTCTACCTCCAGCGCTACCGCAACGCCCAGCGCCAGGGCAGCTTCTCCAGCGTCAGCGATCCTCGCGTGCCCTTCACCGGCTACTTGTTGGCGCGCCTGTACCTGCGCGCCGACGATCTCGACGGGGCCGTGGCGGCGCTGGACAAGATCGAGATCGACGGCCCGACCCAGGCCCTGCGCGAGCTGATCCGCGACGCCGCGAACATCGACAACCGCTCGCCCGCCGATCTGGATCAGCTCACCCGCGAGTTCGTCCCCGAGCCCGACAACCGGCTCCCCGAAGAGATCGTCAACCAGGCCTGGGGCATCGTCGACAACCTCGCCGCTCGCAGCCTCGCGCGGTTCCCCGATCACCCGCCCGCTCACCTCGCGCGGGGCCGGGCGCTGCGCTCGCGCAGCTATGTCGAAGCCGCGATCATCCACTACGAGCGAGCGCTAGGGGGCAAGACCCGCGCGACGGACCGCGAAGATCTCCACCAAGCCTGGTCGGAGCTCGCCCAGCTGTACCAGTTCGCGCTCGAGGTCCGCGCAGAGTCTGGGGCCGCTGGTACGGAGCAGATGCTCGCGCGCGTCGAGGACTTCCACGACCGCGCCGCCCACACCTGGCCGCAGCGGCCGGTCGCGCCCGGCATCGAGTTCGCGTGGATGAGCGTGGCGATGGCGGAGTTCAACGCCGGCCACATCGATCGTGCGTCCGCGCTGCTCGAGCAGACCATCGCGCTGACCCCCGAGCCCGCCGCGCTGTCCCTGCTTGGCACGATCGCCACGCGGCGCGGCCAGCTCGACGACGCGCGCGCCCAGCTGCGCCGGCTCGAGAAGCTCGCGGCCAGCTCCAGCGATCAGCTCGACCGCTACGACTGGCAGATCAGCGCGCGCATGAGCCTCGCCGAGGTCGAGGCCCTCGCCGGTGACCGCGAGGCCAGCGTCAGCGAGCTGCGCGAGGCCCTGAGCCTGCTCAACACGCTGCTGAGCTACGCCGGCCTCGCCGATCAGCTGCGCGCGGAATTTTCTCTACGGCGCGCGCGGGTGTTCTTCTACCTGGGCGAGATCGACCTCGCGATGAGCGACGTCCGCGACACCCAGCGGCTCGCCCCCAATCGCGCGGACGCCTACACCGAGCCGCTCATGTTCACGGTGCTGCACGCCCACCTCGACGAGGCCGCCGAGATCTTCGCTGCCGCCCTGGCCCGCGACGCGAGCGGTGCCGAGCTCGAGGTCTACTACTCGCTGTGGATCCTCGACCTCGCCGCGCGGCTTGGACAGCCCGCCCCCGCGCTCGCCAGCGACTACCTCGGCAGCTACGCCGCCAACGAAGCCGCCGAGCCGTGGCAGCGCAAGCTGGCCCGTCACGCGCTCGGCCAGCTCAGCTACGGGGACCTCACCCAGGCCGCCAGCGACACCCGCGAGCGCTCCGAAGCCTGTTTCTACGAGGGCCTCGCGCGCTGGCGAGACGGTCGGCAGGCGGCCGGCCTCGAGCTCATGACCAAGGTCCTCGAGCAGCAGATGATGGGCGACTTCGAGTACCAGATGGCGCAGATCTATCTGCGCTGGAACGAGCTCCCAAAGACCGCCCGCGCCGCGATCTAGTTTTTACCCCCACAGAGACTTTGGCCCTTCGCCGACTGCAGCCGCTGACGCGGCTGCAGTCGGCGAAGCACAACCTGTACCCGTCCGCCGAAGCCACGCGAGCCCCCTTCTAGGGGGCCACACATGCGGATGCGAACAAACGGCCCCGAGGAGCGAAGCGACCAGACGCGTCAGCGGCTGCAGTCGGCGAAGGGCCAAAGTCTCTGTGGGGGTAAAAAAAAGCCGAAGGACCCGGGGAGGGTCCTTCTTTGTGAGGCACGGGCCGGATTCGAACCGGCGAATAGAGCTTTTGCAGAGCTCCGCCTTACCACTTGGCCACCGCGCCGCAGTCAGCCGTCTTGGGGGCCGGTCATCTAACATGGCCCGCGAGGGCCCGCAAGCTGCAAACGAAGACGCCGACGCGAAGGCTCGCGTCGGCGTGGTGCGCAGCTGCGACTTGGGCAGCCTCGGCCAGGATCTTGCTAGATGCCGCCGAGTGGGGCGTCGCCGCCACCAATGCTGAGCTTGTCCTTGCGCTCTTTGGTGACCGGCTTCTTGGCTGGCGTGCTGCTGCCACCGCCACCACCACCACCGCCGCCGCCCTTGCGCTTGTTCTTGTTGGCGGCGAGCGCCTCGTCGAGCGCCTCTTGCTCTTGCTTCTTCTTCTCGATCTCCGCCATGATCTTGGCCTTCTCGGCGTCGGACGTGGCGCTGGCGAGGGAGGCCTCGAGCTCGGCCTGCTTGGCCGCGTTGGCGGCCATGTTGTCCTGCAGCTCTTGGGCCTTGGCCTCGAGGTCTTTGAGCTCTTGCTCCTTCTCGGCCAGCTGGGCGGCGATCTTGTCCTTCTCTGCTTGGTCCTCTTGGCGCTTTTGGTAGAAGAAAATTCCGCCGCCGACCAAGCCGATGCACAGCACCGCCGCGGTCGCGTACAGCCAGTAGGGGGTCTTCTTGCGCTCGGCCATCTTGACCTGCGCGTCGAGCCGCATCTGCTCTTCGCGGAGCCGGGCCTCTTGCTCGGCGCGGCTGCGGGCCTCGGCCTCGGCGACACGGATCCGCTCCTCACGCTCTTTGCGATCGTGCTCTTCTTGGGCGAGGCGGGCTTGCTCCGCTTTCTCGCTGCGGATCCGCTCTTCTTCCTCGCGAGCCTTGCGCTCGGCCTCTTCTTTGGCGCGGCGCTGTGCGTCTTCGCTGGCGCGGACTTCGTCCTCTACCTGCTGGACACGCTGGGCTTCGAGGTTCTTGAGCTCTTCGAGCGCGATCAGGGCTGAGTTTTCTCGTGACATGCTGGGACCTCCGCTTGGACGGGCGACGAATCGATGGACAGTCTGGGCTGCTGGGCTGGGGCTGCCGGCGACAGCCATGGCTAGTGGCGAACGGCGATGGCCGTGAGGTCGAATGCTCGCTGACCCTTCGGTATCGGGGAGCACGGACCGACGGCCGAACGCTCCTGCTGGACTCTTGGTCTACCTCCGAACGCTCGCCGAGTGCCACTCAAAAATGCCGGAATTTTGATCAGTTCGCCAGGACTACCTAGCGTGCTGACATGACCGGTTCCGGCTCACAGCAAGCCAACATAGCTACCGCTCGTGCCGCCGCGATCGGGCGAGGCGAGCGACGAAGCCACGGATCGAGTCGGTTGACGGGCCGATCGGCAGCGGTGGTTGGCGCGCTCGCGTTGACGGTGTTGGCGATCCCCACCCTTGCGATCGGGGCGCGCGCCGGCGCCCTCGCCGAGCCGACGCACAGCTCGCCGAGCACGATGGCCTTCGGTGTCGCCCCGCTCGCGCTGATCGAGAACCGACGCCTGCTCAGCTACCCGCTCGATCAAGTCTGGCCAGCGGCGATCCGCTATCTGCGGATCGATCGCGGCTTCGAGATCACCGATCGTGATCAGGACGCGGGCTACATTCTGTTTCAGTTTCCGCTCGAGGGCCAACGGATCGGATCGGGCAGCCTCGAGATGTTCGCCACCGACGACGCTGCGGGCCGCGCCAGCGTCAGCATGAGCGTGAACACCGGTGCGGGTCCCGTGCACCTGCCAAACTCGATCTTGGACGGGATCTCGGCCAAGGTCCGCGCCGAGCGGGGCCAGCCGTCGCCGCCTCCGCCGCCGCCCAACCAAGAAGAGCCGCCCCCCAAGCAGGACGATCCACAGGACGATCACTCGGTCCCGCTCATGCCCCCCTCGGAAGACCCCTGAGCGACCCGGCAGCGGGTGCACGTAGTAGAACCCACGCGTGCAACTGATCGACCTTCGCAGCGACACGGTCTCGAAGCCGACCCAAGCCATGCGCGAAGCCATGGCCCGCGCCGAGGTCGGCGACGACTGCTACGCCGACGACCCCAGCGTCAATGAGCTCGAGCGACGGGTCGCGCAGCTGCTTGGCAAGCCAGCCGCGGTGTTCGTGCCGTCCGGGACCATGGCCAACCAGCTCGCGGTTGCGACCCATGCCCGCCCCGGTGAGGCGCTCGCGTGCGCACCCGAGGCCCACGTGTTGGTCCACGAGGACGCCGCCCCTGCCCGGCTCTCGGGTGTCCAGACCATGCCGATCGGTGATCGACGTGGATTCTCGGCCGCGCAGCTGTTGCAGCGTCTACGCGAAGAGAGCACCGGGTGGCCGCGCGTGGGCCTGGTGTGGTTGGAGAACACCCTCGGTCTCGCGGGGGGCTTGGTCTGGAAGTTCGAGCAGCTGCGAGCGATCGCCGAGCTCGCGCACGCCGAGCGACGACCGATCCACCTCGACGGGGCGCGGCTGTGGAACGCCCACGTCGCCACCGGCCGCTCGATGGCCGAGCTCGCCAGCGTGGCCGACAGCGTCAGCGTCTGCCTCAGCAAGGGCCTGGGCTGCCCGGTCGGCTCGCTGCTGTGTGGCGAGCTCGAGTTCGTGAGTCGGGCCCGCGCGAGCCGTCACGCGTTCGGCGGCGCGATGCGCCAGTCGGGTGTGTTGGCGGCTGCAGGTCTGCACGCGCTCGAACACCACGTCGATCGGCTGCGAGATGATCACCGTCGGGCCCGCGAGCTGTCCCACGCCCTCGCAGATCTCGGCTGCTGGCGAGCGATCGAACCCGAGACCAACATCGCCCTGTTCGCGCTCCCCGATGGCCCAGACGCAGAGGTCTTGTGCGCGCCTCTACGCGAGGCGGGGGTCCTCTGCTACCCCAACAAGTACGACGAGATCCGTCTGGTCGTGCACCTGGGCATCGATGACGCCGCGATCACCACGGCGATCGATCGCATCCGTCGCGTGCTGAGCTGAAGCACTTGAAGCGAGTGACCTGCGAAGTGCCAAGCTCCCCGGGGGGGTCAAAAAAAGCCCCCTTCGAGGGGGCCAATCATGCCCCCGCATACAAGCGCCCCGTCGGGAGCGAGCGAAGCGAGTGACCTGCGAAGTGCCAAGCTCTCCGGGGGGGTCAAAAAAAGCCCCCTTCGAGGGGGCCAATCATGCCCCCGCATACAAGCGCCCCGTCGGGAGCGAGCGAAGCGAGTGACCTGCGAAGTGCCAAGCTCTCCGGGGGGGTCAAAAAAAGCCGGGGTCAAAAAAAGAGGGCCGCTGCTGCGGCCCTCTTTTTTCGGTTCCGGCGATGCGCCGATCAGGCCATCACAGCCGGAAGGTGAACGTGACGCCCTGCTGCTCCGCTTGGAACTTGGGGAACTTCGCGTTCTTCAGCGCATTGGCGACGCACTTGCCGACCGACGAGGAAGCGTGCTCGCCCTGTGGGGTCGCAGAGATCACCTTGCCCGTGGACCCTTGAATCGAGAACTTGACCTCGACCGCGGTGCCAGAGCCGCAGCTCTTGGCGGCCGTCTTCACGCCCTTGATGACGGGGGTGATCTCGCCGCTGGTGAGCTTCGGCGGGAGGCTGGTGTCCACCGCCGGCTTGGAGCTACCACCACCGCTGCCACCGCCGCCGCACTTGGGCAGGTTGGGATCGAGCAGACAGTCGACGTCCGGGTCTTTCTTCGTGGCGCCCCCACTAGAGCCGCCCGAGCTGCCGCCCGACGAGCCAGCGGAAGAGCCGCCCGAGTCACCGCCCGAGCCGCCGCCCGAGCCGCCGGAGGTGGTCTTTTTCTTCTTGGTGGTGCTGGTCGACTTTCCGGCCAGACCGCCGGCCGAGTCGCCTTCGGTCTCACCCTCGGTCTCGCCAGCTTCAGCCTCGGCAGCCTCGTCGTCCTTCTCGTCGTCCTCGCCCTCGTCCTTCTCGTCTGACTTGGCCGAGTCCTTGGCGGAGTCCTTCTCTTCGACCGACCCCGGGACCGTGACGACTTCCTTGATGACTTGGGGCTCGGGATCTTCCTTGAGGAAGATCATGGCACCAAGCCCGATCAAGCCTGCGGCGAGCAGGAAGATCAGGATGTACATGGGCGCATTGCTGCGCTGCGGCTCGGGAGCGACCGGCGCCACGACAGGCGTCTCGGTGACGAGCGGCTCGACCGAGAGCCCGCCAAGTCCGCCACCGCCGAAGCTGGGCAGCATTTCTTCCTCGCCGCCACCACCGCCGCCGCCGCCGCCACCGTCGGAGCTGCCCATGTCCATCATCGCGCCCATCGCCCGAATGTCGATGAGGCCGGAGCCCTCGGATGAAGGCGCCGTCGTGGACGGAGCTTGGCGAACAGGCCCGGCCGAAGCCGGCTTCGAGGTCGACGCCATCGCCTTGAGGCTGTCGAGTGAGAACAAGACCGAGTTCTCGTTGCGCTGCCCGGTCAGCGAGTCGACGCGAGGTGACTCGGCTGCCGCGGGAGCCGCCTGCGAGGGCGCTGGCTCAGAGCCGAACCCGCCGCCACCAAACTCGCCGCTCCCTGCCGCGAACGCGTCGTCCGAGCCGGAGCTGGCGAAGGGATCGTCAGCCGCCGCAGCCGCTGCGATGCCGCCCCCTCCCGCCGCACGATCGGGCAGATCCGCGAACGCCTCGATCTGGCCGAGCTCGAGCCAGTCCTCGAAGCCCTCTTGCCAAACGGAGGTCGACTTGTCGATCTGGCCAGCGTCGTAGCGCCGCCGAACTTCGTCTTCGGGGAGCGGGCCGACCGTGTCGCCGTCGATCGCCAAGTGCCAACCAGCTGGCTCTTCGGACGCGGGCTCGCTCGCCCCGGCGTCAGCCTCGGCGCTCGCCGCCTTGTCACGGACGATGATGACGTTGCTGCACTTCTTGCAGCGAATTTTGAAGGTCTTACCGCGGACTTTTTCGTCCGCGATCGAGTACTTCGCCGCGCATTTATCGCATTCAATCCTCACGACACGCCCTCTGCCAATCGTCGCTTGCTGGTCTTGTCAGATGGCTGCGCTTGGGACCCAGCGCGAGGCCTAGGATTTGGTCCGGCGCTGTGCCCACTCTTGAAGTTGAAACGAGGCGTCATGGGAGACGGGGAGTCGATGTGTCAGGGCAATTGGGAGAAAGCAATTGGGGGCTCGGTTCGCCCCTACCCCGACCGGGTGGGGCCGCAGTATATGGAACCAAGTCTTCGCCGACAACCGTGCAAATTTGGTTGATTTGAAACGGCCGCGGAGAATACGCCAAGCGGGGCCAAGAAGCTGGCGAATGAGCGCCTGGGACCCCCCGTGGGGGTGTAGCGAGGCATCCCGGGATCCGGCGAGTTGCCGGCGTGGGATACCCGCGAACCCAACTCGCCCGGTCCGCAGCGGCCACCAACAAGCTCGCGGGGCTGCTGAACCCGCGCAGCGGATCTTGACGAACACCCGGATCCGGGCGTTGCCCAGCACGAGAGATCCGACCGCCCTCAACCCACACGCGGGCTCAAAACGCGGGCGTCAGACGTATGGTCTGTTCGCGGTCTGGGCCGATCGAGACCAGCGTGATCGGGACCTCGACGTAGTCACTGACCAGATCCAGGTACGCGCGCACGGCCTTGGGCAGCTGCTCGAGCGAGCGCGCGGCGCTCACCTGCTCGGCCCAACCGGCGCCCCCCCACCCTGCGACCGGCTCGTAGACTGGGACCGCGTCATCAAAGCCGTCGCGGCCGGGATCGAGATCGTCCTGGTAGCGCGTGCAGATCTCGATGGCTGGAAGCTGCGCGAGCACGTCGAGCTTGGTGACGACGAGGCCGGTCAGTCCGTTGCGGCGCGCGGCGAGGCGCAGCGCTGGCAAGTCCAACCACCCGCAGTCACGCGGGCGGCCCGTCGTTGCGCCGTACTCCCCGCCAGCGGCCCGGATGCGATCGCCCTGCTCGCCGTCGAGCTTGGTTGGAAACGGACCCGCACCGACGCGCGTCGTGTAGGCCTTGGTGATGCCCCAGACGCCGTCGATCAGCGTTGGCCCGATCCCGAGCCCCGTGCACACGCCGCCGGCGATCGTCGAGCTCGAGGTCACGTACGGATAGGTGCCGTGATCGACGTCGAGCAAGGCCCCCTGCGCGCCCTCGAACAGCACACGCTTGCCAGCGCCAACGAAGTCGAGGACCTCGGCGCCGGCGTCACAAGTCATCGGCCCGATCCAGTCGACCCACTTGGCCGCGGCCTCGCACAGCGCGTCGATGTTGACGCTGCGATCGCTGCCAAACCGGGCGAACTCGGGATCGAGCGCGCGCTTGTTGTGCTCGAGCCGCTCACGCAGACGCGCGGGGTTGAGCAGGTCGCGGATCCGAATCCCCCGCCTGGCCACCTTGGCTTCGTAGGCGGGGCCGATCCCACGTCGCGTGGTGCCGATCTTCTGCGCGGTCGAGGCGTCCTCGCGCAGCGCGTCGAGCTCGCGATGAAACTCGAAGATCACGTGGGCGTCGAGGGAGACCCGCAGCTCGTCCTGCTCGAGCAAGCCGTGGGTGCGCAGCTGGGCGATCTCTTCGGCGAACACCTCGGGATCGATGACCATCCCCGCCCCCAGCAAGCAGCGCGTGCCGGGGTAGGTGCAGCCCGAAGGCACCAGGTGCGTGACGATCTTGACGCCGTCGACGACCAAGGTGTGGCCGGCGTTGTTGCCCCCGGCAAACCGGGCGACCAAGTCGGCCTCGGCCGCGAGCACGTCGACGACCTTGCCCTTGCCCTCGTCCCCCCACTGCGCCCCAACCACCGCCAGCGTACTCATGTGTGCTCCTGCCCTTGCTTGGTCATGATCTTCTCCGACTCTTGCCGCCACGTCGCGCCGCTGCGACGCAGGCGTTGACGCACGATGGTTGCTGCGCTCCCGCGCCCGACCACCCGCAGCCAGGTGAGCCGATCCGCGGCCCGGCGCTCGGCTTGCCGCTGGGCCTGCTCGAGGTCGGCCTCGCTGTCGATCCATGCCCGGAGCCCCCGCTTGCGCGCGGCGTGGGTCTCGGCCAGCGCGGCGGCTCGCAGC
>NZ_JMCC02000118.1 GCF_000737335.2 Enhygromyxa salina | reverse complement strand
CGGACGTGCCAACGCTGCTGCGCGAGCTCGAGCGGGTCCGGGAGCCGAAGCGACCACGGTGGACGTGGGCGGCGGCGTCGATCGGTGGCGCGGCGATCGCTGCGTCGGTGGCGGTTGGGTTCTTGGTGGCGCCGCGGCCGGCCCAGGCCGATGCGTGCGAGGACGTCATGAGTGAGCTCGAGTCGATCTGGAACGACGAGCGTCGGGCCGAGCTGCGGGGCGCGTTTGGGACCCGCAAGGCTGGGGATGGCATGCAAGACTGGGCGGGTCGGTGGCTGGCTGTCCGCGCACAAGAGTGCGAAGCCGCGAAGTCGGCGGAGCGCGACACAGAGCCGACGGCCTGCAGCGCGAGCCTTCGTGATCGCTTTCAGGCGACGGTCCACGCGTTTCGGACCCCGCACCTGCGCGAGGGCCTGAGTTATGCGTCGGTGATCGCCAAGCTGCCCGCGCCGGAACACTGCATCGACCACCCCGACGACGCGGAGTGGGGCTACGGCGGGCTGCTCGAGCTGCGCGACATTGACGTCGAAGTCGAGGCGTTGGCGGGGATCGGCGACCTCGAGGTCGCTAGCGCTCGCCAGCGTGACTACATGACGCTCGCGAGGGAGCTGGGGTCGGACTACGGCGTCGCTCGGTCGATCTTCTGGCGCGGCGAGATCTTCCGGCTCGAGGGGCAGCTCGCAGAGGCGGACCAGGACTTCGAGCTGGCCTATGGGATGGCGTGGGAGCTCGGGCTGGGGGTGTTTGGGGCGGAGGTGCAGATGAAGTTGGCCGCGGTCGCGGGGGCGCTTGGAAAGGTGGAGGCCGTGGATGCGTACGCGTTGATGGCGCGCGCCGTGCTTGCCGAGTACCGGCCCGACCGCGTCGCCGAGTTGTTGCAGGTGCACGGTCTTGGGCTCGTGGCCGGGCCTGACTCCACCGTGCGCGAGCGCGGGGTCGACCTGTTGCTTCGGGCGGTCGAGATGCGTGAAGCGGAGCTGACGCAGCACCGCGGGACACGGGAGCTACTCAGCGAAGCGCACGAGAACTATGCGCGCGGGTTGCTGGCGGTAGACCGCGCCGGGGAGGCGTTGGAGTACCTGGACATGGCGCTGCGGGTGCACCAGGAAGAGTTCGGGCATGGGAGCTGGCGGACGCGCGGGATCCTGCTGCAGAAGTTCCGGGCGGTGCTGGAGCTTCGGCGGTTCAGCCAGGCAGACCTTCTCTTCCAAGCGGTCCTCGAGATTGACGCGGACGCGGCGAACTGGAGTCGCTATGTCGAAGACGCGTTTTGGTTCGCCGATGGCTACGCAGATGCCGGACGTGCCGGCTCGGCTGTTTCGGTACTCCGTGCGGGTCGGTTGATTGCAAAGGAGAACAGCTTGATGAACGATGTCGCTCGTTTCGATTCCGAACTAGCCGGGCTGGCGACGGAGTAGATAGTGACAGGGCGACCTTTGGGTCGCCCTGTGCCCTCAGTCTCCTAGTCGTCGAAGCAGGTGGCAGTACCATCCGCGTTCGTAGCCCCGTCCTGACACCAGAAGATGTCTTGCGGCTCGCAATCGTTCGAACTGGGGTATGTGTTCCAGCAGACTCCCTGGTTGCAGCACATCAGAGCGCTCTGGGGCTGAGGCTGGAACCCCGGCTTGCACGGGAACACCGCGCAGAAGTCGGGGACCTCAAAGTAGCAGCTCACCTCACCGGTAGCCCGCACCTCCCCGAGTTCGCAGTAGTACGGCGCTCCAACGGCGCACGAACCGTCCCGAGCCGGAGAGCAGCTGCGACCCTCACAGCAAACGGTGTCGTCGTAGACCGGCGCACCGTCGCGATGAGGCTCGCAGAGGATCGGCCTGCCCGTGTCCGTGTAGACGAGGTCACACAGATCGGGGGGCCCCCCACTGTTGCCAGTGAGCGTCGCGAAGAACGTGAGTAGTACCTGTAGCTTGATGAACATGATGCTTTCCTTCCGCCAGCGGCTGGCTGGCAAGGAAAGCGTCGCACCGTCGACGCGCGCGACTCGACCGCTGGATCGCGGGTGTCCGGCCGCGACATGATCAGCGGTGCTGCCCCTCGCGACGCCGTTGCAGCACCTCGGTGCCATACCGTGCTCTGGCGTTGCGAGCGCAGCGCTGCCGCGGCATGATGTGCCCCGGGATGGGTGACGTCGACTACTACGCAATTCTCGAGGTTGGCCCGGAGGCGGAGCGCGGCGAGATTGAAGACGCGTACCAGCGAGCGGTAGCCGGGACGCGTGCGGCCGAACCCAGCCGAGCGCGAATGCTCGACGAGGCCCGCGCGGTGCTGCTCGACCCCGCCGCGCGAGCTGACTACGACGCACGCTGCGTCGGGTCGGCGGTGATCGAAGAGACAGTCGCGGCGATCTTGCAGGCCCATCAGCCGCCCGTGAGCGCGCGCCGCCTCATTCGAGCGGAGTGGAGCCTGGCCTTGGCGGCGCTTCGACTGCGGGAAGATCCGTCATGAGTTTCTGGATGTCAGTTGCGACCTAGGAGCCCGTGGTGCAACGCCTCACGCCGCCTCGCTTGGTCTTTCCGCCGAGCTCTTCGTCGCCGAAGCTTCCAGTACGCGGGCGTACTGCTAGGAGCTGCGACACTGCCATTGGGCCTCAGTGCCGTGCACAACCCGGGCTTCGCGCCAGGGACGCCAAGCCCGGCGCCTCAAACCATCAAATTCACTGCGGCAGGGTACTAGACCCAAATCAAGTGCTGAATTGGAAAAGGTGAATGATTTGGGGCTAGTACGAGCCGACAGGCGAGCGTTTGGGGTGAGCGAAGGGGGCTCCGCCGCCGAAGCGAGGGGCTTTCGAAAGCCCCCTTGAAGACATAGTAGGCCCGAGTCGAGCGCGCAGCGCTTGATTCGGGACTAGACGCGTGGGTCTTGCCCAGTCTTTGCGCCGCGACAGGCACGATGTTGGACCTGTCAGCCGCCCGCACACGCCTGCTTCGGGCTAGTCGGTAGAAACTCATCCGTCCCCCAGGTCGTCCACGCGAAGCTCTTGTGATCTAGCGGGGCCCGAAACCGAAACCGCACCGCCGTCGGTCGTCCATCCGCGACCTCGGTGACGGTGGCCAGGTAGTCGACGGTCTCAACGGTATCCCCGACCTGAAACGGACTCGAGTTGGTGTTGCGAAACTGCGTCTCAAACCCGCCAACGGTCCAGCCGAACTCCGGCTCGCGCAGCTCGAGGGTCTGGGCATCGACGCAGTTGATCTGTGGCCGTGACAGCCCGCTGTGCAGGATCCACACGAAATTGGGTTTGGCGAGCCGTCGCAGGGCGCGGTTGAGCGCGAGGTTGTCCGCAGCCGGATAGTGCGGCGCGTGGAGGATGACCAGGCCCTTGCGCTCGAGCCCTTCGTTGGGGAGGTCGGGCCCGTAGGCGTCGCTGTGCTCGAGGTAGATGTGATCGAGGTGGCTCGAGACGTACAGCCCCGCAGGAATCGGCAGCCCCAGGTGGACCACGGCTGCCCACGCCGCGCCGAGGGTCTTGGGGAGTGACGCCCGCTGTATGAGCCACGCGTCCACGAGCTCCGCGAGGACCAGGGACACGCCGAAGCTGGCGAGGACCAGCACCCGATCAACCGGGAAGCTCGCGGCCAGGGGCAGGCAGCCCAAGGCCGTCGCGAGCGCACCAAAGCGGGCCGCACCTTCCTTCGCAGACGATGACAGCAAGAACGCGAGCATCGCGACCACGGCGCCAAGCGAGACCAGGCCCCACGGCCACAGCGCGCCACCAGGAATGAACGGAGCCGAGACGCTGAACGTCAGCAGCAGCCCGTAGCGGGCAGGCATCGCCGCCAGAAACGTCAGGGGATCGGCGACTGGATCGAGGTAGCCACCCGACCCGACGGCGCCGTAGCCCAGGCCGTCGTAGAGCTGTCGCCAGGCAAGGATGGTCAGCAGCGCGGGCCCGAGGGCGAGCAGCCGAGTGCGGACCCGGCCCTTGCCGTGGAGGAGTTCATAGGCGAGCAGGAAGGCCAGCGCGACGACCCCCGCTTCGGCGCTCAGCAGCGCGGCGCCCAGCAGGACTGGAGCCGCAAGCCCGGCGAGGATCTTGCCATCGGCGCGCCAGCGGATGTGAGCGAGGACGCAGGCCAACGCGAAGAAGGTCGACACCAGGCCGTTGCGGTGGGCCAGCCAGCTCCAAGCGACGACGTGGGTGAACCCCAGCGCGAAGGTCAGCGCGGCCAGCCCGGCGACACGCGGGCTCGACACGAGTCGACGCGCGACGGCCCAGGCCATGGCACACGCCGCCGCGTGCCAGGCGAGGCTGTGGACGTGCATCAGCACGGGCGAGCGGGGCCAGAGCCAGTAGTCCAGCTGGTGAGTCGCGGCCGCGAGCGGCCGAAAGAACGCGATGCCGAGCTCGGGGTCGACCCACCATGGATAGCGCCCCGACATCCGCATTCCGAGGGTGCGCTTGGGGTTGTGCTCGAAGATGACGAAGAGATCCCACCAGGGCGCGTCGCTGCGACCGAGGCGCTGCGCAACGATTAGCCGCTGGTGCATGAGGTCGTCGGCGAGAAAGCCGTTGCCGAGCGACGCCAGGCCGAGCAACACCGCGACCGCGATCACGACCCACACGAATTTGGGATGCGCCAGCACCCGGGCGAGGGCGAAAGAGCGCGAGGCTTCCTCGGACATCGCGGGGCGGAGTGTACCCGAGGGCATCTGGCCGCCCAATCTGGTCAGAACAACGAAACGGGCGGGATGTCGGTGAGCGCTTCGTTGTCACCAAGGGTATTCGTGTTGCCCTGGCCAAGCTGACCTGCGTCGTTGTTGCCCCAGCAACGCAGCTCGTTGAGCTCGTTGACCACGCAGGTGTGGAAGAAGCCCGCGTCGAGGACCCGGATGCCCGCGCCCACGTCGAGGGGCCCGCCTGCGTTCGGAGGCTCGTCGTCACCAATGTTGTTGGTGTTCCCGTAGCCGAGCTGGCCAAACTCCGAGCTGCCCCAGCAGTAGGCTTCACCGCTCTCGAGCAGCGCGCAGACATGGAAGCCACCCGCGGTCAGGTAGGTGATCGGCGCCGGAAGGTCGATCGGCAGCGCGTCCGAGGGCAGCTCATCGTCGCCGAGGTGCTCGGCGTCGGCTTGGCCGAGCTGGCCGTAGGCCGCCTCACCCCAGCACAGAGCCTCGCCGCCCTCGAACAGCGCGCACGCGTGATAGACCCCCGCGCTCAGCTGGATCGCGTTGGTACCGCCCGCCACGCCCTTGGGCAGGACGAAAGCGGGACCGACCGACGCGGGCGTCTCGTCGTCGCCGATGTTGTCGGTGTGACCGTAGCCGAGCTCCCCGAACTCGTTGTAGCCCCAGCAATAGACCGTGCCGATCAGTGACAGCCCGCAGGCATGGGAGCCACCGACCGCGATATCCTTGATCTGTCCGCCGATCGGCACGCTACCGGCGTCGCTCGGAAGCTCGTCATCGCCGATGAACTCGAGGTTCCCGTAGCCCAGCTGTCCGAAGTAGCCGAGGCCCCAACAGAAAACCGTCTGGTCCACTCCACGCGCGCAGGTTTGAAAGCTACCGATCTCGATGTCGACGACATCGACCCCGACTAGAGTCGGCTCGAAGTTGACCTCGTTGTCACCGATGCCGTCGGTGTGACCAAGGCCGAGCTGACCGGCGTTGTTGCGACCCCAGCAGTAGACGCTCTGGTTCTCGAGCCGGGCGCAGGTGTGCTCGGCGAGTCCGGTGGAGATCTGAGCCACGGGGCCCGGGAGCGCGACGTCGGGCACATCGCTGGGCGACTCGTCGTCGCCGACGGTCACGACGTTGCCGAGGCCGAGTTGACCGTAGCTGTTGAGGCCCCAGCAGCGGACGCGACCTCCCTCGATCAGCGCGCACGTGTGTGCCCCGCCAGCGTCGACCGCGATGATCTCGGTGTAGGTGCAGTCGTTGTCGCAGCCATCGCCAGTGACGGCGTTGCCGTCATCGCACTGCTCGGGTGCCTCCGCTTGGCCGTCACCACAGAGTGCCGATGACGCACACACGCCTGCGACGCACACGAGCTCGTCGTCGCAGTCGGTGGCGTCCATGCACGGGCACCCGACGTCCGTGCACGCTCCCGTCTCGCTGTCGGTCGTGTCGGTGTTGGTCTCGGTCCCCGTCTCGGTCCCCGTGCCAGTCGTCGTGCTCGTAGCCGCGGATGATGCGTCGTTTCCCGGGCGGGTATCCTCAAAACAGGCGGTCGTCATGAGGGCGCTGGCGACCCATATCGAGCTTCTTCCGAACATTCGCCGGAAGGTAGCAGAGTAATGTGCGGGGCGGAAGGTGGCCGACTCTTGTCGTCGCCGCTCCTCGCCCTTGGGCCTCAGCTCCGCACCTAACCCGGAACGAACTTAGGGTGTGCGGCACTACTACCCTGCCAGATCCAACAAGAACGCATAGTCAAACGCGATCTCTTCGTAGCGCTCCAGTCGCCCCGACTTGCCACCGTGACCCGAGCTCATGTCGGTCCGCAGCAGCACCACGTCGTCGCCGGTCTTGGTCGCGCGCAGCTTGGCCACCCACTTGGCCGGCTCCCAGTACTGGACCTGCGAGTCGTGCAGCCCGGTCGTGACGAGCAACGCGGGGTAGTCCTGGGCGACGACGTTGTCGTAGGGCGAGTAAGCCAGCATGTAGTCGTAGTACTGCTTCTCGTTGGGGTTGCCCCATTCGTCGTATTCGCTGGTCGTCAGCGGGATCGAGTCGTCGAGCATCGTCGTGACGACGTCGACGAAGGGCACCGCCGCGATCGCCCCCGCGTACAGATCTGGGCGCATGTTGACGACCGCGCCGATCAGCAGCCCGCCCGCGCTGCCGCCCTCGGCGAACACCTTGCTGCGATCCCCGTAGCCCTGGTCGATCAGGTGCTCGGTCGCGTCGATGAAGTCCGTGAAGGTGTTTTGCTTGCGGAGCAGCTTGCCGTCTTCGTACCAATCGCGGCCTAGCTCCTCGCCGCCGCGGACGTGGGCGATCGCGTAGACAAACCCACGATCGAGCAAGCTCAGCACGCTGGCCGAGAATTCCGCGTCCATGCTCGCGCCGTACGAGCCATAGGCGTAGACCAGCAGCGCGCTGCTGCCATCGAGGGGGGTGTCGTGGCGGTAGACCAGCGAGATCGGCACGCCGACCCCGTCGCGGGCCGGGGCGTCGAGGCGCTCGGTGACATAGTCTTCCGGTTCGAACGCGCCGCGGACCTCGAGCTGCTTGACCAGCGTCTTGTCGCGGGTGTTCATGTCATAGTCGTACTCGGCGTCCGGCGTCGTCATGGACGAGTAGCTGTAGCGCAAGGTTTGGGTGTCGAGCACGTCGTTGCCGGTCGCGTAGGCGAGGTACGCGGGCTCGCCAAAGTCGAGCTCGTGGGCCTCGCCGCCGTCCCACCGGCGGATGCTCAGCTGGGTCAGCCCGCGGCTGCGCTGCTCGAGCACCAGGTGGTCGCGGAACAGCTCGAAGCCTTCTAGCAGCACGCCCTCGCGGTGCGGGACCACCTCTTGCCAGCTCTGCTTGGTCGTGGCGTTGACCGGCGTCTTCATCAGACGAAAGTTCTTGGCTTCGAGGTTGGTGCGAATGAAGAAGTGTTCGCCCATGTGGTCCACGTCGTACTCGAGCCCGCGCTCGCGCGATTGGATGATCCGCGGCTCGGCCTGCGGCGCGGCGGCCGAGAGCACCCGGGCCTCGTTGCTGAGCGTCGAGTAGCTGTCGAGCACCAGGTACGCGCGGGACTTGGTCTTCCACAGGCCAAGCTCGAAGGTCTCGTCTTGCTCTTCGTAGACCAGAACATCTTGGGCCGGGTCCTCGCCCAGGGTGTGGCGAAACAGCTGATGGGTGCGCAGGGTCTCGGGATCCTGCTTGGTGTAGAACAATGTGGCGTCGTCGTTGGCCCACTCGAGATCGCCCGAGACGTTGGGGATCACATCGGCGAGCAGCGCCCCGGTCCGCAGGTCTTGCACGTAGATGGTGTAGAAGCGGCGCCCAACCGTGTCGGTCGCGTAGGCCATCAGCTGTTGGTTCTCGCTGAACGCGAGGCCGCCGGTGTCGAAGTAGGCGTGGTCTTTGGCGAGCGCGTTGGCGTTGAGGATGATCTGCTCGTCGGCTTCCAGCGACTGGTGCTTGCGGCAATACAAGGGGTGCTCGCCGCCCTCGACCCAGCGGGTGTAGTAGAAGTAGTCGCGGCTGCGGACCGGGGCGGTGCTGTCGTCGGGCACGACCCGGCCGGTCAGCTCTGCGAGCAGATCGGCCCGCAGCGTCGCGGTGTGGGCGGTCGCGGCTTGTGTGTAGGCGTTCTCGGCCTCGAGGTAGGCGATGACCTCGGGGTCTTCGCGATCGCGCAGCCAGTAGTAGTTGTCGACACGGGTGTGACCGTGGGCGACCAGCTCATGCGCGACGCGCTTGGCGATCGGTGGCGCGGGCTCGTTGGCAACCGGCGTGTTGGTGGTGCTGGTCTGGCAGGCGGACAGCAGGGCCATGAGCGAGAGGGAGACCGTTGCCGTGGCACGCATCGCTGGCGACTCTATCAGCCCTTCGGCGCGGAGGCGTCGGTGGTGACTCTGTACTGGGCCTTCAAGTTGTCGAGGACCATCTGCCCGTCTAGTAGCTCGGCCTCTCCCCGTTCCAGCTCGTTGGCGCGCCGCACGGCTTCCGCAACCCAGGCGGCCTCGATCTCCTCGGCCGGGTCCGGCGAGATGCTGTCGAGGAGCAACTCGGCAATCCGACGTCGCTCGTCATCGGGGAGGGAGCGCGCTTCTTCCAAGATCTTGTCTGCGGTCGCCGTCACGAATCGCAGTGTATGCCCCCATCCGCGGGTACGCCCCGTCCAGGCACGCGAGGCTACCCACCCGGCAGCGGATCGGTCGGATCGCCCCCAGCACGAAACACCGACGCGACGCGGCCTGCAGCGCCGCTGGCCGCGAGCCCGAGCAGCAACGGCGGCGTCAGAAACCCCGCCGGCTCGCGCCGCCGCGTCACCAGGCTCATGAAGCGTCGAGCGTAGCGCTCGTGGGTCAACACCCAGCGCAGCAGCGTCCGCGCGACGAAGGGCGGTGGCGCCTCGTAGATCTCACGCTGCACGCGATCCATGGTGGCCGCGAACATCGGCGCGAGCGCTGCGTGGGCTGCGTTGGCGTAGCTCGCGAGCGCGGCATCCAGCTCGCGCTCGCCCGCGAACGAACCAATCAACGCGTCGGCGAGCAGCTTGGCCGACAACAGCGCGTCGTAGATCCCCTGGGCGTCGAGTGAGTCCTTTTGATGATAGGCGTCGCCCACGAGCGCCCAACCGGGGCCCCTGGCCTGCCGAAACAGGTTGTCGAACTTCTTCAAGCCACGCAGCTCGCCGACTTGGCGGGCGCCCGCGAGCCGCCGCCACACCTGCGGACGCGCCCGCAATAACCCGTCGTAGACCGCATCAGGCGAGCCCTTCAGCGCGTTGTAGGAATCCCCCCGGCCCTGGGCGATGACCATGTACTGCGCGTCGGCGCTGGGCATCAACACAAAGCTGAAGCCATCGCAGGACGAGTGGATCTGCGCGGGGGTGTCCCGGATGCCATCGCCATAGTCCGCGACGCCTTCCCAATGTGCATAGTACAGGGTCGTGCTCAGATCGCTCCGCTCCTCGATCACGGGGGCCTGCACCTCGCGGGCAACCAGGCTGTGCCGGCCGTCGGCCCCGATCACGCAGCCCGCTCGGAATTCCAGCGCGTCGTCGTGATCGGGCAGCGAGGCTCGGACCCCACACACGCGGCCACCCTCGTCGCGCAGCAGCCCCAGCACCCTAGTTCGCGCGAGCGCGGTCACGCTGGGATAGCGCCCAAGCGAGTCCCACAGGCACGCGTCGAAGCGGGCACGATCGACGGCATAGAAGTGCTGACGGCCACCCACGGGCTCGTCAAACCGAAAGTGCGCCCGGAAGTAGCTGCCAAACTCGAGCACCAAGCGCTCGAGCTTGGGTGTGTCGGCGGCGTACTGGGCTTCGTCGAGGTCGAGCTCGTCGAGCAGGGCCAGGGTGTGCGGCAGCACGAAGGGCGCGGACACGGCCGGACGGCTTGGGAAGCTGGACTTGTCGAGCACCAGCACGCGCAGGCCGGCACGCCCGAGCCGGGCGGCCAAGCTCGCGCCTGCGGGCCTGCCACCCACGATGATTACGTCGAAGTTGTGGTCCATGAGCGGGGCTGAGCCCAGATCTGACGGGGCTCTTGCGAGAGGGGCGGACCCGCAACGTACCGCCACGAGCGCTCGCTGTCGCGGGAAGTCTCGCGCTCAGCAGCTGCGCCGCTCGAGCGCCCACGCCCGCTGCTCGAGCGCCAACCCAACCGCCTCCGTGAACCGGGCCCACGGGCTGCCTGACGCGTCCTGGCGGGCGGCGAGCTGGCGGGCGATCGCCTCGGCCAACGGGTTGCCCCCCTCTTGCTCCGGCGCAGCGACCCGAGGGGGACGCGGCGTCGCCCCCCGCTCGGGCTCGTTGTACATGCGCAGCGACGCGCAGTTGAGCTCATCGTCCACGACCACGATCGCCCCGCCATAGAGCGGCTGCGAGTCGATCGTGTCGACAACCCAGCCGCCCGTGTTGAACACGGTCACCGGCTGGGCAAACCCACGCATGGCCCGACGTCGCTCGAAGGGCTTGTGGGTATGTCCAAACACCACGGTGAGCTGATCGGGCACGCGATCGCGCCGCCGTTCATGACGGATCTGCCGATGCAGCGGGCCGGTGATGTAGCTGTCGAGGCCCTTGGCCGTGTCTTCGCTCAGCGGATCCATGACGTGGCTGCGCTCGTGCGAGAACCCGGCCTCGAACAGGGTCTTGACGAAGCTCTTGAGCGCGATCTCCTCGAGCGCGTCGGGGATGATCGCGCGACCCCAGTGCTTGACGACGCCCCTGGCCACGCGCTCGCTCAGGGCGTCGATGCCACCGGGGCTCGCGGCCATTTCATAGACCCGCTGCACGCCGTCCCCCGCGGCGCCGGACCGACCCATCGTCGACCAAAAAAAATCGATCCACGCGAAGTTCTCTTGTTGGATCTCATCGATCGTCGCCGCCGCTGGCTGCTCGGGGAACAAGAAGCCACGCAGCGCGCTCATGGCCATGTAGATCGGCTCGACGTAGTGACCGTGGGTGATCACCACGGTGCGCGTGCGGTCGGGCGTGATCAGGCCATAGTTGGGGTAGACCAGCTCGACCTTCAGATCCGCGAGCGCGGCGTGGCGGTGGGCAAGGGCCTCGAGCAGCAGCGAGCGCGGCCAGCCGATTGGATCTTCGCTGGCGGTGTACAGACGCGTCACGGACCAGGCCGGCCCAAGCGGCTGATCGGCGGGCACCGTCGCCATGAAGTCAACGTAGTATTGCTCGCGCGCGGCCTCCCACAGGTGGTGATCATGGTTGCCGGGCAGCAGCAGGATCTGGCGCGAGCACAGGTCTTGGTCGCCGCCAGGGAACAGCGCGAGCAAGAACCGCTCGAAGCTCATCGCGGCCTCGTGGGTGTGCGCGAGCGCGAGCTCGAGCACGTCACCGGCCAACACCAACGTTGGCTTGGTGTCCTGCTGCGCGAGCAAGTCGCGAATGCACTCGATCAGGGTCTCGAGGACCGGGCTGACCTCACCGTAGGCGGGCTGACCGTTGGCGTCGAGCTGCGTCAGCAGGCTGGTCTCGGCGCCAAAATGCAGGTCGGACAGACACAGGTGGGTGATCTTCGCCATGCGCGAATGGTAGCGCTATTCGCCCGAAGCCGCGCCAGCGTGGAGCGCAACCCAGTCGTGGCGCTGCATCAAGGCGTCGCCCACGGCCATGCCAAACCGCAGATAGCCCAGCCGCGTGAGGTGCAAGTAGTCATCTTTGCCGAGCCCGGCCGCGACCCAAGCGAGCTTTGAGTTCTTGCCCCCAAACACGGCCAAAGTATCCAAGAACGCGCAGCCATACTCGGGCGCCAGGCGCAGCTGGACCTCGCGGATCTTGCCCAGCCGCGCGCGCGGGCGCAGCTCGCCTTCCACTTTGTGGGGATAGTCGCCGGGCCCAACCATGAGACAGCTGGCCTCGGGCAAGGCCCGACGAAAGCGCTCGAGCGAGGCCCGATAGTCGCGCTCGTATTGGGCGATCGGCACGTCGGTGTCGACGGATTCATTGTTGCCGTACGCGAGCACATAGAGCGCTGGCTCGCGCTCGCGCAGGTGGGCCGACCACAGCGGCTCGTCCCACCTGCCCTGATCCTCGGACTTGGCCCCGTTGACACCCAGCGTGTCCAGCACGATGCCGGGGGTGTCAGTCTCGGCGACGACGCCGAGCAGCCGGACCTTGCCGTTGCCGTGGAGCTGGACCCGCAAGGTGTGAGCGCTGCCAGGCTCGAGCGGGACGCGACGCCGGCCCACGCCGACCGTGGCCGCAGCAGTCTGGACGTCTTCGATCGGCTTGCCGTCGAGCGAGAGCGTGAACGAGCCGCCGCGTGGTTGCTCGAGGTAGTGGAGCTCGTAGAACGCGAGCTTGGTCGCCGAAGGCGAGCCGGGGGCGGGCTGGATCTGCGTCCACGCGCGGTCGGACTCGGCGCTCATGGCCTGGCCCATCAACCCAAAGTAGTCGGTTGGCGCCCGATCACCGAGGCGAAAGCTGTTTTGCTTGGTCCAGTGCTTGGAGCTCTCGAACAGGATCTCTTGGTGGCGGGACCACTTGTTGGGCGGCGCGGCGGCGACGATGCCTGGGCCCGCGTCGCCAAACCGGATCTGCAGGTACGCGCGCAGGTACCCGGTCCACATGTCCGTGGCCACGCCCGAAGCCCCATACACGGCGATGCGAACGGTCTGGCGCTCGCCCGCTGACAGCTGCGCGAGCGCGGCCTCGAAGCTGGCGAGCGGATCACCTTCCGGTGGAACGAGCAGCGGGACGAAGAAGCCCGGCAGGCCCTCGGGTGGGTGTGGTTGCTTGGCGCCCGGCAGCGGGCCATCGGGCAGCGGCGGAAGATCGGGCAGCAGCGCCTCGCTGGCCCGGAGCAAGCGACGCTGGGCGAGGTCGCGAGCGGCCCGGATTTGATCGTTGAGCACCGCGTACGCGGGCAGGGGCGGGAGCTCGGGCGCGGGGTCGTCGTGGACCGTGGGTGGCTCCACGGGGTCGCCGCTCGGCGCCTCGGACGGGCTGGTTGCCTGCTCCATCGCGCTTTCGGACACGCGACAGCCACACGCGCTCGCGGCCAACGCGAAGATCGCCGCGAATACAGCCAAGAAGCGCGAGCACCTGCTCATTCATGCATGAGATAGCACGACGGCGCCCGAAACGACATTGACAGACAATCGCTGCTGAGGGATCTCCCCGGGGTCGTGTACCGACGCGTGTCATTGTGCTCTGCGCTGCTAGGGCTGAACCTGCTCGCCTGCTCGCCTTCTAGCTCGACGTCGGTCGGGGCCGACCGGACGGCCGGCAACGCGCTGGAGCCTGAGCGGCAAGCCGCCGCCGAAGCTGGGGTGACCGCTGGGATGGAAGCGGAAGCGGAAGCGGACGCGGGGGAGGTCGCGCAGGCCGAGCCCGCTGGACCACCGCCGCCGCCCGCCTACGAGCCGCGCGAAGGCGACGTCGTCACCCCCCACCAGCCGCTCGAGAACCCCGAGGCGATCGCCGGCTTCCTCGACGCCCTCGCGGCGATCGACGCTGGCGAGCAGCGGGTGGTCCGGGTGATCCACATGGGCGCGTCGATGATCGGATCCGACGATCTACCCGCGGTCATGCGCGAGCGCTTCCAGACTCGGTTTGGCGACGGCGGGGCCGGCTTGGTCCTGATGTCCCGCTACTCGGACAACTACATGCACCGGTGGGTCAAGCTCGAGGCCGACGGCTGGAACCACTGCTACATCGCCTACAAGTGCCTGCCCGACGGCCACTACGGCCTGGGTGGCACGGCTTTTTGGGCCTCGCAGGGGGCGTCCACCACGATCTCCACGCGCAAGCAGCAGCTTGGCAGCGAGGCCGCGCGAATCGAGCTCTGGTACCTCGCGCGGCCGGGTGGGGGGCGCGTCGAGATCACGGTGGACGACGCCGAGCCCCAGCTCGTCGACACCCGCGCCGAGATCATGGAGGACCGGTTTCACAGCATCGAGGTCGAGCGCGGGCCCCACAAGGTCAAGGTGCGGGCGGTCGGCCACGGGACCTCGCGGCTGTACGGCGTGATGCTCGAGACCGACGGGCCCGGCGTGGTCTGGGATCAGTTCAGCAAGCTCGGCGTGTTCACCAAGCGCGTGCTCGAGTGGGACGCCGATCACCTCGCGGCGCAGGTCGGTCACCGCGACCCCGAGCTGATCGTCTTCACCTACGGCGGCAATGATCTGCGCCGCGTCGCCAACGGCAAGCTCGACCAGGCCCAGTACGTCAAGGAGTACAGCGCGGTGATCCAGCACGTGCGCCGCGGCAAGCCCGACGCCTCGTGCCTGATCACCGCGATCACGGATCGCGGCAGGTCGCTGACCTACGAGATCTTGCCCGAGCACGTAGAGGTGATCGTCGAGGGCCAGCGCGAGGTCGCCAAGCAAAACGGCTGCGCGTTCTTCAACACCTACGCCGCGATGGGCGGCGGCGGCAGCCTCAAGCGGTGGAAGCACGCGAGCCCGCCGCTCGCGGCCGAGGACCTCAAGCACCTCAACCACCGCGGCCGCGTGCGCGTGGGGGGCTGGATGTACGACGCGCTGATCACCGCGTACGTGGAGCGGCGCACGCAATTGGCGGCGGCCCCGGTCGCGCCTGGGAATCAACCGTAGCGGCCCATTCGTCCGGGTGTTCGTCCGGGCGTCCGCCCGGCGATTGTCCGGCTTGGGGGCCACCCGCGCGGGCTTCACACCCACCCCATCGCGGCCACGCCCGGGGGGATCGACACGGGTTTGACGCGGCGCTAGGGTCCCACTCGGTCCGGCCCCGGCGCTGCGCATGCTGTTTCCGACGTTCGACTTCCTGCTGTTCGTGATCCCGGCCCTGCTCGGGTTTTGGCTGCTGGCAGAGCGGCCGATCGCGCGCACGGTGTGGCTGCTCGTCGCGAGCTACTTCTTCTACATGGCCGGTCCCAAGACCGAGCCACCGCCCGCGCCAGCGTACTTCGCGGGGCTGTTGTTGTTCTCGACCGTGCTCGACTTCGTGTGCGGCAAGCGAATCCACGAGCTCGCGCCCGACGTCGACAGCGAAGATCCAGCCCGCGCCGCCCGAGCCAAGCGACGCCGCAAGGGTTGGTTGATGGCCAGCTTGGTCGGCAACCTCGGCCTGCTTGGCTACTTCAAGTACGTCAATTTTTTCCTGCAGGCCTTCGCGGACATGGCCGGGGTCGTCGACATCGACATCACGCCGCTGCACCTCGACGTGATCTTGCCGCTGGGCATCAGCTTCTACACGTTCCAGAGCCTCAGCTACACGCTGGACATCCACGGCGGGCGGCTCGAGCCGGAGCCCTCGTTCTCACGCTTCGCGCTGTTCGTTGTGTTCTTTCCGCAGCTGGTCGCGGGCCCGATCGTCCGCGCCACCGACCTGCTCCCGCAGCTGCGGGCCGGGCCGCGGTTCTCGGTCGCGCACATCGAGGAGGGCGCGTTTCGGATCTGCAAGGGCTTGGCGAAGAAGGTCGTGCTCGGCGACTGGATCGCCGTGCACCTGACCGACGCGATCTTCGACGCGCCGGGCGCCTACACCTCCGCCGAGCTGATGCTGGCGCTGTACGCCTACACCCTGCAGATCTACGCGGACTTCTCGGGCTACACGGACATCGCAATTGGCACCGGGCGCCTGCTGGGCTTCCAGCTGCCCGAGAACTTTGATCGGCCCTACCAGTCGCTGGACATCGCCGAGTACTGGCGGCGCTGGCACATGACCTTGTCGGGCTGGCTGCGCAACTACGTGTTCTTTCCGGTGATCATGCGGCTCGGGGCGCGCGGCGGCTATGTGGCGGTGTGGCTCACGATGTTCTTGGTCGGGATGTGGCACGGGGCCAGCTGGAACTTCGTGATCTACGCCAACCTGCACGCGGCGGCGGTGGTGTTCAACCGCTGGAACCGCACCCGCGACCGCGACCAACCGCGCTGGCGCAAGCTGCTTGGCTTGCAGTTCAGCATGGTGATCTTCGCCGCGATCATGGCGGCGCTGATGCACTACGTGCTGGCGCTGCCGTGGGAGCAGGCCGGCTGGGTCGGGGGCGTGATGGGGATCGTGTTTGGGCTGATCTGCACGCTGCCGCTGCCCAACGAGGGCGGCAAGCTGATGGCGGTCGTGCACGTGGTCTTGACCTTCCACCTGCTGGTGTTCTCGCGCATTTTCTTCCGCGCGCAGGGGCTGGGCAACGCGCGTACGATCGTCGCCGGGCTGGCCGACTTCGATCTGGCCCACGGGATCCGCCCGGGGTTGGTCAGCCCGTGGGTCGCCGTCGCGCTGATCGGCGGGCTCGCGGTCCACTTCACGCCCAAGAAGTGGGTCGACGAGCACCTCATGGGCGTGTTTCGCAAGACCCCCGGCTGGGTGCTGGGCGTCGTGTTCGTGGCCTTCACCTACGGCCTGATGAAGCTCATGTCGGGCAGCCCGCGGGCGTTCATCTACTTTCAGTTCTGAGCGCGCAGATCACAGATCATGACCCCCACCGCCAACACCGAGCCACCCGCCGACGAGGTCGTGACGACGTCAGTGCGTTGGCCCACGCTCGGGCGCGTGGGCCCGGCGCTGGTCGTGATCACCGCCGCGGTGATCACCGTGTTCAGCGTGCCCGGCCTCGCGCCCTACCGCCCGTGGCAGCCCGGCGAGCCCGTGCCATTTTGGAACCTGCTCGGTCGCCCGTTCGAGGGGGACGCGGCCGCCGAGGCCGAGGCGCGCCACGAAGAGGCCGCCGAGTTCGCCCGCGAGGCGCTCGCCGAAGAGGTCCCGGTCCCGGTCGTGCGGCCCAAGCCGGTCGTCGTCGATCCCGGCACCGATGACGGGCCGCCGCCCTACGTCGCGCAGCCCGGCGACGACAAGCCGCCCAAGCAGGCGCTCGAGCTGTTCACGGGTCACGAGCTCGACGGCTTCTTCGCCGAGCTCGCGCGCTCCGACGCCTCTATCGCCGGCGCGATCACCCACGTGGTCCACTGGGGCGACTCGGCGATCGGACTCGACGGGATCACCGGCGCGATCCGGCAGCGGATGCAGGCCCGGTTTGGCGACAGCGGCCACGGCTTTCACCTGATGGCCCCGCCCAACACCTCGTATCGCCACGATCAGGTCAAGTTCTCGCACAACGAAGGCTGGGAGCAGTGCTTCATCATTCAGAACTGCAAGAAGGACGGCCGCTACGGGCTTGGCGGCGCGACCTTCTGGTCCTACGGCGGGGCGCAGAGCAAGTTTGAGCCGCACCCCGAGCGCAGCGCGGGCACCGTCACGGGCTTCGAGGTCTGGTACCTGGCCCAGCCCCGCGGCGGCAACCTGTGGATGCGGGTCGACAAGCAAGATCCGGTCATCATCGACACCGAGTCCGAGCAGACTCAGGATCGCTGGCATCGCTTCGAGCTCGAAGATGGCCCGCACGAGCTGACGGTCCGGGCCAACCCCGGCGGTCAGACCCGGGTCTACGGGGTCACGCTCGAGCGCGACGTGCCCGGCGTGGTCTGGGATGGCCTCGCGCTGGTCGGCGCGTTCACCCGGCGGCTGGGCAACTACGACGAGCAGCACTTGCGCGAGCAGCTCGAGCACCGCCAGGCCAACCTCGCCGTGTTCATGTTTGGCGGCAACGACATGATCCGTGAGTCGCTGACCCAAGATCAGTACGAGGGCGAGTACCGAGAGATCCTCGCGCTGGTCAAGCGGGCCAAGCCGGACATCGGGTGCCTGGTCATGGCGCCCCTCGATCACGGTGATCGCCAGGGCGTGCGGATCGTGTCCAAGCCGATCGTGCCGATGCTGGTCGCAGCCCAGCGCAACGCCGCCAAGGCAGAGGGCTGCGCGTTCTTCGACACCTATATGGCGATGGGCGGCGAGGGCTCGGCCGGGCGCTGGTACCGGCAAGAGCCGCGCTTGATCGGCGGGGATCTTGGCCACGCGACCATGAAGGGCCACGTGGTGATTGGCGAGCTGTTCTATCGTGCGCTGCTGAGCGCGTACGTGGAATACCGAAAGCGAGAGGGATGACATGCAGGGTCACGACATCAATCCACGCGTGTTGCATGGCGGCTTCTTGCTGGCCGCCCAAGCCCACCCGCAGCGGCCCGCGCTCGAGGTCGACGGCCAGGCGGTGACCTACGCGCAGCTGCGCGAGCGGGTGCTGGCGATCGCGGTCGGGCTGATGCGGCATCGCAGCGGCGAAGGGCCGCCGCTCACGGCCGCGCTCGTGCATCGCAGCGTGGCTGGGTTCGCGGGGATCCTGGGCGCCCTGTGCTCGGGCCATGGCTACGTGCCGATGCTGCCTAGCTTGCCGCCGGCCCGGATCGTCTTGATGTTGCACCGCTCCAACGCGCGCAGCTTGGTGGTGGACGCCGCCGGGCAGCGGGTGCTCGACGAGGTGCTCGATGGCGTGACGCATTCGTTGTTGGTGGTGCTCAGCGAGGGCGAGGCCAGCGAGCAGCTGCGCGCTCGGCATCCGCGCCACACCTTGATCGGGCTGGCCGAGCTCGCCTCGCTGGGCGCGAACGACTGGACGCCGCCCCCCGTCGGCGACGACGACATCGCGTATCTGCTGTTCACCTCGGGCAGCACCGGTGAGCCCAAGGGGGTCATGGTCGCGCACCGCAACATCGCGCGCTTCTTGGATGTTGTCGTGGATCGCTACTCTCTGCGCGAGACCGATCGCTTCTCGCATCTGTTCGAGATCACCTTTGATCTGTCGTTGTTCGACATGTTCGCGGCCTGGAAGGTCGGCGCGTGCCTGTGCGTGCCCGACGTCAAGCAGCGCTTGTTGCCCAACCAGTTCGTTGTCGACTCGCGCTTGACGGTGTGGTTCTCGGTGCCCTCGGCCGCGCTGCTCATGAAGCAGATGCGGGTGTTGACCCCCGGCGTGTTCGCCAACCTGCGCTTGGTGCTGTTTTGCGGCGAAGCGCTGCCGGTTGGCTTGGCCCAGGCCTTCGCCGAGGCCGCCCCCGACGCGATCCTCGAGAACATCTACGGCCCGACCGAGCTGACCTTGGCGTGCACCCACTATCGCTGGACCTCGGCTTCGTTGGCCGAGTGCGAGAACGAGGTCGTGCCAATTGGGGATCCCTTCGCGGGCATGCAGGTCAAGGTCGTCAACGAGGATCTGATCGATGTCGCCCCCGGCGAGACCGGCGAGCTGCTGATGAGCGGGCCGCAGCGGGCGTTGGGCTATTGGAATGATCCCGAGCGCACGGCCGCCGCGTTCATGGTCCCGCCTGGCGAGACCGAGCTGTTTTATCGCACCGGTGACCGCGTGCGCCGGCCTTTGCCCGGGGCCCCGATGACCTTTCTTGGCCGGGTGGACTCGCAGATCAAGCTCAACGGCTACCGGGTCGAGCTTGGCGAGATCGAGGCCGTCATGCAGCGCGAGGCTGGGGTCGACGCGGGGGTCGTGCTGGGGTGGCCCAAGACGCCAGCGGGGGCGAGCGGCGTGATCGGGTTCGTCGTCGCGGCCGACCTGGATACCAACGGCGTGCTCGACCGGATGCAGGATCAGCTGCCGCGCTACATGGTGCCCCGGGGGATCCGGGTGCTCGACGCGTTCCCGCTGAACCAAAACGGGAAGATCGATCGCAAGGCGTTGATGGCCGTGCTCGAGGCCGAGGACGCAGCCGAGCTCGGCTGATCCACCGGTTCAGCGCCGCCGCCAACCACGCTTCTCGAGCCCCCGAATGTTGGGGTGTGGGCCGAGATCGTCTAGATAGAGGGCCAGGGCCGCGAGCTCGGTGTCTTCGAGCGCCCCAAGGTACGGGCTGATCTGTACGTAGTTGCCATAGCTTCGCGCGATATTGGCCGGGGTGTCGTCGACGAAGATGATCTTGGCGCGTGCGTAGCCGGCACGTCTGAGCTTGCGGATGTCTTTGATTTGCTCGTAGTCGCGGGTCTCGGGATCGCAGCGCAGGGTGCAGCGCCCACGCCCCCACACGAACGCGAACCGGGCTGGATCGGTGAGCTGCGCGAGAACGGGGTGGGCGTAGCTGAGCGTCGAGGCCGTCCACACGCCGACCTCGAACCGCTCGAAACATCGCTCGAGGAACTCGCTCACGCCGGGCCGCCGGTAGATGGCGTACTCGCCGACCTGATAGTCTGGAGGCCGCTCGAGCGGCTCGGTGGTGCCGTGTACGAGCGTCTCGTCCAGATCGAGGACGAGCAGCTTGTCGTAGAGCGGCGCCACCGAGCGACGGTAGCACGGCGTGCCGGGGTAGCACGGCATGCCGGCGCGCTACTGCGGCGGCGGGTCGAGCTGGGTGAAGAAGCTGACCTCGTCGCGGCGAGCCTCGTGGACCGTGCCATCCGCCGCGACATAGCGGACGGTGTCAAACGCCGCCTCGGCGTCGCCGCCGGGCATCCGCACGGTCACCCACACGCTGACGTCGTCGGTGAGCGTGTCGAGCAGGGCGGGCTCGCGGGCGACGACCTCACCGTCGAGCACGAACTCCACCCGGGTGTTGGCAGCGGGGACCCGCTCGGGGTCCAGCCGATCGAGGGCGGTGAACCACTCGGTCGACCCGCTCGGGTACATGCCGAAGCGCATCACCGGCTCGGGGTCGACGATCAGCGGGCTACCCTGCGCGGTGAAGGCTTGGATGCGCGTCCACACCTTGGCCCAGGTCCACGGCGAGACCCAGCGCTTGGTGCAGTAGCTCATGTAGTCGATCGTCGTGTCGCCCGGGTACATCTTGAAGTCCCGGATCCCAAACCCGGTGTTGAGCGTGCGGCCCTCGGGGTGGTCGGGGTAGCTGGGATCGTTGCCGGCCGAGGGGTTGCCCATGTCGTTGCACTCGACGTGGTTGAGCCCCTGGTTGTGGCCGATCTCGTGGACGATGCTGGTCGCGGTGACGCCCATGCTGTTGTCGACCCACACGTCGGCGTTGAAGTTGGCGTTGATCAGCGCGCAGCCCATCGTGCCCGAGCTCGCGCCGGTGTCGACCAGACCCACGTAGTAGACGTTGGAGGGCGCGCCGGCCTGACTCCAGATCTGGTTCATGGTCCCAAGCATCGAGCACACGTCGAACTGGGCGCCGGAGGAGCGCACGTCGTCGATGGTGGTGTTGAGCTGCTGGATCGGCTCGGTCTGGTAGATCTCGTTGTTGATGATCGCCATCTTGTCCGCATTACCAACGTCGGGGGTTGTCCCGTTGTAGGTGAAGGGCACGTAGACCACGTTCATCTCCATGGGGATGTTCTCGAAGCCGATCAAACCGGGCCCGTTCGCGGGCGCGACGGTGGCGTGCTCTTCCATCGCCTCACCGCCGGGCGCGACCTCCCACAGCGAGACCTGAAACTGCACGGCCGGATCGGTGTAGCCCTCGGCCTCGGGCAGCGCGAACCACAGCCCGCCGTCCAGGTACTTGTCCGAGGTGTCGGTCACGAGGACCTTCTTGGTCGTGAACTCGACGACCTCGCCCCCCTCGAGGGTGATCTCGAGTCGCGCCTCGATCTCACGCTCGACCCAGCCGGGATCGAGCTCGTGGTAGACGCGGATCAGCGTGTCGCGGCCCGAGGCCAGGCGACCGATGCGGCCGCTGCCATCGACCCACTGATCGCCCTCGGCGATGAACACGTTGATCCCGTGGTTGGCCGAGACGCCCGTGATCGTGATGCCGCGCGCAGGCACCGGGACGAACGGCTCCGCGTCGCCGTCGCCATCCCCCTCGCCGGTCGAGTCGGCGACCGTGGTCAGTCCAGAATCGGCCGGACCAACATCGTCAGCGGCACATGCGGACACGAAGAAAAGCAAGGTTGTGAGGCTAGCGACGCGACTCATGTCAGACCCAACATAGCGGCCAAAGGTCTCTCTCACAACGCTGGAGGCCGATTCTCGCCATCAGCGCCGCTACGAATGCTCACAAACAACACGGTAACCACAGATTTGTGTAAGGCAGACCGTGACACTTTACCGGCGCTAAAAGTGACCGGCACCGAGTGGAGATCTCGGTCGCGCCACCCGCACGATTTGGTGAAACAATTCACGCATGCCCCCATGAGCGGGCCCTTGCTAGATTCTTCCGCACACGCTCAGAGGCCCCTTCTAGGGGGCCACACATGCGGATGCGAACAAACGCACATCTTGTGTCCCATGGACCCAGGAAATGCGCTCAGAGCCCCCTTCTAGGGGGCCACACATGCGGATGCGAACAAACGGCCCCGAGGAGCGAAGCGACCAGACGCGCCAGCGGCTGCAGTCGGCGAAGTCCAAGGTCCATGTGGGGGTCAAAACTTGCTAGGTTGCGCGCGAGGACACCTGTGGCTGTCACCCGAGAATCACTGTTGGCATTTCTGAGCAAGCGGACCCGCGCCGATCTGACCAAGGTCGACGACACCGCGGCCTTGTTCTCTAGCGGGGTGGTCGACTCCTTCGAGCTGGCCTCGCTGATGGTGTGGCTGGAGAAGCAGACCGGCGCCCGCATCAACCCGTCGGACATCACCGTCGACAACCTCGACAGCATCGCGCGGATCCTGGCCTACGCCAGCTCGCGCTAGCGGGCGCTTCATCGTGACTGTGGCTGAGGGCAAGCCCGGCATCGTCGTTCTTGGTAGCCCGCGATCGGGCACCACCTTGTTGCGGCGCTTGCTCGACGCGCACCCCAGCATCGCGTGCCCACCCGAGACCTACCTGCTCAGCGCGGCCGCCCGGTTTCTGCATGCGGACCAGTTCGCGGCGGGGCTGCGGATCGGCGTCGTCGATGGGCTGGCGTTCGCGGGCTTCGAAGAGGCCGAGGTGCTTGGGCGGCTGCGCAGCATGACCTTCGGGTTCTTGCGCGACTACGCCGAGCGGGCCGGCAAGCCACGCTGGGCCGAGAAGACCGCCTTCGATGCGTTTCACCTGGCGGGGATCCGCCGGCTGTGCGAGGGCCACGTCAAGTTCGTGTGCATCCAGCGGCACGGGCTCGACGTCGTCGCTTCGCTGCGTGATCTGGTCGACAAGACCGGCGGCTACGTCGAGGAGCTGCACGCCTACGTGCGCCGCTACCCCGAGCCGCTCGAGGCGATGGCGCGGGCGTGGATCGACACCGCCACCGCGATCGCCGAGCTCGCCGAGTCCAGCGAGCACGCGATCAGCCTGCGCTACGAGGACTTGAGCGCGGATCCGCAGGCGCAGATGCAGCGGGTGTTCGAGTTCTTGGACGAGCCGTGGGACGACGAGCTGGTCGGCCGCGCGCTGGCGGGCACCGGGCAGGTGGGGTTTGGCGACTGGAAGACCTACGCGCGGGCCTCGGTGGATCGCTCGAGCGTGGATCGCTGGAAGGCGCTGCCGGCTCCCGTCCAGGACAAGCTCGCGCGGATCTGCAACCCGACCCTCGAGCGGCTTGGGTATGAGCGGATCGACGTGGACGAGGAAGCAGACGACCCCGAGACCGCCCGGCGCCGCTATGAGTTTGGGTTGATGTTCAACCGCATGAAGGGCTCGCAGGAGTAGCGGCGCGGCCCTTGGCGGGGGCAACGTCGAAGTCGCGAGACTAGCCTCGGGCCCCACAGCTCAGCCGAACTCGGGTGGGGGGCGCTCGATGGCGTTCGGCGGCCACTCGGCGGCCACAATGAGCTCGTGTGGGCGCGGGGCTTGATCTCGGGCTGGAATACGGTATGCCTTAGACCGCTGGTCCGACCAGTGGTCTAGGCTCTCGAAGCACGCCAACCCCACCCACCCAGAGCAACCATCATGGACACTGCGATCCCGGCCTCATCGGCCCTGCCCACCACTGACACCGAGGTACCGGTCTACGACGTCCGCGGCCGCTACCAGGACCCCAACGCGACAATGACCCTGCGCGAGGGCCTCGCCGAGTACTACCGGGTCAACCCCGGCCTCTCGATTCCGGCGAACCTCACCAATGAGGTCGGCGCGAAGTATTTCCACTGCCACGACTGCACCCACGTCGTGTTTGGCACCCACACCGGTCCGCTCGACGAGGGCGTCAATGACATGTTGACCATGATGGGTGTCAGCGTGTCAGTTCGCCGCTACCTCGTGGACTTCTTCCAGACCGGTGAGGTCGAGGCGGTCGCCAAGGGCTACACAGTTGGCTCGGTCGGCAAGTTGCTATTCCAGACCATGCGGGTCATGCCCACGGTCTGGCGAAGGACCCGGGCGATGACAAAAAAGTGGCCGTGGTCCCCACCCGAGGCGCTGCTGGATCGGCCGCTGAACGAGCTGCGCGCCGAGTATGGGATCAGCGTATTTCGGCCCAACGAGCTGCTTGGTCTGAGCGGCTAAAATTTCCGCGACCGCTGGCGCCGCTAGCTAGCCGAGCACGGCGATGATCAGCTGGACCGACAGGCCAATGTTGACCAGCAGCCCGATTGTGAACGCCAGCGTGCGCCACGGCTGAATGCCACCCAGGTACAAGAAGGTGTGGAGCCAGCGAGACACCGTGAAGGTCACGAAGTAGGCCAGGGCGCCAGATGTGGTCCCGCCAGTGGTGAGATACAGCAGCCCGAGGATTGCGAAGATCGGGATGTTCTCGAGCGCATTGCGGTGGGCGGCCTTGGCCCGCTCGACGCCGGGCGCGTCGGCTTCGGCGGTGGCGCCCTTGAACGCCTTGGCGTCCTCGGGGTTGACGAATTTCTTGGCCTGCCCGCGCCGCACGGCGATCAGCGTGATCAAGAACCACAGGTTAAAGGCCAGCGCCGCGATGCAGAGCAGGTAGATGTTGAAGGCTTCGGTTTCCATCGGGGGTCCCGCCAGACGCTAGCACGGTCCACCAAGAAGTTGGCTATGCTCGAGCCGGAGCCAGCCGTGCCAGCCGACACCATCATCAGCCGACTGTTCGAGCAGGCGCGCAAGCGCCCAACCGCACCTGCCTACTACATTCGCCACGCCAGCGGATGGCGGCCCACCAACTTTCAAGACTACGTTGGGGAGGTCAAGCAGGCCGCGCGGGCGTTGGTCGGGCTTGGCTTCGAGCCCGGCGACAACGTTGGGGTGCTTGGCTTCAACCGACCCGAGTGGACGACGATGGTGCTCGCTGGCCAGGCCGCAGGCGGAGCCGCGGCGGGGATCTACACGACCTGTTCGGCCTCCGAGGTCCAGTATGTGGTCGACCACGCCCAGGCGGTGGTCGTGCTGGTCGAGGACGAGAGCCAGTGGGCCAAGCTGCTGCCCGAGCTCGACCGCTTGCCGGCCCTGCGCCACGTGGTCCTGATGAAGGGCGCGAAGCCGGTGATCCACGAGCGGGTCCTGAGCTGGGAGCAGTTCCTGGCCAAGGGCGACGCGGTCCCCGACAAGGTCATCGAAGATCGGGTGGCGGCGATCGAGCCAGACCAGCTCGCCACGCTGATCTACACCTCGGGCACGACCGGGCCACCCAAGGGCGTGATGCTCTCGCACCACAACATCGCCTGGACCGCCAAGGTCGCCGTGGACATGATCGCCAGCACCGAGCATGACACCGCGCTGTCGTACCTGCCGCTGGCCCACATCGCCGAGCAGACCTTCACGATCTACGTGCCCGCGACCACCGGCGCCTCGATCTACTACGCCGAGTCGCTCGAGAAGGTCCCGGACAACCTCAAGGAGGTTCAGCCCAGCGTGTTCTTTGGGGTCCCGCGGATCTGGGAAAAATTTCACGCGGGCATCTCGGCCAAGCTGAGCCAGGCGACCGGGATCAAGGCCAAGCTGGTCGCGTGGGCGATGCAGCAGGGCGAGCAGGCGGTCCAGCTGCGGTCCAACGGCCGCAAGCCAACGGGGCTTGGCTATGCGATCGCCAACGCGCTGATCTTCTCCAAGCTCAAGCCCGCGATCGGGCTTGGCAACGCCCGCGTGTGCGTGAGCGGGGCGGCGCCGATCGGCCGCGAGGTGCTGGAGTTCTTCGCCAAGCTCGACATCATCGTGCTCGAGGTCTACGGCCAGAGCGAGGACAGCGGCCCCACCTCGTTCAACCAGCCCCAGCGGTTTCGGCTTGGCAGCGTGGGTCCGCCAGTGCCGGGCGTGGACGTGAAGATCGCCGACGACGGCGAGATCCTGGTCCGCGGGCCCAACGTGTTCTTGGGCTACTACAACGACGAAGCTGCGACCGCCGAGACCCTGGTGGATGGCTGGTTGCACTCGGGTGATCTTGGCGAGCTGCGCGACGGGTTCTTGTACATCACCGGGCGCAAGAAAGAGATCATCATTACCGCTGGCGGCAAGAACGTCGCGCCCAAGAACCTCGAGGCTGCGCTCAAGCACCACCCGCTGATCAACGAGGCGGTGGTGATCGGTGATCGCCGCAAGTACCTCACGGCGCTGCTGACCCTAGATCCCGATCAGGCGCTCGCGTGGGCCAAGCAGCGGGGCATCTCGGTCGCGGAGTTGCCGACCAGCGACGAGCTACACGCCGAGCTGCAGGCCCACATCGACCAGATGAACAAGGAGTTCGCGCGGGTCGAGCAGATCAAGAAGTTCACCGTGCTGCCCCGCAACCTGACCCAGGAAGACGGGGAGCTCACGCCCACGCTCAAGGTCAAGCGCAAGCAGGTCCACGAGCACTTCGCGGCGCAGATCGAGGCGATGTACGCCGACTGAGTCAGCGCTGCGGCGGCGCGGCCTCGCGGATCAGCGCGCCGCGCTGCTCGGTCTTCACCAGCACCGCGAACTGCTCGACCCGATCGAGCTCGTCTGTCGAGAGCGAGGCGTAGTCGAAGGCCCCGCGCAGATCTGTGTAGCCGTCTTTGTAGAACTCGACCGCGCCGCCGCGCTTGCGCGCGTAGACCTTGATGTACGCCCGCGCGAGCGGCTTGCCCGTGGCCCGCTCGTGGACCCGCAGCTGCCCGAATTGCTCGATCATGCGGACCTGCAATTCATGGGCGTAGTTGGCCTGTGAGCGGCGCAAGCCGGCGCCAAGCACCTCGATGATCGTGTTGGCGCTGCGGTACTCGGCCGGCAGCTCGAAGCGGTGCTCGAGCTGATCCGCGGGCAGGGTGATCTGTTCGCTGTAGTTGGGCTGGACGATCGAGAAGCGCTGCGACTGGTCCTTCATGAACGGCTGGCGCGAGAACAACAGCTCGATGTCCATGCGGTAGCAGCTGAGCGTGCACGAGGCGAGGTTTTGGTAGTTCAGCGTGACCGTGCTGCCCTCGACGCGCAGATCCAAGCTGGGTTCTGTGGCGGCGAGTCGGGCCTGCTCTTGCTCGCGGCTGTCGGCGTCAACGACCGCAGCCGCGGCGCCCTGGGCCTCGTCGAGCACCGCGAGCAGGCTGGCGAAGCGCTTGCGCCAGCGGTCAACGGGGTGCTCGCGGTGACGCAGCGCCAGCGCGCGGGCGTGGGCGAGGCCGTCCAAATTGTAGCGATGCAGCGCCGCGTAGGCGACCACGTAGTCCAGCTGCAATTGCCCAGTGACCTGATCGGGGTCGATGCGATCGAGCAGCGCCAGGCCCTGGCCCACACGATCTTGCAAGAGCGTGTAGTAGGCGGCGACCAACAGCTGATCGTCGCTGGGCCTGGGTTGATACGTGAGCGCCTGCAAGAACGCCTGATACTGGGAGGCCAGCGCAGAGTTGAGGATCTTGCGCTGGGCCCCGAGCTGGTGGGCGCGCGCGTTGATCAGCGGCGCGTACTCGAGGTGTTGCGTCCAGCGTCGCGCGATTGGATCCGTGGTGACCAGCGGCGAGTCGATCGCCAGCCCGCAGCCGCGCAAGAACGTGTCCTGGTGGCGCAGGTACACGCCGATCGCCTCTACGTGGGCGTGGTGGATCGCGTACGACCACAGCTGCTGGGCGTAGACATGCCGCTGGGTCAGCAGCGCCAACACGGCCTCGAACACGCTGCGCTCGCGCATGCGCCAGGCGATGCGGCCCAGATCCAGGCGCCCGAGGTTGTGCTCGCTCAAGTAGCGCAGCAAGGTCTCGGTGTCGGCGTGCTGGGAGACGTGACTCCAACTCTGGGTGTCGACGGTGCTCAGCCGGCTCACGACCTGAAGGGTCCGCGGCGCGGCGAACACCGCGAGCTCCCCGTGCTTGGCCACGTGCACGGGAAAGTGCGCGTAGCTGCCAGCCGACGGGAAGTAAAACGCGTACTCGATCGACTGGGTGCCATAGGGGGGCAGGTGCACGTGGAGGTCCTGGGTCGCAAACCCGTTGGACACCGGCACCGCCCCGCGTGGGATCTGGACCAACAGCTCGAGCTTGTGCGGTGCCGAGCCTGGGTTGGTGAGCACGACCTGGCACTGGTAGACGGTGTGGACCAGGAATTCGCCCTCAACGTATTTGTCGTGGCACTCGTTGTTCTCGTAGCGGTAGCGATCGTCGGCGCGGAAGTAGTTTTGGCTGACGAGCAGGCCGAGCTGCCGATCCTCGAGGTCATCCGCTGCGATCTCGGCGACCTGCTCGTGAAAGCAGACCAGCGGTGTGTTCGCGCGCAGGGTCATGCGTGCGCCGGTTAGCTCGGTGGCGGGCGTGGTCGGCTCGAAGGGGAGGTCGAGCAGGGCCAGCGCGCACAGCATCTCGGCGAAGTTCTTGGTGGCCCGGACCAGCTGACCGGACAAGAACGGGCGATCGTCGGCGCTGGCGAGGTGCTCGGCGAAGTCGCGCCAGAACGCGTTGACGGGGATCAGCTCGGGTCCTTGATCGGCGAGCGTGCGCTTGTAGTAGTTGTTCTCGGCCCACTCCTTGGTCTTGTCGACGACGCGATACAGGGCGCGGACCTGATCGCGGGCCTCGAGATCGGCGCGCATGAGGTCGTCGTGTCCGCCGCGACCGAGCTGCTTGCGGCTGCGCTTGGCCTTGGCGGACGGGGCCGAGGCGGCGCGCTGGGGGGCCGGCGGCGCACCGG
>NZ_JMCC02000117.1 GCF_000737335.2 Enhygromyxa salina | reverse complement strand
GCGGGCACGGGAGCTCCGGTAGGAGCTCCCGTGCCCGCCCCCTAGTGGTCCCGCGACTCGCAGCGAGACTCGGTCGGCGTGCACTTGAACCGGACGTGAAGATGGTCGGCGTGACCGCGTACATGTTGGATGAGCGGCGAACCATTTCCCGGGGTACTGGGATACTCCATCCAGTTTTCTAGCTGCTTTTCGCTGTACCGATGGGTGCTAATGGCGAATTCGTGCAAGAGCTTCTGCAGCTTCGAGTCCATGAAGATCACTTCGATCGCACCGGTCTCGCGCAGAAGCTCGAGCAGAGACCAAGTCAGCTCGCGGTTGAGGTTGCGCTCGTCCATGACCTGCGGCGCGAGCTCGGACTTGTGATCCCAGATCTGCGGGTAGCTCAGGTCGACGTCGCGACCCGACTGGTGCGAACTGTGTGGATTGAGTCGCCCGCCCGCGCGCGCGCTGAGGTTGCCAACGATGATCTCTTGCTCGTTCGGGAACCGCCGCGCCCACTCGCGCAGGACCAAGTCGATCGTCGCCACGGTTGTCTGCGTGGCCCATGCCTTCCACGGCGTGTGCCGCAGGATCCGGCCTGGGCCGTCGACCATCGGCATTCCGCCCTCGACCGAGCCGCTGCCTGGGAACCCAACCGACTGGCTGGAGATGCCCGGTTTCCGCCGGTAGACGACGATCTTTGTCAACGGCGGTTGCTCACGGTCGAGCGAGACCCCCGGGTTCAACGCCTCGATCTCGTGGTGAAAGATCTTATAGAGATTTGCTACTACCTTCATCGAGCCGCCGCGCTTGATCGTGTAGGTCACGACGTCGGGCGCGACGTAGTCCTGTGGCCAGCTCTTGCCAGCCAACAACGAGCCCTCGGGCGGGCCGCGCTCGCTCGCAGGGGTCCCAACTTCTGGCGGCAAAATGTGCTCGGGGTTGTCCTCTACGTGATCCGAAACATCCCCATTTTCGGCCGGATTTGGCCTTTCTGAGGGGTCTTTTGGATCTCGGGCGGCGGCTTCGTCGCCAGGAATGAACAGCTCGTCCTCGACATCGGGCAGCTCCGCGCTGGTCTGCGCGTGATCGCCGATCGCCATGGAGGGCGCGCCCTCGTTGACGGGGCCGCCGAGCTTGAGCAGCGCGACGACGATCCACACGGCACCGGCGACGAGCAGCAGCAGTGAGAGCACCGACGGGCGACCGCGACCGGCTTCGGGCGCGAGCCCGTCGTCGTCGTAGTCCTCGTCGTCGTAGTCCCCGTCCCGGTAGCGATCCCCGTCGTCGTCGTGTGCGGTGCCCGCGTGCGAGTCATCCGCACCTGCGGAGTCGAACGCTTGCCCGTCAACATCCTCCACGTCCTCGGGGCCGAGGCTCGTGGGGTCATCGTCGAGGTCGCCGCTGCCGGCCATATCGTTGTTCGAAGGGCCCATACCTTCGTGGTCGCCGAGTGTGCGGCTTGGTCCGGCGCCGGTGCAAGGTGTGCAGGCCAGACTAGCGAGATCGGGCCCGCACACATGTGTTGAGGCGCTTCGCGGGGGTGCGTGACACCGGCGCGGCCGGGCCGGGGCGGCCGCGACCGCGCGAGATCTGCCGGGGAGGCTGGCTTGCCAGGGTGTGCGCACGCTACGGTGCGCACGCGCGCCGCGACCTGGCGTGAGGAGCAACCGTGCACATCAGCGACAGTTTTGACGCAGGCAACATCGAGGTCCTGGACGCGAGCGATCCCACCAACGTTCAGCTCGAGATCCGCAAGGATCATGGGTCCGATCACTTCCAGTGGTTTTACTTCCGCGTCAGCGGCGTGCGGGGCGTGGCGCTGAACCTGCGCCTGACCAACGCCGGCAAGGCCAGCTACGTCGAGGGCTGGAACGGCTACCACGCCTGCTACAGCTACGACCGACAGACCTGGCGACGGGTCGCCGACACCAGCTACGCGGACGGGACCTTGAGCATCCGGCACGCCCCGGACCACGACGCGGTCTGGTACGCCTACTTTGCGCCCTACTCGATCGAGCGTCACCACGATCTGGTCGCCCGGTCCTTGCAGTCACCGCTGGTCAAGCACGAACTGCTGGGTCGCACGCTCGACGGTCAAGACCTGGATCTGTTGCGTGTCACCCACGCCGGTGCGGCCCCAAGCCAAGCCAAGAAGCAGTGCTGGGTGTTCGCGCGCCAGCACCCGGGCGAGAGCATGGCCGAACACTTGATGGACGGGTTGCTCGCGCGGCTGCTCGATCCCACCGACCCGGTCTCGCGCACGCTGTTGGCCAAGGCTGATTTTTGGATCGTGCCCAACATGAACCCAGATGGCAGCCGTCGCGGTCACCTGCGGACCAACGCCTCGGGCGCCAACCTCAACCGCGAGTGGCTCGAGCCCAGCATGGAGCGCAGCCCCGAGGTCTACCTGGTCCGCGAAAAAATGCGCGCGACGGGTCTTCACTTCGCGCTCGACGTGCACGGCGACGAGGCCCTGCCCTACAACTTCATCGCGGGGCCCGATGGGGTCGCCTCGGTCAGCGAGGCCACCCGCGCGCTGCAGGCCGAGTTCGAGGCCGAGCTCGCCGCCGCCAACCCAGACTTTCAGACCAAGCACGGCTACCCCGTGCCAGCGCCGGGCCAGGCCAACATGACGATGGCGACCAACTGGATCGCCGACGCGTTTGGGGCCTTGTCGATGACGCTCGAGATGCCGTTCAAGGACAACGCCAACCTGCCTGATCCAGAGTTTGGCTGGTCGCCGGCCCGCTGCGAGCGGCTGGGACACGGCGCGCTCGCGGCGTTGCTGCGCGTGGTCGACCGACTGGGCTCGTGATCTGAGCTGGTGGCCGCCGAAGACCGCTGACTACGCGCGTCCGATCTGGCGTCGGTGCGCGTCCCCAGTGGACGCCGCCGCGTCTCGCCGCGCTGGCGCTGGCAGGGCTAGCAGCCCGTGGTGAGCTGGGCACGCCCGTTGCTACGGCCGGGCCCATGTCCACCCACCGCACGCTCCACATCCACCGACGCAACTTCGCCGCGCTCCACTGCCTCGCTTGGCTGACGTTGTCCGCGGTCGCCTGCGACAGCGACCCGAACAACGCCAACGCGGACGCCAACGAAGCGGAGGCGGGCGAGACCCCGGCCCCGCTGGTCCGCGACAGCCCCGAGGTGATCGATGGAGTTCGCCCGGTCGGGTTCGACGTGGAGCGCCAGCTCTACATCTATGATCGGGACGACGACGGGTTCCCCGACATCACCGAGGCGCTCGAGGGCACCGACATGTTCGATCCCGACAACAACCCGGCGATCAACTTCAAGCAGCCGGCGGATCCGCAAGCTGGCGGCTTCCCGGCGGCTGTGTGTCGAGCCGGCTTCGTCCAGGCCGGCCCGCGCTTGTGTATCAACAAGGTGATCCAGAACGCGACGCGCTATCGGTTCGCCGTCGACAACTGTCGCAACCAGCGCAGCAACGTGTGCAGCTACGAAGACTTGACCTACCTGTATCTCAACAGTGATCTGGACGCGGTCTACGATCCCAAGGATCGGTGGATCGGCAACATCACAGACGACAACTTGGTCCTGTGCGGCAACCGGTCGATCACCTTCAACGGTGACCCCGACCTCGCCAACTTCGAGGGGACCTGCAGCAACAACGACGTCCGCGGGTACTGGTGCTGTCACGATGACGAGTGAACGCGACATGCGTGAGATCGGGCGGGCGCGCGCTATCCTGCCCGCGTGAGCGAGGTCGACCCACCGCGCCCCACCGGCTCGCGCAAGCGAAGGCGGGTGTTCCAAGCATGCGCTGGGCTGGTTGGGCTGGGCACCGTTGGCTTTGGTGCCTACGCGGTGTTGGTGATGTTGCCGCGCGCGACTGGCTATGCAGCGAAGATCGCCTGCTCGGCGGCGTTCGTGACCGGTAGCGAGCCCGCGCGCGTGATCGAAGAGGAGCTCGCGGCGGTCGGCTTCGTCGATGTCGAGTTTGATCACGACGCGCAGACGGTGCAGGCCAGCGTGCTCGGGCTGGCACGGCAGCGCGCGTCTCATCGGCGCGGTGCGGGCTGCACCTTGGTTCACGATGATCTCCCGCTCGCGCTCGACCTGCCTGCTCCGCCCGCTCCGCCGCGTGTAGATCGGGCGTGGCCGGAAGGTGACGCGCCCGACCCCCGCGAAGATCCAAGCGGCCTCGACCGCGCTGCCCTCGAAGCTGCGCTGGACGCCGCGATCGCCGAGCCAGACCCCGCCGCCCCTCGCCGAACGCGGGCGCTGGTGATCATCCATGACGGCCGCCTGATCGCCGAGCGCTACGCCGCGGGCTTCGACGCGAACACCCCCCTGCCCGGTTGGTCGATGGCGAAGACCGTGACCAATGCGCTCGTTGGCCTGCTCGTGGCGCGCGGCGAGCTCGAGCTCGACGCCCCCGCGCCGGTGCCCGAGTGGCGCGAAGGTCCCAGCGATCCTCGCGCGGCGATCACCACGAGCCAGCTGCTACGCATGAGCTCGGGTCTGCAATTCGAGGAGCGCTACGGGCCGTTCGGGGCCGGCTCCGACATGTTGTTCGTCGACGAGTCCTGCGCGGAGCTTGCCGTCAGCCAGCCGCTGGTCGCCGAGCCCGGCACCCGCTACGCGTACTCGAGCGGCACCGCCAACATCGTCGCGCGGATCGTTCGTGATCGCTTCGAAGACCCGGGCGCGCAGCTTCGGTTCGCGCAGCGCGAGCTGTTCGAGCCACTCGGGATCCGCAGCGCCGTGCTCGAGCTCGACCCCAGCGGCGTGTTCATCGGGAGCTCGTTCGCGCTGATGAGCGCCCGCGACTGGGCCCGGCTCGGGCAGCTGTACCTCAACGATGGCGTCTGGGCTGGGCGACAGCTGCTGCCGACCGGCTGGGTCGAGTACACGCGCACCCCCGCGCCCGCGGCTGCGCGCGGCGAGTATGGGGCGCTGGTTCAGACCAACGTGGGCGCGCCGGGTCAGCCCGAAGACCGAAGGTTGCCCTCGCTGCCGACCGACGCGTTCGAGATGGTTGGGTACGAGGGGCAGTCGGTGTTGATCGTGCCCTCGCGGCGGGCGGTGATCGTCCGGCTCGGGCTCACGCGCGCGCCGGCGACCTGGGACACGGACAGCTTCGCCGCCGCCGTGCTTGCTAGCCTGCCGGGTTAGCGAGCCCCTCGCGGCAGAGGGCCGAGTGGACCTGGGTCTTCCGGTCCGCACCGTGGAGGAGCGAAGCTCCGAGTACAGGGCGCCCCTGAAGGGCCTGAAGGCTAGAAGACTGTTGAGTTGCTTCAGAATCGGACGCCTACAGGGGTGTGGGTGCCGATTTTGAGATCGGCCGATCTTGTGTGCCGCCCTTGTGCTGTAACTCTGCAGCATCGCCGGCCGGGGCGAGGCGACGGATTAGAGCGCCAAGCTGATCAGCGCCGTATGATCAGCACGTCATCGAGCGCGAGCTTCAGGTTCTGGTCGGCCTCGACAGTGTTGTTGCCAATCTGAAGCGTGTAAGTGACCACTACCGTCGCGCCGAAGCTGCCGAGCACGACCCATTCGTCACACAGCTCGCCTGGGGTGTTCTTGCATACTCCGGCGTCGAACACCGTGCCCCCACAGCCACAGCCGGTGCCGGTGCCTTGATCCAGGCGCCGGCTCAGCTTGTCTGTACCGCCGATGGCGGGATAGACTCGGTACGACACGTTCACGCTGCTGGTGTTGACCCACGCGATGTGGGCGTACACATAGTACGTTGCCGTGGCGCTCGTGGCGAAATTGAGTCGGCAGTACGCGCTCGGCGTCGTCAGCGAGACCGTCGGCCGGGCCCACTTGGAGTCGCCCTCGCCGGAGCCGGCGGCGACGAGATTCGCGGGCGGACGTTCGCGGGCGGATCGGTCAACTTGACGTTCCGCGCCCGAGGCGGTTGGCGAGAGGTGGAAGGTGATCCCCGTCAACTTCCTGATCAAGATCCGCAGCGAGGGCCTGACTCGGCAGTGTTTCGCGGAGGCGCGGGCGCAGCTGATGAAATCCGAGTTCTGGGAGGACAAGCGGCTGGTTGTAAATCAACGTCGCTGCCCTTAATGCCTCCGTGGATCGAGCGCGAGGTGGTGGCCAGCTTTTTGCTCAACGTGGGTGGGGCTTGGCGGTGGATGTCGGGGGCGGAGTCGAGCTTGGCGAAGCTGCCGGCCGGGATTGGCACGGCGCGACCCGAGGACGACGAGCTGCCGCTTCGGTCCAGCAGGAGCCGGATCGCCGGTTGATCTGGGTGAGCTCCGATGCCGAGATCGAGGCCGCGGCGGCGTCGTTGCTGGCGGCGCCGATCGTGGGGCTGTTTTGATCCCATACTTCTTGGCGAAGGCGATCGTCTGCTCATCGAAGACATGGGCGACGAGAATTGCCTGAACTCCTCCTCCTCCCAGAGGTCGCCCGAGCGCGGCCTCGAGCAGAGCGCGGTACTTGATGCACTGGTGCGCACCGGTCCATCCGTGGATCGTCTCAATTTCGACCACCGCCGCTGAACCGTCGGGCATGTCAAACTTCACGTCCACTTGGTCGCCGCTGAGATATGGGAACTCGATCTCTGCCCTAGCGGTGCGCGGGAGTCCAACCTTTTCAGGGTTGGCCGCGACATACTCCTTTAGTTTGCGATGCTCCTCGCTCTCGCCACCAGCAAAGCCGCCGCCTCCGCTCTCGATGACAGGCAGACGGCGGATAGGTCGGGGTTCGATCTCTGGTCCGACGACGCGGAGCAACACGTCGCGTAGGCGGCGGTTCCCGAGGAGATCGCCGAGGAGTGCGTCGTTCTGTGTCGCATTGAGGTGGCGAAACACCCCCGTCGCCCAGACTTGCGAATGGTCGCTGTTGTTGAAGTCGCGCCGGAAGTTCATCTGGACAGCCACCTCGTCCGATAGTTGCACGTCCATCGTGCCGTCCGATTCCAACATGTAGCCCCAGCTCTTTCGGAAGTGAGGCTCGTCGGCAATTCGAAAGCAGCCAAGACGATCCGCTCGCGTCCACTCTTGCCGGGCAGCAACGTTGTGAGAAACGTGACATCGTCCTTCGCTAGCCCGCGAACAGGTATCGCCGTCCCCTGCTTCGGACCCCTGTGGCACATGCCGCATCCGAACTTGAACCGGTCTTCAGCGAATAGCTGACGCTCGTAGCAGAAGGTTTCTTTGGGCCGAGGACCCAAGAAGTTCGCGTCCACGAATTGTCGGTAGGGGTTGCCTTCGTCCGAGCAGTTGGTCATCCGGCGTTCGCGGACGTTGACCAGCGTTGTGATTCGAGCAGGTGCCTCGGAAGCCGAAGAGCGAGCCGTTCGAGTCTCCATCGTTGTATGTGACATTGAGCGCGATACCCTTCATGAATGACTGAGCGTACCCCAAATGCGAGCGCGAGTTCGCTCCCCACAGCCAATAACAGGCGAGTCAGATGAGACCCGAAATCGTTTTTGGGTCGCGACCACATCGGGGACTTCGAGCAACTCGCCGAGCACGAGTGCGGCGATGAGCAGCGACAGGCCCTTGCAGCCAAGAGATTTCGGACTCGCCAATTGCTGACCGTCCTCGGACAGCGCCCCAGGAGGAAGATCGCTGCTCGCAACCACTGATTTTTCGCATTGGACGGCGAACGCTCGACTTGCGAAAGCGACTCTCGCTTCTGCAAGGAGTCAAATGCCGAACGACAAGGTTACAACAAGCCTCGAGCGCTCTCACGGCGTCGAGTTCCATCGTGCGCTCGACAGCGCGGTCTGCGTTGGCTGCTTGGTCGTCGAGGACGGCGTCGCGCTCGTCAACTTCCCGGGGAACTCGCGGGGCCCGATGCCGGCGCGGTGGTTGGCTCAGATCGACGTGCAAGCGCTGCTGAGCACTGCTCCGCCGGGTCACGAGTTGCTCCTGGTCTTCGAGGGTGGTCGGTGCGAGCTGCCAGTCGTCGTCGGTGTGCTCGCCCCCGTCGAGCTAAACCCCGCGCTCGACGCTCAGGCTGACGAGCTCAGCGTCGACGGGCGGCGCATCGAGCTCGAGGCCGACGACGAGCTCGTGCTGCGCTGCGGCAAGGCCAGTCTGACGCTGCGCCGCAACGGGCGCGTGGTGTTGCGCGGCGTCCAGGTCGAGACTCGCGCGAGCGGACGAACACGGATCACGGGCGCCACCGTCGAGATCAATTGAGTCAGCGAAGCCGTCACACGATGGGTCACACAGCCGTCATCTGGAGCATCCAGGAGCAGCACCTCGACGAGGCCGAGCTGATGATCGACGCGCGTCGACGCAGCCTCGACTCCCCGTTGTTCACGCTCGCCGAGGTGCGGGAGGGTCCCGAGCGGCGCCTGCTCGCGCATGTCGACGCGCTGATCCTGGGTGGCCCGCCGGTCGCCAAGCGCCTGCTCTCGCCCGCCCTCGATGACGCCCTTCAACCCGGCTTCGTGGCCGCGGCCGCTCTGGCCCTGCTCTACTCGGATGACGCGGACGCGCACCAGGCTCTGCTCGCCCGACTCGACGCGGCGCTCGAACCGGCACTGCGGATGCACCTGACCTGGGCTTTCGGCCGCTGCACTCGCCGCGGCGTGGTCGCAAGGGTCGCCGAGGGTCTGGACCCGGCGTCGGCTCTTGGATGCCTCGCCCGACTGGAGGTCTTTGTCCATCAGCAGGTCGACCTTGGCGCGCGCCTCGGCACGCTGCTCGAAACTCAGCAGGCACAGCTCCGGCCGGCGTGTGCGTGGCTCCTCCGGTGCTGCACCGAGCCTGGCATCGCGCGCTCGTGGTTGCCGCGTCTGCTGCTGAGTGAAGACGCCGAGACACGCGCCAATGCGATCGAGAGCGGCCTGATCCTCGGCCTGCCCGAGGCCTGGGAGCACGCCCTGGCCGTCGCCGAGCGGCCCGGCCCGCTGCGCGCGCGTGCGCTGACGTGGCTGGCCAGCTTGGGAGATGCGGCGCTCCATCGACGACTGATCGCCGCACTCGCTAACGACAAGCAGCCTGCCGCATTGCTGCGGGCGCTCGGACACTGCGGGCGCGTGGCTGCCATCGACGCCTGCCTCGAGTGGCTCGGTGCCCCCCGGATTGGCCCGCTCGTCGCTGAGTTGATGCATGGCATCGCCGGCCTTCCGCGCGAGCAAGATGACGGCAACGAGCCGCTGTGGCGTGACGACGACGACGACGACGACGACATGCCGCCACTCGAGCAAGATCTCGAGACCGATCTCGAGCTTCACAGCGACGAACTCTTGCCGCTGCCGGATCCCGAGGTCGTCACGCACTGGTGGCAAACCCGGCGGGCGGCGTTCGACCCCAGCGCGCGCTACTTGCTCGGCCACCCACACGGACCACAAGCGTTCGCGCTTGCGCTGTGCACGACCTCGACTCGCCGCCGCCCCGCGCTGGCTTTCGAGCTGGCCGCGCGCTCACACGGACAGGCGCTGCTGGACTGTGGGGCACTCGGCGCGCGCCAGCGCGTTCAGGAGCGCCGCGCCGAGCAGGTCGAGTTGAACTGGCGACGCGAACACACAGGAGGAGCGAGATGGCGCTGACCGTATATGCCGAGAACATGGGCCTGTTTCACAAGGGCAGCGGTGGCAAGGGGATCGCCCCGCTCGACGTGTGCCTCACCCCCCCGCCGCCGCCCGCCGGCCCGATCCCGATCCCCTACGTGAACGTGTGCAGCGCCAAGGATCTGAGCAAGGGCAGCAAGACCGTCAAGATCGACAAGAAGCCGACGGCCCTCGAGGACAAATCCTACGTCTCGAAGAGCATTGGAGACAACGCGGGGACGCAGGGGGGGAACGTCATCAATCACAAGATCAAGGGGAAGGCGTACTTCAGAAAGTGGTCGCGCGAGGTCAAGGTCGAGGGCAAGGGCGTGGGGCGGCATGGGGACATGATGGGGCAGAACGCGAGCTCTCCAGACGTCTGCTTTGCGCCATTCGCCAAAGTCAAGGCTGCCATCGCCAAAGAACAAAAATCAGATTCATGCAAAGACGCAAAATATGAACGCCCAGACAATGCAACCGCAGTCGGCAAACAACGCAAGAAAGAGATCCAGAATTCGCCAAAGTGCCACTCCTGCCCAGTAACCGCGGCCAAGCTCGAGAAAATGGCGAAAGTGTACAATGACGCAAGATTAATTATGGGCAAGAAACCCATGAAAGGCCTGGGTAAATTCTGGCTCGATCATAAACCTCCACTTAAAGTGGTATTCAAGGAATACGATGGCTGCAAAATGTCTAAGCAAGAATTCAAAGAGTGGGCAAGGAAACAGGCTGACATCAAGCCGCAATGCTTCAGGTGTTCATGGAAACAAGGTCCTAGGGTCCGGAACATGGGGTAGTACATGTCGGCGGAACAAGCATATCTGGATCACTCGACCCTCGTCACGGACTACCTACGGGACCTAACCCCGTGCATCGGCGAGTGTCTTTCATGGTGGTCGCACATCAGCTCCTTAACGGGCATCGAGATGGCTGAACGGCACTGGCCGGCTGGCCCCGCCTCACATCCGCGATGCCTGGCGATCTACGGCGAATACTACCTCGCATGCCTCGATCTCAACGCCCGCAACGGCACATCCCCTTCAGAACCTCGCCAGGGCTCTGATAATGAGTCCGCGTGGGGGATTGAGAACGAAGACGGTATGGGTGGAGATCATCCCGCAGATCAAGTTCACCCCGTCGACCTGCTGATCCGGGAACTCGAAGATGTAGATCTCGAGTTGTACAAGTACATGTCTCGGCTCATCATGACACCGGTTGGTCTCGAGACCGAGATTGATCGCTCCTTGACCACGACAACGGTGTGTACGTTTGACGGGCTGGCGACGAACCCAGTAGAACCCGGACTCGAGCGCCTACTGATGGCGCCAAATGAGATACGTCCACCAGAGCAGGTAATCAACGGCGACCCGCCGTCCATCACCGCCGAGCACCGCCAGTTGTTCCATGCCTATCGTGCCCATCTCCATCTCACGCTCGCCTCGACACAAGTGTGGTGGGCTGGAATCATATCCATGCGCGGAGGCGTCGAGATGGCCTATCTCGATGCACCAGTCGGCCCTGTCGCAGATCCCCATGTCATCGGCGTAATCCGAGCCTATTGGCTCGCCTGCGAGGCGATCAACGCCAAGCTGCCCCACTCCGCCCGCGTCGCCCCGGAGCGCATGCTCCTGGCCTGGCTCGTAGACGGTCGCCACGACAGCTGGGTTCGACTGCTCACGGCCATGCCCTACTGGCCGATCGGCCTCGACGCCGAAGGTCGCTGGGTCTGAATCATGTCGGTCTTCGTCGCGCTCGAAAACCACACGCCTTTCATGGCGGACGAATTCGTTCTCCCGGATGGCAACGGCCAGGAGGTGCTGTTGATCGTGCTCAAGGCCAGCTTCGAGATCGCGCCGAACGGACTCGCCACGCTCGCGCCGGTCCAGCGTGAGCTCGTGCTTGCCGACGAACACCGCGGTGAGCCGGGAGCGTCGAGCGTCGTCCGGGACCACGACCTCGCCCTCGCCAAGCCCTTCGTCGACGTGCTGGTCGAGGGCTCGGCGCACGCGCCTGGCGGCCGACCCGCTGGGCGCGTGATCGTGGAGCTCGGCCTGGGCTCCCTACACAAGCGCGTTGCCGTCCATGGCGAGCGCAGCTGGATGGCGCTGGAGCCCGGTCGACCGGCGCCTTTCATGAGCCTGCCGCTCACATGGGAGCGGGCCTTCGGCGGCGAGCAGGATGTTCGCAATCCGGTCGGCGTCGGGATGGGCGCGGATCCTCGGGTGCCCAACATCGAAGATCCTCGTCACCCGCTCGTGCACCGTGGCCAGCGTCCACCACCAGTCGGGCTCGGGGTCGTGGCGCGCAGCTGGCAACCGCGCGCGAAGTGGGCCGGGACCTACGACGACGCCTGGCTCGGGCGACGTTGGCCGCTGCTGCCCGACGACTATCACGCGCTTCACGACCAGGCCGCGCCCGAGGACCAGCGCCTCGAGCAGCTCATCGGAAACGAGCAGGGCGTGATCGTCAACATGAGGCCCGGCGGTGGTCCATGGCACTTTCGAGTGCCCCGCCTCGACGTACCGGTACACCTGCTCTACCGCGACCGCAGCGAGCAGACCCAGCTGCGCGTGGACACTCTGGAATTGCTGCCCGAGGCGCGCGAGCTGATCCTGACCGCCCGCCTTCTGATGCCGCTCCCACGCAACTGCGTGCCCCTCGTACAAATCGATGTCGGTCACTTGACACCTGGATGCTTGCGGGCGCGCGCGAGCAGCAAGCGACACGTCGATCTGCGTGGCCTTGGTGGCGCCGACCTCAGCCGTCCTTGTTTCGCCCCATGAGCACTCGACATCCACTCTTGATCCACGGCTGGGGCGCGGTCACGCCGATCGGCCTCGACAGCAGGCAGACCTGCGCTGCGATCCGTGCGGGCGTGAGCCGGTTTGAGCCGGTGTACCAGCGGCTCCCACTCGACGAGCCGCGCCTCGGCGCGCGGATCCCCGCAGCCCTCGGTCTGCAGCTGACCAAACTCGACTGGCTGGCGAACATGGGCGCCCGCGCGCTCGGTGAGTGCCTCGCGGCCGAGTCGGGCACGGACCCGACGACCTTGCTGCTGTGTCTACCCGATGAGGCGCGCTGGCGAGGCGAGTTCGAGGAGGTCGACGCCGATGAGCTGCTCGCCAGCATCAGCGATCGCGTCGGCCTGACTCGCTCGCCACGCTCGTGCTGGTTCGAGGGGGGACCCGCGGCCCTGGGCGTCGCGCTCCTGCGCGCGCGCGAGCTGCTCGACGCTGGCGGGACCGAGCGCGTAGCGATCGGCGGTGTCGACTCACTGCTCGGTATCGTCGAGATCGATCGACTGCACGCCTTCGAGCGGATCCACGGCGACACGCAGCCTCACGGCATGTACCCCGCCGAGGGCGCGAGTTTCTTGCTGCTCGGTCGCGCGGGCGGGTCGATCCGCGCCCCCGTGCGCGGACGCATCCTCGGTGTCGGCCTCGGCAGCGAACCCGACACCACCCTCGGACCCAAACACTCGAGCGGCGAGGGGCTGCACCAAGCCGTCCAGGCCGCAGTCCGTGACGCCAACGCCCACGAACACAACGTCGCGTTCATCTGCACCAACGCCAACGGCGAGCGCTACTACGATTGGGAGCTCACCCACGCCCACCTGCGCGTCTACCGAACCAGACGCAACAAGCTACCCACGGTGTTCGCTCAAGCCGAGACCGGAGACCTCGGCGCCGCCTCCGGCCCCCTGGCCCTGATCCTGGCCGCCAATGACATGACCCTGGGCGACGCCCCCGGCCACCGCTGCATGGTCGAACTCGGCAGCGAAGGCTCGCTTCGCGCGGCTTGCCTGCTCGATCCCGGAACCCTCGAATCCATTGCTACGCCGGGCCGCCAAGCCCTCGCCCAGCTCAACCCAAAGCCGGAGTGAAGGTTCGTACTCTGGCCCGCCAAGCTTGCCGCCGGTCGACGACCCGGGCGGTCACTGGCCACGAAGCATTACTTGTATGATTCTCCGAGGATGCCAGATGATCGCAACAATATCGCAAGTCGAATACATGGTTAGCTTCCAAGGTGGACCCGAGGCAGCATGGCAGCTGCTGTCTTACGAGTTCACCGAGGCGCTCAACGGACGATCCGAGCTGACACTCGAGCTCGCGGCGGAGACCCTGCCCGAACTCGGAGAGCTGCTCGGTTCGAGCGTCGAGCTTTCAATGCAACGACCGGGGGCCCTGGGCCGCTCCGTCTATGCGGTGGTGCTCGGCGTTGACTTTCGTGGTCACGCCGAGCACCGCGGCCTGGTCCGGGTGCACGGTGTCTCGGCCTTCGAGCTGGCCGAGTATCGCCGCCACTCGCGGATATGGCAGGAGACCTCTGTCATCGACATCGTCACCGAGGTGCTCGACGCTGCGCTCGGTGACTACGGCCGGACGCTGCGCTGCGACGTGCACTCGCGCGGCACGAGCCCGCGCCGCTACTGTGTTCAATATCGGGAGTCCGACTACGACTTCGTACGCCGGCTACTGGAGGAGGAGGGGATCAACTACTATTGGAATCATGATCTGGGCGCGGGTCACGAGGTCCTGGTCTTGTGTGAAACCAACGATCAGTACCCGGCCGCCGAGAATGTCGACGGGGGGCCGAATTTTCCGCTTATCACTGGATCGCCGGAACTGACCGAATTCGAGTCGCTGCAGGGCCTCGAGTGGTCACAGCGCCTGACGAGCACCAAGGTGTTACGGCGTGACTACGACTGGCGACACCCCACCGAGCTGTTGACCACAGCACATGGCGAGGGCGACCCGAAGGGGATCATTCGCCAGGTCTACAGCCACAGTCACCGCCGCTTCGAACAAGACGATCTCGAGCTGCGCAGCGTCGATCTCAGCGAGGCCCTGGCGCAACCGGGCAACATGGCGTGGGGTCAGAGCAACGCCGTCGGGCTCCGTCCGGGACTGAGGTTCACGACCGACGCCCACAGCGCCGACGGCGTTCCGCACGATTATATCGTGCTCGAGGTGAGACACCACGGTGGGCCCGGCTACGCCGGGTCTTTGGGCACCAACTCCGCCATCTACACCAACGAATTCCAGTGCGTGCCCTTCGAGCGGCCGATCCGACCGCTCCTCCACACGCCCAAGCCCTACACACGCGGTCCACAGACCGCGACCGTCGTCGGTGATGGGGAGATCCACACCGATGAGTACGGACGGATCCAGGTCCAGTTCCACTGGCAGGAGGAGCCGAGCTACGCTGCCGATGCCTCGTGCTGGGTCCGCTGCGCACAAAGCTGGGCCGCCGGGGGCTGGGGGGCGCAGTTCATCCCGCGGGTCGGCATGGAGGTCGTCGTCGAGTTCCTCGATGGCAACCCGGATCGGCCGCTGGTCACCGGTTGCGTCTACAACGGCGCGCACGAGCCTCCGTTCTCGCTGCCCGACAACGTGACCCAGAGCGGCTGGCGCACCAACTCCTCACCGGGCGGCAGCGGCAGCAACGAGCTGCGCTTCGAAGATGCTGCTGGCGCCGAGGAGATTTACATCCACGGCCAAAAAGACTGGCTCGTCGAGATCAACAACGATACCTCCAAGAGCACCGGCAACGACGAGATATTGAGCGTCGGCCGTGATCGTAGCAAGACCGTTGGCAACAACCAGTCAGAGGACGTCGGCGTCGACAAGACGATCTGTGTCGGCTCCAACCACAGGGAGACGATCGGCGCAGCCATGAGCCTCGACGTGGGGACGGATCAGACCGTGACGATCGGCGTCAACCAGACGATCGGCGTCGGTGCGGACCTGAGCGAGACGGTGGGGGCCAACATGACGCAGGCAATTGGCGCGAACGCGTCACAGACAGTCGGCGCGGCCAAAAGCACCACTGTCACCGGGCTCATGTCGGTGACGGTTGGCGGCATGTTCAATACGATGGTCGGCGGGCTCATGTCGCAGGAGATAGGTGGCTTGAAGACCGTGGCAGTGGGTGGGATGAGCACCGAGACCGTGGTCGGCAACTATGGGCTGAGCGCCGCCAACATCTCTGGGTCTGCACGGACCAACGTGGGCCTCGATGCCGGGTCGAACTTCAGCGCGCAGGCTGGCTCGAACGTCGACCTGGCCTCTGGCGCGGCCTTCAATGCCAACGCGGGCAGCACGTTGATCCTGACCGCCGCCGACAAGATCGAGCTCAAGTGTGGATCGTCGAGTCTCACGCTCGAGAGTGGGGGCAAGATCGTCCTCAAGGGCAGCAAGGTGACCGTCGAAGGCTCGAGTTCATTGGTCTGCAAGGCCAAGAAGATCCACCAAAACTGATGGGAGTCGGACGTTCTGGCTCACCATAAATATTGAGACCTCCGCGAGCGCGTCGGAGGCCAGACCCGATCAGGTGTGCCCCTACGCCGAGTCGCGTCGTCGGTGGGCGGACTGGCATTCACAGGTCGATGCGAGTACATTTCGTGGCAGAACTGAGCGGCCGAGCGACGAGTCTACCTCTCGACGGCGCCGTCGCCAGTCCATCCCGCGGCCCGAGCGACGACGCGTTCTGTGCAAGGATCACGCCCTTGCCTGTCCGCACCCCGCCACCGCTCAGCCGACAAGAACCGGTGCTGCCCTTGTGCTGTGACTCGGCTGCAGCAGGCTCCACCCCCGAACCCGCCGGGACCACACGGTATGAAGAAGCCCAACGATCACGGCGGGATGCGGGCCAAGGCCGCGCCATCATTGCGAAACTTCCCCAACCCGCCGAAGGGCTAGCAGCCCCTCGCGCAGCTCCACCGCCTTCTTAGCTAGCTAGCCTTCCAGGCAATTATCAAACGTGGTCTTGCACGCCGCGAGCTCCTCCGGCCCGTCGGCACAGGCCGCGCACAGATCGTGCTGCCCAAGGCACGCGAGCACCAGCTCGTCATCGTAATTGGGCAGGCACAGCTCGACGTCAAACTCCCCAATGCAACCGTCGAACATGCCCTCGCAGACAAACACATCCTCGGCCGTGGTCGCCTGCTCCGCGCAGTTGGCATAGCCACTCACGCACGCGTCGAGCTGATCTTGCGGGCAGCCGGGCTCCTCGCAGCTCTCGCACGGACCCGGATCGACACAATTGTCGAATAGCGCGTTGCAGGCCTCGACGTCCTGGATCGTCTCGGCGAGATCGATACACGAGGCGTGGATCTCGAAGCACGCGGGATCGGGCCCATCGCCGTCGCCGTCGCCATCCCCGTCGCCGCCGTCATCGTCGTGCGGAGGCGGATCCCCGTCGCCGTCGTCCGGTTCGTCGGTGTCCCCATCCCCAGAGTCCCCGGAGTCGCCCGAGCTACCCGAACTACCCGAGTCGTGCCCATCGTCGCCATAGCCGTGCTCGCGGTCGCAAGCCTCGAGGCAGGTGTCGAGCAGGGCGTCGCAGACGGCGATGTCGCCGGGCCCGTCGATGTCATCCATGCAGTCGCCGTACTCGTCGTAGCACTCCTCGACGCCGTCGGACCAGTTGCCGTCGCCAACGGTGATCGTGCAGGCACCCACAACCCCCGCGAGCAGGCCCAGCGCGCCCAATCGCATGGGATACCGCAAGGAGGATCCGGGCTGAGGGCGCAAAGAAAGGGAAGAGAGGAGTTGGATGAAGTCAGACATTGCGCTCCTCCAACACCGGCCAAGCGACAAGGCGTCACCGCGACCCCCAATTTTTTGTCTGGACCCCGATCAGGCCAGCAGCTGCCAGACCAGCGCCCCCATGAAGTAGGCCAGCACCGCGTACCCGGTCCCTGTAGAGATCAACACCTGCGCGCGGATGCCCCGACCCAGGCGCCGGCCAAGCACCAAGGGATACAGGGCCCGGGCCGCGACGTAGAGGCCGCCAGCGATCGTCGCGCCGCCGGGCCCCACGAACACTGCGTTGAGCCAGAACAAGGCCAGAAACGGCGGCATGTGCTCGAGCATGTTGAGCTGGGTTCGGTCGGCCGCCAGCATTTCGCGATCTTGGCTAAAGTAGCGATCGAATTTCTCGCCGCGGGCGAGGTACTCGCGCCCAAGCCTGGTCTTGACCTGCAGCTGGCGGATCTGAAACGCGTAGTAGAGCGCCAGGTAGATCAGCGTGACGACGATGGGCCCGGTCTGATCGGCGATGTCGAGAGCGTGCATGCGGTGACCATAGAACGTCCGCCCCCCGCGCACAGCGAGTCTGGACTACCTTGCGGTCATGCACGGCCACGGCATCACACCCGGGATCCCCGGCGTGGGCGTGGTCGCTACGTTGGGGCCCACCAACACCGGCAAGACCCATCGGGCGATCGAGCGGATGCTGGAGCACCGGACCGGCATGATCGGGCTGCCGCTGCGGCTGCTGGCGCGCGAGGTCTATGATCGCGTCAGCGCGCGGGTCGGCGAGTCCCGGGTCGCGCTGGTCACCGGCGAAGAAAAGCGGATCCCGGCGCGACCGGACTACTGGGTGTGCACGGTCGAGTCGATGCCCGTCGAGCGCGAGGTTGATTTCTTGGCGGTCGACGAGATCCAGCTCGCGGCCCACCGCCAGCGCGGCCACGTGTTCACGGATCGCCTGCTCCACGCCCGGGGCACCCGCGAGACCTGGTTCATGGGCGCCGAGACCATCAGACCGATCATCGAGCAGCTGGTCCCGACCGCGACGATCGATCGACACCCACGGCTCAGCCAGCTGCGGGGCGCGGGCTGCATGTCGCTGGGCGCCCTGCCCCCGCGGACCGCGATCGTGGCGTTCTCGACCAACGAGGTCTACGAGCTCGCCGAGCGCCTGCGCCAGCGCAGGGGCGGGGCGGCGGTTGTGCTGGGGGCCCTGTCACCGCGCACGCGCAACGCCCAGGTCGCCCTGTATCAAGCGGGCGAGGTCGACTACATGGTTGCGACCGACGCGATCGGGATGGGCCTGAACATGGACGTTGACATGGTCGCGTTCGCTTCGCTGCGCAAGTACGACGGGCACGAGCTGCGCGAGCTCGAGCCGGCGGAGCTGGCCCAGATCGCCGGCCGGGCGGGGCGCGCCCACAACGACGGCCAATTCTGCACGCTCGCGCCGCTGCCCGCGTTGGGGGCTCAGCTCGTCGACGCGATCGAGACCCACCGCTTCGCCAACGTGAGCCGGGTGGTGTGGCGGACGACGGCCTCGCAATTGGACTTCCGCTCGGTCGAGGCGCTGATCGCCTCGCTCAAGCAACGGCCGCCGCGCAAGCTGCTCGAGCTGGTTCGCCAAGCCGAGGACTTTGACACGCTGGTTCAGCTCGCTGCGCGCGAGCAGATCCAGGCCCGCGCCAAGGGCCGGGCCGCCGTCGAGCTGCTGTGGGAGGTGTGCCAGATCCCCGACTTTCGCAAGCTCGCGCTCGATGGCCACGTCGACCTGCTGACCCAGATCTACGTGCAGCTGACCAGCCCGCGCGGGCGCCTGGACCCGGATTGGATGAACCAACGGATCGCGCGGATCGACGACACCGACGGCGACATTCATGTGCTGATGGGGCGGATCGCGTTCGTGCGAACGTGGACCTACGTCAGCAATCACCGGGCCTGGATCGTGGACGCCGAGCACTGGCAGGGGCGCACGCGGGCGGTCGAGGATCGGCTCAGCGACGCGCTGCACGAGCGCTTGGTCGCCCGCTTCGTCGAACGCGAGTCGCGTCGCGGGCCGCCTGCCCACCAAAGCCCCCGCCAGCCGCGGCAACCCAAGCAACCCAAGCGGCGGCCGGTCAGCATCGACCGCGAGGCCGTGGCCGCGGGGCCCTTCGCCAAGCTGCTCGAGGTCGAGCTCGCGCCCGAGCTGCGAGCCGGCGAGCGCGACGACGCGTGGGTCCAAGCGTTGGTCGAGGCGCCGCACGAGCGCTTTGTCGTCGATGATCGGGGCACGATCCGCGACGGCGCGCTCGAGCTTGGCCACCTCGTTCGCGGCGTGGATCTGGTCCGGCCCGAGGTCGCGCTGACGATCGGTGAGGCGCTTGGCGCTGGGGCCCGGGCCCGGATCCAACGGCGGTTGATCGCCTGGGCCCGCGACCTCGTCAACGAGCTGCTCGCCCCCTTGCGCCAGCCCGCCGTCGACAAGCTGTCGAGCGACGCCCGCGGGCTGATCTACCAGCTCGAGCAGGGCCTGGGCACGATCCACCGCGACGCCGCGAAGCCGCAGCTGCAGCGCCTGGCCGGGCGCGATCACAACCTGCTCACCAGGCTTGGCGTGCGCATGGGGGCGCGGATGATCTGGCTGCCCAAGCTGCTGCGTGGCGACGCCCCGCGGGTCCGGGCCCTGTTGATCGACGCCGCGCTGCCCCGCGGTGTGCGAGTCGACGTGCCCGCGCCCAAGGCCGTCGCGCTGGTGCCCAACCCCGAGGTTGATCCGAACGCCTACACGGCCCTGGGCTTCCCGGTGTTTGGGACCCGGGCGCTGCGGGCCGACATCGTCGAGCGGGTTGACGCCTCGCTGCGCGAGCTGGCGCGAGCGGCCGCCGACGCGGGCGAGCCCGGCTTCGAGTTGCCAACCAGCTTGGCCGGGCAGGCCGGGGTTCCGGTCGACGAGCTGCCCGCGCTCGCGCGGGCGCTTGGCTGCGTCGAGCACGACGGACGCTGGCGTGGGCCGACCGAGCTGGCCAGCGCGCCGGCGCGCGCGAGCCGGCGAAAACGCAAGCACCGTCGCCGCTCCGACTAGCTCGTGCATGTGATAGCCACAGGCTATCACCTCATATCAAACGTTGTATTGGTCCTGTCAGTCGGGCGCGCCTAGGTTGGATCACCGACATGAGCACGCAACCCAAATTGACCACCACCGCCGGCGCCCCGATCTCCGACAACCAAAACAGCCTGTCCGCCGGCCCCCGCGGCCCGCTGTTGATGCAGGACTACCAGCTGCTCGAGAAGCTGGCCCATCAAAACCGCGAGCGGATCCCCGAGCGAGTCGTGCACGCCAAGGGCTGGGGCGCGCGCGGGACCTTCACGGTCACCCACGACATCACGCGCTACACCAAGGCCAAGCTGTTCGCCAAGGTTGGTGAACAGACGCCGATCTTGGCCCGGTTCTCGACCGTCGCTGGCGAGCAAGGAGCCGCCGACGCCGAGCGTGACGTTCGCGGGTTCTCGCTCAAGTTCTACACCCAGGAGGGCAACTGGGATCTGGTCGGCAACAACACCCCGGTGTTCTTCATCCGCGACCCGCTCAAATTCCCCGACTTCATCCACACCCAGAAGCGTCACCCAAAGACCAACCTGCGCAACACCACCGCGATGTGGGACTTTTGGTCGCTGTCACCCGAGAGCCTGCACCAAGTCACGATCTTGTTCTCGGATCGCGGGATCCCAACCAGCCCGCGATTCATGAACGGCTACGGCTCGCACACCTTCTCGCTGATCAGCGCAGCTGGTGAGCGGCACTGGGTCAAGTTCCACTTCAAGACCCAGCAAGGCCACCAACACCTGACCAACCGCGAGTCCGAGCAGGTGATCGGCAAGAGCCGCGAGAGCTACCAGGAGGATCTGTTTGGTGCGATCGAGCGCAGCGAGTTCCCGCGCTGGGATCTGAAGATCCAGGTCATGCCCGAGGCCGACGCCGCCACCACACCCTACAACCCGTTTGATCTGACCAAGGTCTGGCCCCACGCGGACTATCCCTTGATCGACGTTGGCGTGCTGCAGCTCGACCGCAACCTCGACAACTACTTTGCCGAGGCCGAGCAGGCCGCGTTCTCGCCCTCGAACATCGTCCCAGGGATCGGGTTCTCGCCCGACAAGGTGCTGCAGGCTCGGATCTTTGCCTACGCCGACGCCCACCGCTATCGGCTTGGCACCCACTACGAGGCGCTGCCCGTCAACGCGCCAAAGTGTCCTGTTCACCACTATCACAAGGACGGCGCGATGCGCTTCTTCGAGGCCAAGACCGGCAACCCGGACGCCTACTATGAGCCCAATAGCTTCGGCGGGGCGACCCAGGATCACGCCCACGACGAGCCCCCGCTGGCGCTCGAAGGGGCTGGCGCGCGGCATGATCACCGGGCGGGCAACAACGACTACTCGCAAGCCGGCGACCTGTTTCGGCTGTTCGACGCCGAGCAAAAGCAGCGCCTGTTCATGAACATCGCCGAGGCGATGGTCGGCGTGCCCAAGCCGATCATCGACCGCCAGCTCGCGCACTTTGGCCACGCAGATCCGGCCTACGCCGAAGGCGTGCAGGCGGCGCTGGCCCAGCTCGCGCAGCGTTAGGTCAGCCGCCGCGGGTCGCTACCGCGAGCGCCCGCCGGGCCGGATCCGCCAGCTCGCGCAGCGAGTCCGCCAACGCCGAGCCCCGCCGCCACGCGAACACGATCGTTCGCCGCGGCGCGGGCCGGCGGAATTTTCGGATCACCAGCTGCGCCCGGCGGTTCTCGACCTCGACCGCGAGCGAGGGAAGGATCGTCACGCCGTCGCCGCTGCCGGTGAGCTGGACCAAGGTCGTCAAGCTCGTGGCCCGAAACTCCTGCTGCTCGGCCCCCGTGGCTGCGCACAGATCCGCGGCCTGCTCGCGAAAACAGTGGCCGTCATCGAGCAGGTACACCTTCGCGTCCGCGAGCGTCTCGAGCGTCACCGCGCTGCGTCGGGCCGCCAACGCGTGCCCGCGCGGGGCCGCCAACACGAAGGGATCCTCGCCAACCTTCGCGTACTCGAGCTCGCCGATCTCGGCCTCGAGGGCCAGCAGCGCCACGTCGAGATCGCCCGCGCCCAGCATGCCTACCAGGGTCTCGGTCTTGTCCTCGGTCCACTGCAAGCGCAGCTTGGGAAACGCCTCGCGCAGAGCCGGGTCGAGGTCCGGCAGCAAGTACGGCCCGATCGTCGGAATCACCCCGACGCGCAGCAAGCCCGCGAGCGGATCGGCGTGTCGGGTGGCGATGTCGACGACGTCGTCAGCCGCGAGCAGCAACGCGCGGGCCCGAGGGATCACCGCCTCACCCGCCCGCGTCAACAGCACACCGCGACGGTCTCGCTCGAACAGCTGAACCTCGAGCATGCGCTCGAGCTCGGCGATCTGGGCGCTCAGCGACGGCTGCGAGACATGACAGAGGGCCGCCGCCTTTCGAAAGCTGCGCTGCTCCGCCACGGCGCACGCGTACTGCAGCTGCCGGAGCGTGATCGGGAGCGAGGCGAATCGCATGCCTGCAGACGTACCCCACCGCGACGCGGCGGGCGATGTCGCAGCCGTCCGCTGCCCCGTCGGCCGGCATGCCGATCAGCCTGAATTCACGACTCCAGGCCCATCTGGGGCCGCTCCTGCCGTTGTCGTTCGGGGCTCGCAGTATGCCGGTCGCCCGAACCAGAGACAGTCCGGCGAGCAGGCGAGAACGCTCGCCCGAGCGGGTCACAATGCTATCCTCGCGGAGCCCGTGGCTCAGCCCGAACCACTGTCCGTCGACGACGCGCTCGATCGCCTCGTCAACCAGTTCTCGGACGCGATGGCCTGCTTCCGCGAGCTGATCCAAAACGCGCTGGACGCAGGCTCGGACGAGGTCGAGGTGTGGTTCGAGTACGAGCGCGGGATGATGACGATCCACGTCGACGACTGGGGTGCGGGCATGAACCGCGAGATCATCGACACCCGGCTCACGCGGCTGTTCTCGTCGACCAAAGACGGGGACATGACCAAGATCGGCAAGTTCGGGATCGGCTTCGTCTCGGTGTTTGCGATCCAGCCGGCCGCGGTCTCGATCGACACCTCGCGCGACGGCGAGCACTGGCGCGTGGTGTTTGACGAGCAGCGCCGGTTCTCGCTGATCCGCCGGGATCAGCCCGTCGAGGGCACCAAGATCTCGATCTTCAAGCCAGCCACCAAGGCCGAGTACGCGGCGTTCCGCGCCCGCGCGGCCGAGGTCGTGCGCTATTGGTGCAAGCACGTTGGCGGTGAGGTTCGCGTCGACGGCGAGCTGATCAACGAAGCGATCGATCTGAGCGCGCCCTGCAAGGTCCGCCGCGAGCAAGACAACGAGATCATCGTCGTCGGCCACCCGCTCGACGGCCAGGGCTTCGCGGGCTTCTACAACCGCGGCCTGACCCTGGTCGAAGACGGGCTGGATCAGGCGATCCCCGGGATCGCGTTCAAAGCCTCGTCGGCCAAGCTCGAGCACACCCTCACCCGCGACGACGTGATCCGCGACGCTCGCTTCGACAAATTGATGGCCGCCGTCAACGAGCTGATCGCGGGCGAGCTGTGCGAGCAGGTGTTCGCCAAGCTCGACGCGGCGATCCGCGAGCACGGTCCCGAGCAAGGGCCCGACCACGGGCCCGACCACGGGCCCGACCACGGGCCCGAGCACGGGCCCGACCAGGATCACGCGTGGCTCGAGCACTTGTGGGCCGCCGCGCGATTTCACGAACAGGCCAAGCACGCCGTCCCCGAGCCGCCCAACTCCGCTTTGTTTCGCAGCCCCAGCGGGGCGTGGGTCGGGTGGCAACCGCTGCGCAGGCCCAAGCGACGCGAGGTCATCGTGGCCCGGGTCGCGAGCCCGCTGACCGAGCTGCTCGAGCGTGACGGCGCGACGCTGGTGCTGCTGCCCAAGGACTGTGAGCGCGGTGCGGCGTTGCTAGAAGCGATCGCGCCCCGGGTCACCCACGTCACGCGCTGGTGCACCGCGCTGCCGCCGAACAACACCGACGAGGCCACGCGCTGGCAGGTACTCGCCTCGCAGGTCGCCCGGCTGCTCGACGCGTGGGGGGCCAAGCTTGGCGGGGTGCGCCTGGGTCACCTCGACTACCCCGACTCCGCCGTCGCCGATCGCGTGGCGATCACCCAGGCGGAGTTTGGCGAAGCCACGCTGGTCGACGACGCTGGCGAGCTTGGCACCGGGCTGCTCTCGAGCCGGCGCGTCGTCGTGCTCAACGCCGACCACCCCAGCATCCGCACGATCGCCGGGCTCGCCCAGTCCGAACCCGAGCTCGCCGCGTATCTCGCGGTCAAGGCCTTCTTCTTGGGCACCCGGCTCGACGCCAAGATCGACGAGGCGCTCGCGGTGCTCACCCACGATCACCGGTTGTTGCGGCGAGGTGTCCAAGCATGAGCAGTCTCGTCGAGCAGCTGATGTCCGAGGGGCAGCTCGAGGCCAAGGGCGGGTTCACGATCGATCCCGAGAAGGCCCGCGAGAAGCTGCGCCAGTATCAGCTCGCGGATCCCCACTGCTACGTGCTGTTGCTGGTCGAGGCCGCGTCCACCAGCGGCGCGCGCCAGCTCGAGTTCGAGATTGACAGCGATGATCTGCACCTGCGCTTCGAGGGCGCGGTGTTCAGCTACGAGCAGCTCGAGAACATCTATGGGTCGTTGTTCGCTAGCGCCGAGGCGACAGACCTGGTCGAGGAGCTGCAGCGCCTGCGTGGGCTACAGCAGCTCGCGTTCGCCCTCAACTCGGCGATGGCGCTCAACCCAAAGTTTGCGCGAGTCGTGAGCGTGGCGGCCGACGGCACCGGGACCGCGCTCGAGCTGCGCCCCGATCAGCCCGACGAAGTCTCGCGCGTGACCGGGCAGCCCCCCGGTAACTGGATTCACGTCAAAGATCGGTTCAGGCCCGGGCTGATCGTCGAGTTCTTTCGCAGCCTGGGCGACACCCTGGCCGAGGTCACGCTGCTGCGCGAGCGCTGTCGTTGGTCGCGGATCCCCGTGTTCGTCAACGGCAAGCAGATCTCGGGCCCCATGGAGTTCGCGGGCGAGTCGTGGACACAGGTCGACGTCGTCGACGAGGGCGTCACGATCGGCCGCGCGGCGTTGGGGCTGCTCGCCGACCCCGGCCAGGACACGTTCAACGAGCCCGGCGCCTCGCTGCTGTCCAACGGCGTGTTCATGGAGCGCCGGACGGTCAACTTTCGCGCGGTCCCGGGCTTCGACGCGATCGTCGACAGCCCGCGCTTTGGCAAGGACGTGTCGCAGACCAAGCTGCTCCATGACCCGGGCTACCTCGCGGTCATCGACGCGATCATCCTTGCCCAGGATCAGATGATCCTGCGCCTCGCCGAGCGGCGCGTGGCCGGGGCCGCGCCCGAGTGGGCTGACGAGACCCTGCGCGCGTGGCTGCACAAGCGGGCGCCCGACAAGCTCGGGCGCGCGCTCGCCAAGGACCCTGTGTTCGCTGCCGTCGCCGAGGTCCCGCTGTGGCCGGTGATCGGCGCCGCGCCGATCAGCACCCGCGCGCTGATCGAGTCCAACGAGCCGATCCGCCACGCCAGCGAGGACTTTCCGTTCGCGCCGGTCGACGTGCCCTTCGTGCTGTTCGCTCCCCCAGGCCCGATCGCGGAGCTGCTCGATCAGCTGTTTGGCGCGCAGATGCACGACTACACCAGCGCGCTGCGGCGCGAGGCCGCGCGCCAAGAGAAGCGCCTGGTGTTCATGACACGGCGGCACCTGCCCGAGCTTGGCGACGGCTACCACGTGGTCCGCGAGCCGATCTCGGCCGAGTATCTGGGCCAGGAGCGAGCGGGCCAAGAACCCACAATGATCCGCGGCGAGGTCGGCCTGCGCTCGCTCGGCCACCACGACAGCTGGTTGCGGCTCGTCACCGAGGGCTGCCTGCTGCGAGAGCACGCCCTCGATCGCCCGCTCCCTGGCCTGTGTGCGGTCGTCAGCGCCGACTTCACCCCCAACGACAGCTACGACGACGCCCAACCAACGCCGATGCTCGCGGCGGCGCTGGTGGCCGTGCTCGAGGCGCTCGAGCGCGCGCTCACCAAGCTCGCTGACGGCGGCGCGATCACGGTGCAGCACACCGAGCTGCGGGCGCTGGTGCGAACCTATGTACGAGAGGTCTGCCAGTCGGACTATGGCCTCGCGTTCTTGGCGGCGTTTGGGTTCAAGCGCAAGCAGGCCCAGCGCGAGCTCGCGCGCGGCAAGATCACGCCGATCTGGGCGTTGGGCGAACCAACCGAAGCCCAGCACCCGCTCACACGGGTGCCGCTGTTCCCCAGCGTCGAAGGCCCCCCCCGCTCACTGGCCGAGCTGGCTGCCCAGCACGCACTGGGCAAGCGCATCGCGTGGCTCGAGCCGGGTGCCGACCACGGCGCGGATCCGCTGCCCAAGCTCGATACCGAGGTGCTGTGGCTCGAGAAGGCCGACCGCGAGGTGCTGCGGCAGCTGATCGGCAACGACGTCCTCGATCCCTTCGCCGAGCGGCTGGCGTGGCTGCGCCGCCGCGCGAGCTTTCTCGAGCGCCCCGAGCAGCCGCTGGCGCTGTCCCGGCCAGCCCTGCGCAGCGTCGAGCTGGAGTCCCAACTGCCCCAACAGCGGGGCGAGCTGGGGCTGACCGAGTTCGCGTTCACGGCCGCCAGCGAGGGCCGCACCGCCGTCGACGTCTACCACCGCGGTCGCGCGCTGTGTCGCACCGAGATCACGCTGCCGCTGCCGGGGCTCACGGCCTGGGTCGAGAGTGACGAGCTCGAGGTCGCGCCGAGCTTCGCCGCGCTCGCAGATCCACAGGCGCTGCGGCCGATCTTGCTGCGTGGCCTCGTGGGCCTCATCGAGCGGGAGCTCGACCGCGTGCGCACCAGCCCCCACGCCGTCCAGCGCTGCGAGTGGTGGTGGCTCGCGATGGTCCCGGGTGTAGTGCTTGGCTCGGGTGGGCTCGCCCAGGCCTTCGTGCAGCTGCGTGAGCGGCTCGCCGCCGGGGATGCGGTGATCGAGCTGGGGAGCCTGCTCGAGCTGCTCGAGCAGTATCCGGCGCGTGACATCGACCGGGCGCTGGGACACCTCCGCAGCCGCAAGCAGCTGCCGACCGCCGCCGCCGTGAGCGAGCGACTTGGGCGTGCCTCTCGGCGGCCAACCAGCGCCGAGCAAGATCTCACCGCGCTGCGCCGGGCCTTGCTCCCAACCTTCGCCAAGCTGCTCGAGCTGCGCATGTTTCATCGGCTCGAGGGCGCCGCCACCCGCGGGCGCTCCGCCCGAACGCGGGCCATCACGCTCGATCAGCTCTTCGTTCGGATCGCCGCCGGGCAGCCGATCAGCTTCGTCGGCGAGGACTTCTCGCTCGACTCGCTGCCCGACACCGAGCTCGAGATCCTGAGCCTCGACCCGATCGAGCATCGCCTGCTCACCGCGCTGCTTGGCGGCCAGTCGCTCGAGCAAGTCAGCGACTGGCTGCTCGGTCGCGCTCGCTTCATTCGCCGCCGCACGATCTCGGAGATCCGGGTTGCGCGGGGCTCGACCTTGGTCGCCATCACGATCGACGAACCCGGCGTCCGCGGCGAGCTTGGCGTCTCGATCGAGCCGCCAAAGTCGATCGAGCGCAGCAAGATCCGCGTGTTCACCAATTCCCGCGAGGTCACGCTGCTGGACTTCCCCGCGCGGCCGCTCGCGTTGGTGGGCGCGCTCGAGTTCGACACGCTCGAGCTCAACGCCGCCCACGACGACGTCGCGGCGCCCGAGCGCGACCGGGTCCGCGAGTTCGCCCAGGCCCGGGTCGACGCCTTGATGACCGAGCTCGCCGCTCGCTTTGCGAGCATGAGGGCGCACGACAAACCGACCGCCGCCGAGCTGGTTCGGCACCTGCTGACGCAGTGGCCCCCGGGTGTCGGTGGCTACGACTCCCGCTCCGGCAAGCGCCGCGTGATGTTCCAGCGCCTCGCCGCGCTCCCGGTGTTCGCGGGCGCGCGCAAGCCCTGGTCGGCGGCCGAGCTGGCCGACGCGCGCCAGCTTGGCCCGCTCCCTTACCTTGCCTACCGCCGCCCCAGCCTCGAGCTACCAGAGGGGCCCGTCGTGGTGCTCGACGCCGACGACGTCGAGTCCACGCTCCGCTCCTTGTTTGGTGATCTCCGCGACCTCGAGGCCGAGCTCGCGCGTGCGCGCGAGATCAGCCAGCGCCAAGCCCACGCGCCGCGCATGCCCGAGGGCCCGCCGGACCGCACGATCGCCCAGATCCAGGTTGACGCCGAGGGCCTCGAAGGCTGGCTGTGGTTGGCCAAGGGCGAGGCCCAAGTGATGTTCGGCGAGCACGGCCGGGTCGTCGACAAGCGCGTGATCTCTGACCTGTGTTGGTGCGCGGGCATGATCTCGGGCCCCGGGTTGGCGATCTCCGAGGACTGGACCCACGCCATCATTCCGCGCGCGCAAGAGCGGCTGCTCGATCGCTTGGCCTGCGATCTGTGGGGCCAGGCGATCGAGCAGTTCGAGCGCCGCAGCGAGGCCGGGATGCCAAAGAATCGCAGCAAGCGCGCAAGGTTCATCGAGCTGCGCGACGCGCTGCATGGCCTGTTCATGCGGCTCCACGAGCGCTACGGACAGTCGGAGTCCCGGCGCAGTCGCAAGCGCAAGAAGCAGCGCAAGCGAAGCGGCGGCGACCGCTACGACCAGCTCTACAAGCGGCTGTGCAGCGCGCCGCTGCTGCAGCTCAGCACCGGCCGCTGGATCAGCGCCGAGGTGGCCGAGCGCGAGCGACCGATCGAGCTGGCGTCGCTGAACCTGTGGACGGGGCCCTCGGCCGAGGAGCTCGCCCACCAGCAAGCCATCGCGCAGCGCGAGGCCGAGCGCGCGCGTGAACAGGCCCGCGAGCGCGCCCGTGAACGGAAGCTCGAGCAGAACCA